>DASQZD010000128.1:0-180931 GCA_035638855.1 Nodularia sp. (in: cyanobacteria) | reverse complement strand
AACATTGTCGAACGCGCTATCAACAGACTCAAACAATTTCGCCGCATTGCCACCCGATATGAAAAACTTGCAGCCAATTATACAGCTATGATTACTATCGCCTGTATTTTGTTGTGGTTGTAGTTTGAAAACACGCCCTAGTCTGGTTGCTTTATCTGAGTTAGAAGGAGAAAAGAATTTTATTATCCGACAGGAAGCAGAAGATAGGCTTTTGGCGGGAATGATTTTAGGTATACCGTTAACAGCAGGGGGAGGATATATGTTTTGGGGTTTGCGCCGAAGAGATGAAAAAGAGTTAAGCGATCGCTTGGATGCAATTTTTTATCACCTCCTGCAAACCAATAATGGTAGAATTACTGTTTTACAGATGGCAATGGAGGCAAAGCTACCTGGAAAACAAGCCAAAGAATATCTGAATCAGAAATCCGCAGAATTCAACGCTTTTTTTGAACCCAGTGAGGAAGGTGACATAACTTACCTATTCTCTGTTTAAATTCTCCACATTCATCTGTTTTTAATGAAAGCTTTTGAGAAGTCAGGTTAGAATCGCAAGCAAAGTTTAAAATCTGATGTGAAATTATGAAGACTGCTGAAAAATTGGCTGCGGGTTGGCTATTAACACTAGGATTCATGTTCTTGACACTATCAGTTTCAGCGACCATTGAAAAAAAATCTATGCTCAAGCCCATTTCCACAGGATATCATGAGGCTGTAGCAGAGGAATTTATCAATGAACCTGCGGTTTATTTACTGGATAATACGGCGCGAAATGGGATAATTTTTGGTATACCTACAATGATGTTAGGCGGTTGGATGAGCTTAGGGTTCTATCGTCAAAGCAAGAATGAGAAAAAAGCTCTTCAGAAACAATTAAGCGATCGCTTGCAATCAAATTTTTATCAAATGCTACAGGAAAATAACGGGCGCGTCTCTGTTTTAGGCTTGGCGATGAATTGTCAACTACCACCAGCCGAAGCGAGAGAGTATTTAGATATGAAAGCTAAAGAATTCAATGCTGATTTTCAGGTGAGCGAAACAGGGGGAGTATCATATCATTTTGACATCTAAAAGAAATGGCACAAATATTTGTCAGCATAGCTGCCATTTTAGGCGGTTTATCTGTAGCCGCAGGTGCGTTCGCTGCTCATGGCTTGAAAGAAAAGATTAGTGAGCGATCGCTTGAAATTTTCGATACAGGCGCACGTTACCAAATGTACCACGCTTTAGCACTTTTGTTAATAGCTTTATTAATTAGTCGCACAACATCACCTCAACCCATGTTAGTAGCTAGTGGGTGGTTATTTATCATTGGTATTGCGATTTTCTCAGGTAGCTTGTACGCCCTGAGTTTAACTAATTTGAAATACTTGGGTGCAATTACGCCTTTGGGTGGTGTAGCTTTTTTGGTTGGTTGGGGGACTTTGGCTTTTGCTGCTTGGGGTTTGAAATTTTGAAGAAACGAACCACGAAGACACGTTGGCGTTAGCCTCTCCCTTTGGGAGAAGGACACAAAGGGAAGAGGGTTTGAGAGAGTTTTTGCGTAAGTCCAACTCAATAAACTTCAATTAAGTATTTCTCTTCCTTTTCTTTCTTTCCTTTGCGTACTTGGCGTACTTGGCGGTTCGTTAAAAAAAGAATTATCTTTATTCCGCGCCTTCAATTGGTGCAAAACCTTGACGCTGAATATTTTCTGTGACTGTGCGGGGTTCTAAGAATTGCAACAGATAATCAGGACCTCCGGCTTTGGAACCCACACCAGAAAGCTTAAAACCGCCAAAAGGTTGTCTAGCAACGATGGCTCCTGTAATATTACGGTTAATATACACATTTCCAACTTCAAAATCTGTCTGTGCTTGTTGAATGTGGGAAGGTGTTCGGGAGTAAAGTCCCCCAGTTAACGCATAATTAGTCCCATTAGCCACTGCTAAAGCCTCTGCAAAATCTTTGACTCTCGTTACAGCTAATACTGGTCCAAATATTTCTTGCTGGGCAATGGTGGCATTGGCTGGTACTTCACTAAATATCACTGGTCCGATATAATATCCCTGTGCAGGTGCTGTTAATTCCAACGCCACTTGTGCTTCAGCCTTACCTTTCTCAATATATTCTAGGATGCGATCGCGCGCTCTAGCATCAATGACTGGACCAACTTGGGTACTCGGTAACTCAGCCGCACCAATATTTAAAGATTTTGTCGCTTCTACCAATCGCCGCACAAAAGCATCATATACCGGCGACAGCACAATCACCCGTGAACAGGCAGAACACTTTTGCCCACTGTAACCAAATGCTGACTGTACCACCCCGACAACAGCTTGGTCTAAATCAGCACTTTCATCAACGATAATGGCATTCTTACCGCCCATTTCCGCAATTACCCGCTTCATGTGCTTTTGTCCAGGTTTCAGCGTTGCGGCTTCGGCGTAAATGCGACAACCGACTTCCTGAGAACCAGTAAAAGCAATGATATGAGTATCAGGATGATTTACCAAGTAAGCACCAACTTCCGAACCCTTACCAGGAAGGTATTGAAATACACTTTTAGGTATCCCCGCCTCAATCAAGATTTCTGTGAGTTTAGCAGTGATTACAGAAGATGTTTCCGCAGGTTTGAGCAAAGTACAATTACCTGCAACCAAAGCTGCGACAGTCATTCCACAGGCGATCGCTAAAGGAAAATTCCAAGGAGAAATCACCACAGCAATTCCCATTGCTTGGTAAATATAACGATTTGTTTCCCCTGCTACGTCATAGTTTACACCTGCATCCAGCCGTTCCATTTCCTCAGCATAATACAGACAAAAATCTATCGCCTCAGAAACCTCAGCATCTGCTTCCTTAACAGGTTTCCCCACCTCCAAAACAATCCAAGCCGAAAGTTCAGCCCGACGTTTCTCCATCAAATCAGCCGCCTTCCGCAGAACCCCAGCCCGTTGCTTCACAGGCGTTTTCTTCCAACCAGGAAAAGCCGCCTTAGCCGCCCGCATCGCCTGTTCCGCCTGTTCCACACTCATCAAACCAACCTTACCAACCACCTCACTAAAATTAGAAGGATTCAGAGAATCAACAAACTCCGAAGTATTCACATACTCCCCATTCACCAAAGGTAAATAAACCTTACCCAATTGCTGACGAACCAAAGCAAAAGCCTCAGCAGACATCCTTCTAACCTCTTCCTCTGCATAATCTGTATCCGCCACACCGAGGAATCTCCCCTCTTCTTTGCGCCTTTGCGCCTTTGCGTGAGACAAATCCAAATTTGGCGGCGCTAACAACTCCTCAATCGGTCTATTTTCCAGATTTTGCCGTAAAAATGAACTATTAGCCGTATTTTCCAACAACCGCCGAATCAAATAAGCCATCCCCGGTAACAACTCACCATAAGGACAATAAACTCTGACGCGATAACCCTGTTCAACCAAAGCCTTCGCTAACTTATCCCCCATCCCATACAACACCTGCATTTCAAAGTGACGACGAGGGACATTTAAACTTTGGGCTATAGCAATTGCGCGAGCTTGCGATCGCACATTATGACTCCCAATAGCAGCATACACATATTGGTGATTTTCTAACAATAACTGAGTAATAGTTTCAAAGTTGGCATCTGTAGCCGCTTTATCGTTATAAACTGGCTGTTTCCAGTGCTTTTGTTCAGCTTTAATTGTTTCCTGATCCCAATATGCGCCCTTCACCAAACGAACTGTGAGGGGATAACCGCGCTGTTGTAACCAAGAAATCAGGTTTTTAGCATCCTCTTCGCTATCACGCAGATATGCTTGGATAGTGACACCAATATCTGTCCGTTGTCTAAACTCATCTTCTAGCAGCAGCTTTTGCAGAATATTCAGAGTTAAATCTTTGTAAGCGTACTGTTCCATGTCAAAATGCACAGAAGCGCCTAATTCTTTCGCCCGACGTAATAAAATACGAATGCGATCGCTGACTCTTTCCTCACTACCCTGAGCATCTAACGGATCAAATTGGGAATAAAACGCCGTTAACTTGACAGAAACTTGAACTTGTGGGATGCGTTTAGCATCGGCTTGATCAATAGCCGGAATTACCGCCCAATTCTTTGACGCTTCCACCAATTGCTGCATTAATTCGAGATAGCGTTCTAAATAAGATTGGGCTTCAGGTTCAGTAATTACCGCTTCACCAAGTAAGTCAATGGTGAAAGCCATTTTGTCTTTACGCAGTCTTTCAACTGTTTTGATAACTTGTTTAATATTTTCTCCAGAAATATATTTATGTGCTAAGGTTTCCACTGCTGTAGAAACAGTTGTCGCCGCAACTTGTCCTGGCATAGAATCAGGGTTAGCAAAATTGAGCATTCCCTTTAAAGCTGAGGGTAACTCTACAGACTCTTCCCCTAAATATTCTTGTAAATGTGCGGCAATTTCTGGTTTATTTTGTAAAGCTGGTAGTGTGTCAATGAAACGAAATAATTGTACCCGTAAACCAGGATTACTCATTGCCCAAGCGAGTAATTTATCATCCCAGCGCATCTGATCGCGTAGGGAACCTAAAAATGAACGATTTTCTTGGGTTGCGGATAGCAACTGTTTAGCAATTTCTTGAGTTTTAGCTTCGTAGGTGCTGGTTTTTACTTGTAATACCATAAATTTTGTTATTACTAATTAGTTATTTGTCATTAGTCATTAGGTTATATTCGTCGCTACTCGCCATTGAGTAATGTTGAATCATAGTGTAAACTTTAATACGGTGCTGTTAATAACATAGCTAGCGCCATTTTGTAACCTGTCTCAAGTAATAGTTTTGAACGTGGTTGTATGGAATGTCTGAAAAACTTGGCTTTAGTATCTTTGGGGATAGCTATAGTCTGCTTGGGAGGTTGTACAGAAAAGCCGACAGATGAACAATTGGCAGTATGGCTTAAAGAAGCAAGCGATCGCAATGCGGAAATTGTGGCAGAAAAAGCTCGAAATAACCAGCAGCGTCAATGGAATTTAGTTATACAAGGTCAGACAGCAACCGGAAAAACGCAAACATTAAATTGGTCACAGTTGCAGGATTTAGCTACAGTCAATATTGATACTGTTGATGTCCAAAACATTGTGAGTCCTCAAAAAGTATTTAAATTTACAGGCATAACTGTAAATTCACTCATAAAACAGTTTGCTAGTCTAAAAGATATCACGGAAATCACATTTGTCTGTTATGATGCCTATCAAACGACTATCAACATCCAAGATTTACTCAAGTACCCAATTATTTTAGCAGTTGCCAAGGATGGTCAACCAATTCCGCGTGACCAAGGTGGACCGATTTATTTAATTTTGCCTTATACCCAGTATCCAGAAATTAGAAAAAAGTATGATGAGGCGAGTTGGGCGTTTTATGTAACTCATATCATCTTTGGTACAGAACCAGCCAAAGTGAGTATAGGGAACCGTGAACTCAATCTAGCGGATTTAGATCAATTACCCCAAGTTAACCTGACGCGAAATGTTGGTTATCGGGTGTCGTGGCCGAGTGGTCAAGTTAATTTACACGGTGTGAGACTGCGAGATGTTCTCTCGTTAGCTGGTGTCAACTTAAATACTATTAGTTCTGTTATCGTGCGTGGTAAACCAGCAGTTGACCGCCGAAATGCTGAACCCATAGAATTAGTCACTGAGGATATACTCAAATGTGATATTCTCTTAGCTACTAGATGGGGTGAGGAAAAACAACGAATTCCCGCGAAAATGGGGGGTCCAGTGACTTTGGCTTTTGGTGATGATTGTCCCAACAGAACTAAGAACCAGCGATGGGTGACTTTTGTCGAAGAGTTATCTCCACAACTATGAAAATATTAGCTTTTCGTTCTATTCGCACCCAGATCATGACTTCAACTACGTTGCTGATTGTGGGTTTGATTGCTGCTATAGTTACGGTCTGGGCAAAAAGTGACAGCGGGCGTTACCGGGAAGAAAAATTAAATGATGCTAAAATTACTTCTACAGTTCTCAGTTCTACATATTATAACGAATTATCGCAAGACAATTGGAGTCAAATTCGCATAAATTTAGACATTTTACTCCAAGAAAATCAAGATGTCGTCTATGTTTTTGTATCGGATATCCGTCAAGATGATAAAATCGTTGCAGGTTCTCCCGAAGAATTTCTAGATCAATATATTCCTGATCTAGTACCTTTAAGTGTCACTAATTATGCCCTAATTTCATCTTCTGAAAATCGCACTCGTGTCTTTGAAACCTTTCTGCTCAAAGATATTTACTTTGGAGAAAATCTCAGAGGTAAACGCGGTGAACCCGTCATTGAAGTGGCTTCAGATATTTTGGGATTAAGTCAACAAAAACTGGGTACTTTACGAATAGGTATATCTTTAAAAAGGGTAAATATTGCTGTTACCAATGCAGTCAATCAAGCTTTGATAGTAGGTTTTGTAGGACTCAACATTGGTTTGATCTGTGCATATATTTTAGCAGATCGATTGAGTGTACCAGTGCGGCGTTTACAGATGAGCGTTGCTAAAATTGCCAATGGAGATTTGCAACATCGCGCCGATATTTATGATCGAGCAGATGAAATTGGTGCATTAGCAATTTCTGTCAATGAAATGTCACGTGCATTGCAGATATCATTTAGTAAGTTGCAAAAAACATTAGAATCATTTGAGCGATTTGTACCAGATAAATTTGTTTCAGTTATTGCTCCCCAAGGAATAGAAAACATTGAAGTAGGTATGGCTTCGACGCGGAAAATGACAATTTTATTTTGTGATATTCGCAATTATACTTCCATGTCAGAAGCGATGACACCGATGGAAATTTTTTTATTTTTAAATGAGTATTTAGCTTGTATGGGAAAAGCCATAGATGAATCTGGTGGCTTTATTGATAAATATATGGGTGATGCTATCATGGCGCTGTTTGATGATCAAGCCACTGATGGCGCAATGAATGCCGCCATTTTAATGCAACAGTCTCTTGATCAGTTTAATTGTAGGCGATCGCAACAAGGTTTACCAAAAATTGCCGTAGGGATTGGCATTCATCGTGGTGAGGTGGTCATGGGTACGGTAGGATTTACTAGTCGGATTGATTCTACAGTCGTAGGTGACGCGGTAAATATAGCCTCACGAGTTGAGAGTATAACTAAATACTATGAATGTGGAATTTTGGTAACTGATTCAGTAGTTTTCAATTTATCTCAGCCAGAGTTATTTTCACTGAGATTAGTCGATAAATTTGTGAAATTAAGAGGTAAAGATGAAGCGATCGCAATTTATGAACTAGAGGATAAAATTGTAAATGAAAAACCTTGAAGGAAAAGTCACCTTAGTCACAGGTGCTACACGGGGTATTGGTAAAGGAATTGCTATTGGTCTGGGTGAAGTCGGTGCAACTGTGTATATTACCGGAAGGAGTTTAGATAACTCTAATACTAGTGGTGAAATTTCCGGAAATCTCAAAGATACCCAAGCCGCAGTAGAACAAGCCGGTGGTATATGTATTCCCGTCCAAGTAGATCATAGCAACGATGAACAAGTGCGATCGCTCTTTGAACGCATCGAAGAGGAGCAAAATGGACAACTAGATTTATTAGTAAATAATGTCTTCTCAGGAGTCCAAGCCTTAAGCGACTCTCAATCAAAGACCTTTTGGGAGTGTGAACCCAGCCTTTGGGATGCTAGTAACAACGTTGGTTTGCGTAGCCATTATATTGCTAGTATTTATGCTGCCAGAATCATGGTCAAACGTCAACAGGGATTAATTTGTACCATTTCCTCATGGGGTGGAATGTCCCAAATTTTTAGTGCAGCCTACGGTGCTGGTAAATCTGCCTGTGACCGATTAGCATCTGATATGTCAGTGGAACTCAAGCCGCATAACATTGCTTCTCTGTCGATTTGGCCGGGTATTGTGGGTACTGAGCAAATATCCCGTCTAGCAGATAATATTGGCTCAGAAAACGTTACTGACGCAAAAAATTCAGTATTTACCGAGCGCTATAACTGGGAAACTCCCTTATTTACAGGGAGAGTAATTGCAGCCCTGACGAGTGATGCAAACGTCATGCGCCGCACAGGAAAAGTACAGATAGTCGCCGAACTAGCTCAACAATATGGCATTGTAGATCAAGAAGGCGATCACCCCGCCTCCCTACGCTCCCTAAAATTTCTCATACCAGCAGCCTTACCCGCACTGAGAAAATACTCATCCCTCATACCAGACATAAAAGTGCCGTGGTCACTACTACTGCTAACAACACTAAAATCACCCCAGATTTAGAGTAAAAAAACTCTCCACCTTTCTTCCCTCAGTGTCCTCTGTGCCTCTGTGGTAGGTTTTCCTACTTATACCTGAGCAACAAACCCAAGCTCAGGTATAACAAAAAACAATAGTGATAGTTACCAAAAATTGATATCTTAGATAAATACACGGAATTGTATAGATTTACAATCCCGAAAACAAACTAATTGCATCAATATTTATAACTTGGAACAAAAATATGACCCAACTAGATCAAGCCGTTGTGTTGATAACTGGTGCATCTGGTGGGTTTGGACAACAACTAACCCGACAGTTATTAGAAGCAGGTAGCCGACTGATTTTAACCGATATCGATGAAGCCGGACTGCGTGAACGAGTTCAAGCAATTCAACACCAAGTCAAAACTGGTGATGTCCTTGCTTGCCTAGCAGTTGATCTCTCTACCAGAGAGGGCTGTGAAATCCTTTATCATCAAGTAAAAGCACTGAATATCCCCGTCGATATTTTAATTAACAACGCCGGGATAGCCGTCTTTGGGCGCATGGACGAAATCCCCAACGAGAAATGGGAACGCCTCATGCAAATAAACCTGCTCACACCCATGCGGTTAAGTGCTTTATTTGCTACTGATATGATTGCTCGTCAACAAGGTCACATCGTCAATATTTCATCCTTAGCAGGCTGGTGGTCTTCACCTGGATTAACCCATTACGCAGCCAGCAAATTTGGGTTGCGTGGGTTCAGTGAAGGATTGTTCCATGAAGTAAAAGATTACAATGTAAAGGTAACAGCAATTTATCCATTTTTTAGCCGTACCCCCATTCTCCAATGTGAAAAATTTGGCAGTTTAAGCAAGATTCAGGATGATTTTCTGGACAATGTAGCCACCGATCCAGCGAAGATAATGCGCGCCACGATTCGAGGAATTCAGCGCAATAAACTCCATGTCTTTCCGGATGCGATCGCTCAAAATGCCCATCTTCTCAAACGATATTTTCCTCAAATAGCGAACTTGATTAATGATGTATTCGTTAGGAGATTGAAAAATGGTCACAGTAAGTAACTCTCGTAAAATTCAGAATATGCTCGATACTTCTGACAAACATCTGATTATTGGGGCGGGTTTTGTCGGTTTGGGTATGGCTCAAGCGCTGAAAGCTGCTGATATCTCCTATGATCAAGTTGATGCCAGTGATAATATTGGCGGGAATTGGTATCACGGCGTTTACGAAACTGCACACATTATTTCGTCACGCAAGATTACCCAATTTACTCATTTCCCTATGCCTGATCATTATCCTGACTTTCCCAGCGCCCAGAATATGCTGGATTATTTGAACTCCTTTGCCGATCATTTTGATTTGCGTGGGCAAATTGAACTGAATCGTACCATTAGTAATGTGCGACCAGTGGAAAATAATCTTTGGCAAGTCACCTTTGCAGATGGGGAACAGCGAATTTATAAAGGAGTGGTGATGTGCAATGGTCATCACTGGCGCAAACGTTTTCCCCAATTCCAGGGAGAATTTAACGGCGAAATTATCCATTCTAAAGATTACAAGCATCCAGACCAGCTGCGTGGAAAGCGAGTTTTGGTGATTGGCGGTGGAAACTCAGCTTGTGATTTAGCCGCCGAAGCAGCCCGTGTCAGTACCAAATCTGTTTTGAGTATGCGCGAATCAGTATGGTTTATCCCCAAGACATTTGCTGGTGTCCCAATTGCTGATTTCCCTGGATGGCGATCGCCAAAATGGATGTCGCGTTTTTCGGTTCCTCAGAGTTCTGGAAACCGTAAATTTACTGGAATTTCACTTCCTAAGTGGCTGAAATTGCGATCGCCATTTTGGTTGACGCGTCTCGCCGTTCATGCCATTATCCGTCTTAGTTTCGGTAGCCACGAAGATTATGGTTTATCCAAACCTCAGTATCGGATTTTCGAGAAACACCCCACTATTAACAGCGAAGTACCTTATTACCTCAAACATGGAAAAATCACTCCCAAGCCTGCTGTACGTCGCCTTGATGGCTGGGAAGTTGAATTTGTCGATGGTAGTCGAGAGACATTTGACCTGATTGTTTGTGGAACTGGTTACTATGTAGCGTATCCATTCCTCCCTCCAGAACTGGAACGTGTGGAAGGGTCAGTAGTTCAATGTTATGCAGACTCCTTTCTGGATGATTATAAAGGACTTTATTATGTCTTGTGGGCGCAGATACGAGGTGGGGTTGGCTCGGTAATTTCCGCTTACGGCACAATTTTCTCTCGATACCTCAAACTCCAAGATGAAATTAATGTACCTCTTGGTTTAGTATTCAAAGAAATGGGACACAAGCTACCAAACACTCATCTTGCTGACCCCCAGGAATTTTTTAACCAATCAAAAATGTCTGATGTCGAATTTAATCGCCTAGTAAAAAAAGCACATCAAATTGATGCCCAACATCCTAATTTTAGCAACCAGCCAGTTCCTACCCTGCAAAGTAGCGAGCCAATTCAGCCGTTAGTACGCTAAAGGTAGCAATGCAATTATTTTGTTACTGGCAGCATACACTGCAAAGCTTTGGAGTTGAGCGCGTAGCAACTGAGCAAGGATTTAGTGATTTGGTTAAAGCTTATTCTACAAGCGATCGCCACTACCACACACTCAAACATATTTATCACGTCCTCAGCACAATTGATACTTTACAAGCCTACGCTCAAGATCTCCCTGCGGTGCAACTAGCGGCGTGGTTTCATGATGTAATTTATAATACCCAAGCTAAAGATAACGAAGAAACAAGCGCTGACTATGCTTGCAAGATTCTGAGTAATTTGGGCATTCCCACAAAGACTATAGCTACTGTTACCCGTCTCATTCTCAACACCAAACATCACCAAGCAGCAACAGATGACTATGATAGCCAAGTCTTACTCGATGCAGATTTGGCTATTTTAGCAACTAACCCAGAACAGTATAGAGAATACGCCCATGCTATTCGCCAAGAATATGCCTGGTTGTCAGAATGCGAATATATTACAGGTCGTAGGCAAGTTTTAGAGCATTTTTTGCAGCAGCAGCGTATCTATCATACCCCCTTGATGTTCGAGGTTGCCGAACAATCGGCTCGCTCCAATCTCCAAACAGAAATTCAAACGCTTCACCTCAGTCATAGGTAAGAAAACAGTACCTAGCCTTATGGTAATTTAAGGTTAAACTCATACATTGCAATAGACTACTGTTATCCTCATGACTGGAGAGCATCACCTTGGGAATAGAATTACGCAGTTTTGTATTTCTCGACAACCTGCAACCTCAACACGCAGCCTATATGGGAACTGTATCCCAAGGTTTCCTGCCATTACCGGGAGATACATCACTGTGGATTGAAATCTCTCCGGGTATTGAAATTAATCGAATTACAGATATAGCACTCAAATCAGCCTCAGTGCGCCCAGGAGTGCAGATAGTTGAACGACTATACGGATTATTAGAAATTCATTCTAGCTCTCAAGGAGAAACCCGCGCTGCTGGTCAAGCGATTTTAGCAGCACTAGGAGTTAAAAAAGAAGACGGTCTGAAACCGCGTGTAGTTTCTAACCAGATTATCCGCAACATCGATGCTTACCAAACCCAACTCATTAACCGCACACGCAGAGGACAGCTAATTCTAGCCGGAGAAACACTATATGTATTAGAAGTTCAGCCAGCTGCTTACGCCGCACTAGCTGCGAATGAAGCGGAAAAAGCAGCAGCCATTAACATCCTCGAAGTACAAGCTGTAGGAAGTTTTGGACGGCTTTACTTAGGTGGAGCCGAGCAAGATATTCTCGCAGGTGCAAAAGGAGCATTAGCAGCCATTGAAAATGTAGCTGGTCGGATAAATCCCCAGGGTGGGGGACAGGAATAAAGGAGAAAATATGGCAAATCGAGAGCATCTAGCTTTACTCAAAGCAGGTGCAGTCCAATGGATGGAGTGGAGACAGCAAAACCCCCAAATGAAAGTAGATATCAGCGCCGCGAACCTCAAAGGAGACAACCTCAGAGGCGCAAACCTCCAAGGGGTCAATTTAAACAAAGTCGATTTAAGTCATGCTTTACTCGTGCGAGCCAACCTCAGTAGCGCTGACCTGAGTGGCGCAAACTTGCACAAAGCCAAGCTGATAGAAGCTAACTTGAGCGAGGCTAACTTGAGTGTGGCTAACTTGAGTGGTGCTACATTGACCCAAGCAAATTTGAGTTACGCCAATCTCATTGGCGCTGACTTGAGTGCAGCAAATCTTCAAGGCGCAATCATTGCTGAAGCTAACTTAATTGGAACTGACTTGAGAGACGCTAACTTGAGAGATACAGATTTAGGTGCAGCGAAATTAATCAGGGCTAACCTTTGTTTTGCCTATTTGATTGAAGCCAACTTAATTAATGCTGACTTAAGTGAAGCCAATTTGTACGAAGCGCAATTAAATGGAGCTTACTTTTATAAAGCTGATTTTTACAAAGCTAATTTGCACCAAGCTCACATTAGTGGAGCATATTTGTTCCGAGCTAATTTGAGTGAAGCTAACTTGAGTGGTGCTAACTTAACTTGGACTAACCTCACAGGAGCAAACTTGGCTGGGGCTAATCTCCAAGGAGCTAATTTGAGTGGTGCTAAACTCCAAGGTGCTAACCTTAAAGGTGCTAATCTTCAGGAAACAATCATGCCTGATTTATCTAGATGTGATTAGGATTAAATCCACAAGAATATCAATATCTAGTATTAATTTATGACTTATTTAATCGGCTGATTCTCTAATTACTAAGATACGGGAATGTTCAAAGCTATCAATCGCTATAATTTGACCAGAACCCCCTGCGTCTTTTAAGCTGATTTATCTGAGCATCTAAATTTCTGTATTCTCTAGTAAGTAATAAAATCAGCCCTCTACTAAGAGGATGTCTCACGCTACATATAGGCATTGAGTTAAATTAATTTCTCTGGATATAAAAACTGCTCTTTAGCTTAAAATTATGAGTTAGAATAATAACTTGTAAAATCTTAGGATATTAAATAAAAACTGTTATTTTTAAATGAATAATTCCATACCATATATCTCTCGCAAGCCAGCCCAAGACTTTCTTGATAAATTTCAAAAAGCACTGTTGTCTCCAGATTCTAGTCCACTCTTGTTTCAGATTTACGGAATTGGGGGAGTTGGCAAAACTAACCTAACTATAAAACTTCAAGAAGCGCATAATTCAAAAGCTGATTTTGCAGAGGTATCATTTGGTCGTACACCAGATATAGAAACGCCAATAAAGCTGATGGAAAAGCTTTATGAGCTATTGCCAAAATCCACCAGCCTATTGCGAAAGGATGTTTTTGATATACGTCCAAAGGATTTTATGCCAAAATCTGACCCGTTTACATCACTTTATGAGCAGTATCAGCAGATTATTCACAAGCTGGAAACTCAACCTGTTGAAGGAGCAAAAGTTGAGGTGGAGCAGCAAAACACAGTTAAGGATTGGTTTGAACTGGGAACAATCACAGCCTTGGCAGCAGGTACAAGCCTTGTAGACCCAGGAACGGCGGCGAGTATAGCCTTTGATGGCATACCAAAAGCTATGGGAATGTTATCAGATGCTTCACAGTCAGTTAAGTCTAATCAAGAGAAAATGCAGAAACTGCTGCAACAGCATCCAGCAACGAAGGAAGACCCAGAGCTTCAGGAGCTAGTGCTAGAACCGATACCAAAATTAACTCTTGCGTTTGCTCAAGGTTTGATTCAAAAAACTCAAGGGCAAAAACGTTCTATTGTCTTGGTTCTTGATACCTATGAAAAAGTACCGACAGATATTGATACTTGGTTATGGCAATATTTGTTAGAAGATACGCCTCTGAAATCTTATGGTGTCCGCATTATGGTAGCAGGACGACGTTCTTTACTAGAAAATGACAGTTGGAGAAAGTTGGAACAAGATCGTCAAAATTTAATCTATGAACAGCGTTTAAAAGAATTTGATAAAAAGCAGACTGAAGAATATCTCAAACAAATTGGCATTACGAAATCTGGAGATATTCAAAAAATCTATAAAGCAACGAAGGGTTTACCCTATTATCTTGATTGGATTAGAAAACAGAAAGAAAAAAATATAGCAATTGATTTTTCTCGTGGAAATCAAGCAATTGTTAAACTATTACTACAAGGACTGAATGCAAAGCAAAAGCAAATAGTGCAACTGGCAGCTTGCTGTCGTTGGTTTGATCGTCCTTTAATTCAATACTTGATGCAAAGGGAAAGGATAAACTTTGAAACTGGTGCTAGTGATAATCTCAATTGCTTTAATTGGTTAAACCAATGTGATTTTGTTGAATTTGTTGAAGGTCGCTATCGCCTGGATGATGTGGCACGAGATGTATTTCGGATGTCCCTTTATGTAGAAGATAAAGATCAATTTCGTAAAACTCATGAACTACTAGCTAAATATTTTGAGCAACTAGCAAATAAAGAAGCTACTCCCGATAGTCCTCCACCAGCAAAATATGAGAATCCTGATTGGCGTAAAGACACGGCTGAATTTCTCTATCATTCTCTGTTTGCAAACAGAGATGAAGGTCAGCGCCAATTTATTTCTCATTTGTTTGCTTCTCGCTATCTTAATCAACTGGAAGTTGTGATAATTCCTTTTACCGCAATTGCCACAGAAGCATCGGTTGAGAATTACCAACTTTTGCCTGACCAGACTGGGAAATTGTTGAAAAAAATCACACTTGGCTTTATTTTTGGTTGGTTCATGTTAGCAAAAGACCCAGCTAAATATGAAATTAACTACGAAAATGGAACTGGACCATCTAAGGACAATATAGAAGCAGCCATCAAACTATGTTTTGAGCAAGTTGATTTTTTGGAAGATGGTTTGGGTAAATATGCAGGGCTTTTATACAAAAGCCTACGCAGTCACCCAAGTCAGCTAGTACATTTGCTGCAACAGGCGAAAGTGCAAGCTGAAATAATTGCCTCTGATAGTTATCCTGAATTCAGCAGCAGTCTATTTTTAAATTTGGGTAATGTGATGAGAAACTTAGAGCGATATGAAGAGGCACTCCATAGTTTCGATAAAGCCTTGACGATTAAAAATGACGCTCCCGAAATTTGGAATAACCGAGGCGCAGTGTTGGGCGATTTAAAGCAATATGAAGAGGCACTCCATAGTTTCGATAAAGCCTTGACTATTAAAGATGACGATCCCAATATTTGGAATAACCGAGGTGCAGCGTTGGGCAAGTTAGAGCGATATGAAGAGGCATTCCATAGTTTCGATAAAGCCTTTGATATTAAAGTTGATAACCCCCAACTTTGGAAGAATCGAGGTGTGGTGTTGGGCAATTTAGAGCGATATGAAGAGGCACTCCATAGTTTTGATAAAGCCTTGGCTATTAAAGATGATGACCCCTATCTTTGGAGTAATCGAAGTGCGGCACTGAATTATTTACATCGTTATAAAGATGGACTCATTAGTATTGATAAAGCTTTAAAGATCAAATTTAACGACTTTAATTTTTTCAGTCTCAAAAGTTTGATTCTCAGTTTGTTAGGCAATTATGACAAAGCATTAACTAACCTCAAAGAAGCTTTGAAAATTGAACCAAAAGAGCCATTGTTGTGGGCGAATAATGGTATTATATTAGCCCGTGCAGGACGCTATCAAGAAGCTCTGGAGAATTGCGAGAAATCCTTAGAATTAAATCCTCAAGATGAAAGCGGTTATTATGCTAAAGCTTGCTTTTATGCCTTGCAAGGTGAAGTTGATTTAGCCCTTGAAAATCTGCAACAAGCAATTAATATCAATGCTTCCCAATGTCGGAGGGAAGCGAAATATAACCCTGATTTTGACAGCATTCGCAATGATGAACGGTTTCAAAAATTGCTAGTAGGGTAAATCGCAACGCCTAACCAAATTACTTCACGTCTCAGATAATTATCAATATTCATGGTGGGTTACGCTGTCGCTTTAGCGCAGCCATGCCCCTTGGGCTATACCAACCCTACAAATTCATAGAAAGCCAACATTATATTATTAATCGTACAAACAGCTACTGGGTCTAGTTTCCACTTAAGATAACGCCCAGATAACAGAACAACTGCCAACCCGTCATTACATCAACGCAAAAACTAGACCCAGTATAAAATTTGAGACAGTCAGATTTTAGATCCTAGCGTCTGTTACCACCACGGTAAGGAACTGCACTGAGATAATCAATATCAAATGCAGAAAGCTTTTGCGCGTAGTTGCCTTTACCACCGACGGATGCAGCCATGTCCGCATATTTGCGGGGGTCGCCTTCAGGGAGGCGTTTTTCTTGGAACTTGCGGGTGTAGAACTTCTCCAAAGTGAAGCGCCAATCTGTTTCGACTGTACCGACTTTTTCGCGGAAGTCTTCGCCGTAACGAGGTGTTACCAAGTTGTGAGGACGACCTTCCATGCGTTTGCGCTGGTAAGGTACGATATTATCGCCAAAGTTTTGGGTGTACTCTTCGCTGTCTACTAAAGCATCAACGAAGCCGCCAAAACCTTTGGTAGCAATAACGATTGACCAAGCAATTTGTTCTTCTTTGTTGTAAGAAGCACGGCCTAATACGCGCTTGAGGGTGATGTCTACTAAACGGTAGTTGTTGTTTGACGAGACAACTAAACGATAGAAGGCTTCAGATTTGGTTAAACCTCTGATGAAGTCCCGAACAGATAGAGAGCCTGTTTTCAGTTGAGATTCCAGAGTCTTCTGACGGTTGAACTTGAGGATTTCATGTTCACTGAAAATTTGGCGATAAGCCGCCCAAATGATGTTCTGGATATCAGTGTAAGAACTGACATCTTCAATGCGGTAGATATATGGTGTATCTTCGTTCAGGTCAGCTACACCAAAGCTTGCGACTCGGTGATTTTGACTGCTGGGTTTGTATTGAAGTAATGGCAGAGACATACTGCGTTCTTCCTCTTATTAACAATTTAAACAAAAAGCTAGCTCGGAAAACTCAAGGAGGTTTGAATGCTCAAACTCTCACTGATGCTTTACTCATTCTCCCCCATTATGTTAATAAGTAGAGCTATTCCGAAGTAATTTAGCGCACTGGAAAATTGGCGCTGGAATTGATGGAAACGGGAATACCTTGGGGGTTGATATCCCTAGCCATGTCGGGAATTTCGATGCTGGCTAGGTTAACTGGGGTAAATTTCAGCATCTTGATTTCGATGGAGTTAGCTAGTTCCATGAAGTTCTTGATGTCGCCTGCTTTATAACGCGCATCTTCTAACTTGTCGCGCCAGTAGTTACCGTAGCGGGGTGTGACTAAATTAAAGGGTCTATCTTTGTTGCGTCGCCGTTGGTAAGGAACTATATTGTCGCCAAAGTTGCTTTGATACTCTTGAGAGTTAATTAAAGCATCAACAAAACCATTCCAGCCGAGGGTGGCTATTTTGATTGACCAAGCAATTTCTTCTTCTTTGTTGTAAGACGCACGACCTAAAATCCGTTTGAGGGCAATGTCTACCAGCCGATAGTTAGAGTTGGTCTGCACTACCAAATTCCGGAAGGCTTCGGACTTAGCTAAACCTCGGATGAAGTCGCGCACTGTAATGGCGCGATTCTTGACCTGAGATTCTAAGTTGGTCTGGCGATAAAATTTGAGGATTTCATGTTCGCTAAAAAGCTGCCGATATGCTGCCCAAATTAATTCTTGGACTTCACTATCAAAAGCACAGTCTTCGATGCGGTAAATTCTGGGAGTATCTTCGTTAGGGACTTCGTAACCAGCAACGCGCTGATTTTGGGAACTGGGTTTGTATTCGAGTAAAGGGATTGTCATTTTAGTTATCAGTTATTGGAGTTTGATGACTTAACTCAGGTTTTAATTTGTGGGATTTGCAGGAATATAACGGTAAGGTAGGGCAACAGCGACAGGTTTGATGCTTGGTTGGGGAGTACCAATTTCGCGGGAGTTGTCGGGGATTTTGATATCTTTGATTTGTGAGGTAACTGTAGCTACTGTCCGTTGGTAGTTACGTTCGGGGGCGAGAATTTCCCCAGCCATGCTCATGAAATTGGCGGGAATGACCCGGCGAATATCTTCTTTGCTTAAATATCCGCTTGTACGGGCGTTATAGAAGGAACGACCACCCAGAGAATCCAAGGACATGCGATCGCGCCAGTATGAACCGTAGCGAGGATTAACTAAGTTAAAGGGTCTGTCTTTGTAGCGACGGCGTTGGAACGGTACGATGTCATCGCCAAAATTTTGCAGATATTCCTCGCTGTCTAACAAGGTATCAATGAAACCGTGTAATCCTTTGGTACCAATGACAATCGACCAAGCAATTTCTTCGTCTTTGTTATAGGCGGCGCGTCCCACAAACCGCTTTAAGGTGATGTCAACTAAGCGGTAGTTGGTGTTAATATCTGCTACTTGTGTGCGGTAAACTTCTGATTTACCTAATCCCCGGACGAAATCACGAACGTTAATTGCCCGATTTCGCAATTGAGATTCGAGAAATTTCTGGCGATTGCTCTCAATGATTAAGTGTTCGCTAAATATTTGCCGATATGCTGCCCAGATAATGGCATCAATATCTGTATCTGAGGTAGCAGCAGCTAACCGATACATGGTGGGCGTATCTTCGTTGGGTACTTCGTAGCCTTCTACACGCTGATTTTGCGTCGTAAGTGAATAATTCAGTAATGGTATTGACATATTTACTTTTTGCTTGTTTTATGATATGTAAGAACCAAATCAGGAAATAGCCAGCTGCACACGAGCGCGAATTGCTTTTTCCTCATCAGTGGCTAGCATCTGGTCGAGTCTAGTCTGAATAGGCTGCTGCAAATCAGTGATTTGAGCCAAGGCTTGTAAACCCACAACCGCAGCATAACGGATTGACCATTCTGAGTCTTGGGAAATAAACAGCAAGGTTTCCAATGCTTTTTTCAACGCTGTTTCCTTGTCGGCAGATTCGAGTTTATGCCAGTGTAAATTTCCCAATCCCTTAGCAGCAGCGCGGCGGACACTGGGAGCAAAGTCTGTGGCTGCGGCTGTGATTAAAACGTCCATAGCACGGGGATCTGCGATCGCTGCTAAAGTACGAATCGAATAAGCCCGTGCGCCATAGTTATAATCGTCTATCTGGGATAGCAATTGTGGTACTGCTATTTCTCCCATTTCGGTCAATGTAGCCACTGCTACCGTTGCTGCGAATGGGTTGTTATAACCAAACACCGCGATTAATGTGGGAATAGCGGCGACATCTTTTGCTGCTGCCAAGTTTTGTACTGCCGTTACCATGTTGGCTGGTGTATCTGCCTGGGCGACGGCACGAATTAATTCATCAGTCACGTCGCTGCGCTCCAATTCCTGATTGATAATTCATAGGACGGAATTACGAATTACGAATTACGAATTATTACAAAAGTGAATCCATCAAGTTCATCACCCGGATAGCATCGTCAGAAACAGATAAAACATCTAACTCTTGGGTAAGTTGATGCTCTAACAATCCTTTGAGGGCCATAAGTTTGAAGCTATTTTCTACCTGAGCGATCGCGATCGCTTCTGCTGCTGCCATGTATCCAATTGCACCCAAATCCGCTAATACCAGGCGGCGCAATTTCAGGTCACTGCTGGACAATGTTTTCACTAACCTATCCCCATAAACGGGGTCTTGTGTCAGCTGGTACATTGCTCTGGCGGCGGCACACTGTACGCCAGGGATTTCATGCTCTAAAAACGGTGCAATTAAAGAAATAGCCTCAGTTGCATCAATAGCTCCCAAGGCTTCTATTACCGCTTCATAGGGCTGGGTGAGATGAGGGCAACCCATTACTTGCACGGCCTGGGCAACACCCCCCTCTAGCATTTTTATAAGTGCTGGGGCGGCAGTTTTGTCACGTAACTTTTGCAAGGACTGAGCTGCTGCTTCGCGCACATAAAAATCATGGCATTCCAAGCACTTAATTAAGCCTGGTATAGCTTTGGCATCACCTAATTTCCCCAATGCTCTGGCAGCATTGCGCCGCAGAGGATAACCTCCCATTTCTGTTCTGTCGGCTTCATCATCTAACGCTGCAATTAACGCATCTACAACATCTGGGTGACTAACTCGAAATTTGCCCAGCCACCAAGCTGCGTAATAGCGGAGACTTAAATCTGATGATTGCAGGTTGGCGAGTGCTAACTCTGGTGTCAACTGGGGCGCATTTTCTGCTGAATATTCTGACGCACTGGGTTCTTTCATGCGGTGGAAATTAGTTCTCTATGGCTTCGCCACCCAAGCTATCAGCGCTCAATGGTGAAATATTGATGATTCTGCCACCTAAGCGGTTAATTCGCTGCATTTCTTCGTTCATCCGACTGTATGGCACTGTGATGAACACACTGCCACTACGACGAATATCGAATTGATTCTTGTCAGTTTCTGCATTTTGGCGCAAGCCTGCGACTTCATAACGAAAGACTCGGCTTGCAGATGAAGAAACGCTACCAGCCCCAAGTGTGGTTTGACCGAACATTACTTCTTATCTCCTGTATGGTTTGAGTAACGCTACCTTAAGCTGACGTGATGCTGACGATTTTTCCACCCTGCTTATGAATTTGCTGGATCTTGTCAGAAAGTCGCTCGTAAGGTACGATAAATGCTGTGCTACTCCGTCTGATACTGGGATAGCCTGAACCACGGATTGCTGTAACTTCGATGCGGTACACGCGATCGCCTACACCCACAGCATTTCCTAAATTCTTCTTAGGAGCTACATCTGCTGAAGCACGGTAATTCCAGTTATCATTGCTTCCTGATGGACCCACAATCGAAGAAGATTTATTACTTGCTAAATCCTGCGCTAAACGGGATTTAGTTCCTTCTACCTGAGCGCGATCGCTATTGGCATAACCCCGGTATAACCGGAACATCCGGGTAAAACCGACAGTTTTTTGACCTGGTTGAATATCAAAACCACGATAATATGGAACGATATTGTCACCGAAGTTATTTTGGTACTCTGGAGAATCAATATAAGAATCAATTTCCGCATCGTACCCTTTATTCTGATACAAATCTAAGTGGTACACAACTTCCGATTCATCATAAGGTGCGCGACCCAAAAGATGCTTATAGTTGAGTTCAATCAACCTTGTTTGGAAACTGCTATAAAAAAACTTATTTTTGTAGAGTTCTGATTTGGCAATGCTGCGGACAAATTCTCGCACTGACAAATTGCCATCCCGCAGGCATGATTCGGCGCTGACTAGACGTTCCGATGCCATCAAATAGTCGTTACCCAAAACTTGCCGATAAGCAGCGCGGATTACAACCTCTGCTTCATCTCTGCTTGCGTTGGGGCGCAGTTCAACTCGACGTGCATCGCTAAAAGGCTCTGTTCCGAGCCTAGATGCTGCTGTTGTAATTGCCATTATTTTTCACCTATTTATTTGCATTTCGGCGATTTATACCGAATGCTGACTTCAATCAAACTTTGCTTTTTTTATTTTTTTGCTAAATAAAAGTTTGCCCGGAGCGAGATTCAACTGCTAGATGAGCCAGAACGGTCTTTTTGCTTCACAAAACGAGCGACTGGTGAACCCCAAAGGGTTGACTAACTCCATCCAACATTTGCATCCTGATCCGGGCAAGATACTATTTAGCTAAGAGCGTTGATAGCGTAGTCAAAGTAGGTGTTGGCTTCGTTAGCAGCTTGTCCACTCAAACCATGATTAGCTTTCATGTACTTGATAGCTTCAACGTACCAGCTAGGAGACAAGTCAAAGGAGCTGTTGATTTCAGACAAGCCAGCAATCAAGAACTCATCCAAAGGACCTGTACCACCTGCAACTAAGCTGTAGGTAACAATGCGTAGGTAGTGACCAACATCACGAGCGCACTTGGACTTACCACGGCTGTCAGCAGCATACTGGTTGCCTTGTGTTTGGGTGGTGTATGGGAATTTTTGGTAAACAGCTTGGGTTGCACCATCAATCAACTTTTGAGCGTTGGTGGTCAAAGCACGAGCAGCTTCCATGCTAGCAATAGCACGTACATAACGACCGTTAACTGCTTGCAGTTCGGTGTTACCTAAAAAACGTCCTTGGGTATCAGCAGATGCGATCGCTTCGGTAATTGGTGTTTTAACCATTTTCTAAAATCTCCTTGGTATTTCGTAAATTTTTGGTCTGATTACCTAAATAATTAGGTGTTGGACTTTGTTTAGTGATATTAAGCAACAGCAGCAGCAGCACGATCAAAGTAGCTAGCTACTTCAGAGACCAATTGGCTACAATCGCCCTTGCTGATACCGTTGGGATCGTTAACAATACCAACAGCAGCGTCTTTCATTTTTTGAACGCCTACAGCTACAGAAGATCCAGGAGTTCCTAGCGCTTGGTATGTTTCGCGCAAGCCGTTCAAGCAACGATCATCAAGAACACTAGCATCACCAGCCAAAACAGCGTAGGTAACGTAACGCAAGATGATTTCCATGTCGCGCAAACAAGCAGCCATACGACGGTTTGTGTAAGCGTTACCACCAGGAGCAATTAATTGGGGTTGTTCTTCAAACAAAGAACGAGCCGCATTGGTAACAATAGCTGAAGCGTTGCTGGTAATACGGTTAACAACATCTAAACGCTTGTTGCCTTCTTTAACAACGTTGGTTAAAGCGTCTAATTGCTCGTTGCTTAAAAACTCGCCTCTGGAGTCAGCTTGAGAAACTACTTTGGTAAATACATCTAATGTCATGGACTTTAATCTCCTAATTTGTGAGATGTCTAGATTAAAACTAGCAATGTTTATGGTTAAAAACAGACTGGGGATCAAACCGCTTTTCACCTTAGTCTCATGATTCCCTGTCACCAGATGAAAGAGCAATTATGAGAACCTGGGGTAATTTTATGAGAAATCGGCAAACTTGATTAAATGGATGCCTTGTTTGACTTCTGTCTGTCATTTAACCCCTTCAGCTTATGTTTATACAATGCCATAGATCCTTTATTCGTTACAAATTATGAATAAATAAGATAGCCGAATAAAAACAACCTCAAATCCTTTACATACAAGGACTTTCCCTGAGAAAATGCCCAAAATTGAGTTACATTACTTCACATTTGGTACATTTCGCCGGAAAATTTCTAAGTTTTAGAATTTATTAACTTTTCTACAAGTCTCGACAGTATAGGACATTACAGTTTTTATGAGTATTTTTATTCAGTGCATTTTTTAATAAAAAATGTTATAATAGAAGGTTTTTATATGGCTTATAATGGTGAGTAATTGATCTTTCCATTGCAAAGAAGGGCAAAAAACTTTACAAATCTAAATATTGGAGAATAGGGAGGAGTCAAGTCCAACCTATTTCTATTTATCGTCTACCCCTTGTTGCTTACTTCTTGTGGAAGGTTAGCATTTAACGCATCTACCTTAAGGATGATATGTTTATAAATTTAACTAGCAACTCGTCGGCGGAGAATTTCTAGCAAAGTTGTAAATGTTTGCGGAGGGGGAGCTGTCACCTCAATCAAATCCTCAGAAACTGGATGTTGCAATTTTAATCGCCATGCGTGCAGTGCTTGACCATTTAATTTGACCCCCACCGAATGAGCCGAACTATAAATGGGGTCGCCGACGATGGGATGACCGATTTTGGCGCTGTGGACTCGAATTTGATGGGTGCGTCCTGTTTCTAATTGAAAGAGGACTAATGTCTGGTTTCCTAGCCTTTCGAGGATTTGCCAATGAGTTACCGCATTACGTCCGCCTTTTTCTATCGGGACTACTGCCATTTTTTTTCTATCTTGGGGATGACGACCAATGGGTTCGTCTATAGTCCCACTTTCGGTTTTTGGCGCACCGTAAACTATGCCTAAGTATTCTCGTCTTGCCGTTTTTGCCTGGAGTTGGGCTTGGAGGCTGTGATAGGCAATATCGGTTTTAGCGATCGCGATCGCCCCTGTTGTATCCTTATCCAATCGATGCACAATCCCCGGACGCTGGACACCGCCAATTCCTGGGAGATTGGGACAATGTGCTAACAAAGCATTAACCAAAGTTCCATCAGGATGACCGGGTGCTGGATGGACGACTAAACCAGCAGGTTTGTTGAGAATCAGTAACTCGTCGTCTTCATAGAGAATATCTAGGGGGATATCTTCGGCTTGCACTTCCAGGGGTTGAACTTCTGGGATTTCTAAGGTAATGCGATCGCCTGCTTTAACATTAATTTTTTTCGTTGTGCAGATTTGTTCATTCAGGCGAACATTTCCCTGTTCAATGAGTTGCTGGATGCGAGAACGAGATAAATCAGGTAATTTTTCGGAAAGATAGCGGTCAAGGCGAGCGCCTGTTTCTTCAACTTGTAAATTAAATGCGGTCACAATTGTTCTGAATTAATTCCTCTTTCTTGCAGTAAAGCACGCAGAGCTTGCCACTTTGTTAATTTTAACGAACTGCCGAGGAATAAAAGAATTTCACCAAGTCGAAAAAATTAACCAAAAATTTCCGGACTCAATGAGTATTGCTACATAAGGTTTCCTAGTCTGCTAGGTACTATATTATCTGTGGTCGAATAATTCTTTTAGTACCTATTCAGGTGGGAATGGCTATAGGGAATTTAATACTGCCGATCATTACCAATTTTATCTGTGTTATGAATATTTCTGTAACATCATAATTATGAATTTCTTTGCCAACACCGTGTAACTACGGTAATGCTTGTCAAACTGAGTTTTCCGGAAGAAATATAGCAAAATGCCACTAATTTTTATTCACGTTTCCTTTACTTATTCATCATAATATTTACAAGTTTTTTGATATTTTTAGCAAAAATTATAGTAACCTAAAAATTAGGAACCAAACTATTTGTGTTTCTACCATTTAGCTAACAAGAGCTATTTAGCAAAGTATGTACTATACTTCTGAGATTTAGCACTCAAAATGGTGCAGGGTGACTATTTATCACCACACAACACTAGACATCTTTCCAGTGCTTGTAAACTGAACTACCCGATCCATGAAGACAGGGGGTTCCAAATCGCCTTTGGCAAAAATTTACTAAGGGATATTTTGCTTCAACCTTACTAAAGAAAAACTCTACAATCTCAAACTTACCTAAAACACTGAACCAAGTAGCTACTGAGTCAATTAAAGTACAGCTTATTCTAGTTAAGTCTATCTTGAAGTGCTGATGCAGCCGATACCAATCTAGTAAATACGGTAAATAGCAATACTTTTGCTACTGATGGGCTAGAGCCAATAGCCTGTGTGCGGGACTTAAGTTACTGTTAAATTAGCCAAATTAGCGAAACCACAGACAATAAAACTGGTTTTTGCCATCCTATTTTTCCCTAAGCAGTGGGATGATTTGACTGTTTTTTCACAACGTAGCTAGGTTTACCAGAGTAAATTGCCGTTTGATCAGCTATAGCTTAACAGATATTGGGACATTAGGCGTTAGGGGTGAAGAATCTCTGTACTAACTCAAATCTGACCGCTATATTTAGCTGGACACTAATTTTGACAGTGGATGTTAATTATATCTCAAATCTGTGCCGATGAAGACACTTCCCATTAGTAGATATAGATTTTTCCAAAAATTTCAACCCATATCTCTTTTAAAAAAAATTACTAGTAAGAATGTTAATGGTTGTTTGCAAGTATTTAGCACATCTGGCTCTTGGTCAATCTATATAGAAGAGGGTAAGCTAATTTATGCCTGCTACTCCGAGAAAATGTTTGAGCCGCTTTACAGAAACTTGCAAAGCTTAAGTAAGCACATCTCAACACTTCCTCACGGAATTGATCAACAATTAGAAGCGATCTTTGAAAATGGTATTGATGAGCAGGCGATACCAAACCCAGATTATCTGGCTATTTGTTGGTTAGTCAGCCAAAAATACATCAACCCGGCTCAAGCAGCCATGCTCATAGAGCAATTGGCGCTAGAAGTCTTAGAGACATTCTTGAGCTTAGAAGAGGGAAGTTATGAATTTGTTCCGGAAAGCTTTCTAGATGATATGCCAAAGTACTGTCATCTAAATATCCGTTTATTAGTCGAACACCATCACAGGGGTAGCTGCGGGGGAACCTATACAGAAACATCGCCAGTTGTGCGGTTCAATCAGCCACAACCGCAAAGACAACCTACAAAAACATCTGCTAGAGTCAGTGAAGCTGATCAAACGGCATACTCTAACGCTGCATCAACTCACCATATTCATCCTATTTATAATAGCGGTCAGGGAACTACATCAACGGCTGAGAAAAAGCTTTACACAATACTGTGTATTGATGACAGTCCGACGGTATTAAACACTATTAGAAATTATTTAGATGATCAAACATTTTCTGTGATGACAATTACTGATTCTTTAAACGCTTTAATGCAAATTATTCGGACTAAACCGGATCTAATTTTATTAGACGTTGAGATGCCTCATTTAGATGGGTATGAATTATGCTCTTTGTTACGTAAACACTCATCGTTGAAAAATACGCCTGTAATTATGGTGACAGCTAAAACAGGATTGAGAGATAGAGCTAGAGCAAGGCTAGTTAGAGCTTCAGGCTTTTTACCTAAGCCTTTTACACAAGGGGATTTATTGAAAATAGTCTTTCAACATATCAGTTAATTTGCGAAAGACGTATCATAAATATTTTGTTTAGTGAAGATTTATCAGCTATATTTAACCAATTTTTGCCCAAGGTAAAAGATATACAGTAGATTTTATCTGAGTCGTTACTATACGGGCTTTCCTGCCCACTCCACAAGATTTACTATATTAAGATTGGTGGTAGATTTACTTGCAGGGTAGTGTAAATTTAAAAAATTACACTTTTAGCCTGACATTTGTGATGCCATCGCGCATTTTACGTTGTCGCCTTAACCAAGATTGTTTAATTATTGTACGTAGCAAAGGAGCAAATTGCACCAAGAGCGATCGCACAAATAAATTTTTTCGCAGTAGTTCCCCTTGAGCCGCTTCCTGTAACTGGAGTTGCTGGGCGCGGATAATTTCTGGCTGACGTTCTGCTTGAATCTTTGATAACGCAATATCAATTTTTTGGTGTTCAGCGTCTGCTTGCAATATCGGTACAAGATGATTAGCTGTAACAATCACATCACGCAATGCCACATTGAGACCTTGAGCGCGCACAGGAGACATGGGGTGTGCAGCATCACCTAGAAGCAGTATCCCTGGTGCGTGCCATTCTGGACAACAACCAACCACAACAGATAGCTTAATGGGAGATTCGATGCTATCTGCATGATTGCGGAAATGTTCTGCTAACCATGAAGGGGATAGTGAGGCAAAAATTTCGCCCCAGTCCGCTTGCTTGTAGTCCGTTTTTTCCTTTGCGGAGATTACATAAGCTAAATGTAGTTTACCTGACTCTGCACCATGAAAGATGCTAAAGATGCGATCGCCTCCGGCGGGGCGTAGCACATTGTTATTTACAATAGTCCGAAATACATTATCATCAGCAAACTGGGGACTAGCTGCCAACTTAAACCAGAGAATATCGATATTTTTAGGCTGATGTACTAATCTTAATCCCGCACGTTCTCGCACAATAGAGTTACGACCATCCGCGCCAATGACTAAATCAGCAGTCAGTTGTCGCCCATCACTGAGTATGACACCAGCAACCCGCTCGTGACTCCAAAATAAATCTTTTACAGAAACACCCTGGATAAATTCAAATCCATCATGAATTTCAGCTTCGGAAATTAGTGCTTTGAGCAGTGGCGGTTGTGATACTAATGTACAGGGACGAGTTGACCCCATTGGCTCATCTACGCGAAATAACTGTTTCCCCTCAATGATGAACTCCCACCCATCGAGCTTTCGAGATGGAATACTCTCCAACAGTGTAGATAGTCCCATTTGTGTGAGTGCATCTAACCCACTAGGCATTAAACCCTCACCGCGAAACACACGATAAAAGTCTTTTGCAGCCTCAATCAGCGTGACATTAATACCACGTTTCACCAGGAGTAAAGCAAGTGCTGCACCTGTGGGACCTGCGCCGACAATGATAATTTGTGCCACTTCATACCTCCTAGCAAAATTTAGCCGTGACTATCAATCATGTTTTTTTTGCAACATCAATATCATTACCATCATATATCCACATTGCTTTGACTCCCTGCGAATGTTGGAAACCAACTTTTTCATAGAACGGCACAGCATTATCTATTGATAGCAATATTTGCTGATGAAAATTAATATAATGACTTTGTAGACGTTTGATAATTTCTCGTCCTATGCCTTTTTTCTGATATGAAGGTAAGACTAATAAATGAGAGTAATAAACAACCAATGCTCCATCTGAAATGGCATTACCAAGACCAATCAGCAAATTTTGATCCCATGCTGAAATAACTGTATGCGAGTTGGTAAGAGCTAACAAAAGTTGTTCAGGCTTGTCTGCTGATGACCATCCACATTGTGAATAAAGATTAATTACTTGCTCACTGGTCAGTTCTGCTTTGTCCTGATACTCAATTTCTGCAAAAATCATTTCTGTCCTGCTGTTATATAGGAATATCAATCATCAACTATTTTGCTTTTATTGCCACACCTTTATATAGATATCCTGCAATTTTTGGTAAATTTTCACCAACAAATTCTTCTAAGTTTACAGTATCAAATTGTTGCTCAACTAATTGTCTAATATTGCGATTCAAATGACACCCATCCCCAATTACTTTCTGTATGGGTGTTAATCGGTTTTGCCAAACTTGTATTTTAGGTTCATTACTCAATCCATGTTCTAAAAAAAAGAATTTTCCTCCCGGTTTCAATACCCGATATACTTCTTTCAGAGCTTGTTCAACTTTGGCAATACTACATAAAGTGAAAGTGCTGACCATACTATCAAAGGTGCCATCTGCCATTGGTAAATTTTCACCATTTAAAATACGATTGTCTACCGTAATAGAAGATGATTGAATACGTTTTTTTGCTAATTGATTAACTCCAGCATTAGAATCAATGGTGATCAGCTTTTCCAGTGATTTAGGATAGTAGGAAAGATTTAAACCTGTACCAAAACCAATTTCCAGAACTTCCCCTTTTACTTGTGATAAAATTTCTTTCCTGTATTCGCCAATTTGGGGATCTGATAGCGACCAATCGAGGAAATAAGGAAAGATTTTTTGTGAATAAAAACCCATGTTTTGCTCCTATCAAAGGTAACTACATACGCTGTTAATGATACTGGTGTTCTCGCAATGGCATTTGATAAAGTGTTGAAAAGACTCCTGGTTGAGCCATTAATTCATTAAAAGTTCCTTGCTCTACAACTTGACCGAACTGCATGACGACAATTTGATCAGTGCGTTGAATTGTGGACAGACGATGGGCAATAATGAAGGTCGTTTTACCAGCCATTAACTGCTCTAACCCATCCATGACTAATGCTTCCGTTTCCGTATCCATCGCTGATGTGGGTTCATCCAAAATCAGGATCGGAGTATCTCGTAAAATGGCACGAGCAATGGTTAAGCGCTGCTTCTGTCCTTCGGACAAGGTAGATCCCTGTTCACCAATCAGGGTTTCGTATCCGTCTGGAAGTTGGCAAATGAAATCATGGATATGAGCCACTTTTGCAGCCGCCATCACTTCATCTGGGGTAGAATGCGATCGCCCATAAGCAATATTTTCTCGGATCGTTGTGGGAAAAACTAGGGGAGGTTGCAACACCATTGATATCTGATCTCGCAAAGACTTGATGGTAAATTCACGAATATCTCTACCATTAATTGTAATCTGCCCTAGTTGAGGATCATAGAACCTTGCCAGCAGGTTGACTAAGGTAGATTTCCCAGTTCCAGTAGATCCGACAATGGCAATTTTTTCACCAGGCTGTACCACCAAGTTAATGTTTTTCAGGACAGGAAACTCAGGCAAATATTCAAACGATACATTTTTCCAAGCAATGATTCCTCTGGCTGTTTCAGCAGAGAGAACTCTTGTACCGTCCTGCAAATCCGATTCCCTATTCAGTAAGTCAAATACACGCTGCACCCCTACCATTGCTCCTTCAACCAGTCCCCAGGTATGGCTTAACTGGTGAATTGATGCCAGTAGATATGCCAAATAGGAGATAAACACAATTAATCCCCCAATAGTCAGAGTCCCAGCCATCACATGGTGAGCCGCAATCCACAACAGTACAGCACCCCAGACTCCAATCACCACATTGGTGATCCCACCGTAGAAACTTTGGATGAGGTAAAAACGGAGATTGGCATTTAGACTACCCTGGCTAGCTCTGATAAACTTTTGGTATTCCTCTTCCTCCTTCGTGAATGCCTGAATCCCTCGAATCGAAGACATTCCTTGCTGTACAAACGAATAAATAGCACTTTCGGCTTGTCGAGAGCGCAAAGCTGCGGAACTAATTTTATGGTTTAAGAAAGATAGAAGAAAAAACAGGACTGGACAGATACCCAAGGCGATGAGGGTCAGCAGAACATCCAGACGCAGCAGAATCACAAACATAGCCACGATTAAAACCAAGGTAGAGACAATGGGAAGTAACCCATTTGTACACAAGGTTTGAATTGCAAAGGTATCTGCGGTGATGCGGTACACAAGATCACCCACTGGCCAGTGGTTATGGAACTTGAGAGACAGCCGTTGCAGATGGTTATATAGCTCCCCGCGCAAATCATTTACCATTTTCTGCCCGAAGCTGATGGTGGTATAGCTATTCCACAGGTTAAGAATAGCAGACACCGCGTAGATCAGCACAGTAGCCAAGCAGCAAGCTGCTAACAAAAGAACGCCAGATAAGCCAGCAACCATCTCCCAGGGAAGGGGCTTGTCCTCCAGAACGAAGTCAAGCACAATCTTGAAAGGCCAGGGTTTTAATAGCTCAAACGCACTAATCAGAAACACCTGACATAGGGAGATGAGAAATTGCCATCGGTAAGGAAATAGGTATGAAAAGGTGCGACGCAGCAAGGAATTCATGAGCGTTTGAAGGAGGGGGCGGGAACAAAGTTGAGACCGTATGCTACATCCTCAATCACTCGGTAGAGAGTGAGTGCAAAAGCAATGCTTTCAGTAATGATTAAGATGGCGCTGAATATACCCAAGCCCATTGCTGTCATCGCCACTAAGGGCATTTTTAGCCAAAAACACTCAATGGTCGCTAATACCCAAGCATTCAAAACAATTACAGTCAGACGGGACATACAGAAGGTACTTTTAACGTGCAGCACCCGTTGATTACCACCGTGATTTTCTGCACAAACTCGAATCAGCGCCCGTGACCACAAGCCTCGATATATGGTCAAATCCCAATCGCTCCAACCGTCATTGACCGCCATAAAATACTTGCGGGATGTGAGAAAGTCCATCATGCCCTCAAGTATGCTTTCTTTCTCTAATCCAGAGTCTGTCCAGTAAGAAAGGCAGATTTCACGCTGTAACCAAGAAATATGAAGTTTTTGTTGGATTTTTTGCCAGGGAACAGCATCGACTTTCCCCAATCCTTTGATCCGCCATTTATATCGTTCCCAACTCCGAACCAAGGGGCCTAAATAAATCAGCAATGCCACGAGTAACCGACCACGCAATCCCTGAAATCGTGTATCAATGGGTGCTTGCCATGCTCCGATGAAGCACATTAGCCAGGACAGAATAAATGGTGCGATTCCCCAGAGTGGATTGCTTCCGGTTAGTATTAAAAGCCCAATGAAGAACAGTGCCAAAACATTCCATTCCAATGTCAGGGGCAGGTAAGCGAACATCGGGACTGATTGCTGATAGAGTGTTTGAAACAGCCCTCGCCCAAACACTCCTGAGTAGATGAGGGGTGGCTGGAAAATCATCGCCGCAGCAAGACCACCATAAATCCTTCCCATCCAGCGAGCCTGTCCGAAGGAATTAAACCGATAGGGATGTTTGAAATAAACCAGTGCTTCTGCTTTACCGTAGCCGCGCTGTTGCTTTAAATAATCTTTGACTGTGTTGCGTCGGTAGTGCCAAACAATGGCTGCTGGGCTGAAACCAATGGTGTATCCCTGATCTTGAAGTCGCCAGCAAACATCGATATCATCTCCTGCGGCATGAAACTGGGGGTCAAAACCATTTATTTCTTGGAGGGTTTTTTTAAGAAATGCCATGTTGCAGCCTGCAATATGCTCTGCTGTGTCATCGCCGAGAAGGACATGGGTGGGACAACCGGGAGAAACTGCGACGCAGGAGGGAATCAGGGAATCTTCAGGAGGCTGAAAGTTGGGACCACCGACAGCATATAGCCCAGTAGATTGAAAGGTGGTAACGAGGTAAGTGAGCCAGTCGGGGTCAGCATAACAATCAGAATCAGTGTAGGCAATTATTTCTCCTGTTGCGGCTTCTAGTCCGACATTGCGGGCGACGCTTAACCCGTAATTGGGCTGACAGATGAGTTTGATGTGAGGATATTGCTGGCAAATTTCTAGGGTTCTGTCTGTGGAACCATCATTGACAACAATGACTTCGTAATTAGGATAGTTCAGTTTCTCTAAAGATGCGAGACAACTTTCCATTGTGCGATCGGCATTATAAGCACAGACAATCACAGACACTTGGGGATATTCTGTTAATGCAGGGGGTAAAGAAGCCTGATAATAGTGCTGCACTGCTTTAAAGGCTGGTTTGTTTTGGCGATTCTCTGTGACTACGCCAAATGCCCAATCCTGAATTGCATGACCACCTGTAAACCATTCATCTGTCCAGGAGAAGATAAATGTGCCGGCGACACCCATCTCAAAACTAGCTGCTAGTTTTTGGGAGAGAATTGCTGCTTGTGTATCTAGCCCTTCACGGATGGAATCAGCGCCAAATTCGCTAAAAACTAAAGGTTTCTCCACTGCTAGATTATGCAAACGAGACAGATATCCCCGAAAATCGCGATCGCTGTGCAGATATACATTGAAAGCGAGAAAATCACCAAAATCTAGATTGAGATATTCTGTGCAAGGGTAGTTTGCATAGCTAACCAGGGCATTGGGGTCATTGTCTTTGACAATTGTCATCAATTCTTGCAAAAATGCCTGGATTTTGGCAGATCCGTACCAGCGAACAATGTCGGGTGAGATTTCGTTACCGACTAAATAAGCAAATGCGGCTGGATAATGGCGACAGGCTTGCACTGCATGAGCGATGGTCTGACGAATTTCTGACTTGAGTGCTTCTGAATCTAAAAATGTAATGTGTTGTGACCAGGGAATCCCAACCAGAACTCGCAAACCATAGAACTCAGCTAATTCTAAGAACCAGCCTGGTGGAACAATATACACCCGTATACAGTTCACACCTAATTCTTGCATGAGTTCAAAGTCTTTCTCAATAACGGGTTCCTCTGGTAAGGGCGCGCCGTGAGTTCCAGTTATGAAAGGACCATAACTCACGCCCTTTAAAAAAACTTTCTCTTCTCCTGTAAAAAAAAACTTTCCTTGAACTCGCAGCCGATTTAAAGACAAATATTGACTAACTGACATTTCTCTGCGCTCCAGAAATCAGAAATTTTTAATTATTGAGCAAAAAATAGCACTTTTGATATAGTGGATTCACGCTAAAATTTGGGCATAGCTTTCCTTTCATCTGGTTGGGATCAGATGACTATCTGGCTATACTGTCTTAGGTATAGATATAAAACCACTCTCACCGGAAATTTACGCAGGGAGTTTCACGCTGGGTTACTCACTGAGCGGTTTTAATTAACACGTTCATACCCGCCACCAGAAAGGCTCCGTCCTGGTGGTATGAACTGCGGCTGGAAAATTTTCCTCTGTCTCCAAAGTTCAAGTAGGAATGTAATTATGGTAAATTAGTTAACTTTGTTTGAGTAGTGTATTTTTACTGAAAATTCCCAGATATATGGGCGGAAGATCAGTAAATACATTCACCAAAATTACACAGGACGACACTTAGGTAAAATACTGTGCATACTTACCACTGAACCAATGACTGCGATCGCAGGAGCGCTAAAACCTGTTTCTTCAACTTGCTGATTAATGGTTGCTAAAGTCCCAATTAATTCTTCTTGTTCGGGTCGTGTACCCCAACGTACTAAGGCTATGGGTGTCTGTAAATCCAGCCCAGCTTGATTTAACTGTTCCACAATATAAGGTAAATTGTGAATGCCCATGTAAATGACAATGGTTTCTGAACCTTGAGCGATCGCCTGCCAATTTACTTTCGGTTTATATTTACCTGCCGATTCATGTCCTGTCACAAAAGTAACAGAAGAACTATAAAGCCGATGAGTTAAAGGTATCCCCGCATAAGCAGAAGCAGCAATTCCTGATGTAATTCCTGGCACAACTTCTACAGATACCCCGGCTGCTACTAAATCTGCCATTTCCTCGCCACCGCGACCAAAAATAAACGGGTCGCCACCTTTGAGGCGCACCACTATTGCGTGTTCCTGCGCCTTTTCAATTAACAAATGGGTGGTTTCTTCTTGTAATAATGAATGTCTCCCCATGCGCTTACCAGCGTTGATTTTTTCAGCTTGGGGATTAATCATGTCCAAAATTGCTGGACTTACCAAAGCATCATAGATGACTACATCTGCACATTCTAATAAACCCTTACCTTTGAGGGTCATGAGTCCTGGATCTCCTGGCCCCGCACCTAGCAAATAAACCTTACCCCAACAGCTTTGCGCTTCTTTTTCTGTGCGGCTCATGTATCTAATAAATCCCCAATTATCTCAGCTAATTCTGCACTTGCTCCCAAAGGCGCAGCCAGTTGGAAAGTCACAGTAGGAAATTGTAATTTTAACTTTTCTATGGACTGAGCGATCGCATCAGTGATGCCGCCGGTGAATAAAAAGTATGGCAAAATTGCAACTTCGCTCTGACCAGCAGCGACCAAATCTTGTATCCGTGATTCTAAACTAGGAGCTACAGCCCAATAAGCAGTTACTGCTCCCAACTTAGCGGCTATGGTTTCTATTGATGCTAGGGAACCAGGACGACGGCTACCGTGAGCTAACAAAATTGTGGTTGCGGCTTTCATAGTCGCCATTTGCTGGGAGAGTAATGTGACTAAATCGGGGTGACTACCTAGATGGGGTTGCAGGTTAATCATCATATCTTGACCAAGCGCTTTTTGTGCCAAAGCAATCTGATCAGGAATATCCGTCATTACATGGACACCCGGTAGCAGAAATAGCGGTACAATCTGCAAGCAATCCACCCCGTCAACTAAAGTGGCAAATTGTTGAATCTGCTGATGTAAAGGTTTAGGTTGTAATTCCAAAGCAGCAATACCTACCAGATGTTTCGTATTGCCCAATTTATCAGCCACCAACTCAGCTAATTGCTGCATAGCAACTTCTGGGCGGGGGTCACGACTACCGTGGGATACCAGTAAATACGCAGATGTCATGGAAAAAGTTTTACTTTTAGGAGCTATTTTTAGGGTAACAGTTTGGTAACTTTGAGACTACAGCCAATCTGGGGACAGAGTTTCATTGCAAGGTCAAGCTTTGACTGGACTTATTATTTCCCATTTTTGGCTTATTGCTGCTCGGCGGTGTAAGTATAAAAGTTATTAAATGCTCCCACGGTTTCAAATTTATAAATAGGTATGAAGGAACTCAGCTTTAAATCTGTCTTGTAAACACTAAAAATCACGAAATTTTGCTGTTGTGTACTTCGTCCCAGGATTTCCCGGATTTGGGGAGTAGCTTGTTCGACCAGATTTTGGCATTGAGACTTGATTAAATTTTCGAGAAAATTTGTGGTTTTTTGGCAAACGTCCTGTTTTAAATAGTCTGTGAGCCGTTGTGCTGCATACTCTTCGTATTCAGGTTGAGGAGGATTTGTTGTAGCCATCGCCACCCCCAAGGCTGCTAGTCCTACTGCTCCCGTACAGGCCATAATGGTGAGTGCTTTCATTTGTTCTAGGTTTGATTGTCTATAGTTATTGCAGTCCAAAGACTCTAAATCAACAAAATCCGTTCCTTTAAAAAAAACTTGATTATTTTTTGATCAAGGTGCTATAATCAAGAATATTGAATGGCGAGCGTAGCCAAGTGGTTAAGGCAGTGGTTTGTGGTACCACCATTCGTGGGTTCAATTCCCATCGTTCGCCCTATTTTAACTTAATAGTGATATACATTCTGTAGTTAGATTAAATTTGTGCATCGAAATGGTCATACAGGCCAATTAGCAAGGATGGTTAATTTTATAATTAATCCCCAAAAACTATTTTTTCTAGAATTTACATATTTTTCCAACTTTGTCTGAGAAATTTTCCGTCCTTAGTTAGAGTGCAAAAATACTGAGTAGCAGATATTCTAACTAAAGAGAAACACGAATGCAGATGCCTTCTCATGGGTGAGATCAGGAATAGAGAGAGAAGATTCGGCTGTGTTTATTCGTGTTCATATTTGATCAGGCGGAAGGAGGTGTTAGTTCTGTCCTGCAAATCAAAAATGCAAATTCAAAGTTAGGGGTTACTATGTCTGAATTGATCCAAGCAATCCTGGATAGCGAAGAAAAAAGCGATTTGCGTTCCTTCGTAAGTCAGTTACGCCAGGAAGAAAAAAATTACTTGTTGCGTAACGATATCCTGAATGTATTTGTTGATTATTGTTCTAAGTCCGAGAAGTCAGAAACTTTTGTTGCTTCTTCTCGCTTAGGCAAACTGATTTATTATACTCAGGAAATCATTCAAGAGGATGCAAATCTTTGTTTTATCATCCGTCCTAAAATTGCTAGTCAAGAAGTGTATTGGCTAACTGAGGATTTGAACGTTGAGCCAATGTCAGTACAGGAATTGCTGGATCTACGCGATCGCTTCGTGAATAAATATCATCCCCAAGAAGGTGATTTGCTCGAACTAGATTTCGGCCCCTTTTATGACTACACCCCAATCATCCGCGACCCGAAAAACATTGGTAAAGGGGTACAATTCCTCAACCGCTATCTCTCCAGCAAAATATTTCAAGACTCAAAACAATTGCTGGACAGTTTATTAAATTTCTTGCGTCTCCACCAATACAATGGTGTACAACTGCTAATCAACGATCGCATCAAAACTCAGCAGCAACTTTCCACCCAAATTAAAAAAGCGATTACCTTTGTCAGCGATCGCCCCAAAGATGAACCCTACGAACAATTCCGCTTTGAATTGCAAATAATGGGTTTTGAACCGGGTTGGGGTAACACAGCCAAGCGGGTAGGAGACACCCTTGATATTTTAGATGAATTAATTGATTCTCCTGACCCCCAAACCATCGAAGCCTTTATTTCTCGCATCCCGATGATTTTTAGAATCGTCCTCGTATCGGCGCACGGTTGGTTTGGTCAAGAAGGAGTTTTGGGTCGTCCTGATACTGGTGGACAAGTGGTTTATGTCCTCGACCAAGCCAAGAATCTGGAAAAACAACTCCAAGAAGATGCTCAACTAGCAGGTTTAGATGGACTGAACGTCGAGCCAAAAATAATTATTCTCACCCGTCTGATTCCCAATAGTGACGGGACACTGTGTAATCAACGCCTAGAAAAAGTTCACGGTACAGAAAACGCCTGGATTTTGCGCGTACCTCTGCGGGAATTTAATCCCAAGATGACGCAAAATTGGATTTCTCGATTTGAATTTTGGCCTTATTTAGAAACTTTTGCCATTGATTCCGAAAAAGAACTCCTTGCAGAATTTCAAGGTAGACCAGACTTAATTGTGGGTAACTACTCTGACGGTAACTTGGTCGCCTTTCTGTTAGCACGGCGAATGAAGGTGACTCAGTGTAACATCGCCCACGCTTTAGAAAAATCCAAATATCTGTTTAGTAACCTTTACTGGGAAGAATTAGAGGATAAATATCATTTTTCCTTACAATTCACTGCTGATTTGATTGCGATGAATGCTGCAAACTTCGTAGTCAGCAGTACCTACCAAGAAATTGTCGGGACACCAGATAGCGTGGGACAGTACGAGTCTTACAAATGCTTCACCATGCCAGAGTTATACCACGTAGTTAACGGCATTGAATTATTTAGTCCTAAATTTAACGTTGTACCTCCTGGAGTCAACGAAAGTTATTACTTCCCTTACACCCTCACTGAAGACCGAGTAGAAGCTGATGGCGATCGCCTTGCTGATATCCTCTTTACCTTAGAAGACCCCAAGCAAATTTTTGGTAGACTCGATGATCCCACAAAGCGCCCTCTCTTTTCCGTGGCGCGTCTTGACCGGATTAAAAACCTCACAGGTTTAGCAGAATGCTATGGTAAGAGTCGAGAATTGCAAGAGCATTGCAACTTAATTTTAATAGCGGGTAAATTACGTGTAGAAGAATCAGGCGACAACGAAGAACGCGACGAAATTATCAAACTCTATCACATCATTGAAGAGTACAATCTTTACGGTAAGATTCGTTGGTTAGGTGTACGTTTAAGCAAATCTGATTCCGGTGAAATTTATCGAGTTATTGCTGACCGTAAAGGTATCTTTGTCCAACCAGCTTTATTTGAAGCCTTTGGTTTGACAGTTTTGGAATCTATGGTTTCAGGACTACCAACCTTTGCTACCCAATTTGGTGGACCAATAGAAATTATTCAAGATCAGGTAAATGGCTTTTACATTAACCCCACACATCTAGAAGAAACAGCCGCCAAAATCTTAGAATTTGTGAGCAAGTGTGATCACAGTCCTGACTATTGGGATGCGGTTTCTCAAGAAGGAATTCAGAGGGTATTGACTACATATACTTGGAAAATTCATACTACCAAGCTATTATCTTTAGCACGAATTTATGGATTTTGGAACTTTACTTCCAAAGAAAACCGTGAAGATTTGTTGCGCTATCTCGAAGCTTTGTTTTATTTAATTTACAAACCCAAAGCCCAAGCATTATTAGAGCAGCATCAGCATCGTTAGAATAATTAGTCAGTTGTTAGTTGTTAATTTCCACTACAACTGACTATATACTTAAATGTTGCCAAGTTAATGGCCCTACGATTCCATCTACCCCTACGCGACGCTGGTTTTGAAAGGCTTTAACAGCAGTTTCAGTCAGGGGACCAAAAGACCCATCAACTCGAATTGCATAGCCGTTAGAAACTAACAGCTTTTGTAAAATTCTCACAGCAGTACCTGAATTACCAAAACGCAGAGTTGGTAGAGGTTGTCCGCTAAACTTTGGCGATCGCGCTGCTACCTTGACACTATTATTTTCAGAGGCTAGGGTACGGCTGTTCTGAGCTAAAGTTAACGAACCTGGGGAAAAGTGCCTGTTTCTGATTTTATCCAGGAGTTTTTCTGTAGCTAGCTTAGATGAGGATGAAATTGTCAGAGAAATGTCATTTGCGGAGATAAATTCAGGTGGTGTGATTTGAGAGTTGGGAACTAATGGAATTAAATTACTCTGTCTTAACTTCTGCAAGCTATTTTCCATCTGAAATGGTTGCTGCTTCGGTAATTTAGGGGAGAAAGATAGTTGTCTTGCGGTTAATATACCCGTAATCAGCAGGCCAATTTCGCTCATCGTCATTCATTTTAATAACCTAATTTCTAACTTGACAAACAAATGTGTTGTGAATCCGGAATGGTCTCTACGGAGAAAATTTTCCAACCCATCTACTATTTTTGTTTGTCAGTCTTATTTATAAATAATCGCATATTACAGTTCTTATCAAAGCTACATTATCACTAAAAATTTCTTGACGCTGATGAATTGATCTAGTAAGTGTGAAGTTTATCAGTATACCTTTTCTTGATGGTTTAAATACAAAATAATCTGTGTAAATTTGTTGTTAATTAATTTTCACCGCACCTACTCAGAACAGAACTGCTATATTTAAATTTAAGTGAGTTAAATGTACAGTAACCGAGTATTTATTTTCTTCCTCCCAAAGTCTCATCAACTTCCTCAGTAATTAAATGCAGTAAAAAAAATATATTAATCCCATAATTTAGTCAGTAATAAACCATATTAATTGCTGACTAATTAGCACTTTTAGGGATCACAAATATGATCATATGCGGTAGGATTTTTAACTTCAATCCCGCTATTTTTTGCTCAAATCTGATTTTGTCAATTCCAGCCAAGTGCGAAATATAACACCCCATTCTGATTCCAGACATGAAAAGCGCTGACTATAGTTTTAAAAGTTGGACCCATATTTACCTCTCCTGGTTAAGGCTATCGTGTACACACATCCTGAACCAAAGAAAGTTTCCAGTCCTAAAAACAAGATTAAAGTGGAAATTTAGTTCCCCTCCTCGCTTGCGGGGAGGGGTTAGGGGTGGGGTCTTATGACGCTAAACGAGAATTTCCCGACTTGTGTGTACACCGTAGCCTGGTTAAGGAGAGGGAAAGGTTATGCAGTGCAGAGTCAAAGACTAGCCAATACTATCAATTAGGGGATGGAAGTAGAAAGCAAACCCCACAACTGTATAAGCAGCTAATAGTAAAACTCCTTCTAACCAATTGGATTCACCATCAGAACTAATACTATTGGCAATTAAAACTGACACTGCCACAGCCACTAATTCAAAGGGGTTAAAATCCAAATCCATCGGTTTATCAAGTATCCACCCAGCTATTACTAAAACAGGTGCAACAAATAGGGCAATTTGCATACTTGATCCCACCGCTACTGAGATGGAGAGATCCATCTTATTCTTCATAGCCACAGTGACTGCGGTGGCGTGTTCAGCAGCGTTACCAACGATGGGAACCAAAATTACCCCTGTAAACAGTGATGTCAAACCGAGTTGAGATGTGGCTACTTCCAAAGAACCTACTAACATTTCTGATTCTAGTGCCACCAACAAAGTACATACTAGCAGCACACCACTCCATAGCCACATATTGGGTTTGGTATGAGGTGTTTCTTCGGCTTCTATCTCTGCAACACCCACATCATATAAATAGGCGTGGGTTTTCATCGAAAATAGCAGCGTCAGTCCGTAAACCAGAATTAACACAACAGCAACGGCAAGAGAAAGATTTTGCACAACTTTTTCGCTAATTCCGATGGAAGTGTAGTTCATTGCTGTGGGTAAAAGAATGGCAATTACAGCCAAATTCATGGCTGAAGCATTGACCCGCGCCAGCACCGATTGAAATGTTTGTACCTTGTAACGCAGTCCACCCAAAAGCATGGAAAGACCCATTACTAGTAATAAGTTGCTGATAATTGAACCTGTAATACTGGCTTTGACTACATCCACCAAGCCAGCATTTAGGGCAACTAAAGCTATAATTAATTCTGTAGCATTGCCAAAGGTGGCGTTGAGTAATCCTCCCAATGTCGGTCCAACTACTACAGCTATTTCTTCTGTAGCTGTACCCATCCAGGCTGCTAAGGGTAATATTGCTAACCCAGCTGTAATGAAAACTGCCAATTCTCCCCACTCTAAAAAGTGGGCGGCGAGGGAAACTGGAACAAACAGTAATAAAACCAGAAAAAGTGTGTTTTTAACTGACATTTGCGACCTTAAGGTGAGAGTATCATGCACAGATGAAAGATGTTTTGGATGATTCGCAATATTTTGCAACCAGACACTAGGATACTCTGAAGTGTCTGCGGTTTTCTGAGAAATTATACTGTCTCTAGACTGGCACTCGATATGTAAAATAAAATTGCAATTTATGGACTTTTTGCAAAGTTTAGGAGCAAAAATATCAATTTTTGCTCGGAGTTTCGGCGAAATATGCGGTTTTATGGCTAAAAAGACGCTGAAATATTTGACTGACGCTGCTGATCAAAACTCCTAATGGCTGTGTGATAACGCAGATTTCCGGCTCTGATCAAACAGTTTTTTGGGACATTTGACTGTATTCTAAAATCATAGTTTTGCTGTATACCGGATTGTGGATTCAAATCTCTGTAGTAAGGTTTAAATCCCAGGTTTCGGCGCAAATGTAAGTTTTTTATTTGGATAAATATACATGACTTCTGCTGCTGAAAGGCCAGTTAGCTCTGGCGCAAGTTTGACATCACATTCAAGTCCTCACGATACTCACCAGACTCACCCCCTGAAACAGGCGACTGGTGTTTATGTGACGGTGCATGGTCATTTTTATCAGCCACCACGGGAAAACCCTTATTTGGACGCGATTGAACGTCAACCGAGTGCGGCACCTTTCCATGATTGGAATGAACGCATTCACTGGGAATGTTATCGCCCGAATGCTTTTGCCAGGGTCTTGAATGACCAGGGGGAAGTGGTAGAAATTGTGAATAATTACGAATATTTCAGCTTTAATATGGGGCCAACGCTGATGTCGTGGCTAGAACGCTACGATTTTGAAGTTTATCAGCGAATTTTGGAGGCAGACATCAAGAGTTGCCAGCGCTTGTATGGTCATGGTAATGCGATCGCACAGGTATACAATCACATTATTATGCCTCTGGCTAATGAACGAGATAAATACACCCAAATTCGTTGGGGTAAAGCAGATTTTCGTTCTCGTTTTGGGCGTGATCCCGAAGGTATGTGGTTAGCGGAAACAGGTGTGGACTATGCCACTTTAGAAGCTTTGGTTGCCGAAGGTATTCGCTTTATTATCCTTGCACCATCTCAGGCGCAGCGTTGTCGTCCCCTACCAACGGAGGATCATCCCCACCCGGAATGGCAAGAAGTTGGGGGAAGTCAAATTGATCCCACCCGTCCTTATCGTTGTTATTTGAAAGGAAGTAGCGCCACTGATAGCCACTCCCGCCCTTACATTGATATCTTCTTCTACGATGGTCCCATTTCACGAGATATGGGTTTTAGTGATGTGGTTTATAATTCCAGTCACTTTGCCGGACGCATTGGTTCGGCGGTACGTGGGGATCACCGTCTGGCACAATTAATTTCTGTGGCTACAGATGGGGAAACCTTCGGACACCATAAGAAGGGAACTGAGAAAACTTTAGCCTACGCTTTTATCAATGAGTTTCCTAAGCACGGTTGGACGGTGACGAACTTTGCTCACTATCTCAGCCTGAATACTCCCACTTGGGAAGCGGAAATTAAACCCGCCACAGCTTGGAGTTGCGCCCACGGTGTCGATAGATGGCAAGATAACTGTGGTTGTGGTGGTGAAGGTGGTGTATGGCATCAAAAATGGCGGAGACCTTTGCGGGATGGTTTAAATTGGCTGCGGGATCAGCTGATTGAGGTGTATGAGGAAAATGCTGGGCTGCTATTTAATGATCCCTGGCTAGCACGAGATGAATATATTCAAGTCATGCGCGATCGCTCGCCTGCTAATATTAACTCCTTCCTGTCTCGCCATCAAACCCACAAACTCACAGCCGCCGAACAAGTAGATGCTTTGCGCTTGCTGGAAATGCAGCGTCATGCTTTGCTGATGTACACCAGTTGCGGCTGGTTTTTTGAAGAAATTTCTCGCCCAGAAGGTACGCAAATCCTCCGCTACGCTTCCCGTGCGTTGGAATTGGCTGGAGATGTGGCTGGTGTCCAGTTAGAAAAAAGTTTCCTCAAACGCTTAGGATTAGCCCCCAGTAATGTGGATGTTTTCAAACATGGTGGGGAAGTTTATCGCCAACTCGTGCAAACTGCCCAAGTTAGTGTAAAGCAAGTAGCCGCCCACTATGCCATTACTTCTTTGTTTGGCAATCACAAATCTACAGAAAAGCCCAATTCTCATTCAGGAAAAGCTAAATATCCTCATCCTGACCAAAAGCGAGTTTATTGCTACACCGTCAATGAGATAGATTACCAACTGCAACGTATGGGATCATTGACTCTGGCGGTAGGACATTTAAAGCTGGTGTCAGAAATTACCTGGGAAAGTGAGAGTTTAGTATTTGCTGTGTTGCATTTGGGCGGCTGGGATTTCCACTGCTGTACTCAATTATTTACCGGACGACGTGACTACAGTAAATTGAAAGAAAAGCTGTTTACCTCGTTAGAACAGGCGAGTGCAGCTCATAGTATCTTAGTGATGACGCAGCTATTTAGAGAAGAAACTTTTAGCTTGCAGAATTTGTTTGCTGAAGAACGTCACCGGATTATGCGGTTACTCAGTCAAGAAACTTTGACTCGTTTAGACCAACTTTATACTCAAGCATATCGAGATAATTACGGTTTTTTGATGGCGTTTCACCGAGATGAGTTAGAGGTTCCCCAAGAGTTGCAGGTAGCCGCCGAGATTGCTTTGGGATCACGGTGTATGATCACATTGCGATCGCTAGAGCAAGATATCGCTGATTCGGGATTAAGCTTAAATCATGTTGTAGAATTAGAGGCGATCGCCACTGAGGCTAAACAACTGCATTGTCGGCTCAATATTCCCGAAGGTAAGCAGATATTAGAACAATTGATCATGCGATTGCTTTGGAATTTGTTACACGATGCCAACAGCAGTTTTGCTACAGAAATTCAATGTTTAGAACGGTTGATTGATGTTAGCTATCAGCTAAATATTGGTATCTCTTTGCACAAATCCCAAGAGCTATATTTTAGTTGTCTGCAAAGTCAAATTGTGCCATTGTGTCTCACGACTTTTAGCAATAAAGAAGACAATAATCAATGTCGTCAATTGCTGAAATTAGGACAAAAGTTAGCTGTTGATGTGAGCAAGGTTTTGAGTAATTTTAATTAACGGAGTATCAAATTTGTAGGGTGTGTTGTCGCGTAGCGCAACGCACCATTTTTTTCAACGCAAAGATTCGCATTCGCGTAGCGCCTCGCACCAGAAGGTTCACCCATAGGCGCTTCGCCTTCCCGCAGAGTAGGAACGCTGAAACTCAAGAAAGAGAAGATACTATCTAATTAACTGGATTTGGTTTTTCAGTATTACCCACATATTATCTTTGATATTTTCACAGATTCACCTAAAAAAGTTATCAATAATAACTTTCAAAATTTTGAATTGCCTATGATGAAGGTAGATGAAGTTAAAATATCTAGAGTTACTATGCCGAAGCGGGTGATTACAGAAGTACAAAGTTGGTTTAAACGCGAAAGAATTGTCAGTAATTTAGAAATTTTCCAAGACTTCATTGTTATTTCTCTATGCTTGGTATTATTTGGCGTAATGCTGATCCGATTACGAGATATGTTTATATCGTTTTTGCATCCCTTAGACTTACGGGAAGTAACATCTGATATTTTATTTATTTTGATTTTAGTAGAATTATTTCGATTGTTACTTGATTATTTACAACAACAGCACATCTCTGTAGGTGCAGCAGTAGAAATTACTATTGTTTCCGCATTGCGAGAAGTGATTTTACGTGGTGTTCTCGAAATTCCTCGTGATCAAATTTTGGCAATTTCTGTATTTCTAATAGTTTTAGCAGGAATTCTGGTCGCTTTACCTTCGATGTCTCGTTTTTTTGAAGGAGTAAAAATTATTACCCCGGAAACAAATGAAGAACAATTATAGGAGTTTTAATTGATTTGTGTCACGCAGAGTCGCAGAGACGCAGAGAGTCATTGTTGAGAGTATTTGATGTTTAAATTTTTATATTCAATTTCAACAATTCCTTCTTATCTGTAGTTCCTAATTTCTTTATCTATCTCAGAAATCCTGAAAATGTCGCCGAAATCGGGGATCAAGTTTATCGGTTTTTTGCTGGTTACAAATCAAGCAGAGGGTGTGTAAATTACTCATATCATTTTGACCGCCACGGGCTAAGGGAATGATATGATCGATAGTGAGGTTAGTTTCTAACTGGGTTTTTCCGCAGCTTTGACATTGGTATTTGTCACGTTCAAATACATATTTTCTGACTGAGGGCGGTATAGGAATGCGGGGCGTTTTATTCATGAATTACCCTCATTAATTATATAGAGAACGTGAGATAATAGAGAGGACTTGAGTCCTCTCTACAAACTTTTAATTATTTACAACCTTCAATTTATTCCATCCATTAAATCGTCATCCCAAATATTTTGATTAGTCACATTCTCTTTCAAAACTTCTGCATCAGTTAGCGAAACTTGCACCTTTTCGTTACCAATTACAGGTAATAAATGATCATATAACTGCATAGACTGTAAGCAATTATTGATCTGGGAAACTGCTGAATTATAATCTTTTATTTTGTCTTCAACAACACTCAATAAGCGTTGATTCTTGATAATTTTTTCCTCAGCTTCTTGTTGTAAACTTTGCTCTAAATAAGCACGTGCTTGGGGATACTGTTGCAAAATATCATCTGCTTGTTGTTCTGCCATTGGTAACAACTGAGTATTAATAGTTTGGTTGATGGTTTGGCGGAAGGTTTGACGAATTGTTTTCTTCACCTTCGGCTCAAAATCTAACTTCAACAATTGTCTAATTGCTGGTTCTGCTTCTACTATGCTTTGAGAATCATAACCTTGGGAGGTTTGCAGCAAAGTTTGGCGAAATTGATAGATCGAAAAAGTACCTTCATCATAAAATCTATGACTTTCTTTGACATAGCGATCGCACTCTACACTAGCATCACTTACTAAAACTTGGGACACTATTTTTTCTAAAACTTTCACCTTTTCTTCAATACCACCATCATTACCTAACAAGCGATACAATTGACGATAGTATTCTGAGTGACGAATCTTATCGATTAATTGCTGAAATAAATTAGCAACTAATTGTTGGGAAGCATCTATCAAAACATCTTCTAATTCATTCGCCAAATAATACAACGCTTCTACTAAAACAGCTAGTAAAGGCGCAGTTGAATTCCGGGGATGACTGCGAGTAGAACGTTGATAAGCATCACGCGCAGAAAAAGTAGCTACCAACTCATCTAAACGCCGAATCATCCGTGATTGTAGTAGTCGAAAATCTTCCTCAAAACTCTCGCAATAATTATTAATTATTTGGTTGACTTCATCTTTGATATGCTCGTCAAAATCTTTTCCAACTTGCTGTAATTGCTGATTTAGGCGTTGTAATTCTTGCGACTTCATCGCCTCAATTTCTCGCGGTTGACTATCTAAATCTCTTTGTTCATCTTGATAATGTTTTTGTAATTTAATACAAATTTCTTGCAAATCATCAGCCAGACTTTTAAAAAGCTGTGGGCGCTTTTCTTCTACTAAATATTTAGTAATAGCTGTACTAAATTCCTCAATACCGCTATCTCGAATTAGCTGATTAATTAAAGGTGTCCCATGCTCAGATAAAATTCGCACATAATTTTGATTAGCATTTTGACCATTGCTTAAGAAAATGGGAAACTGACTGTGTGCAAGTTTGCCGGAAATACAGTATTTGTTAAACTCATGAATAAATTGCGGGGTTTCTTCTGCACCATTGAGACTTTTAACACTCTCCGCAAAAATCGAATCTAAACCAAATCTATCCTGAATACTTGTCTGTTTAATCTGACTGCCATAAAATCCAAGTAATCCACTGGTTTTATAAACCCTACTCGTATCTTGAAACTGTTGACTAATTAAATCATCTAAACGCTGCCTTAACTGGGTATTATGCCAAGTTTCATCAATGCGGTTGAAAGTGTAGAAAATGCGATCGCGTATTCCCTTATTCCCTCGCATTGTTTCTAACAGTTGGGTTTCTTCCTTACTCATATCACCAGTAGAAGCAGGTTTTAACACACAAACCACCGCCGATGTATCGGGATCTTGAATCTTGTCGTAAGTTAACTGTGCATCCTTCTCCACTGGTGCATCAATTCCTGGCGTGTCGATGATGACATTACCATCTTTTAAAAGGGGATGGTTGCAGTAATATTCAATTCTCTTTAAAACAGCGCTATTACTACCACGGCGCGCATATCCAGCAGCTTCCTTGAGATTAGAGAAATTAAATTGCTCCATCGAATATGTAGCATTATTGATTGTATGAATATGCTGACGATTCGCCTCATACCCATCAAGCAGCAATATTAAAGCCTTCGCTTGTTTTGCACGTTCGGATCTACTTTCTCCACCTTCCTGCTGGATAATAGTTTCACAACCTTGACGCAATAGATTAATTACTTCAGCTTCATTGATATTTAGGGCTTTTTTAAATCCCAGCAGTTCACATAAAAAACTGGCTTGTTCGCGAATTTCGACTTCACTTAAAAACGTTAAAACTACTCGTTCTTTATTCGGTTCTGCATATTCAATTTTGCATTCTGTACCTGTAGCGTGTCCTTCTGCACTATATAATAATTCCCGTTCTAGTAGTGCATTAATCAGCATCGACTTACCCGCACTAAATGCACCAGCAAACACAATGTCAAATTTCGGAGAAATCACTTTTGCTAGAGAAGTCCGCACAGGTATAACATCTTGAGAACGTAAAGATGGTTCTTGTTGTAAAAGTTGTAATATAGACTCAACTTGCGCTGCTAAATTTTGACACTGGATAGGCACGTCTGACATGATTAAATATTCACAAATATCCAAATATATCTTAAGATTAAAATCCAGTGACGTACTTCAGTGATTTTACCCAAAAATCCCCAAAATTTCTCTATGATCAACCATAAATTTACTTATACATATTCTGTTAGTCCGCGCAGGCGGATTTAGTTTGTATAGCAGCGTTCGCCCTTGGCTTTACGAAGCAATCAATATTCCAATCGCCAGGGCTAGGTGCAAGATGTGAGTTTACTTGGCTTTTCCCCTCATAATAAACGATCTACAAAATCCGCTTGCCAATTTGTTGGTACTTCTACGGTAAAAGGCAGTATATCTGGATGTTTATCACACACACCAAAGAATCGCAAAATTAAAAGCTGAGGGTTAATTAATCAATCAATAAATTGTTCTTGTTTATCAGGGGTTTTAAACAAACGTCTGGAAAATTCAATTAATAATTTTGATGGTTTTTCCATTAGTAAAACTGTTACAGAAGAACAATGCTATCAAGGGTTTTGGCTGCATACTGAAAGCATAATGACCGCCATTCTGATCATGATCGCTAAGTTAACCCACTGTACCGGAGATGGTCATAAATGTTAGATGATTTCCAGCAAAAATTACGGCGAGAAGCACAATTGTGGCGAGACGAAGGAGTAATTAGCGCTTCGCAGTACGAAGACCTAGCACAACGTTATCGATTTAATAACCTCGAAGCAGCTACACGCGATCGCTTTGTGATGATTGTGATTTCTCTAGGTAGTATACTTTTGTTTTTAGGTGTAATTACCTTTGTAGCAGCAAATTGGCAATTATGGTCACGAGAAGTCAAATTCACACTGATGATGAGTTTGTTTTTTTCAACGAGTATTACGGGTTTTTATACATGGAGACAAGCTAAATCAGCCAACACTGAAAAGAATAAACAGCAAAAAAGCCAACGTATCCTGGGAGAAGGGTTACTAATTTTAAGCGCTTTTGTTTTAGGCGCAAACATAGTTCTGATGGCACAGCTTTTCAATATTAACGGTTCCATTGCCCAACTGTTTTTTGTCTGGGGATTTGGTATTTTGGTCATGGCTTACAGTCTGTCCTTAAGTTCCCTGGGAATAATGGCAATTATCCTCATCCAAATCGGTTATTGGACAGGAAGAGGAGACTTACCGTTTTCTGTGAGTGAGTTGAATTGGGTAGGTTTGGTAGTCCGACATATGCCTTTGTTGTCATGGTTACTATTTGTACCCTTAGCATACTTTTGTCGCTCACGTTGGATTTTTCTGTTCGCAGCTTTAGTGTTTGCAGTTACTTTGCAACTGAATCTCAATCCTCTACCACTGCTGAATTTTTCTAATATCGCTCCTTGGATGGCATCCTTTGCTTTTGCACTGCCACCTGCCTTATTCTGGAGTTATGACGATTTGCTATTTCCGACAGTTAACTACAGGCTATTTCAACCTCTAGCCCGGAATTTAGGGTTGATATTTTTTAGCCTTGTATTTTACGCCTTGTCTTTTCGTTGGCAATGGGTAGCACCAAGTTTGAATTCTTTTGTGCCAACTAGCACCAATAATCTGTTCATGTCTCTTCCGGTCATCGATTTAGGAATTCTCAGTGGTTTAGCAGTATTACAATGGTTGTCGCTGCTGCGTCTGAGAAATAACCCTCCTCGGCGGGAAGTAATTTTCAGTATTGCTGTTGTTACGACCTTTTTAGCTTTCATCATTATTACACCTTTCTGGCATCTCACTATTACCAGAATTGATGAATTAGGTAGTTTTATCTTTAATGTACTTTTAGCATTTTTGGCATCAGGGCTAATGCGAGAAGGATTAAAGTTAAAGAACAGAAGCACCTTCTGGGGAGGTATGCTATTGTTAACACTGCAAATTATTAGTCGCGCCATAGAATACGACACTGACGGACTTTTTCAGTCCCTAATTTTTGTTCTCTGCGGTTCGGCATTAATTAGCGCTGGACTTTGGTTTGAACGTCGTCTACCTACTGGAGGATCTAATTCATAATGCCTCTTTTCCTGCGGAACGTTACGCTAACGTAATTAATTTTCTGTCAGGGTTGGAGACATTTCAAATGGGTGGTGATTTACTTTCACCTCTATTAGTTGGTAAAATCTCTGTGCTTCACCCTGTTTAGAGGATCTCTGCGTCAGTCCTAATCCTGGTAATTGAACCAGACACAATTGTGAAAAATAACCCTTCATTTTAGGACTACGTTGATGAAAAGTGATCCCTCTGAATCGAGTGCAAATAAATCATTAAAAAAATTATCTCCCGAAGCTGAATTTTCGGAGAAGCTGACTTTTCGTGATTACCTCATTGCTACTGAACAAAAAGCGAATCAGCCTTTACCTTTTTGGCGGCTATTAGTTCCCCTTTTAATTCAAACAGGAATAATTTTAGCAGTTCCCACCCAAGCAATGTATACTAATATCGCGGGAAGGGATGTGATTCTGCAAACGGTGGCTCAAGATCCGAATGATGTTGTTCAGGATTTTTCTCTGTCACTGGAATACAATATATCCCGTGTGGAAAATTTGAGAAGACTTCCCGGCTGGGATGATTTACTCAGATCAAATCAGGGAAGAAACAGACAACTGCTATCAGGAACCAACTTGTACGTGATTTTGCAAGAGCAACAAATTGCCTCTGGTCGTGGTGTTCCCAGGGCTTGGAGACCGATCCGAGTCAGTAGCAATCTGCCTGAATCACTCCCCAGTAATCAAGTAGCCTTAAGAGGCGTGTATGAAGATAATGCGATGAGCTATGGGGTAGAAACATACTACCTTTCAGAACAACAACGTGAGCAAATTAGTAGCGATATTTTCCAAACTGTCCAGCAAACGAGAGGAAATAGACGCAGACAAATCAGACCGATTACAGTGAGAGTCAAAGTAGATCCTCAAGGTAATGCTGTACCTGTCAGTTTGTGGGTGCGCGATGCCTCCGGCGACGGTAGCTATCGCAATTATAGTTTTTAATCTTGATTTGCTACAACTACCCACAGGTTAGAAGCTTTTGCTTTCACGAACTCAGTCAATCGTTGTAGAGACGTTGCATGGAAAGTCTCTACAATCTTTTTTGGAAATGTCTGATGTGTATATCAAGTCCGGTTAATTAGTTAGTATTACGACAATTTAGCACCCCATCCCCAACTCTTCCCCGCTTGCGGAGAGGCGAGATAAAGCTTTGATCTGGCGGGTTTCCGGGTTTAATGAGTCATCAAATGGACTTGATATAAAATAGGGATATTGTCTGACAAGTTAATCTTGATTACGGGCATTCCATGCTGCACCGCCAGCCGCACCTGCGCCTGCTACCAAACCGGTACTCATTCCTTGTATAGTTTTTTGTAGGGGATTTTGTTTTAGACAATCGCTTGTCACAGTCTCCGATTGCAAGCAAAGATTGCTTTCTGCCCAACTCGATGTACCGCCTAGAATTACACCAGTTAGACTACAGGAGAAAACGAGCATTAACAGGCGCTTGGTTTTTCTATCCATAGATGGATGCTTTAAAGGTGAGGAAGTGATATGTGATCTCAACTACTCTACACCTGTTTCTATAAATTGGCTACCAATTATCAGTATTTAACAAATCACTGCGGCGAGAAAATGTTGGTTTTTAGGGGAGGCTAGTAACCTTTACCACAAAAGCAGAATTTTCATTATACTTCGTATAGCATGATAGTCGTAGATCAATTCTGAACCAACCCTAAAGAAGATGGGACTACAGATTTCGATTTCTGATTCCATTGTGCAAGCCATTCGTTTACCTGAACAGCGTATTGAGCAGGAATTGCTACAAGAATTAGCGATCGCAAACCTAGCCCCCGGTATCATTTCCCGTAAATTAGCTGTCAGTTCTTCAATGCCTTCAACTCGTGGAACTACATAGAAAACTTTTCTACCTCTGTCTAATTCTTTATGAATAGCACTGCGAACAATTTTCGGGTTCAATGGTGCAAGGTGGGTTTTAATTGGTCTTCTAGTCTAGTATTTATCAATTTTTTTTGACGGTCACAAATTAATACTAGCTTAATTATTAGCTACCTTTGATTTTATCTATAATTTGATCAGGAACTTGAACTTCAGAAATTGGAAATCCATGATAAGTTGGATAACCTTTTTCATCAAAAGTATTCTCTGAATGAAATACATAGAATTTATCATTTTCCTTTCGATATCCATAACGTTTTTCACTATTTTCATTACTACTACATACTGAACTATTTAAAACTTTTTGAGCTTCTTCGTCTGTTAAATCCATAGGAGTAGCTTCTTTCCAAGGATATTTAGAATCATGTTTAGAATGAAATGTATAACGAGGACATATTTTTACAGCTTGTGTAATTTCAGTTAAATTCTTTATGCGTCGAGTCTCTATTGCATTTATATCTTCTTGAAATTCAACTTCAATATTTTCGTGAATAAAGTCAGGATTATTTTGTAAACTAATTAATATGCCTTGCAGTTTAGCTGCACCAGCGAGTGAACTTAATGAAACATCTTGATTATCATAATGACATTTGCAATCATTTAGTAAATCCTGGACATCTACAAAAGGACCTTTGCTTAAAAGTCTCAGTAAAATCATAGCAATTTTTTTCTGTTCAGGATTTTGTGATTTAATAGTTTTTGAAATCCATTCATGTATAGTTAAATTATGAGATAATTGTTGCGAAGAAAAAATACTATGAGTTTGAATTGGATCACCATTTTGGAGAACACTTATTTCTTCAATAATATTGAGTATATTTTTCATTAATTCATCAGCTTCATAATCATTGGCAGCTTGTCCAACAAAAGAAAGCTCATTAATCAAAAAGTGCATTTATATTTGACCTCATTTATAATAAATCCATTAAATCTTTATCAGCTTGATCAAAAAAGCCATCTGGCCATTTATCAATTCCTCCATCTGGATAAATTCTAGGAGTAATAATTTCTGTAATTGGTTGTCCTTTTTGTAAATATCTTTCAAAGTAGTATATCTGGACTTTATCAGCATTAAGTTTCTGATGACGCACTGCTTTACGAATACCATTTAAAACATGATCACTATGAGTTTCTACTATTATTTGTATCCCACAATTTGCTGCTAATGCAATTAATTCTCCCATTTTAGATTGTCCTTGAGGATGAAGATGAGCTTCTGGATTTTCTAACAAAATTAATGTATCTGAGGTCGCCGATAAAATAGCTACAATAATTGGTAGAATATAGGTAATTCCAAAACCTACATTAGTTGAACGATAAGAATTATTGTCTTCATAGGAATATTGTAAATTCACTAAATCCATTGCTGAATGCAGTTCTATATCAATTCTTGTTCCAGGACTAATTTCTCCCAGCCAAGCTTCAACTTGATTTCCTAAATTATCAGAATTTAATGATCGGTGTGATAGTTGATGATGTGGAATTTCTTTAAATTCATTTATATCTAAAAAATGAGCAGTAAATTCTCCTTGACTTCCAATTTGATTATGTTGTTTAACTTGAAAATCAGACATTTCAAAATAATTTCTAGGAGCGATTCTTTCTGCTTTTAAGTAATGAAATTTATCTGTGAACAGACTTGATTTATAAATTTTCTGCTGGATTTTTGATAATGAAGATATTTTTATCACATCTGATTGACGATCATAATCAAAAACCCAATTAGCTGAAATATTATTATCAGTCACAATTTCCAAGGTTATTGAATCTTCTTTCGCTCTTTTAAAAAGCGCATCTTGTCCTGTACCTATAGATACTAAATCACCGTTTAATGCTAAACCCACTTTATCCAATAAATCTTGTTGATAGGATTGACGTAATAGTAATAGAGATTGTAGTACGGAGGATTTACCAGTGCTATTTAATCCAGAAAGTAATGTTAATTGTTTTAAAGGAAAAAATTGATTTTCAAATGGTTTAAAATTTTTTAACGTTAAAGAATTTAGCATGATAAAACCTCTTCTACTATTTGATTAATTTGTTCAAACCTATAGATAACTTTACTAGATGCTTGAGATATAGATTTTAGAAAATCAGGGTCACTTTCCATTTTTTGTTGAAACTTATCATTTAGGGTTTCTTTATGATTGATTAATTTTTCAATATTTTCAGAATTTAATTTGCTTAAAGTAACTGACCATGCTTCAAAAAGAGATTTATTAACAGGTGATCTTTGAGATTTACGAAAAGCCAAATTCTCAAAGATATTATAAGCTGCCTTCATAGCTATAATAAAGTTATTTTCTATTTCTTCTGTTAAATTAGCATCTATTTTGTTTAATTGCTCCATTACTTCATTCAAGAAATAGTTACGACCTTTATTTGCTGGATAATTTTCATAGTTATTTAAAGTAAAAGCTAGAAACCCAAGTATAAATTCATAGTGATCCATACGTTGTTTTTTCTTTGGACTTAAATTTGTGACTCTTTGGAATTCTGGTAAATTAGCTAATTTTTTCAGAATTTTTATGGCTTTTCCAGGATTCATTGCTTGACGAAGTTCTTGAGTATTAAGGGGTAATCCTCCTGTGTTAACTCTTTCAAAAATATTATACTTAACTTCAGGAGGAGTTCCAGGTTCAATTAAATAAACTGTTAATTCCGTTTCATCGATTCGTCTTTGATAATGACGAGGTAAATCATCATATTTATTTTTTTCTAAGTCTGCTAGAAATTGTAATCCTGTTAATTTTAGAGATTTATCTACAATAAAACTTTTAAAGGTACTAATTCTTTGCAAACCATCTATAATAATCCATTTATCATCATCAGTTGCATCTATGTAAAATGCTGGAAGTGGAATCCGAATCAAAAGAGATTCAATTAAGCGACTTTTAGCTTTAGGTGTCCAAATACCAGATTGTCGCTGAAAATCAGGAGCTAAGTCAATTTCATCATGTTCAATTCTTTTTAGTAATAAATCCATTGTCATAGGTTTAGTTTTAACCCTAATTTTAGTTGCATCAAATGGTTCTAAGTTTTCATCTTCATCTTCTTCAAAATTAAAATCATCATCTAAATCCTCTTCTTGGTTTAATAATTTGCTCTGTTCATTATTGCGTTTATTTATTTTCATGATGATCAACGTTAAAAATTAATTTGGGATACATGAGTTTACTTGTATCCGAATCAATACTATTTTAAATGATTCAGCAATCTAAATCAATTAAACTTTTGCTTTTCTCTAGCTAAGTATCCCTACCCATTAAACCTATCCATTACCCACAAAATTATTAACAATCTTGAAACCTCTATTTTGCAAAGATCATAGGGAATTATCTTTATTACTGACTTGACAAATTAACCCTTGCTATTCTCGCTAAAAACCCACTTTTATTGAGAATGGACAACGTAGGTTTAAGGCTTTGCGATTTGGTGAGCGATCGCTCTCGCAAATGTTAAGAAAGATCCGGGTAATGGATAGCCATTAAACGCAGATTATTGAGAGTATTGTGTGATTCAAATAACAACCGCCTCTGCAACAGCACCTTGCATTTTATTCATCGCATCCAGCAAACTTTGCAATTGTTGATCGGCTTTCAAAACTGCTAAACCGCGTACTGTGACTTTACCTGGAGAGTAAACAAAACGCGTTTTTAAATGTTCCGGTAAATTAACCGCTAGTAAATTCCAAGCGGGTTCTTCCATTGGCGTTTCTAAAACAATGTGTTGCTTATTCTCTGGTTTAATGCGGCTAAATCCTAACTTTTTCGCTAACTGTTTCAGTTCCATAACGCGTAAAAGTTGATTGGCTGGAACTGGTAACGCACCATAGCGATCGCTCCACTCAGCCGTGATATATTTTAATTCTTCTGGAGACTTCGCCGCCGCCACTGCACGGTAAGCACTCATCTTTTGATCCACGTCGGGAATATAATCGGAAGGAATAAATGCTGTGAGGTTGAGGTCAATTTGCGTATCATCAACTTTGGGTATTTCTTGTCCTCTAATTTCTCGAATCGCCTCTTCTAACATCTCCATATATAAATCAAAGCCGATCGCTTCCATTTGACCGGATTGTTCTGCACCTAGCAAGTTACCCACACCCCGGATTTCCATGTCGCGCATCGCTAGCTGATAGCCGGAACCGAGTTGAGTAAATTCCTGAATCGCCCGCAACCTTTGCCGTGCAGCATCTGATAACGCCCGTTGCTGGGGATAAAATAACCAAGCGTGTGCCTGTATTCCGGCACGTCCCACACGTCCACGTAATTGGTATAATTGCGATAAACCGAAGCGGTGAGCATCTTCGATTAAAATGGTGTTGACTCGCGGAATATCTAAACCAGATTCAATGATTGTTGTACAAACAAGAATATCAGCATCACCGTTACTGAACGTCAGCATGGTAGATTCTAACTCGCTTTCATCCATTTGACCATGAGCGATCGCAAATCTACCCCCCGGTATCATTTCTCGTAAATTAGCTGTGAGTTCTTCAATGCCTTCCACTCGTGGAACTACATAAAATACTTGTCCCCCTCTGTCTAATTCTTGACGAATAGCACTGCGGACAATTTCCGGGGTTAATGGCGAAAGGTGAGTTTTAATTGCTCTTCTGCTGGGGGGTGGTGTGGTAATCAAACTCATTTCCCGAATCCCCGACAAAGACATATATAAAGTCCGGGGAATGGGAGTCGCAGAAAGCGTCAAAACATCAACTTGAGTTTTTAGGCTTTTAATTTTTTCCTTTTGGTTTACCCCAAACCGTTGTTCTTCATCCACCACCAATAACCCTAAATCCCGAAAGCTGACATTTTTTCCTAACAGTTGGTGTGTACCGACGACTATATCTAACTCCCCTGTGGCTAATCGCTTTTGAATCGTGCGGCGTTCTTCCGCACTGCGAAAACGATTCAGTAAGCCGATATTTACTGGGTAAGGTGCAAAGCGTTCTTTGAGGGTGTGATAGTGTTGCTGAGTCAGAATGGTTGTGGGTGCTAACAGGGCGACTTGTTTACCTGATGTCACAGCTTTGAAAATTGCGCGAATTGCTACTTCTGTTTTACCAAAACCGACATCGCCACAAACTAAACGATCCATTGGGCGATCGCTTTCCATATCTCGCTTGACATCTTGCACAGCTTTTAGCTGGTCGGTGGTGGCTTGGTAGGGAAAGGAATCTTCCATTTCTTCTTGCCAAGGCATATCTTGAGGATAGGGATAGCCTTCTTGCTTAGACCTTGCTGCATATAGTTTCAGCAAGTCCACGGCTAATTTTTTGATGGCTTTACGAACTCGGTTCTTGGTATTATCCCAAGCCTTACCAGTCATTTTGTGCAGTTCTGGGGCTTTATCCCCTGTGCGGCGAAACCGAGATAAAGAACCGACTTGATCGGCTGCAACTCTGAGGATACCGTCAGCATACTGCACTACCAAATAATCACGGGTTTCATGATTAATCGTTAGACTTTCCAGTTTGACAAATTTGCCAATTCCGTGACTTCTGTGAACTACATAATCACCCTGACGCAGCTTGTTAGGGTCTACTTGCTTAGAAGTAGCCTGGCGACGCTTGCGGATATATCCTGGTGTAGCGAGGGAATGCTGTCCGTAAAATTCCCGGTCTGTGACGACTACCAGCCGATATGTCGGCAAAATAAAGCCTTCGAGTTCCGCCAACCCGGAATATTTTATGGCTATCGGTGTATGGTTAATTTGTAATTTGTCAATTGCTTGGTAGTCACGGGGATTGGGGATAAATTGCGCCGGACAATCATGTTCTTGGAGGAGAGATACAGAACGGGAAGGTTGGGCAGAAATGAGCCAAATTGAGAAATTGCGATCGCGCTCTCCTCTAAGTGTTTGCGCTAGTTTATTAAATTGGTGCGGTGTCACAGGTAACGACCGACTAGCTAGATTTATGCCACTGTTTTCTTCTGATAGTTCTGATAAATATATAGTTGGAAATTTAGTCACATCCGCTAGACATTCATCAAAGGAACGGTGAATTTTCGGCAATTCTTCCCCATTCTCTACTCCCCATTGTTCTTCCGCATTTTCCACCCAGCGATCGCTATGTGCATGACACTGTTCTGGTTCATCCACAGCAATCAAAGTATTTTCACTTAAATAATCTAAAAGTGATGCCGGTTGTGCAAAAGCCAACCCTAAAAAACGCCGACTACCTTCTAAAAGTTCTGAGTCTGAGTTGAAATCAGGATTGTCTTTCAGTGCTTCCGAGACGATGGGAGCAAAGCTAGTGGGAGTAAGGGTAAGTTGGTCAATTTTGTCAAGGGCAGAACGTTGAGTTGTGGCATCAAATTCGCGGATTTTTTCGATTTCGTCGCCAAACCATTCTAATCTGACTGGCATTTCCGAAGAAACAGGATAGACATCGACAATATCACCGCGCCGACTCCATTGACCTTCTGTCTCCACCAGTGGTACACGTTCATACCCCAAAGTCGTGATTTTTTCGCCGAAGGTATCCAAATCAAATTCCATTCCTCGCTTGAGGGTGAGACAGAAAGGTATAAAAGCGGCTAGCGGTGGCAAATGGGGTTGTAACGCCCCAGCCGTGGCGACAATTGCCAACGAGGAAGGCTTCGCTGTGGGATTTTGGCTAGATTCCGAGTTTCCATTGATTAAATCAGCGAGAACCTGCATCTGTCCCCACGTCATTTCGGTTTCAGGATCAAAGGGTTCGTAAGGAGAGGCTTCAGAAGTCGGGTAAAAATGCACTGTTTGCCATCCCATCGCTTCCAACTGTGCAAAAGCGCGTCCGGCTTCTTCCAGGGTTGGCACTACTACCAACAAATTTCTGCCTGAATTTTGGGCTAATGCCGAAGCTACCAGACCTTTTGGGAGGCGAGATATACCATTTAACCGCAATTCTTGTTGACGATTTAACTTGGAAAGTAGTTCAGTAGTGAGAGGCGATCGCCCTAAGGCACGGACAATAGAAGAAAATGCCATAAGTTTTACTACAGGAGGAAGTTCTTAAAAATAAGAAAAATTAGAGTAAGTTTATATTCACCATTTTAAAAGTGTTATAGCGTTTCCTCATCTTCTCGGTACGGAATTATCTGTCTACCTTGCACTCAGCAGGGGTAGGTTTACAGATATTATTAAACTTAACAATGGTCTAAATAAATCCTTCCCTGCATTCGCCTGGATCAGCGACAATTCTAAAAATATGTCCGCCATGAGTTTTGAAATTTCTATCCTTTTGCTGCTCATTATTGCCAACGGTGTATTTTCTATGTCTGAGATGGCAGTTGTCTCAGCCCGCAAAGCCAGGCTACAACAGCTTGCTAATCAAGGAAATGCCAAGGCACGGGCAGCATTGAAACTGGCTGAGTCGCCAAATCATTTCTTATCCACCATTCAAATAGGAATTACCCTCATCGGTATCCTCACTGGTGCTTTGGGAGGAGCAACAATTGCCACAAGACTAGAAGTATATATACGGCTTATTCCCTTTTTAGTACCTTATAGTAAACCAATTGCTTTTGGGGTAGTAGTTCTGATCATCACCTATTTGTCGCTGATTATTGGTGAATTAGTACCAAAACGTTTGGCATTAAATAACCCAGAAAGTATTGCGGCGTTTGTGGCTATTCCCATGCAGGCTGTATCTGCACTTGTTTCACCCGCAGTGTATCTCCTGAGTGCTTCTACAGATATGATCCTGCGAGTATTGGGTATGACACCCTCAACTGAACCACAAGTGACTGAGGAAGAAATTAAAATTTTAATCGCGCAAGGTACAGAGGCAGGAACCTTTGAAGAGGCGGAACAAGATATGGTTGAACGAGTTTTTCGTTTAGGCGATCGCCATGTCAATTATTTTATGACACCCCGCCCTGATATTGTTTGGTTGGACTTAGAGGACTCTCCCGCAGAAAACCGCCAAAAAATGCTTGAGAGTGCTTGTTCCCGGTATCCCATTTGTCAGGGAGGTCTCGACAATGTATTGGGCGTAATCTCAGTTACCGACTTATTAACCCGCAGTTTTCGCAATGAACCTCTGGATTTAACAGTCGGATTGAGGCAACCTGTATTTGTGCCAGAAAGTACCCGTGGTTTGAAAGTTTTGGAGTTGTTCAAACAAACTGTTACCCATATGGCCTTGGTAGTTGATGAATATGGCGTAATTCAAGGATTAGTCACCCTTAACGACATCATGAGCGAAATCGTCGGTGATCTTTCCGTAGGAATAGAACAAGAAGAACCACAAATTGTACAACGAGAAGATGGTTCCTGGCTTTTGGATGGAATGTTAGCTATAGATGAATTTTATAAACTTTTCCATCTTGAAGAGTCGGAAATGGAAGAACCAAGTAGTTATCAAACATTAGGTGGGTTTGTCATCACCCATCTTGGTCGCATCCCTGTATCCGCCGATTATTTTGAATGGCGTGGGATGCGGATTGAAGTCATGGATATGGACGGGAACCGCGTTGATAAAGTGCTGGTAATGCCAGAAGAAGCAGGGGAGCAGGGTGCAGGGAGCAGGGGGGATTGAAGAAGCAGGGGTGAAGTTTTTTCTCCATGACCAATGACCAATGACCAATAACTAAGTTTTCGATAACCGCTTAACTTCAGCACCTGCTAACATTTGATGGGCTTGTGCTAACATTTGCGGAATTTTCTCGGCGTGGGGACTATTGGCGAGAGATTTACTCAGGTCGAGTTCATCTAGTTTGTCTACTTTGTTACCGGGGAACCAGTGACTACCATGACCCAATAGGTTGTAGCGCATTTTGGCGTAGTCTACTAAATCGTAGGCGATCGCTAGATTCAACAACCACAAAATTACGGGAATATTCACTTGTCCCGGTGTTTCCTCAAAGTTGGGTAAATTAGTCTCCCAAGTCTTTACCCAGTCTTCTCCTAAAGTAGCGATCGCTTCTTGTTCCAACTTACTCAAAATTGCAGGCACAAATTCATCAGCCCGATCTAAATATTCTAAAGTTTTGAGATGTTCATCAAAATCTTCAGGTCTGGATGCACCCACACTCAAAGTATGTACATTTTGATGACTGAGACAAAACAAATCATTAAACACCATCGGACTCAAAGGAGCGCACAAATTAACTAACTTTTGCGGCGGTTTATATAGCATTCCTCCTTTATCTGAAGGACTAATAATAAATACCCCCATATCATGATCATTAGCGGCTGTAATTGCCTCCCAATTCCATTGATTAATATAGTACCAATGCAGGTTTACATAATCAAATTGATTAGTATTAATTGCTTGCACAATCACATCTTTAGATCCATGAGTAGCAAAGCCGATAAATCTCACTTTTCCCTCTGCTTGCAACTGCTGCGCCACTTCTAAACAGCCGCCAGGACGCATACTATCGTCGAAAAATTCAGTATGATTGATGCCATGTATTCCCAGCAAATCAACATAATCTAACTGAAGATTTTGCAGTGATTCTTCAAATGTTTGGCGAAATTCCTGGGCATCTGCCACTGGGTTGATTTTTGTCTGGACAATTAATTTTTCACGGGGAAACTTGGGCAATATTTGCCCCAATTGCATTTCTGATGTACCATAGCCACGGGCAGTTTCAATGTGATTAATTCCCACTTCCAGAGAGCGGCGAATAGTCGCTTCTAAATTTGCCTGATTATCCGCCGGAATTTCGGAATTAGGAACATCTTGCCATTTGAATTGGTATCTCATACCCCCACAAGAAAAAACAGGCATCTGTAATTCTGTGCGACCAAATCTTCTATAAAGCATATGCAAGTAGATATGGTGAATTTTGTAGAGACGTGATTCATCGCGTCTCTACTTGCCAATTGAAATTTCCAAACATTTCGGGAAAAATTGAATAAATCCCACATTCCTAACTAAGATCTTGTAACTCAGCCGTGCGGATTGAAAGCAACTGTATCTGATCACCGCGTTGGACTTTCACCTGTAACGACTGACCAAGGCGACTATTGTCTACAAGGTTCTGTAACTTATCCGCACTAGTGACAGGTTCGCGGTCAATTTGGACAATGACATCACCACGTCGCACACCCGCAATCGCAGCAGGGGAATTAGGTACAACTCGCATGACCAAAACACCATTAACTTCTGGTATTTGAATAGGAGAGTTAGGGTCAGTATTATTCTGCTTTGCTAATTCGGGCGTTAAAGTTACCATTTGCACGCCTAAATAGGGGTGAATTACTTTGCCGTCACGTTGCAATTTCAATGCGATCGCTTTAGCCTTATCAATAGGAATCGCAAAGCCAATACCCATCGCGTCAGGACGAATAGCCGTATTAATCCCAATGACTTCGCCACGTTCATTCAATAGTGGACCCCCAGAGTTACCAGGATTAATCGCCGCATCAGTTTGAATAAAGTCTAAGCGTTTGTCAGCAATCCCCACTTGGGCGCTAGAACGTTTCAGAGTGCTAACAATGCCCAAAGTTACGGTATTATCAAATCCTAAAGGATTACCCACTGCGATCGCCCAGTCACCCACTTGTACTGCATCAGAAGAACCCAAAGGCGCAACAGGTAAATCTTTATCAGGGTTAATCTTCACCACTGCTAAATCAGTGACTTCATCAATACCTTGAACTTTGCCTTCATAAGTACGACCATCTTTCAGGCGCACTGTCACCTTATCAGCCTGATCAACTACATGGGCATTGGTCAAAACCAGACCACCTTTATCAATAATAAACCCCGAACCTAGACCGCGCAATTGTTCAGAAGGCAACTGTTGCGGGAAACTCTCACCAAAAAATCGCCGAAAAAATGGGTCTTCCATAAAAGGGTCCATACGACGAGTAATAGTCCGTTCAGTATCAATACGTACTACTGCTGTTCCCACACGATTTACGGCTGCTGTGACAAAGCTAGTGCTACCTATAGCCGCATTTGCTGGTGATTGCCTTTGGACTGTTATATCTGAAACATCAGTAACAGTCTCAGAATCAGGTGCGGGTTCTGCTTGAGAGGGTAATACGTTCCAAGTGCTGAAGGTTAGCGTCACTGCGATAATTAGAGCTAACACATAAGAACTGAATTGACGTATAGAACTTGATATTTGGGAGAATTGCATAACTACAACCTAAATATAGCAACCTAATTTTTGCCTAAAAATCTATCTACAGTTATTTTTACAGAAAAATTGGGTTTAAAGCTCCGTCGATTTATCGCGGGGAGTGTCAAAGAATGGCAGATGATTCCTCGTAAACTACCTGTAATAAAAATTAATAGAATATTTAACATCATAGCTATTATGGAAATTTCCCCTTTCAAGGTTCGGGTATCACGCCCAAATGATAATATTTTAGTAACGATTAATGGATAACCTTGATGGCTGAAGCAAAGCTATGGTTAATTGGCAGGAATAGTTTTTTCATTACCAATTATCCTCTAGGCTAGGATCTTAATAGTACCAGTGCTTTGGCAACCCATGACCATGAGATCAAACCGATTAGCTCAAGAATCTTTGCCAGTATCCCAGCAAGTAGAAAACGCCGAACATCATGATGTGGAAGAGCAGACAAATCATACTCATGAGCATGGAAAGCCCGCACATCCTCACGTTCATAGTCAAGAGTCACTACGAAAAATTGTCAATCGGCTATCTAGGATAGAAGGTCATGTTCGCGGCATTAAAACAATGGTGCAGCAAAATAGCCCTTGTCCTGATGTTTTATTACAAATTGCGGCTGTGCGGGGTGCTTTGGATAAGGTAGCAAGAATTGTTTTGGATGAACATTTGACTGAATGTATTGTTAGAGCAGCTCAAGAAGGCAATATGGAAGTCGAAATTCAACAATTAAAAGCTGCTTTAGATCGGTTTTTGCCTTAACATTCACCACTCCCCACTTTTTTAGAAACAACAAGCGATCGCCAGTTCAGCGTGTTGCTGTAGTATATTTTTATCCAGAGCATGGATCATATATTGGGGAGTTACCGCCAGTAGTTTCTCAATTCTGTCTCTAGCTGCTGTCACAACTGACTCATCCAAGCTACCTTTGCTTAAAGAATCAGCAAAATCTTCAGCCATTTGATAGGTACGTTCAATAGATAATGAATTAATATTCCGCGAGACAATAAACAAATCACAGCCAGCATTAAAGGCTCGTGCTACCGTCCCACTTTCGATAAACATATCTGAAACAGCTTTCATATCGAGGTCGTCAGATACAACCACACCTTCAAAGCCCAATTCTTCCCGCAGGATCTTTTTGAGGATAGCTGGGGAAAGTGTCGCGGGAAATTGCGGGTCTATCTGAGGAAACAGGATATGCGCTGTCATAATTAAAGGAATTTTCTCCCCAATCAGCGCTTTAAAAGGTATCAATTCCCGAATCCGTAATTCTTCTAAACTCAGATTGAGTATTGGTAATTCAAGATGAGAATCCTTGCTAGTGTCTCCATGTCCAGGAAAGTGTTTAGCACATCCTAAAATTCCCGCTTCCTCAATTCCTCTGTAGTATTCACAGACACCTTCAGCCGTTGTTTCCGGCGTGCGACCAAAGGCACGAGGCCCGATAATCGGATTTTGAGGATGGGAAAAAATATCTGCTACAGGTGACCAGGATAGATTTATTCCCAGTGATTTCAATTCTATAGCCGTAGCTTTTGCTACTTCTTTTGCCTCGGTTCTGCACAACAAAGCATAAGGAAAGCGCGTAATTGGTAATGGTGTTCTAACTACCCGTCCCCCTTCGTGATCTAATGTCATAAACATCGAGTCACGTTCAGTATATTCTCTAATTTGGGCATTCAGATTCTTGAAGCTTTCCAGCCAAACTTTATAAGGTGTTCCATCCAGAAAGTTTTTAGCAAAATAAATTACCCCAACTGGTTTTAATTCACTCAGTGAGCGTTTATCTTCATCACTTAATGAAGTACCTGAAATACCAAGTATCAAGTGATTTCCAAAGCGCTCTAACTCTTGCAATTCTGCCATAATGCTTCACCTATATTTGTGTAACAAACAACTAGGACTTTCCAGTTGAAGAAAATAGAAATAGGTATCATCCTACACTTTCATCCCCATGTTAAAAATCTTTACACCGCCATAAATCGGCTGTATGAGCTGACTTGACGATCATCCTAGCTCTGTATCAGGAGTAAATAATCACAAAAATCAGATTATAGGCTTTATGTATAAAAATTCAAACTTCACATCATTAGTAGATCGAGAATACACTGCTATTAAACACCTGTGAGGTTATCCTATATGTCTAACGCTTGATCAGCATGGCTGTATTTACATAAGCATTGTTACTGCATATAGCCGCTCGCCAGACTTTCAAACAGTGTTATTTAATACTCTGTTTCTATAGTAGTGTGGCTTTTTAATTCCATGTTTAAAGATTTTACGCACCATATTTCGTAAGCTAGCGTCTCCTCTCAAGACTATATCTCTCACCTTCTGTTCTGGGCGACCTCGAAAGGAAGTAACATGATAATACTTACGCGCATCAGCAGATTTCGGAGAAAAATAGTAGTTAGATACACAACAGCGCCGACCATGATAATTAATCGGGCTAACAGAGTGCCAAGAAGTTTTATTAGTAACCATAATAACTAGCCGATTGAACTTACTGTGAATAGTTCGACAAGGCTGCTGTAAATCTTGATCCCAAAGTTCTAAGTTACCGCCATAATTTTCGAGCCAATTGGGCGTTACGTAGTATAGTAAATTCAAAACCCGATAGTTACTAATATCTTTATCATGGGAATTATCCAGATGAGGATTTAAAAAACAGCCATGTTCCATCAAGCTAACACCACCAGCATAAAGGTACTCATCGGGCATCAATTGTTCAAATCCCGTTATTTCGGCAATCAGGTTCACTATTCTGGTATCCTGAAACGCATAGATAATTTGTTCTAAAATTGAATCATACTTGTCTAATTGGATACCAACGTATTTGTATTCTCTCAGGTCTTTTAACTGCAATAAATGTTCTTTATCGGGAAATGCATGATATATTTCTAATACATCCTCTACACTTAATAAGTCATCTAAATAACACGTATTAATTCTGTTCCCGATCCTAAATTCTTTTTTTAAATCCAACTTACACTCTTCAAGTTTATTTAAAATTTGCTCTGCATAATAATTCTTTGAAGTTTTGGTTAGCATTGATAATTTATTCCGGATTCAGTAAAAAAATATTTGAATATAATATAGCATTTTTGGCAAAACGACATAAATCAATCCGGAAAAATTTTAAATTATTACATTAGACAGTTTTATTTCATAAAAAATTTAATTATTTTGAAATTATTTTGAAATTTTTATACTAAATTAAGATGGTGAACCATAAATATACATAAGCCGATTTTGCTGGTTCAATCAATAATAGCTAAATTAAAAGTCATTGATTATACTTTGCCACATGAAAAAGAAACAGGTAAATATACGCTGAAATAGTTGATGATATGTTAAAAGAAGTGAATACAAACTGCTCTCAGTATTTTGCTCAACCAAATAAAATTGATACCTGTGATGAAGATATTATTATTTGCCAGATTTTAAATCGCACCCCAGCTATCCAAGCCAACAGCTACTACTTTGGGCATCCAGAATGGGGATTAAATTATTTTCACGCCTGTCACAGAAATAAAAGCTTTGTAGATCTGTGGCAAGCTGTGATTGGGAGTTGGCAAGATAAAGTAGTGGTGGATATCGGTTGTGGCCCTGGTAATATCTATGCCTCTCTCAAAGAGTTTTGTGGTGAACCGCAGTTGTTACTCGGCGTAGATGTTTCTCTCGGCGCACTAAAAATGGCTCGTCAACTCGGATATACAGCAGTGCTAGCAGATGCTCACAATTTACCTTTTGTTTCTGGGTTTGCTGATCTTGTGATGCTAAATGCCAGCTTGCATCATTGCGATGATATGCAAAAAGTTTTGGAAGAGGCAGCTAAATTGGTACGTCCTGGTGGGCTTTTAATCACAGATCATGATCCGCAAAAAAGTGCTTATCAGTTTAAAGGTTTAGGTTCACTCTTGTGGAAATTACGGCTACCAATTTATAAATATATTAAGCGAGGGGGACATTCCACTGCCGAGGAGCAATCCTGGGGTTTAGCAACAGAGGTACATCACAAAGCCTGTGATGGTGTGACATCAGAGATGTTCTATGAGATCCTCAAACCGATGGGCTTTGCAGTTCAGATTTACCCCCATAACCATAGTGTAGGTGCAGAAGCATTAAAGGGTAATTACGGTAGGCCATTTTGGAAGTATCGTTTAGCTCAGAGATTATCAGGTATAGACCCCAACTCCCTGGAAGCTGCATTGTCGTTGATGTGTGTGGCTACACGTAAAAATTGATCGTAAATATGGGTATCCTAGCTTCGTTACTGACGTTTTAATTTCTCTGCCTCAATAATCCGAATTGCTAGTATAGTCTCCGCTAAAACACGATGAAATACGTAATACCAACCATGCCAACCATCAAAAATCCAGCCTTCGACAATTAAGCAGTAGAAAAACACCATCCCAGGAGCTAAGATTTTTTTTCTGCGAATACGATCAACCCAATCGAGTTCGTTGATGGGAGTTGCTAGTATTTTCTTGGCTTCCAGTACTGTATAGCGTTCTTGCGACCATAACCAACGACTAAATGGTTTGCGATCATCATGGTAAAGATAACCAGATAGTATGGCAGATTTACCAGTCAGTTGTAAAACTTGTGTATGTCCATCATCAATATAAATAGCTTTACTTGTTTTAAACAGAACTTGACGAGGTGGGAGGATTCTGGTGTTACGAACGGGTTTGCCAAAGACACAGTATTTGAACTTGGCAAAGTAGCCATCAATGTCTCCATCGATAGGTAAGGCGGCCATTTCTGAGATTAAATCATCCGTAACTAGATAATCTGCATCTAGAGAAAGTACCCAGGGAGATTTCACTTGCTCTAAGCCATAGTTCCATTGTTTACCGTGGGTATCAAATTCACGTTTAAATACCTGGACTTGTGAATATGAGTTGAGAATTTCCAGGGTTGTATCAGTACTATAACTATCAATAACTATGATTTTTTTTGCCCAATTGAGATGCTCAAGGGTGCGTCTAATATTGGCGGCTTCATTATAAGTGAGAATCAGTGGAGTAATGTGTTCTAACATGGATACAGTAATTTGATTAGAATTCGAGTAATTCTCTGTAGTAGGTGTTTGCATAGGAAGTCAGCTAATTTATTTAGTTTGTCATTGATTCTTGTTATTGGATAGCATAGATCATCTGAAATTGGTCAATTTTTGAGATATAAATTCGCTGATTTTCAGGAGTTAAATAGTAACTTTGATTATTGCTGTCATAGGGTATTACTACCCACTAAGTGTTCGTGGTCATTTTGTGAGTGCTGGTGATCAGATTCGTCTGGATTGAGAAAAATAATATTCTATTTAGGAACTGTAAATTGGTTACATTGATGGAAATAAAAGTTTTTAAGGATACCACTAGGTAAAAATTTATGTGAAATTTGACTAAATTAATTATATAAGTCAACGTATATTTTGAGGATATTTGAGACTCTGGCAAAAAGTTAGTACATAACTGACGAATCATTGAGTGCTTGATTGGCAATGATGCTAGCTCTCTACTATTGTTGGTTTATCTCAGTGAAATTGCCTTTGAAACCAGTTTTTGCAGAAGCGATCGCACAACTCCTGCCAAATGTAACGGATTGCAACGTATAATGAGAACGACAAAAGGATCAAAAAATATTGAAAGGTAGTAAGTTTAAATGCGAGTAGCGATCGCGGGTGCTGGACTAGCAGGACTATCCTGCGCGAAATATCTCACAGACGCAGGTCACACTCCCATTGTCTTGGAGCGCCGGGATGTATTGGGTGGCAAAGTGGCGGCGTGGAAAGACTCGGATGGAGACTGGTACGAAACGGGTCTACACATCTTCTTTGGCGCATATCCCAATATGTTGCAGCTATTTAAAGAACTGGATATTGAAGATCGATTGCAGTGGAAAGAACACTCAATGATCTTCAACCAGCCCGAAGCACCAGGAACTTACAGCCGCTTCGATTTCCCGGATTTGCCAGCCCCCTTAAATGGTGTAGTGGCAATTCTGAGAAACAACGATATGCTCACATGGCCAGAAAAAATTAAATTTGGCTTAGGTCTGATTCCAGCAATGGTTCAGGGGCAGAAATACGTTGAGGAAATGGATAAATACTCTTGGACAGAGTGGCTACGCAAGCAGAACATTCCCGAACGAGTCAATGATGAAGTGTTTATTGCCATGTGCAAATCACTCAACTTCATCGGACCAGATGAAATTTCTGCCACCATCTTGCTAACTGCCCTGAATCGCTTCCTTCAGGAAAAAAACGGCTCAAAAATGGCGTTTTTAGATGGTTCACCCACAGAGCGATTGTGTCAGCCCATCGTAGACCACATCACCCAGGGAGGTGGTGAAGTCCGCCTCAATGCTCCGTTAAAAGAGATTTTGCTTCACCCTGATGGTACTGTCAAAGGATTTTTGCTCAGAGGATTAAATGGGGCAGAAGATGAAGTGTTGACGGCTGATTTGTATGTATCGGCTATGCCAGTTGACCCCTTTAAGGTGATGTTACCAGAACCTTGGAAGCAATTTGAGTGTTTCCAGAAGCTAGAAGGGCTGGAAGGCGTACCTGTGATTAACGTACATTTGTGGTTTGATCGTAAACTGACAGAAATTGATCACCTGCTATTTTCGCGATCGCCCCTCCTCAGCGTTTATGCTGATATGAGCAATGCTTGTCGTGAATATGCTAATTCTGAGCGATCAATGCTCGAATTAGTCTTAGCTCCGGCAAAAGATTGGATCACCAAATCGGATGAGGAAATTGTTACCGCGACGATTGCTGAGTTGGAAAAACTCTTCCCTGACCATTTTGGGACAGAGAATTCCGCAAAATTGCTAAAATATCACGTGGTGAAAACACCGCGTTCAGTTTACAAAGCGACCCCAGGTCGCCAACAGTTCCGCCCCTCGCAAAAAACCCCCATAGCCAACTTTTATTTGACTGGGGATTACACCATGCAACGCTACTTAGCCAGTATGGAAGGTGCTGTACTTTCTGGTAAGCTGACAGCGCAAGCGATCTCTGAAGCACTCCCGGTAGCAAATTCCTCAGACCTGCAAACGCCAACCCGACCGCCCGCAACGAATGCTGCAACTGCCTGATTCCCCTCCGCGCATGAAAACGCTGGTCTCTGTAGACGAGTCATATAAACTTTGTCGGCAACTTATAGCTAAGTATTCCGCGACTTTTTACCTAAGCACTTTGCTCCTGAGCGAAGAAAAACGTCCTGCTATTTGGGCGATTTACGCTTGGTGTCGCCGTACAGATGAACTGGTAGATGGCCCCGGATGTGCCTTGACTACGCCAGAAACCCTAAATTTATGGGAACAGCAGCTCGAATCAATTTTTGCTGGACACCCAGTAGAAAATTATGACGTAGCTTTGGCTGATACTGTTCGACGGTTTCCAATGGACATTCAGCCCTTCCGGGATATGATTGCTGGTCAGCAAATGGATTTATATCGCAGTCGCTATGAAACCTTTGAGGATTTATACCTCTACTGTTACCGCGTCGCTGGTACTGTCGGCTTAATGTCAACGTCAGTTATGGGTTTGGATGAAACTAAAAATACAGCCCCGTGGAACTGTCAACAACAGCCTTATATGCCGACTGCTGAAGAAATTGCCTTGGGAATTGCCAAGCAACTCACCAACATCCTTCGAGATGTGGGCGAAGATGCTCAACGTGGGCGAATTTATATTCCTCTAGAGGATTTGGCGCGATTCAATTACACTGAGCAAGACTTGTTTAAAGGTGTAGTTGATGATCGCTGGCGCGCCCTGATGCAATTTCAAATTAACAGAGCCAGACAGTTTTATACTAAAGCCGAAAGAGGTATTACTTACCTATCTACTGATGCCCGTTGGCCTGTATGGGCGGCTCTCATGCATTACAGTCGAATTTTAAGCATAATTGAACGCAACGATTACAACGTGTTTACTAGGCGTGCCTACGTACCACAATGGCAAAAATTATGTTCTTTGCCAGTAGCGTGGATGCGATCGCAAGTGGTTTAATCAGGTCAGTAGTCAGAATAATTCGTAATTCGTAAATTTTGCACCCCATAAATAAATTCAGGAAAACCTGAAACATTGACTGCATCCATTCATAAATTAAGTAGCTCTGTCTATTAATTACGAATTACGAATTATTCAAATCGTCATTGGTCATTGCCTTTATTGAGTAACTCCTAAACCCCGTGCGAGCATAGCTGCACTTAGGATGTAGCCTTCTATAAGCAAGAGTAATCAAGTTTTTGGTACATACTGAGTGGGATTATCGAGCCACTACGTTGCTTTACTTCCCCTCGTTGTAGCCAAAAAAACTCCAGCATTTGGCTTGTAGGCATAGTATTTCCATGACTAATCACTCAGGAATCATGACTTTGCCAAGAATTTTAAAATTTATAGTTGACTAACTCCGAAAAGTCTGCTACTGTTATTATCTGTAGACCACCTGGAGAGGTGGCTGAGTGGTCGAAAGCGACAGATTGCTAATCTGTTGTACGGCAGGTAACTCCGTACCGAGGGTTCGAATCCCTCCCTCTCCGTTTTCAGCTATTTAAATAGAAATAGTTAACGTATTTTTTACCCATAACTCAATTTTAGGTAGAGTTACGAAAATACAGATTAAATCAACCAATAAACCTTGATTTGTTGGTAAAAAGTTTTACTTCTCTGGGTAGATGCTATTATTTATCCTTTGGAACCTATAAAGATTGGGCTAACTTAAAAACCTAGTTTAAATCTTACTTTTAGGCTCCTAAATATCTGAGGAGTGATAGTTGAATTATGCCAAGAATTAATACTGCCTTAGCGTTAAGTATAGCTACCATAGCAGCAGGTTTGCTTTTGGGAGCTTGTGACAATGCTAATAACACCACTAGTACAACCGAAGTGACTCCAGGGAGTACAACCGAGGTGACTCCAGCGAACACAAGCAATAGTAGTCAAGGGTTAAAAATTGGTAGTCTACTACCAGCAACTGGTGATTTAGCTTCCATTGGACAGCAAATGTCAGGCTCAATTCCCTTGCTAGTGGAGACTGTGAACGCTTGCGAGGGCGTGAATGGGCAACCAGTTACCCTCGTAGAAGTAGACGACCAAACCGACCCCAGAGCAGGTGCGGCTGGGATGACCAAATTGGCAACTCTGGATAAAGTCGCTGGTGTAGTTGGTTCCTTTGCGAGCAGCGTTTCTACTGCTGCTGTCTCAGTTGCCGTCCCTAATCAAGTCATGCTGGTTTCTCCTGGTAGTACCAGTCCAGTTTTTACAGAAAAAGCACAAAAAGGCGACTTTAAAGGCTTTTGGTCACGCACAGCTCCTCCTGATACCTACCAAGCATTAGCATTAGCTCAACTAGCTAATCAAAAAGGCTTCAAGCGAGTTTCCACAGTTGTGATTAATAACGACTATGGGGTAGGGTTTGAAAAAGCATTTGTCGCAGCTTTTGAAAAATTGGGTGGAACTGTAATTAATAAAGATAAACCTATCCGCTACGATCCCAAAGCCCAAACATTTGACACTGAAGCTGCTGCTGCTTTTGCGGGAAAACCAGATGCAGTTATAGCGGTTCTCTATGCTGAAACGGGCAGTCTCCTTCTCAAAACTGCTTACCAGCAAGGTTTGACTGAGGGTGTGCAAATTCTGCTCACAGATGGAGTCAAATCACCCACTTTTCCCGACCAAGTAGGTAAAGGCGCTGATGGGAAATATCTTTTAGCTGGGGCGTTGGGTACTGTACCCGGTTCCAATGGTAAAGCGTTAGCAGATTTCAATAAGCTGTGGCAACAGAAAAAAGGTAGTTCTCCAGGAGAATACGCTCCCCAAGCTTGGGATGCTGCTGCTTTGTTGGTACTCGCTGCACAAGCCGCGAAGGAAAATACAGGTGTTGGTGTTTCTAAGAAAATCCGTGAAGTTGCCAATGGACCTGGTACAGAAGTTACTGATGTCTGCGCGGGGCTGAAGTTACTGCGAGAGGGTCAAGACATTAACTATCAAGGAGCAAGCGGCAACGTTGATGTTGATGCTAATGGTGATGTGGTCGGTGTCTACGATGTTTGGAGTGTGGAAGCTGATGGAAAGATTAAGGTGATTGACAAAGTTAGTCCCAATCCTAAATAGCAGTTCCCACAGGCTGGAATTTAATGTTCCAGCCTCAATAATTAAAGGTTTTTAGTCAGGACTTTAGTTCTCCAACAGGGCTTTAGTCCTGACTAGGAAATGATTTCAATTTTAGTTGACAAAACACTTAGTTTAATTTCGGCTTTCAGGTACTAAATAAGTAGGTGAGAAAAATTCTATGTATACCTACTTAAGGTTTATTGACGCTAGCTTCTAGAGTTTTGACTTGAGTTTGTAATTCTACAATTCTTTGCATATGCGATCGCTCTAGGGAATAACCTAACCAGACAAAGCTACCACCGAACACAGTCACAATTCCAGCCAAAATACCAGTCAATAATGTCACCTGGGAGCGAAGATGTTTGACTTCCTGAAGCTGATACTGCGGTTTGGTAAGAGAATTTAGGTTGGTGTCGGGATTTTCCTCAATCAATTGAGCTACCTCAATTTTTGGTTTTTCTGTGCTTTTAAAAGCCACCTGGCTTTGTAGCCAGTTAGTAATTAATGGAGAACCATTCTTTTTAAACCAACGCCAAGCAAAAATTCTAAATACTGGCTTGGATGTCCTGGAAATTAGTTTCAGAGTTCTTTTGAGAGTCCGAGAACGAAACTTTTGGTTAATCAGGTTAATTGACCCGACATCATACAGAGAATCTAATACTAGCTTCACTGTAGCTTCTTCTCTAGAAATCAAATTTTGCAGCAAGAGCAGAACATCATGGATGTGTTCCTTTTCTTTTTGCTTTTCTACTACAAAATTTGTCTTGTTATCAGATGTTTGATCTAGTTGATTCATATGTATAAACGCTAGTTTTTTATTAAATATTTATTTTTTATGATCAAGTGGAATAATTACTGCCAAAATCAAGATTATATCCAAACCTAGAAAGTGGCATTATTGGGCAACTGCTTGTCTTTCTTTTGGTAATTTAGCTGTGATCATAGATATTTTAGATATTATTCCAGAATTTAGGCATGGCTTCAAAATGAAAAAAAATATAATTTCAACTGCTACTCATGGTATCACCGATATAAATTCATATAAGTCGATATAACGATGATCGCACTTTTAGAATCTATTCAGTCTTGGTTAATAAATAAAGCAACTTTTAATTTACAAAAGGCAAAAGTAATTTATACTTCTGCCTTTAATATTTCAGATTATGTGATTAGAAGCTACCAAAATTGTAACCAATTCCTAATAATAAGCCGACATCAGTCTCGTCGAAAAATCCGGCATTTACGGAAGCTGTGGCCGTGAATTGAGGATTGAGAGGAAAATCTATACCACCAGTGATTAACAAAGCAGTGGTGGAGTCACCGCCAGTTTTAATGGCTGCACCTACTCCTACATAAGGGGCGATCCCTAATGGTTCCTCAAATGGATCTGTCTGCTTTATATTGAAGTCGTAAGTAATGGGAACGAGGATGGTGGTGTCGTTTCCAAACACACCTGATGGTCTTACCGATATGGTATTTGTTATTCCCACTTTACTGATGACTGCAAAATTACCGTCGGCTAAAGATGAGTCACCACCACCTATGCCAATGTTACCAGCAACACCAACATAGCTTCTAGCGCCACGAGGAGCTTTACGAACATCAATATCCGCTTGTGCTACCTGAATAGGAGATGATTCAGCAGTCAATTGTTGTGATGCAGAAATCAGGGCTGCGGATGAAGTTAGGGCTGTCCCTGGTACAGGTGTGAGTGTTCGATTAGCAATTTCCTGGGTTTGAGCATTGGGAAACTGCTGTAAACTAATGGCATCGGCGGATGTTGCATTTACAGAAGACTCAGCTAACATTTGAGTATCTACTGTTTCGGCAACAGCAGACAGATTACTAAGCAAGACTGTGAGGACAGCTACACTGGGTACGTAAAACAAACCTGTGCTTTTGCGTAGCGTATGGTAGACACGAAAAATACTATTCACATTCACTCCTTACGAAATATTGCCGCAATCGGCATTCTTTGCTGATGATTTCACAAATTTGGGCGATATACAAACTGTAACATCTGACAATCAGTTATCACATCCTGAAGTAGACGTAAGTCTTGTTAAAAATACTGGGTAGTGAATAGTAAAAATAAGGGGTTAACAAGCGATCGCTCTCGATAACTGCAAGGGTTCTGGTGCTTATGGCTCGAAGACCAGATAATATTTATCTATCTTTAGGAGGAATTAAAGTATTGGTGATTAATACTAAATAAATAGCTATTCCGATCACCTGACGAACTTTAACCGTAAATCTCCTCTTTGCTATTTTTTAGCAGTGGGAGATTTTTTTCAATGTTCTACCATTCTCCCAGAGCGATCGCTACTCCTTGTTGCAAATCTGCTGCGAGTGTGGAATTATGGGCTAATTGCTGTAATTGTTGATATGCGGCTTCTTTGTCCAGCTTTTTCAGTGCCGCGATCGCATTTAATTTCACAATTTGATTTGCATCTGCTAACAATAAAATCAAAGCTTCAACAGCTTGGTTATTTCCTAACTGCCCCAAACCCAGAGCGATCGCACTTTTAATCTTAGCCCCCAAAGGATTTGCCACTGTGACTAAATGCTGTGACTGCAAAACATCCAACAAAATTTGCGCGGCTGGTTTCATCAACTGCGGCTTCTGCACTTGTCCCAAAACTGTGATAATTTCTTGCCAGAGTGTCTCTGATGTGGTATAATAGAATAATTCTTGCAAATATGCCAAACCAGATAAAGTTTCCACCCAGAGTAAAGCACGGATAATTTCTAATTGCAGTTTCAGTGGTGTATTGGCTGAAATTAAGACTTCAAATAAATACTTAGCCGCCTCATCAGTACCCATTCGAGAAAGAGCGATCGCAGCTGCACAACAAACCTCAAGATTAAAATCGCATAATCTGGGTTGCAATCTCTTCACTAAATCTAAATCTCTACATAAATCAGAGCGAAAACCTAAACCCTGCACTGCTGCAAGTCTGACGGTAGCGGCAACGTCATCCAAAGCGTTTAATAAAACTGGTGGTACACGTTGGTCATGAAAGGTGCTGAGGGCTTCTAGGGTGGCGCTGCGGACTACGGCTTGTGAATCTTGGACAACACTTAATAAAGGTGTAATCGTTTCTTGAGTGCGAATGTAAGCAAGCGATCGCACTGCCAAAACTCTTGTTTCTTCCTCAGCCAAAAGTTCAGTCACTGCCTTAATTGCCGCAGTCCCCATTTGCCCTAAAGCTGATGCAGCCATCGCTTTGAGTTCTTGATTTTCACTGGTTTTCAGCAAATCTACTAAAGAGATTATGGCATCTGGGTGTTGAAACTCCCCCAAAGTGCGAACTGCATACCAACGTAAATCTTCTTCCCCATCTTCATCTTCGAGAATATGAATTAATGGCGGGATAGCAATATGTCCCAATTGCCGTAATACTTTAGCAATATCCCAACGTTGCTGAAAATCTCCCATTTCTAAAATTGTAAGTGCTAGTTCCAGCACGTATTCCCGATTTTTATCGATTTCTGGGTGGGTAGAGTCTAGTTTCAACATCAATTGTTGTAAATATTGACTTAGTAATGACAAATCGGCCGTATCGGATGCGGCTTGTGCTTGGACTAAAAGCTGGTTGATATGATTCACCATGCTTGCAAATAGGGAGTGGGGAGGATCTAATTTTGCTTCACTAAAACAGAATTATTCTCAATTTTGACAGTGTAAGTTTTGAGTGGTTTTGTAGCCGGGCCTTTTCGCACTTGGCCATCACTACCATATTCTGCACCGTGACAAGGACAGTTAAATTTATTGCCTTCAGTTTGCCATGTCACCGTGCAACCTGAGTGAGTACAAGTAGGGTTAACAGCAATGAGATTTTCGCTTTTAGATGTACCGACTACTAAAACATTGACAGATGGTAAGTTTTTGACTGACAATTGACCATCTTTATCTAACTCTGCCACAGTACCCACCGTTTGCCAATCGTCAGATGTAATTGTTTGGGTAGAACAAGCCGCGATCGCTACTGGTAAGCTACTAACTATTCCACCTAAACCTACCCAATTTATGAAATCACGACGTTTCATAGTTCTGGAAATTCTCTGTAATATCTATTAACCGTCATTTTAACAGGTCAATAAAGTTACTTGACAACTCCCAAAACAGGCGTTACTTCCGAGGCTGGGATAGTAGGAACTAACCAACCTTGAGCATACAGGTGGGGATTTGTTTGCGAGATCATCATCAGAGATTGGCGCACCTGAGCATTTACCGCCACAGTCTTCACATCATACATTTGCATAGCCAGCTTGGGGTAAAACCCAATCCCGATAATTAGCACTAAAAAACAGGCCGCAATAAAGACTTCACGCGGTTTGGCATCGCTATAGATGGTTTCACCGGGTAGCAAACAGTCAGTACCAAAACAAGCTGTTCCCTCGTCTTCTTGATTTTCCAAAGCTGCATTATTGATGTCACACATTAATAATGCACTACTACCGTAAAAGACCTGACGTAGCAGGTTGAGCAGATAAATTGGCGTGAGGATAACTCCCACTGCGGCTAGGAAAACTGTGACAATGCAAAAAGCTGAACTATAGACATCGCTGGTAGTTATCCCCACAAAAACCGCAAGTTCGCCTACAAAGCCACTCATACCAGGAAGAGCTAGGGAAGCCATCGCACTGATTGTAAATAGTGCAAATACTTTCGGCATTACCTGACCAAGACCCCCTAGATCATCCATGATCATTGTGCGAGTGCGATCGTAGGTAACACCTGCCAAGAAAAACAGCACCGACGCGATTAAACCGTGAGAAATCATTTGCAACATTGCGCCGCTAATGCCCAAATCAGTGAAGGAGGCAATACCCAGCAGTACAAATCCCATGTGAGAAATCGACGAATAAGCCAACCGACGCTTCATATTCCCTTGGGCGAAGGAGTTCAACGCACCATAGATAATATTGACAACACCCAGAATCGCTAGAACTGGTGCAAAGTAAATATGTGCATCGGAAAGGATTCCCAGATTTAAGCGAATTAATCCGTATCCGCCCATCTTCAGCAGCACACCTGCCAAAATCATCGATACTGGAGAAGAAGCTTCTCCGTGAGCATCTGGTAACCAAGTATGCATGGGGAACACAGCCAACTTGACACCAAAAGCAATCAGTAATCCTGCATATAGCAGCAGTTCTAAATTAAGCGGGTAATCCTTCAGTCCTAAATCAACTAAATCAAAACTGACATGACCGCCACCGTAAAGCCCCATTGCCAATGCTGCAACCAGAATAAAGATAGAAGCCGCAGCCGTATAGATCAAAAATTTTGTAGCGGCGTAGCGGCGCTTCTGCCCACCCCAAATACATATAAGTAGATAGACGGGAATTAGCTCAACTTCCCACATGATGAAAAACAGCAGCAAGTCCTTGGCGACAAATACCCCTACCTGCGCCGAGTACAGCACCAGCATCAGGAAATAGAAAAGGCGGGGTCTACGATCAACTTGCCAAGCTGAAAAAATCGCGAGTGTCGTCACCAGTCCGGCTAGAAGTACAAAGGGAACTGATAACCCATCCACAGCAACTGCCCAATTAAGTCCTAATTGAGGCATCCAGCTATAATTTTCTTCTAGTTGAAAAGTCGCATTACTGGCATCGTAATGGTGCCAAAAGGCATAGCACATCAAGATTAAGTCTACAACTCCCACGCCCAGGGCATACCATCGTACCAACTTGCCGTCTTTATCGGGTAGCACAGGGATAACCAGAGCAGCAATGAATGGTAGCAGGACAATCGCGGTCAGCCAGGGAAATTGATCTGCCATCATATTAATAAGAAATAATACCTATTTATAGATAATGTCATATTATTCAACTTTTTAATATGTATTGACGTGGCAAAAGTCCAAAAATCAATCAATGATTAACATAGATAAACGCTGATAAAACCGACTTATGCGCGAGATTTATTGTTACCAAAACTCACAGCAATCAGCACTTGCTGCCTATGTGGTGATTTCAGTATATGAATCAAGGCAGGGTGTATCAACGTTTATTTTTTCTTGAAAAAATACTTTAATGCAGAAATTGCATCGAACTTATACGCTTTATACGATTTCTTTTAAAAAACGTAACAATTTATACGATTTTAACTATAATCTCACCTTAATCTGATGAGTATCGAAATCGTTACATAAACAGTCACTAAACCTGCTTGACAAATTGCTCAATGCCAAAGACTACAACTGTTGCCCCACTAACTACAATTTGAGTTCACTCGATAGATTTGCATCTTGCTTGTCATCAAGTAGTAGATGAGTCATCAGGGAGGGAAGACTCTTGAGTACGAAAAATTAGCCACCAATAGATATACGTGTTAAATCACTAAAATTTGTAGACCCAGTAATCAAAAGATATTGGGCAAATAGTGTCCAAAGTTCTCACTGGATTAGCCATCATGACAGATACAGTAACTACTACCAAAACTAACCTGAATAAGTTTGAGAAACTCAAAGCCGAGAAAGATGGGCTGGCTGTCAAGGAAGAAATAGAAAAATTTGCTTCTCTAGGCTGGGAAGCAATGGACGTAAACGACCGTGAACATCGCCTCAAGTGGCTAGGGGTATTTTTTCGCCCAGTCACCCCAGGTAAGTTTATGATGCGGATGCGGATACCTAACGGTGTTCTCACCAGCCATCAGTTGCGTGTTTTAGCGGCAGTATTACAGCGTTACGGAGATGATGGTAGTGCTGATATTACTACTAGACAGAATATTCAACTGCGGGGTATCAGAATTGAAGATTTACCAGATATTTTTGAGAAATTTGACTCTGTTGGTTTAACTACCGTCCAATCAGGGATGGATAACGTCCGCAATATCACAGGTGATCCTGTGGCTGGTTTAGATGCGGATGAGTTATTTGACACCAGGGAAGTGGTGCAGCAAATTCAAGATATGCTGACCAATAAAGGGCAAGGAAACCCAGAGTTTAGCAATCTACCACGGAAATTTAATATTGCGATCGCAGGTGGTCGTGACAATTCAGTTCACGCAGAAATTAACGATTTAGCCTTTATTCCCGCCTTTGACTCAACATCAACATTCGGTTTTAACATCCTTGTCGGTGGCTTTTTCTCAGCCAAACGTTGTGAAGCGGCGATTCCGCTCAATGCTTGGGTGTCTCCAGATGATGTGGTAGCTGTATGTAGAGCAGTTTTAGAAGTTTATCGTGACAACGGCTTACGAGCTAATCGCCTCAAATCTCGCCTGATGTGGCTACTTGATGAATGGGGGATAGAAAAATTTCGCTCAGAAGTAGAAACGCGTTTGGGTAAAACACTGTTACCCGCAGCCGCCAAAGACGAAATCGACTGGGAAAAACGTGACCATATTGGGGTATATAAACAAAAACAACCAGGATTAAATTACGTAGGTTTAAATATTCCTGTCGGTCGGCTGTATGCCAAAGATATGTTTGAAATTGCCAGTCTAGCAGAGGTTTATGCCAGTGGTGAAATTAGGTTTACAGTTGAGCAAAACATCATCATCCCTAATATTCCTGACTCGCGTTTAGCAATATTATTAACAGAGCCACTACTGGAGAGGTTTGCAGTTAACCCGGATATGTTGACGCGATCGCTTGTTTCTTGCACAGGCGCACAGTTTTGTAACTTTGCCATGATTGAAACCAAAAGCCGCGCCCTGGAAATGGCTGAAGCCTTAGAAGCTGAATTAAACCTCACTCGTCCCGTGCGAATTCACTGGACTGGTTGCCCTAATTCCTGCGGACAGCCTCAAGTTGCAGATATCGGCTTGATGGGAACCAAAGCCCGTAAAGATGGCAAAGCTGTAGAAGGCGTAGACATCTATATGGGTGGCACAGTTGGCAAAGACGCGCATCTTGGAAACTGCGTACACAAAGGCATCCCCTGCGAAGACTTACAGCCTGTATTGCGAGATTTACTGATTCAGCACTTCGGGGCAGAACCGAATAATTCTTAATTAATTAATCTATCACAACTAAGCAAATGGCAAACTTTCCCAGAAGACAATTTATTTTCACCGCAGGTGCAGCAGCAGCTGCTTCTATCCTGGTTCATGGTTGTTCTAGCAATAATTCTGAATCTGAGACAACCACAACCACTCCTGCTACTAAGGTCTCCTTATCTGCTAATGCACCACAAGTAGAAACAACTAAAGCCAAGTTAGGATTTATCGCCTTAACTGATTCTGCGCCCTTAATAATCGCTAAAGAAAAAGGCTTCTTTGCTAAATACGGCATGACTGAAGTCGATATTATTAAGCAAACATCTTGGCCTGTTACCCGCGATAACTTAGCAATTGGTTCAGCAGGTGGTGGGATTGATGGCGCACACATCCTCAGCCCCATGCCTTACTTAATGACCATCAATAATATAGCGCCAATGTATATCTTGGCACGGCTAAACACTAACGGTCAGGCGATTTCGGTCGCCAAGAAATTTAAAGATACCAATGTCAAATTAGAAAGCAAAGCCTTGAAAGAAGCGGCATCTCAAGCCAAATCCGCACAAAAAGCTTTGAAATTTGGTATGACCTTTCCTGGTGGTACACACGATTTATGGATGCGCTACTGGCTAGCGGCTGGCGGTATCAATCCAGATCAAGATGTGGCTTTATCCCCCGTACCACCACCACAAATGGTCGCCAATATGAAAGTTAACACCATTGATTCTTTCTGTGTGGGAGAACCTTGGAACGCTCAGTTGGTAAACCAAGACATTGGTTATTCAGCATTAGTTACAGGCGAGTTGTGGAATGATCATCCAGAAAAAGCCTTTACCATGCGCCAAGATTGGGTTGACCAAAATCCCAACGCTGCACAGGCAATGTTGATGGCAGTTATAGAAGCTCAACAATGGTGCGACAAGCCAGAAAACACCGAAGAAATGAGCAAAATATGCTCAGAACGTAAATATTTTAACGTTGCAGTTGCCGATATTGTCGAAAGATCGAAAGGCAATATTGATTATGGTGACGGACGTACAGAAAAGAACTTCCCATATCGGATGAAGTTCTGGGCAGATAATGCTTCATATCCTTACAAGAGCCATGATATTTGGTTCTTGACTGAAAATATTCGTTGGGGCTATTTACCGAAGGATATCAAGATTCAGGAAATTGTTAACAAGGTAAATAAAGAAGACTTGTGGAAGCAAGCCGCTAAAGCAGTTAATGTGCCTGATTCCCAAATTCCCACCAGTTCTTCTCGCGGCATAGAGACTTTCTTTGATGGTGTCAAATTCGACCCAGAGAAACCACAAGAATATTTAAATAATTTGAAAATCAAGAAAGTTTAATTAGTGTCGATTCAATGAATTGTTTTGTAATTAACAAATTTTCATAGGGGAAATAAAAAATGACTGCTATTGCGGGGAGTCGCTTAAAAAGTAATAAGTCGGGAAAGGCTATTAATAAAGTAATTCGAGAAAAAATAGTCCCGCCATTAGTAGCATTAGCTATTTTCTTAATAATTTGGCAATTACTGGTATTAATTCCTGATTTTAAGCTACCGGGTCCCATCAAAACCTTTACTGATACTTTTGATCCTTTTATTATTCATCCATTTTTTGATAATGGCGAAAGTGATAAAGGTTTAGGTTGGCAAATACTCAGTAGCTTACAACGGGTTGCTTTAGGCTTTTCTCTAGCAGCTATTGTGGGTATAGTCGTGGGCATTTTAGTTGGTGCGAATCGATTTATTTATAATGCTGTAGACCCTCTGTTTCAAGTTCTGCGAACTGTACCCCCGCTAGCATGGCTACCAATTTCTCTGGCAGCTTTTCAACAGGCTAATCCTTCAGCTATTTTCGTAATTTTCATTACCTCTATTTGGCCAATTATTATTAACACCACTGTAGGTGTACAACAAATTCCGCAAGACTATGTAAATGTAGCGAGGGTTTTACGTCTGAAAGGAATGAAATATTTCTTGAAAATTGTGTTTCCGGCGACGGTTCCTTATATATTCACAGGGTTAAGAATTGGCATCGGTTTATCTTGGTTAGCGATTATTGCTGCAGAAATGTTAGTTGGTGGTGTCGGCATTGGTTCATTTATTTGGACTGCTTATAACACAAGTACCGATACAAATTTGAGTGAAATTATTATCGCCTTAATATATGTCGGATTGGTGGGTTTGCTGCTAGATAAGTTGGTTGAATTTATCGCTAGTAAAGTTGTAGCGGAACAAAAGTAGGAAATAAGATTTTTTAAGTAACCGCAGAGACACAGAGTTAAGAAAAAAAGGAAGAAGTTTTAAAGTAAGTTTGTTGCGATGCTCCCTATCTTATAACTACTAATTACGCATTAAATATGACTACTTTTGTTGAAGTTGACCACGTTGACCGTGTTTTTGATTTGCCTAATGGCGGTAAGTATATTGCTCTCAAAAATATTGAGTTAAAAATTAAAGAAGGGGAATTTGTTTCTCTAATTGGACACTCTGGTTGTGGTAAATCTACGCTGCTGAATATTATTGCAGGTTTAGATAGGGCAAGTATTGGTGGTGTGACTTTGGAAGGGCGGGAAATTCGAGATCCTAGCCCAGATAGGATGGTAGTGTTTCAAAATTATTCGCTGCTTCCTTGGTTAACGGTACGGGAAAATATCGCCCTGGCTGTGGATGAGGTGTATAAACATGAACCCCAAGGTCAACGTCGGGGGATTGTTGAAGAACATATCGACATGGTAGGACTGCGCCTAGCGGCGACTAAACGTCCTCATGAGTTGTCTGGGGGGATGAAACAACGGGTAGCGATCGCCCGCGCTTTGGCAACTCGTCCCAAGTTGTTGCTACTAGATGAACCCTTTGGGGCGCTGGATGCCTTAACACGGGGGAGTTTGCAGGCACAATTAATGAAAATCTGTAACGAACATAACGTTACTTGTGTGATGGTGACACACGATGTCGATGAAGCGCTATTATTGAGCGATCGCGTCGTCATGCTCACCAATGGCCCAGAAGCGCACATTGGGCAAATTCTGGAAGTGCCTATTTCTCGACCCCGTGAACGTTTGGAAGTAGTCAAACATCCCAGCTACTACACTCTGCGAAACGAAATTATTTACTTCCTCAACCAACAAAAGCAAGAGAAAAAACGCAAGGCGCAGCAAATTCCCGCATCAGTGGGGATATCTCTCAAAGGCTTAGAAAAAGTCAATCTAGATATTGGCTTTATGCCTTTAACTGATGCTGCACCCTTAATTATTGCCCAGGAAAAAGGTTTCTTTGCTAAATATGGCTTAGAAAAAATTACCCTTAGCCGCGCCTCTAATTGGAACGAAATTGCCAAAAATGTTGCTACTGGTAAATCAGATGCGGCTCAAATGCTGGCGGGAATGCCTTTAGCAATGACTTTGGGCGCTGGTGGTAAAACACCGACTTGCATAGTTAACGCCCTGAATCTCTCCCGCAACGCTAACGCCATCACCTTAAGCAAAAACTTATACAACCAAGGAGTAAGAACCCCGGCTGACCTCAAAGCAGTAATTAATGCTTCTCCCGACAAAATTATCACTTTGGGAGTAGTTCATCCCACCTCAATGCAGAACTTAATTTTGCGTTACTGGCTAGCGGCTGGGGGGATAGATCCTGATACAGATGTCAGCTTGAGTGTAATTCCACCAATGGAAATGGTTTCTCAACTCAAAGCTGGTAATATCGACGGTTACTGTGCAGGCGAACCCTGGAATTACATTGCTGTGCATGAAGATATAGGCTTTGTTGCCGCTACAGCCTTAGAGATTTGGTCAGGACAGCCGAAGAAAGTGCTGGGAGTCCGGGAAGATTGGGCGCATCAGCATCCACAAACCTATCAGGCGCTAATTAAAGGACTGTTAGAAGCCTGTAAATACTGTGATGAACCCCGCAACCGCGAAGAAATTCTCAAATTAATCTGTCGTCCTGAATATCTGAATGTAGATCCAGCATATGTCCGTCCTGGTTTCATCGATCCTTATGACCGGGGTGATGGTAGCAAACCAGAGGAACTGACAGCATACAATCAGTTTTATCTTAATAAAACCAACTATCCTAACCGTACCGAAATTTTGTGGATGGTTACTCAACTAGCGCGTTGGGGCTTAGTACCATTTCCTAAAAATTGGGTAGAAGTAATTGAAAGAGTTTGTCGGACAGATGTATTTGGTGCAGCTGCGAGAGATTTAGGATTACTGGATATCGGTTGGGATGATCCGATTCATTTATTTGATGGCAAAGTTTTCAATTCTTCTGAGCCAATTGAGTATCTCAATAGTTTGGAAATTAAACGAAAAATTCGCATTGAAGAAGTGTTGATTTAGGTTCACGCAGAGGCGCAGAGTCGCTGAGGAAGAGTTGAAGAGATTTGCAAGAAACTTCTCTCTTCTTTTCTTTCTTCACTTTGTGTACTTTGCGTCCTTAGCGGTTCGTTAAAAAAATATTAAGCAAATTTGAACTTATGCAATTAGTAAACAAAAATACTCAAGTTGATCAAGTGCTAACTCAGAAGAGGGAAGACTTTTTAGTAATTGATGGTGTTAGTAAAATTTACCCAACCTCTCAGGGACCTTACACCGTAATTGATGGCGTTGACCTCAAAGTTCGTGAAGGTGAATTTATCTGTATTATTGGTCACTCTGGCTGTGGTAAATCAACACTTTTAAATATGGTATCTGGGTTTAACAGTCCTACTGAAGGTGTTGTATTCCTGCAAGATCAACCAATTACCGAACCGGGTCCAGATAGGATGATGGTTTTTCAAAATTACTGTCTACTGCCTTGGTTGAGTGTTTTTGATAATGTTTATCTAGCTGTTGATTCAGTGTTTCCGAAAAAAACCACGGCAGAAAAAAGAGCGATTGTTAAAGAACATTTGGCAATGGTGGGATTGATGGAAGCTGCTGATAAAAAACCTAGTCAAATTTCTGGCGGGATGAAACAACGAGTTGCGATCGCCCGCGCCCTTTCTATCCGTCCGCAAGTGTTAATTCTCGATGAACCTTTTGGGGCTTTAGATGCCATTACTAAGGAGGAATTACAAGAGGAATTACTGCAAATTTGGCAAGAACATCAAGTTACTGTTTTGATGATTACTCATGATATTGATGAAGCTCTATTCTTAGCAGACAGACTGGTAATGATGACCAACGGACCAGCAGCTAATATTGGCGAAGTTTTAAATATTCCTTTTTCTCGTCCCCGCAATCGTCGCCAAATTATGGAAGACCCAGAATACTATAACCTGCGGAACCACGCTTTAGACTTTTTGTTTAGTCGATGCGCTCATCCTGAAGATTAAATAGCATTTCCCTGCTTTCAATGAGGAAAAGAAGTAGCCATTTGACATTAACAGGGCTTACGAATTATGGAATAACGAACCACAGAGGCGCAGAGTACACAGAGGAATGAGAGTTTCACCAGAGTTGTTACGTAAGTCCTACTAATTAAGAAAATTCTTGCCTTCCCACTTCCGACTCCCCACTTAAAGCAATCTACCATGACTGAATTTACCAAAACTCTCTGTCCTTACTGCGGTGTGGGTTGTGGACTGGAAGTTTCACCCCCAGCGCAACTGGCAAAAGCAACAAATCGAGATAGCCAGGGAAATCCGATTTGGCGGGTACGGGGTGATAAGGCTCATCCGTCAAGTCAAGGTATGGTTTGTGTTAAAGGTGCAACTATTGCTGAATCTTTAGATAAAAATAGATTACATTACCCAATGATGCGAGACTCTTTAGATCAGGAGTTTCGCCAGGTTAGTTGGGATGAAGTTTTTAATATTATTACGCAACGCATCCAAAAAATCCGCAGCACTCAGGGAGCAGAATCTCTGTGTATGTATGGTTCTGGTCAGTTTCAAACTGAAGATTACTATATAGCTCAGAAACTTTTTAAAGGATGTCTGGGTAGTAATAATTTTGATGCCAATTCGCGGTTGTGTATGTCTAGTGCTGTGTCTGGATACATTCAAAGTTTTGGCTCAGATGGACCTCCTTGCTGTTATGAAGATTTAGACTTAACTGATTGTGCATTTTTAATGGGTACGAATACGGCGGAATGTCACCCCATCGTTTTTAACAGGTTGGTGAAACATCACAAAAAAAATCGCCACGTGAAAATGATTGTGGTCGATCCTCGGCGCACACCGACGGCTGAAGCTGCTGATTTACATTTAGCCATTCGTCCAGGTACAGATATTGATTTGATGAATGGGATGGCTCATTTATTGATGCGTTGGAATTATATTGATATCGGTTTTATTGATGAGTGTACGAGCAATTTTTCTGAATACGCAGAGGTGATTCGTCATTACCCCCCAGAAGTGGCGGCGCGTCAATGTGGTATCAGTATTGAAGATTTAGAAACCGCAGCCCGTTACTGGGGCGAATCTCAACGGGTTTTATCTCTGTGGTCAATGGGTGTAAATCAATCGAGTGAAGGAACGGCGAAGGTCAGAACAATCATTAATTTGCATTTAATGACTGGACAAGTTGGTAAGCCAGGTGCGGGACCTTTTTCTCTTACTGGTCAGCCGAATGCAATGGGAGGACGGGAAGCTGGCGGTTTGGCGCATTTGTTACCGGGTTATCGCTTGGTAAAAAATCCGCAACACCGGGCTGAAGTTGAGGAGTTTTGGGGATTAAAACCTGGGCAAATTTCACCGACTCCGGGTTTAACTGCTTGGGATATGATTACTGGTTTGGAAAATGATGCTGTGGGTTTACTGTGGATTGCGGCGACTAATCCGGCTGTGAGTATGCCAGATTTGGAAAGAACGAAGAAGGCTTTATTGCGATCGCCTTTGACAATTTACCAAGATGCGTATTATCCCACAGAAACCTCTGCTTACGCTCACATTCTTTTACCCGCAGCCCAGTGGAGTGAGAAAACTGGGGTGATGACCAATTCTGAAAGAACGGTGACTTTGTGTCAAGCTTTCCGCCAACCGCCCAGAGAAGCCAAAGCTGATTGGGAAATTTTCGCCGAAGTCGGGCGCAGGTTGGGTTTTGAGAAAGAATTTGCTTTTGTGAACTCATCCCAAGTTTATGCCGAGTTTGTGCAATTGACAGGCGATCGCGTCTGCGATATGACTGGTATTAGTCATGAACAATTACAAATAGCAGGCCCCACTCAATGGCCTCATTCGGCAAAGGGGACAAAGGAATCTAAACGTCTTTATACTGATTTACATTTCTGCACACCAGACGGACGCGCGCGATTTGGGGCATATTATTCTCAGGGTTTGGCAGAACCACCCGATTCTAATTATCCTTTTGTCTTGACAACTGGGCGACTGTACGGACATTGGCATACGCAAACTCGCACGGGACACATTGAAAAAATCCGGAAAATGCACCCGGAACCGTTTATTGAGATTCATCCCCGTGATGCTGCTAGGTTAAATATTACTGATAATCAATTAGTAGAAGTGCGATCGCGTCGGGGTAAAACAAAATTTCCTGCTAAAATTACTAAAGCGATCGCACCTGGGACAGTATTTATCCCCATGCACTGGGGGGCTTTATGGGCGGATGATGCTGAAGCCAATACCCTTACCCATCCTCAATCTTGCCCCGATTCACTACAACCAGAATTAAAAGCTTGTGCTGTACAGCTAGCACCAGTCAATGCAGAGTTACTGGTTGGACAACATCAACTACAAGGCTTACATTCTTGATCATGCGATCGCATCCGTTGCGCCACAGACAAAACTGACTGTCTGAATTGCGAATTACGCATTTTATAGCCCCAGGATTCCAGCCTGTGGGCTTTTTTGAGCTATAAAAATTGACTTTAAACCGCTAAATTGTATAAAATAGCTGAGTTAGCCAGGGAGAATTGCTGATTGCATTAGTAATCATTCCATCTTTATATTTATAGTTGACACCAAAGAATTAAAATTATTTTGAATCTCTTAAATTACAGCAAATGCGGCATCTATTAAGAAAGATTGGGAATCTTGCTAAAGAAGACAATTTTATGCACCTGATAGAAAAGTTTGAGGTGCTTGTCTCCAAGGTATTGTCACTAGCAATGGTAGTGGTAATTGTAGTCGCAATTTTTGATTTAGGAATTTACCTAATTAATGAACTATTTACTAGTAATTATGGAGAATTTAATAAAATTTTATTTACAATTTTTGGATTATTTTTAAACATTTTAATTGCTTTAGAAATATTAGAGAATATCACAGCTTATCTCAGAAAACACGTTGTTCAAGTTGAGTTAGTTATTGTTACTTCCTTAATTGCAATTTCGCGTAAAATTATCATTTTGGATTTACAAAAAGTCACAGGTGTTGATATCATTGGTTTAGGAGTTGCAGTTTTAGCTCTATCGATGAGTTATTGGATTATTCGTAGCAGCAATAGCCGACATTAAATAGCCATCCTTTCAGATTTGCAAACACTTAGATGGTCACATACCCTATTAATTAAAGATTTAGGAATATTTATGTTTGTAACTGATTTATTTAAAATGGTTAAATATTGATAAAACGCTTCTAGTCACTAATTCATCAGACAAAGATAAACTTAGGGAACACCAAAAAATAAACTACCCAAAAACTGTAGAGTGGTCTAGCGGATAACCAAAACCACCTTTGCCACAAAGTTATTCACTAAAATTATGGCAGATTTCTTTGAATTTGAAGCGGATTTTGTAGACTCCCTGCGTTGCATACCCATGCAGGTACGGTATAAGTTAGATATATGTGGTATCAAGCTAAAATTGTCTCATTGGCATCAAATGACTAAAGATGAGCGTGCAGCTTTAGCAGAATTACCTTGCACGACAGAAACGGAAATTCCAGTTTACCAAGACTATCTCCAGCAGATAATTTTACAACACACTGGTAATGCAGCAGCAAAAATACCCATTGACGCTGATCCTTTATGGATGGATTTTAGCAGTGTCCCAGCTAGTATCCAGGAAAAAGCTCAAGAAATCGGTATTAGCCTCACATTGCCACAATGGGCAAGTTTAACACCCTTACAGCGCTTTGCCTTAATTAAACTCAGTCGTTCAGGACATGAAAATAAAAACTTTTCTAGAGCTATGGCAGAATTTAACCTGATAAATTGAGGTTATATTTCTGAATGATCAATAATTCTCCCTATCCGCTAAACTCAGAAATGCTGCGTTCTTCCTCATCATGTCTGATTCCCAAACTGTCAGTGCTGCTGTTGCCAAACTTTACGATACCTATCCGTTTCCGCCAGAACCTCTACTAGATGAAGCCCCCCCTGGGTACAATTGGCGCTGGAATTGGCTAGCCGCTTACAATTTTTGCACTGGACGCAAACCACACAAGCAAAATATCCGCATTTTAGATGCTGGTTGTGGCTCTGGAGTGAGTACTGAATATTTGGTACATCTTAACCCCCAAGCCCAGGTAGTAGGAATTGATTTAAGTGCTGGAACTTTAGAGGTAGCCAAAGAACGCTGTCAACGTTCCGGTGCGGATAGGGTGGAGTTCCATCACCTGAGTTTGTACGATGTGGAACAACTACCAGGAGAGTTTGATTTAATTAATTGCGTGGGTGTGTTGCATCATCTACCCGACCCTATCCGTGGTATTCAAGCTTTAGCAAAAAAGTTAGCCCCTGGTGGACTAATGCACATTTTTGTCTATGGCGAACTGGGACGCTGGGAAATTCAACTCATGCAAAAGGCGATCGCACTTCTCCAAGGTGACAAAAAAGGCGATTATCGTCATGGGGTACAAGTCGGACGACAACTATTCGCATCTTTACCACAAAACAATCGAATTGTCAAGCGAGATAAGAAACTTTGGTCATTAGAAAACCATAAGGATGAATGTTTTGCGGATATGTACGTTCATCCCCAGGAGATTGATTACAATATTGAGACGCTGTTTGAATTAATTGATGCCTCTGGCTTGGAGTTTATGGGTTTTTCTAATCCTGACTTTTGGCAGTTAGCAAGACTCTTAGAGCAAGCACCAGATTTAATTGCACGAGCAGAAGAATTGAGCGATCGCCAGCGTTACCGCCTGATAGAATTACTAGACCCCGAAGTAACCCATTATGAGTTTTTCCTCAGTCGTCTTCCCCTGATTAAGTCCAACTGGTCAGAAGATCAAGACATATTGAAAGCCATTCCCGAACTTAACCCATGTATTGATGGTTTTCCCAGCCCATGTGTATTTAATTACAATTATCAGATAGTCAACTTATCAGCCACAGAGTTAGAATTTTTACAAAACTGTGATGGGAATTTAACCGTAGCTGAAATTTTAGCAACTGTGCAAATCAATTTAAATCAAGTCAGGTCACTCTTAGAACAGCAGATCATTCTGTTATCACCGAGTCAAATAAATTACTAACAACCAGACGCTGATTATACAACGACTGAGTAGGGCAGGCAATAACGATAAAAAGGCGAAATTTGAAGAAAATTGGAATTTGATCAGCGTGAATTTTGGCTTTTTATCCACTTCCTCCCTCACCCCCTCCTCTAGGATTTTCCCGTACAGGGCGGGCTTCTACCGTGAGTCTGATCCTGCCTAGAAGTTAATTGTTTTTTTCTAAAGTATTGTTACCTGATCATGATATGATTCAGCTGACTGAATGTGCAGTCATTATAAGTTAGCTGTACTGGTTTCAAGTCTCGTGAGCTTGTCAGAAGATTCAATCGACCCCACTCCGACAACACAACAAGATACTCAATCTGGTTTTGAAAACACAGAACCAGTTAACGCCTCCATGCAGGAGTTCTATCAACTCTACCAGGAGTTGTTGATAATTACACTTGCCTTAACAGTGACTGTTTTTATCTCTGTGTGGATTGCTTACTCTCTGAACATTGCCCTCAATTATCTATTAGGGGCGTGTGCAGGTGTGCTTTACTTGAGGCTGTTGGCAAAAGATGTTGAGCGTTTAGGTAGAGAAAAACAGGCGCTGAGTAAAACGCGGTTAGCCTTATTAGTAGCTCTGATTTTCCTAGCATCGCGGTGGAATCAACTACAAATATTACCCATATTTTTGGGATTTCTCACATACAAAGCCACACTCATCTTCTACGTAATTAGGATGGCTTTTGTCTCTGACTAGCCAAAGCTCGGACAACCTGAAAAAGCTAAACTAAGCCTTGCGTGAGGAATATCCACACTGCAAAGAAAGCTCCTCTTCTCCAGGTAATATTGGAGAAACGATTGATATGGAAAGAAAATGCTGAATTTTCTGAACTTCTACTCTCTTCCACTTGCCGAATTGGAAGTGGGTAAACATCTGTACTGGCAAATAGGCAACTTGAAGCTACACGGTCAGGTGTTTATCACATCCTGGTTTGTTATTGGTGTGCTAGTGCTAGTTTCCTTAGCGGCCAGCAGTAACATCAAAAGAATTCCCAGTGGGTTGCAGAACCTCATGGAATACGCCCTGGAATTCATTCGGGATTTGGCCAAAAACCAAATTGGCGAAAAAGAATATCGCCCTTGGGTGCCTTTCGTTGGCACTTTGTTTTTGTTCATTTTTGTGTCAAATTGGTCAGGGGCGCTGGTTCCTTTCAAGCTGATACATTTGCCAGAAGGTGAACTAACAGCACCTACAAGCGACATCAATACAACAGTTGCCTTAGCGTTGCTGACATCACTGGCGTATTTTTACGCTGGATTCAGCAAAAAGGGTTTAGGGTATTTTGGCAACTACGTCCAACCAGTGTCGTTTATGTTGCCCTTCAAGATTATTGAAGACTTCACCAAGCCTCTTTCCCTAAGCTTCCGTTTATTCGGCAACATCTTGGCTGACGAACTTGTAGTAGGTGTACTTGTATTGCTAGTACCCTTGTTTGTACCTCTGCCAGTAATGGCTTTGGGACTATTTACCAGCGCCATCCAAGCACTAATTTTTGCGACTTTAGCCGCCGCTTACATCGGTGAAGCGATGGAAGATCATGGCGAAGAGCATGAGGGGCATTAAATACCCTCAAAAGTCATTAGTGATTGGTTGTTTAACAATGATCAAGAACAAATGGCAACTGACAAACAACAACGTCTAAACCCACTCAACTCACTAAATTAAGGAAAGAAGATCATGGATCCATTAGTTGCTGCTGCTTCCGTTCTAGCTGCTGCTCTCGCTGTTGGTTTGGCTGCAATCGGCCCTGGTATTGGTCAAGGTAACGCTGCTGGACAAGCTGTAGAAGGTATTGCCCGTCAACCAGAAGCTGAAGGCAAAATTCGCGGTACATTGCTATTAAGCTTGGCATTCATGGAAGCGCTAACCATCTACGGTCTAGTAGTTGCCCTAGTGCTACTGTTTGCTAACCCCTTCGCATAATCAGTACTGAGTGCTGACGACAAAAAGTTAGGAGTTAGGAGTTAGGAGTTAGATATTTAACTCATAACTCATAACTCACCGACTCAGGACTCAGGACTAATATATTAGATAGAAATTAGCAACCATGACACACTGGATCACCTTATTAGCAGTAGAAGAGGTTGCCAAGGAAGGGGGGCTGTTCGATCTAGATGCTACCCTGCCCTTAATGGCAATTCAGTTTCTAGTTTTAGCTCTAGTGTTGAATGCAACACTATACAAGCCACTGGGCAATGCGATTGATGGCCGGAATGATTACATCCGTAACAATCAATTAGAAGCACAGGAACGCTTGTCAAAAACCGAAAAATTGGCAGAGGAATATGAGCAATCTCTAGCAAGTGCTAGACGACAAGCTCAAACAATCATTGCTGATGCTCAAGCCGAAGCCCAAAAAATTGCGGCTGAGAAAATAGCAGCAGTGCAGAAACAAGCCCAGGCAGAAAAAGAACAGGCTGCTAGTGAAATTGAGCAGCAAAAACAAGCAGCTTTTGCTTCATTAGAGCAACAAGTAGATTCCCTCAGTCGCCAAATACTAGAAAAGCTTTTAGGAGCAGATATAGTAAGTCGGCGCTAATGAAAATTTAGCTTGGAATCATTAAGTTACATTGTAAAGACGCACTCGCCAAGTAACATTTGTTGGCGGCGTGGGTCATGTTAAGCCTTGGCAGCGCAGTTGTGGACGAAAAATCATGGGGACTTTTTTACTGTTGATGGCGGAAGCCAGCGCCGTCGGAAGTGACTTGGCAGAGGAAGCGGGACATGGTGGTTTTAGTCTAAATACAGATATATTTGACACCAACCTGATTAACCTGGCCATTATTATTACTGTGCTGTTAGTTTTTGGGCGGAAAGTTTTGGGTAAAACCTTGACAACTCGCCGGAATACGATTGAAACAGCAATTAAGAATGCAGAGCAACGTGCTTCTCAAGCTGCACAGCAACTCAAAGAAGCACAGCAAAAATTAGCGCAAGCTCAAGCAGAAGCAGAACGAATCAAAAAGGCAGCGCAAGAAAACGCCCAAGCTGCGAGCGAATCTATCTTAGCGCAGGCTGCCGTAGATATTGAACGCTTGCAAGCAGCAGGTGCGGCTGACTTGAATGCAGACCTAAATAAAGCGATCGCGCAGTTACAGCAACGGGTAGTTGCTCAAGCATTGCAAAAGGTCGAATCCGAACTAAAAAGCGGCATAGCCGACGATGCTCAACAAATTTTGATTGAACGTAGCATCGCACAATTGGGAGGCGAGGTATGACAAGTAAAATAGCAACAGCTGAAATAGCCGCCCCTTATTCACAGGCTCTGTTGTCACTCGCGCAATCAAAAAACTTGACAGAAGAGTTTGGCGAAGATGCACGGAGTTTGTTAGCACTGCTCAGTGAAAACCAGGATCTACAGAACTTTATTGGTAATCCCTTTATTACGGGTGAGAACAAAAAGGTTCTGATTAGAAAAATACTGGGTGAAAGTGGTAACACTTACTTACGCAATTTTTTGTTGTTACTGGTAGATAAACGGCGGATCGTTTTTCTTGAACCAGTTTTACAGCAATATTTGGCTTTGTTGCGCCAGCTCAATCAAACCGTATTAGCAGAAGTCACTTCAGCAGTTCCTCTCAGTGAGCTTCAACAGCAAGCGGTAGTGGAAAAAGTTCTCGCCATCACGAATGCTCGCCAAGTCGAGCTGCAATCTAAAATAGATAGCGAGTTAATTGGTGGTGTGATTATTAAAGTCGGCTCCCAAGTAATTGATGCTAGTTTACGTGGTCAATTGCGCCGCCTTTCATTGCGCTTGACTAGTAATTCCTAATTCGTAATTTGTAATTGCGATACTGCTAGAGTTTCCTTGCTGTCCTGATAGTCTGGCAAGGCAACTTGGTAGGGGATGAAATAATTGGAGAATCAAGGAAAACGCTTTCCCCACTCCCCACTCCCCACTCCCTACTCCCTACTCTGAAAAGCAAAAAACATAGACACATGAGTATTTCAATTAGACCTGACGAAATCAGCAGCATTATTCAGCAGCAAATCGAGCAATACGACCAAGAAGTCAAAGTTGCTAACGTTGGTACAGTTCTCCAAGTGGGTGATGGTATCGCCCGCATCTATGGTCTGGAAAAGGCTATGGCTGGAGAACTATTAGAATTTGAAGATGGCACAATCGGCATCGCCCAGAACTTAGAAGAAGACAACGTGGGCGCTGTGCTTATGGGTCAAGGTCTGGAAATTCAAGAAGGTAGCTCTGTTACTGCTACTGGTAGAATTGCCCAGGTTCCTGTGGGTGAAGCCATGATTGGACGGGTAGTAGATGCCTTGGGTCGTCCTATCGATGGTAAAGGTGATATTAACACGACAGAAAGTCGTTTGATTGAATCTGCTGCACCTGGTATCATTGCTCGTCGATCTGTACACGAACCCATGCAAACTGGGATTACAGCTATTGACTCGATGATTCCTGTAGGTCGTGGTCAACGGGAATTAATCATTGGTGACCGTCAAACCGGTAAAACTGCGATCGCCATTGACACAATCATCAACCAAAAAGGTGAAGATGTCGTTTGTGTCTACGTTGCCATTGGTCAAAAAGCATCCACCGTTGCTAACGTGGTGCAAACCTTACAAGAAAAAGGCGCAATGGACTACACCGTAGTTGTTGCCGCTAGTGCTAGTGAACCAGCAACCCTACAATACCTAGCTCCTTACACCGGAGCCAGCATTGCTGAGTACTTTATGTACAAAGGCAAAGCTACCTTGGTGATTTATGATGACCTTTCCAAGCAAGCCCAAGCTTATCGCCAAATGTCCTTGCTGCTACGTCGTCCACCAGGACGGGAAGCATATCCCGGAGATGTATTCTACATCCACTCCCGCTTATTGGAACGCGCCGCTAAGTTAAGTGACGAATTGGGTAAAGGTAGCATGACTGCCCTACCAATCATCGAAACTCAAGCTGGTGACGTTTCAGCATACATCCCCACCAACGTAATTTCTATTACCGACGGTCAAATCTTCCTTTCTTCTGACCTGTTCAACGCAGGTATTCGTCCAGCAGTAAACCCCGGTATTTCGGTATCACGTGTGGGTTCGGCGGCGCAAACCAAGGCGATGAAAAAAGTTGCCGGTAAGATTAAATTGGAACTAGCGCAATTTGACGACTTGCAAGCCTTCGCCCAATTTGCTTCTGACTTAGACAAAACCACTCAAGACCAATTGTCAAGGGGTCAACGGTTACGGGAACTACTGAAGCAGCCACAAAATTCGCCTCTGTCAGTATATGAGCAAGTAGCAATTTTGTATGCGGGTATTAACGGTTATTTGGATGATGTTCCTGTAGAAAAAGTAACTACCTTCACCAAAGGTCTGCGGGAATTCTTAAAAACTGGCAAACCAGAATACACCCAAGCCGTACAAACCACGAAGGTTATGGGTGACGCAGAAGAAACAGCCTTGAAGGAAGCGCTAACTGAATTCAAAAAGACCTTCAAAGCAACAGCGTAATTAGTCATTAGTCATTAGTCATTGGGAAACACTTAATGGCTATTGACTGTTGACAGTTGACTATTGACTAAGGAAGGAAGAACTTAAGAATATGGCTAATCTCAAATCAATACGCGATCGCATTCAGTCGGTCAAAAACACCAAAAAAATCACAGAAGCCATGCGGCTGGTAGCAGCTGCTAGAGTACGTCGCGCCCAAGAACAGGTAACTGCTACCCGTCCTTTTGCCGACCGCTTGGCACAAGTCCTGTATGGTTTGCAAACTCGTCTGCGGTTTGAAGATGTAGACCTCCCACTACTGAAAAAACGGGAAGTCAAAACAGTTGGGCTATTGGTAATTTCCGGCGACCGGGGTTTGTGTGGCGGTTACAATAGTAACGTCATCCGTCGGGCAGAAAATCGCGCCAAAGAACTGCAAGCAGAAGGCGTAAATTACAAATTCGTACTGGTAGGACGCAAAGCCATCCAGTATTTCCAACGTCGTGAACAACCCATTGACGGTACTTATACTGGCTTAGAACAAATTCCGACCGCAACTGAAGCTACGGAAATTGCTGATCAACTACTTTCTTTGTTCCTCTCAGAAAGTGTAGATCGGATTGAGCTAATTTATACCAAATTCGTCTCTTTGGTTAGCTCCCGTCCCGTAGTGCAAACTTTGCTACCTTTAGATCCTCAAGGTTTAGAAGCAGCAGATGATGAAATTTTCCGCCTCACAACCCGTGGCGGTCAATTTGAAGTAGAACGGCAAAAAGTGACTAACCAAGTCCGTCCTCTACCTCGTGACATGATTTTTGAGCAAGATCCTGTGCAAATTCTGGATTCTTTACTACCTCTGTATTTGAGTAATCAACTATTGCGGGCGTTACAAGAATCAGCAGCCAGTGAACTAGCAGCCCGGATGACAGCAATGAACAACGCCAGCGACAACGCCGGTGATTTGATTAAGAGTCTTTCGTTGTCTTACAACAAAGCTAGACAAGCAGCTATTACCCAAGAACTGTTAGAGGTTGTGGGTGGTGCTGAAGCACTAACTTAGGGAATTTCTCGTTGTTTAGTAATAAATAGCTAATTGCTAGTTAGCAATTAGCTATTTTTGATATTTGGCACTTTTAACTAAATAACTAAGTTATGCTTTGGTGACAGGGTGAGAGTTGACTGCTCTGGTAATGAAAGTCAAAAAGAAATAGAAGCTATGATGAGGCTGTAGAGTTGATTAAGGAGTAAGTTATTGGCATCGATAAATTAATTATTTACATACGCTGGTATCTGCCCCTAGAATCATGAGCCAAAGTTAGATATGTCGAGTTAAATAAACATTAGCGGTCTAGATTGCCGCTACCAATGCCAATTGAAAATTGCCAATCGCTGATCACTGCGAATACTATGGAAAATGATGCGGCAACGCTCTACTGCCCAAATGAAGCTTGTCTGGCTGCTAACCCCTTAACTCACAAGTTTTGCCAGCGATGCTCTACACCCCTACCCAAACGTTACCTGTGGGCTGTAGGGGATGGCTTGAGTATGGGTAGCCCTGGAGATGTATTAGGCGATCGCTATTTGGTGATTAGTAAATCTGTTCTTTTAGATAGGAAGCCGGGATTATTACCCCAATCACCTGAATTAGATAATTTACAGGGTATCAAAGCTTATTTAAGACTAATCCCTTACAGCTTAAACGTACCACAGGTATATGGAATACTGCCTCTATCTGAGGGACAGTCCCGCAAAGAAATATTACTTTTAGAACAGCCGCCTTTGTCCGCAGATAGTTCAGGAACACAAGTGCAGCTATGTAGCCAATTGAACATTGCTTGGCGCGATGCGACATCAATGCGTCAACTTAATTGGCTATGGCAGATAGCTAATTTGTGGCAACCTCTGCACAGTCAAGGGGTTGCTTCTAGCTTAATCGATCCTCATTTACTTCGGGTAGAAGGATCATTAGTCCGCTTGTTAGAATTGCGTTTTGACGCTTCAAAATCCCCAGGCTTGGCGGAATTAGGTACATTTTGGCAAACATTACAGTCGGATTCCAAACCAGCCATAGCTGAATTTGTTCACCAAATTAGTAACTTTTTGATTCAGGGAAAGATTAATTCCCCGGAAATACTAGTCGCAGTTTTAGATCAAGGTCTGGCAGAATTAGGACGCTCGCAAACTCCCACGATTAGAATTGTCACTAAAACAGACACTGGGCCGACTCGTCAACGGAATGAAGATGCCTGTTACCCAGCCAGTGGCACGGTTGTGAGCAAACCACCACAAACATCAGCTTTAGCCATTGTTTGTGACGGCATTGGCGGACATCAAGGAGGCAATGTTGCATCTAATTTAGCGATTGAAATCATTCATCAGCAAGTACAGCAATTAACAAAAGTCCCTTATGACCACATTGAACCTTCTTTACTACTGGCTGATTTAGATAATGCAGCTGCAATTGCCAATGACAAGATTAGCCAACGCAATGACAGCGAAAACCGCCAAGCGCGTCAACGTATGGGTACAACCTTAGTGATGGCGTTGCCTATAGGCCACGAAATGTACATTACTCACGTCGGAGATAGTCGAGCCTACTGGATTACCCGCCACGCTTGTTACCAAGTTACCCTTGATGATGATGTGGCTTCTCGTGAGGTAAGACTCGGCTATGCTATCTATCGTGAAGCTGTGCAACAATCTGGTGCTGGTTCTCTGGTGCAAGCTTTAGGAATGAGTCCTAGTAAATCATTACATCCTACTTCCCAGAGGTTTATCCTGGATGAAGATGCGATTTTTTTGCTGACATCAGATGGCTTGAGTGATTTTGACCGCGTGGAAGATTTTTGGGAAACAGAAATTTTACCAATTCTTCATGGTGAAGATGATATAGTCCAGGTCGCTGACAAATTGGTGGAACTTGCTAACATCAGAAACGGACATGATAATGTGACGTTGGCATTACTACACCATCAAGTCAAATATTGCGAACCAGATTCGATCCTCAAAGCAGTTATTCCAGATATATCCTCGCTTCCAGATGCAAGTTCTATAACTAAAGGGTTACAACCAACATTACTAGAGGGTAGCCCGAACCAAAAAACCAAAGTCTTACGAGAAACTCACCCCAGCGCTATTGCTAAACTGCCTTTAAATTTCATTGTTCCCTTTCTTTTGGTTGTCTTGGCTGGTTCACTAGGATACTTGATGATGCGATTCCAACCGCTATCAGGTCTTTTACCCAAGATTACAGGACAGCCAATTTCTACGACTCCAGTCATAATAGAGCGATCGCTTGAGAATATCGCTCCTGGGTGGGTAATTCAAACCAAAAGTGAAATTCCTTTGAGTAATCAGGAAATATTACCTCCAGAAAGTTTTTTGCAAGTGATTAAGGTCGAACCAAATCCCCAGCCTGGGACTGGAGACTTATTAGTACATCTGCGATTCTGTTCTCTGAACACGACAGATTCACTCCCCACTGAATCTTTGACAACAGCAGAAACACAAATAGAATTGTCTCAACTGAAAAATTTTGGAGTTGCGGTCTTACCATCCAACTCCAGAAATCCTTGCGAACCAATTTCCAGCCCAAGATCAGCACCCAATGATCCAATTTTAACTGAGCCAGATACTCGATCAACGAGCAAAAATCTGGAATAATACAGGTAATAACCACATAAAAAACACCAGCAATAAGTTGTTATTGGAAATTATTGGTTCTCACCTTTTAGTAGAATGAATCCATGCCATCCTTGAACTTGGCGATCGCCCGTCTCATCAACACTGGCACAGATAACTTCGCCATTTGGGTGGTCAAAGCGCCCTATCCCAGTGGTTATGTTTTACATGACTGTGTATGGCCAGATGAACTCACTCAAGTTTGGCAAGAATGGCAGCAAATGTTTGCTGGCCACAGTGGTTTAGATATTTCTCCAGGTTTAAAGCCGCAGTCAGTTAACCCACTTCCCATCAAATTATTTTCACCTTCTTCAGGACAGACAGCTGGTTACAGTAGTCGTTTGATGCAACACTTGGGGATTAATCTCTGGGGTTGGATCTTTGACGGACCGATTCTTGGTAGTCTCGAACGCAGTCGGGGTATAGCTATGGGGGGGTATACACGTTTACGTTTTCGATTAGAAATTCGTGACCCAGATCTGATTGCCTTACCTTGGGAAATTATGCAGCGCCAACCAGGGCAATCAGCAATGTCTCTCTCTCCAGATTTGCTATTTAGTCGCACTACCAGCGAAGTTGAACCCCTGCCCTATTTGCGAACTGATCAGGCTTTAAAGATTTTGTTGGTTTTAGGACATGATGAAAACTTGCAGTTAGCACAAGAAGCCACTATTTTAGAAAAAATTCTGGCAAGTAACAATTCTCAGGGATATGCACCCTGTACAGTTAAGACACTCCTACAACCTACACCACAAGAGTTAATTCAAGAGTTAGAAACCCAGGCATATAATATTTTCTTTTATGCTGGTCATGGACTACCAGGCCCAGATGGAGGATTATTCTTATTGCGTCCGGGAATGACCCTGAATGGAATTGAATTGGCACAAGTATTAACTCGGAGTGGTTTGAAATTAGCGGTTTTTAATGCTTGTTGGGGCGCACAACCCGCCGCAATTAATCATCAAGCCATCCCCGCCAGCAGTTTGGCAGAGGTGTTGATTCGTCATGGTGTCCCTGCGGTTTTGGGAATGCGTGACCAAATTGCTGACCATGAAAGCCACAGTTTTATTCAAGCTTTTACTGAGGCTTTGCGATCGCGTAAACCCATTGATGCGGCAGTTGCTGAAGCTAGGCAAGAACTGTTAACAATATATAAGTTCAACCAACTGGCTTGGACTTTACCTGTGCTTTATCTTCATCCAGATTTTGATGGTGAACTAATTAAAAGTGTTGATGAAGGAATTACCGAATTACCAGATCATGTCATCTCCAATATAAATTCTCCGATTCCCGTCGCTTGTTTGCGATCGCTTTCATCTGGAGGAAAAACTTGGTCACTACGATCTGGAGTCACCCGCATCGGGCGCACTAAAGATAATGATATTGTGATTCCAGAACCTTCTGTTTCTAAGCGTCACGCCGAAATTTTATGCCGTATTACTTTGACTGGTACTACTCCAGTCAGAACTTATTACCTGCAAGATTTCTCTACCTACGGTACAACTTGGTGTTTAGGCCCTAACGGTTGGCAACAAATCCTCCGAGAGGAAGTTCCCTTATCATCGGGAATACAGTTAAAGTTTGGTAGTTCTAGAGGTGAAATTTGGCAATTTGTGATTGAAGATTCTTAGGGACTGGGGACTGGGAAAGTAAACGGTATTTGTTCTTTGTCTTTTTGTTCAATAACGAATCATGAGTAAAAATTAAATTTTATTCCCTCGTTTAGCTGCAAAAATTTATTCTCAACGTGAGATGCAATTAAATGTTTTGCGGAAACCTAATTCAAGCAGTTGTAGCTGTCAATATTGGTAAATAATTCATCAAAAGGCAACAAATGATTAACAAAATTAATGGCTTAGACACTTTCAACGCCTTACCTTCGCCAGTGGAATTAGAATTATTAGAGACCTTACTAGAAGCAGAGGATGCTACTTATCCTTGGAATCCGGCTGATGATGACTCTGAAGCTTATTTTAACGAGTTAGAACAACAGTTTGCTACACCGGATTGGCTAGAGGATGAATTAACTGCCAAATCCCCAGATTTTTATGGGAAACTAGATAGCCTTTGGTCTGAGATTCCCACACACTCAAATTATAAATGTCAGCCAAATCAGTCTGTTGTAGATAGTTTGCAAGTAACTTTAAATTCAGCCTTTGCTAATAGTGTACCCCTAGCCTGGCTGAATGCGATCGCCTCAAAAGCTGCGGAAATTTTTGCTACTCAACAATCAATGGGCGAAAAACTGGTACAGTGTGTTCAATCTGTATTACCTGCTTGGGATGTAGATGATCTGTTTGTTTTAGCCCGTCCTTTTGCCCATGCTATGCGTAGCAGCGAACCCCTAGAGGAAACGGCGATTATTAGTAAGGTGAAAAATCGAGACTGGTTAACTTTATCAGAAATTGAACAAGCAAAGATTAGTGTAGCGATCGCTTACTATGCTTTGAGGCAATTAAACAGTTTTGAATCTCAAGACTAACCCTAGTCTGTTATTTTTGTCTCATCTCAAAACTTTAGTTAAATTTAGACTGCAAACATTTGTACTTGCAGATGATTCCCCTTGCCTAAGTTTAAAAATATTTAAACTTTTTTCAGGCATAGATAATTCATGATAAAATCCACCATATTTTGCTTAATCCACTAACGTCATCTATCCCAAGACGTAAAATAAACTTTTATTATTTAAGACTCAAAGAATAGAAAGCTAAAAGGCAAAATAATGTTTAAAGCCTGATTGACCAAGTTTTTGCCTTTTGACTTCTACCTATTTGGGTTTAAAAGCGTAAGATGCGCCCATTTGTATGAGTAGTCTCGTCTTGGGAATATTTTGATCACTTATTTGGGACCGATAAAGCGAGTGGCAAAATTTTGCGATCTCGTTGGTGATAACACCCGTGCTTTTAGAATAGCTGCCATTAAGAAGGCATAAGATAACACCCCAACCACCACCAACAGCAAAGCATTAATAGATCCTGTAGCATTCCATAAAGCGTGGAGTGCAGAAGCACTCAGATAACCAATAGAGAGAATCTGCCAGCTCATCCGCGGCTTGAGGACAGCTAACCCGATAAAATACCCAAGGTAGCCACTGTAAGCCATGTGTCCAGCTACAGAGCCTAAAATTCGCGGAATTAGCAATTGAAACCCCGCCAATTGACCAGCAGCGCCTATCCCCACCTGTTGGGTAATTTCTGGCACATATTGCCCAAGAGTTTCCAACAGAGTGAAACCGATAGCCGAAGCCGTTCCCAGGAGAATACCATCTAAAGGTTCCCAAATGCCGATACGTTCCCGCCAAGGTGAAGGTAAGCCCCGACCAATGAAATATGCCCCGATTAACGGTAATGCCTTGAGTAATTCTTCCATCAACCCCGCACCAAAGAACATTCGTACCAGCAATTCAGTAAAGGTGGTAGGTTCTTGCGGTGAAGGTAAACTACCAGGTAAAATGACGCGAAAAACGAAGATAAATAAATCCAGCAGGGGACTGAGTAAAATCAATGTTGTACTCAAGGCTGCGCCCATTAGCACCCACCACGGCTTTTGTTTACCGCAAAGTTGGTAAACAAAATAGTAAGCAGCTGATGCGATGTAAGTTGCGACTATGACTTGATTAGCTTGGGGATTCCCGACAGTAGCAAACATCAGCACGACAAAGATAACCGTGAGTATTCCCGGTATCAGGTAAGCTTTGCGAGTTAAATCCTTACCAGTGGAAATAATCGGAAACAGTTGCGTGAAACTCACCGAATCCGGCTGTTTTAAATAGGTATGACCGTGATTTTTGGAAGCTGATGGTAGTGGTTTGACTTGTTTTGTCATCACCGTGGGCTGAGAGATCAAGTCATACTCAAAGATAAATTGCGGTCCATCAGAACCCAGAGAAATGCGATCGCCTGCGTGTAATTCCTGACATTCAGACAAGCATTTTCCGTTTAAAAAAGTACCGTTAGCACTATTTAAATCACAAACTACCCAGCTAAACTTGCGATCAATCGATGAGGAGAGGGGACGAACCACAGCATGACGGCGAGATACCATCCGATACATCATGGCATCCAAGACAACTTGACAGGTGGGGTCGCGTCCAATGACTACCTCTTTACTGGTTAGCAGCGAATAGCGAGATTCTGATCCAAAAGCTGCTACATTACCAGACACTAGCCGCAGAAATGCATTATGTCTTGTGTTTTTGCCTGTCATCTAGTTAGAGTTTCTTTCCAAACAAATTCATGAAAAATACTTTGGCATTAGGACTTAACCTGAGCCACGCCAACAACAGCATGGCTAAATACACTATAGCCTTACTTACTGCGAAGAAATTTAAAATTTGCTGATTTAAAATTTAAAATCCCCCAATTCATTAATGACAAGCATTCTAGCTAAGAAAATAATTTTCTGTGCTTGATTTATCAAATATATTAGTTAAATTTCAAGGATTATATAGTAAAGGCAATCCCATACACAACTAATTATTAATTAATAGTATCATACACCACATTTAGTTCAGTTGAAAAGTTATTAAATTATTAATTATCCGTTAAGAGTTAATTTTAACTAGGAATGTTTTCGGAATTTTAGAAAAAGTTTTGTAGAGGCACAGAACTCACAATATTTTAGTTGCTCAAACATCCTCTTAGATGCATTTAAATCAGGTTGTCCTCAAGGTCTGTTTAACATAATAGCTCCGCCGCGTCAAGTGCTGAACTTACAGGCTGATTCTCCAGACCTTTTGAAATTGTACATCCAGATATTCAGCGATGTTTTGGGAGTAGTGACAAGACTATTAAACAGTGGGATGTGAACACAGGTAACCTCCGCCGCACCCTGATTGGGCATTCTAACCAGGTTGAGTCTGTAGCATTCAGCCCGGATGGTCAAAGCCTTGCTATTGGGAGTTATGACTACACTATCAAGATTTGGAAAATTCCAGCATTGACCAATAATTAATCTTCATTCCCTCCAACTCAAGCTCAATTTTTCCAACCAGAAATTTCTCTATTTCAATCCTGTTTGCAGTTTATGCTTTTGTCGTTATTTTTGTTATTATCTTCTGCGGGGATTGTTTCTGATACTTTAGGTGGGTTCTTCCGGGCTGTTATGGGAATTGGAGGATGTTGGCTTTGGTATAACAGGTATTGGTCAAATAAATAAGTTTCGGTTGGCTGCCATAGAGACTAATAAAGTGGTAACAATAAATATCTGAAATTATGCTTTGTCACCAAAAAGGAGTAAATAAATTATTAATCATCAACTTCAACTGTTTCCAGGAGTAGGAAAGGTAGGGACTTATGGAGACTTACTCAAAGCTGGACGTAGAGGCGATCATCTTACACCTCATCATATACCTGCCGATGCTTTTATGAAATTCAAAGTTACAGGTTATACAACATATAAAGGATTTGCCATCATGATGGAATATTTATCGCCTGGAAAAGGAGATCGTCACCGGCAAACCATTTCTTACGGTAAACGCCCCAATTTAAATTTATCAGCCAGGGAAGCATTAGCACGAGAGATTTGGGATGTACGTTCTATTTATATTTCTCAAGCTTTGTATAATAAAGAAATTAGGGAAAGTTTGCAAGCATTAATCAGACTGAATAGATTAACTTGGCAAGGCACTTTTGAAAAAACAGGTACAAACTCATGAATCAAAATCATTTACTAGCAATTCTAAAAAAAAATTATTTAATGCGAACAGAAGCAGAAATTACCGAATTTGAAAATACTTTAACTGAAATAGCTGCTCACCCCGATAAAGAGAATTTATCTGCATATCATCTGATTTTAAATGATCAATGTGAACAGCCAGAAGTGATGTTTAGCTTAGTTCATTTTCTGGAATCTTTTGATATAGAAAAACAAATTGCAGCATTAGTTAAAGTTGTACCCCAATTAATGATAACTGCACCAGAATGGACAAGAATCATTCATAACCGGATTTTAAATGACCAAGTAGCTTGTCACGCTTATGAAGAACTATTACATTCAGCTAATTTAACAACTCCTCATTTCTTGTATCATCTTTTGGAGGAAAGTATTGTAAATAAACTGAAAATTCTAAATAAGTTGCGAACATAAAAGATACCCGACTTCTTGAAGAAGTCGGGTATCTGAGCCTCTCGCTGATTAAGTTAATCAAACATTAAATTTTATTAAAAAATACTACTTTTTTTACAAAATATGATTGTGATTTTGTACGATATGATACAAAACAATGGTAATTTTGGCCCAGAGACAATATGTACTCATTCCAGATAACCGATTTAGATTGGAAATTGTACATACTTCTTAATAAATCAGCAGCGTCAACGCAAAACGTTTTAATCTAAAGCTAACTGGGTTAATTTACTGGCAGTTTTGCAGGTAGCGCTCTTAGTCCATGCTCACAGCGATGTGTCAAGCCTCAAAACAACCCAGATTTAACACATAAATAAATTAAAGGAGTTTTACAAATCTAATGAGCATTAAGGCAAGTGGTGGAAGCTCCGTTGCGCGTCCGCAACTATATCAAACTCTCCCGGTGGCGACGATTTCCCAAGCCGAGCAGCAAGACCGCTTTTTGGGAAACGGTGAACTCAGCGAACTAGCAAGCTATTTTGCTTCTGGTGCAAAGCGTCTGGAAATTGCTCAGATGCTGACAGACAATTCCGAGATCATCGTATCTCGCGCTGCTAACCGGATTTTTGTCGGTGGTTCGCCAATGGCTTTCTTAGAAAAGCCTCAAGAACGAGAACTAGCTATGGCTGCGGCTGGCGCTACGGCTCAGGGAACTGTCACAGACGGGATGAAACTAGGAACCGTCACCTACGTTGAAAGTCGTGGTGGTTTCCTCGAAAATTTACGTTCAATCTTTAACTCGTCTCCAGGTGGTCCCACCCCTGCTGGTTTTAGACCCATCAATGTCGCCCGTTATGGACCGAGCAACATGGCCAAGAGCTTACGGGATTTATCCTGGTTCTTGCGCTATGCTACCTACGCAATCGTAGCTGGAGACCCCAATATCATCAGTGTGAACACACGGGGTTTGCGGGAAATCATTGAAAATGCTTGCTCTGGTGAAGCCACTTTGGTCGCTTTGCAGGAAATTAAAGCAGCATCACTTTCCTACTTCCGCAAGGATGCTGTGGCTACAGAAATTGTGTCTCAGTACATGGATGTTTTGCTCAATGAGTTCAAAGCACCCACACCTTCTAACAAAGTCCGTCAACGTCCCTCTGGCGACCAACAAGGGCTACAACTTCCACAAATTTATTCCCTAGCAGCAGAGCGTCGTCCTAAGTTTGCGATGAAGCCTGGTTTGTCAGCCAGTGAAAAAATTGAGGTTGTGAAAGCAGCCTATCGGCAACTTTTTGAGCGCGACATTACCCGTGCTTATAGCCTGTCGATTTCTGACTTGGAATCTAAGGTGAAGAATGGCGATATCTCCATGAAGGAGTTTGTCCGCCGTCTCGCTAAATCTCCCCTTTACCAAAAACAGTTTTACCAGCCTTTTATTAACAGCCGAGTTATTGAACTCGCTTTCCGTCACATTTTGGGACGGGGACCAAGTAGCCGTGAAGAAGTGCAAAAATACTTTGCGATTATTTCTAACGGCGGTCTACCAGCTTTGGTTGATGCTTTGGTGGATTCTAACGAATACGGCGATTACTTTGGCGAGGAAACAGTTCCCTACATCCGGGGTCTGGGTCAAGAAGCCCAAGAATGTCGTAACTGGGGACCACAGCAAGACTTGTTTAATTACAGTGCGCCTTTCCGCAAAGTCCCTCAGTTTATTACTACTTTTGCGGCTTACGATCGCCCACTACCAGACCAACATCCTTACGGTTCTGGTAATGACCCCTTGGAAATTCAATTTGGAGCGATTTTCCCGAAAGAAACTCGCAACCCCAGCAGCCGACCGGCTCCTTTTGGCAAGGATACCCGCCGCATCTTGATTCACCAAGGGCCTGGTATTAATAACCAACTGAGTAATCCCAAGGCGCGGGGTGAATTTCCTGGTTCTTTAGGACCAAAGGTGTTCCGATTGGATCAGGTTCCTTCGACTCTCAGCCGCAAGGGTGGTAAGGGTGTTAGCGTTAAGTTCTCAGAAAGTTCTACCCAAGCGGTAATTAGAGCGATTTACCTCCAAGTCTTTGGTCGTGACGTTTACGAAGGTCAACGCCTGAAGGTGGCAGAAATTAAGCTGGAAAACGGCGAAATTACTGTCCGCGAGTTTGTCCGCATTTTGGCTAAGTCGGATTTATTCCGCAAGATGTACTGGACATCGCTGTATGTTTGTAAGGCGATTGAGTATATTCACCGTCGCTTGTTGGGTCGTCCTACTTACGGTCGTCAAGAAAACAATAAGTACTTTGATATTGCCTCTAAGAAGGGTTTCTATGCGGTGGTAGATGCCATTCTGGATACCCCAGAGTACAGCGAGGCATTTGGTGAGGATACAGTGCCTTACGAACGGTATTTGACTCCGGCTGGTGTGTCGTTGCGTCAATTGCGTGTTGGTAGTATTCGCGAAGATGTGGGGACTGGGAAGGTTGAAAAAGTCGAAACACCTCGCTTTGTAGAACTGGGTACGGTAACTGAAAACCGCACCGAACCTGATATCCAATTCCGCATTAATCAAGGTGTTACTAAGAAGCGCGAACAAACCAAAGTCTTTAAGCTGGTGGCGAATACTAGCAATAAAGTAGCTGTAAATACTTTGATTAGCGCTGCTTATCGCCAGATTTTTGAGCGTGATGTTGCACCTTACATCCTCAAAAATGAATTCACAGTTTTAGAAAGCAAGCTGGGGAATGGCGAAATCAGTGTTAAGGAATTTATTACTGGTTTGGGTTACTCTAACCTCTACCTGAAAGAGTTCTATACACCCTATCCCAACACTAAGGTGATTGAGTTGGGAACAAAGCATTTCTTGGGACGTGCGCCTCTAGAGCAGGCTGAAATCCGTAAGTATAACCAGCTTCTGGCTACTAAAGGGATTCGTGCTTTTATTAATGCGATGGTGGAAAGTGCGGAATATAGCCAAGCCTTTGGTGAAGATACGGTTCCTTATCGTCGCTTCCCAACTCTCCCTGCGGCTAATTTCCCCAATACTCAAAAGCTTTACAACCAGCTGACGAAGCAAAATAAGGATGTGGTTGTGCCTAGCTTTGAGACTGTGAAGCCCCGGATTGCGTCTGTGAATACGCCTATTTTGGCGAAGGCGATCGCCGATTTGGCAGCCAAAGCCCGGCAAATGGATAAGACTAAGCCGTTGTTCATTGAGTTGGGTCGTTCCTTCAATGATGGTCGCGGTCAGTCTGTGGAAGTGGGTGTAGGTACAAGCCGTCGCAAACCTGCACGTATTCACCGCTTGACTTTAGGTGGAAATCAAGCAGAGAAGCAACTAGTAATTAATGCTGCTTACTGTCAAGTGTTGGATATTTTTAGCGGTCAAGTTCCCCAAGACTTCCGTCGTTCTAACTTAGATAGCAAACTGCGGAACGGGGAAATCTCTGTGCGCGAGTTTGTTAGAGAGTTGGCTAGTTCCGAAATCTACCGCAAACGGTTCTATACGCCTTATCCCAATACCAAAGTGATTGAGTTCCTATTCCGTCACCTATTGGGGCGCGCACCAGCTACACAAGGCGAAATCCGCCAATACAACAAGTTGCTGGCTGATAGCGGTTTAAGGGCTGCTGTAGAGGCAATTGTGGATAGTGCAGAGTATGCTCGCTTCTTTGGTGAAGATGTAGTGCCTTATCCGCGCTACCCATCACTACCAGCCGGGAATTACCTCGGTAGCGTCCAAGCTGCTGCTGACTTAGTGAAACAATCTTGGTCTAGTTTGTCACCTTCTGTACTGACAGGCCGCCCAAGCGATCGCTAGGAACTAGAAACTGGGGACTAGGGATTGGGGACTCGGTATTGAGAGAATTTTCTTCCCCCCTGCTTCCTACTCCCTGCTCCCCTGCTTCTTATCGCCTCATTTCCTTGTGTAATAACGCTTTCCGGCAAAAAATGGCTGTGAAATCTGAAAATTAATATTACAAAGTATTAAGAACAGTCATAAATGCTCAACAGAATGCCGGAAAATGTTTTGCGGAAGGTAGTTGAGTTTTCTCACAAACTCGTCATGCGATAGCTATGGCAATTATTTAATTGTTTTCTCTAAAGCGACGAGAAAAGAAGCCTACTGCCACGCCAATTAAAGTCTCACCAGTTTCTTAAAATTCTGGTTTCATTAGTACTGGAGGAATCCATTAATGAGTATCGTCACGAAGTCCATCGTGAATGCTGATGCAGAAGCCCGCTACCTTAGCCCCGGCGAACTGGATCGGATCAAAAGCTTTGTTTCCGGTGGTGAACGTCGCCTCCGTATCGCTCAAATCTTGACCGAAAACCGCGAGCGCATTGTAAAGCAAGCTGGTGATCAGTTGTTCCAAAAGCGCCCTGATGTTGTTTCTCCCGGTGGAAACGCTTACGGCCAAGAAATGACCGCTACTTGCCTACGTGACTTAGACTACTACCTCCGCCTTGTCACCTACGGAATTGTTTCCGGTGATGTTACCCCCATCGAAGAAATTGGTGTTGTGGGTGTGCGTGAAATGTACAAGTCCCTCGGCACTCCTATTGACGCTGTGGCTGGTGGCGTTAACGCGATGAAGAATGTTGCTGCTACCTTGTTGTCTGCTGAAGACTCTGGTGAAGCTGGCGCTTACTTCGATTACCTAGTCGGTGCGATGCAGTAAGCTGAAGCTCTTTTTACTTCTGCTGAAACATAAGTATTGCAAAAAGGTTGGAAATAAGGAAATAACGACATGCAAGACGCAATTACCTCTGTCATTAATGCTTCAGACGTTCAAGGTAAATACTTGGATACTGCGGCTCTAGAAAAGCTCAAAGGCTACTTTGTAACTGGTGAACTACGCGTGCGTGCTGCTACAGCTATTAGTGCTAACGCAGCTGCGATCGTCAAAGAAGCAGTAGCTAAGTCTTTGTTATACTCTGACATCACCCGTCCCGGTGGTAATATGTACACCACCCGTCGCTATGCAGCTTGCATCCGCGATTTGGACTACTACCTACGTTATGCTACCTACGCTATGCTAGCTGGCGATCCTTCGATCCTAGACGAGCGCGTATTGAATGGCTTGAAAGAAACCTACAACTCCTTGGGTGTTCCCGTAGGCGCTACTGTACAAGCTATCCAAGCTATCAAAGAAGTAACTGCTAGCTTAGTAGGCCCCGACGCTGGTAAAGAAATGGGCGTTTACTTAGACTATATCTCCTCTGGCTTAAGCTAAGAGTTAGTTTGCACTTAATAGATTAGGTGCGGCTTTATTAAGGTCTGGAAATCAATTGTGAGTGTTAGAACGTTTTATTGCTTATATTGTGAATGAGTGTTAGCGGTCTAGTATTGATAGTTGATTTCCAGACTTGGAGTGATTAATTTAAATATTTTCCATAGAATATACACTCCCACTTTTGTTTGTAATAAAAAACTTTTCACAATCACCGTAGGAGATTTAAGATATGGCTCGTTTGTTTAAAGTTACTGCTTGTGTCCCCAGCCAATCCCGCATTCGGACTCAAAGAGAGTTGCAAAATACTTACTTCACCAAACTAGTTCCTTACGAAAACTGGTTCCGCGAACAGCAACGCATTCAAAAAATGGGTGGCAAAATTGTGAAGGTAGAACTAGCAACTGGTAAGCAAGGTACTAATGCTGGGTTGTTGTAATTAATATATAACGAACATCATTCTAGGGAGTTGTCAAGAGGTCAAGATAGACCTCTTTTTTGTTGGCTATAATTTTTTTAAGTTAATCAATTTAGCCTCTGGTTATAGCGCAGTCATAGCCCTGACCGAAAAGGCAGGGGGGATTTGTAACTTCCTACCAAAGGGGTTCTGAGCAACTAAATTTATTTATGCTCAAATAAAAAATATTTTATTACTTCTAGAGATGCTTTGCACAAGAAATAATGGCTCCTTGTTTGAGATTAACTACATAAATGTAGGGGGTTTTCTGCCTGCACCTTACACCTTTTCCTCTTTTTTGACTATACTTAACTAATATTTTTGGATTATACATAATATAAATACTGATGTCTTTTCAGTGAAAAATAGCATTAAATAGTAATAGTTCTTCTTCTGTCTTCCTGGGTTCCTAGTTAGGGATACTTAAGTAACTTTTGCTCTATAAAATTTTTGATACTACTAATTTAGTAAACTTGCGTATAGTTAAAGGAGGTTTTTATGTACGGATTGGTGAATAAAGGTATTCACGATATGGTGTGTAGTCGCTTTGGTGAAGAGATTTGGCAAGAAATTAAGCAGAAAGCTGAGGTCGAGACAGATGTTTTTCTCAGTATGCAAGGCTACCCGGATGACATCACACACAGGCTAGTAAAAGCTGCTAGTGTTGTCTTAAATTTATCTCCGTCACAAATTATGGAAGCCTTCGGAGAATTTTGGGTGCAATACACATCCGAAGAAGGCTATGGCGAAATGATGGATATGAGTGGAGATACACTACCTGAGTTTCTAGAAAACCTCGATAATCTTCATACTCGTTTAGGAATCAGTTTTCCCCAATACCAACCCCCGTCGTTTGACTGTAGCGATGTAGAAGAACATTCCTTGAGCTTACACTATCACTCTCACAGGGAGGGATTAGCTCCAATGGTGGTGGGTTTAGTCAAGGGGTTAGGAAGTAGGTTTGATACAGAAGTTGAAATTACGCAAACCCAAAGTAAAAATGATGGTGCAGAACACGATGAATTTTTAGTGAAGCATAAACCAAACTGAGCGCTAAGTTCATGATTCCTCCTCATCTTTGTCTTTCGCCAAAATTATTTGCTAAAGCTTTTCCTTTCCACTTTGTATTTAACCGGAATGGAGAGATATTACAAGCCGGTGATGTTTTGCAGCGTATTAGTTCTACATCATTAGTTGGTGGTCAGATAGAGCAGCATTTTCAAATTATTCGCCCCCCTATTCTGTTTGATTTTGATAATATTCATAAAAAATCCAATTCCATCTTTATTGTGGAGTTTGTTCATAATGGGATGTATCTTAAGGGACAAATGATGTATCAAGCAGAGCAAGAAGCCATTTTCTTTCTGGGTTCTCCCTGGATTACAGAAATGGCTAGTCTTGCTCCTCTTGGTATCAAATTGAAAGACTTTGCCATTCATGACCCGATTACTGATTTTCTTTTTTTATTCCAAGCTAATAATACTGCTTTAACTGATACAAAAAAACTGACTATAGAACTGCAAAATGCACTCAAAGTTAAGGAAAATCTGACTGAAGTTGCTCAAGCACAAGCTCAAACACTAGAAAAATCTTTTAGGGAATTACAACAAACTCAAGCACAATTAATCCAAGCTGAAAAAATGTCCAGTTTGGGACAACTCGTTGCAGGGGTAGCTCACGAAATTAATAATCCAATTAACTTTATCCACGGCAATTTGAGTTACATTCAAGATTATACGCAAGATTTACTAAAACTTATCCAGATTTATCAAAAATTTTATGATAATCCTGTGCCGGAAATTCAAGATTATATCGAAGAAATTGAATTAGAATTTTTACTTGATGATTTTCCGAAAATTCTTCATTCAATGAAAATAGGAACCAAGCGGATTACGGAAATTGTGCGTTCTCTGCGAAACTTTTCTCGTCTGGATGAATCAGATATGAAAAGCGTTGATATTCATGAAGGCATAGATAGTACTTTGTTGATTTTACAAAATCGGCTTAAGGAAAATTCTGAACACGCAATAATTGAGGTTGTAAAAAATTATGGACATATCCCTTTAATAGAGTGCTATCCTGGTCAACTCAATCAAGTATTTATGAATATTATCAGTAATGCTATTGATGCTTTAGATAGTTATAATCAGGTACGAGCTATTACAGAAATTGAGACTAATCCTAGTAAAATTATTATTACGACAGAAATTTTAAATCCAAACTATGTTGTGATCCGGATTGCTGATAATGGTTTTGGGATGAGTGAAGCAGTTAAAAACCGATTATTTGATCCATTTTTTACTACTAAGCCTGTGGGTAAAGGTACAGGATTAGGTCTATCAATTAGCCATCAAATTATAGTGGAAAAACACAGGGGAAAACTCAGTTGTATATCAGAACCCGGTGAAGGAACTGAGTTTTGGATTGAAATTCCTATATGACACAGAAGATACAACACAGTTTACGAATATGCCGCCGTGGGTGTATATTTAGTAGCATTATCTTTTTACGACAGTACGATCAGTAAGAAAAAAGAGCGCGTCAAGGTGATTAAGCAGATCCGCTACTGTGAGAATATTGCTAAACCGAGTAAAAACCGCAAAAAAATAGCTAGCCTCAGCTGATGTTAATGCTGCTGTGCAAGCAGTCCATCAAATTATGAGTTATAAGTTGTGAGTTATGAGTTTTACTACTGTAGCTAATCGTGAATCTACGTCGCCTGATTCCAATTTTCGATGATTCCGTTTCCACCTGGGCTTTAGAGGCGCGGTTACTGCGCTGGTTAACATTGATGTGGCTGTTTATCGGATTAATTGTGCTGTTTTCAGCATCCTATCCCGTAGCTGAAGCGCGTCAAGGAGATGGGCTTTACTACTTTAAGCGCCAACTCATTTGGGTCTTCTTTGCGCTGATTGGATTTAACATGATTGTGAATCTTCCCTTACGGAAAATTTTGGGTAAGACTCATTGGTTTATCGCGCTGTTTTTGCTGTTAATCTTCGCAACATTGATACCAGGACTGGGTAAAAAGGCTTTTGATGCAGCCCGTTGGATAGCCCTTGGGCCAATTCCCTTGCAACCTTCAGAATTAATTAAACCTTTTTTGGTGCTGCAAAGCGCGCGACTTTTTGGACAGTGGGAACGGTTGAGTTGGTCAATTCGCCTCACTTGGATAGGTGTTTTTGGTTTAGTACTTTTAGGAATTTTGGCACAGCCTAACTTAAGTACAGCCGCACTCTGCGGTATGACTATTTGGTTAATCGCGTTAGCATCTGGATTACCTTACAAATATTTAGGAGGAACAGCATTTGGTGGGATAATTTTAGCGTTAATTAGTATTACTCTGAAAGAGTATCAGCGTAGGCGTGTGATGTCATTCCTCAATCCTTGGGCTGACTCTACAGGTGATGGTTACCAACTAGTACAAAGTTTGCTAGCCGTAGGTTCTGGTCAAACTTGGGGGGCTGGGTTTGGGCTTTCCCAACAAAAGCTGTTTTATTTACCAATTCAGGACACTGATTTTATTTTTTCCGTATTCGCTGAAGAATTTGGCTTTGTTGGCAGCATTATACTGTTAGTAATCTTAGCTTTATTCGCTACTTTAGGATTAATTGTGGCATTAAAGGCTAAGAATATAGTTAATCGACTAGTAGCCATCGGAATCACAACTGTGATTATAGGACAATCATTGCTACATATTGCCGTGGCTACAGGTGCATTACCGACCACAGGTTTACCTCTACCTATGTTTAGTTATGGTGGTAATTCCATGATTTCCAGCCTACTCAGTATGGCTTTGTTGATTCGGGTAGCCCGCGAGAGTAGTGAAGCGGAAGTCGTACCATTGCGAAAACCTCAGTCTGAGAATTTTCGTCAACGCCGGATTTTGCAAAAAAAGTAACCACCCTAGATTCGCAATCCCATAATTATTAAATCACGTTCTACGCCGTCAAGTTCGGCAACTTGCGGCAAATATCCCCAATTTTGAAAGCCGAATCTGGCAAACAAATTTAAACTGGGATGATTGTGGGCAAAAATAAAGCCCAAAAGCGTTTTTATGCCTAAATTGGGACTTTCGCTAATTGCTTGGGCTAGGAGTTGTCGCCCTAAACCACGTCGATGAACAGAGGGGGAAATATAAAGACTAATTTCGGCGGTGGAATCATAAGCTGGCCGTCCATAAAATGATTTAAAACTCAGCCAGCCCACAACTATATTTTCTAGTTCTATCACCCACACTGGTCTTTGTAAAGGCGATCGCCCTTGAAACCAAGAAAGGCGACTTTGTACAGAAACTGGTTCTAAATCAGCTGTCGCTTGGCGGCTGGGAATTGACGCATTATAAATTGCTACTATTGCAGGTAAATCAGCTTCATTCGCATGGCGGATGATCATTGCTGCGGTTTCAGAGAAAGATAAAATATTTAAAATAATACCAGAATAATCAAATGGGTGGTTAATTTTGTCCAAATGTAGATTTTTAGACTAAATTTCTCGCCATTATTTTAGAGATGTTCGATCCAAGGTCTCTACAAGGATTCTAGAGGATATTTATTTTTTTTAGTCATCTATTTGCAATATTACCATAATCAATATATTGATTGAATTTGGTAGCCATAACTACAAATAAAGGTGTTGAATTTCAACCTATTGAAAAAGTTATTTGCACCAAAGGTAGAGGTTATTTGTATTAGCTATATTTAGGATTAATGTAGTCTAGAACATTCAAACCTACATTTTCATGTCTAATAATTTAGTTGAAAATCCTGAACTGAATAAAAGTGAGCAAGATTCGACTTTAGAATTAGCTGTATTGATAAGTCAATTCAAAACTGGTATTTGGCTGTTAGGTATTCCCACTTGGATTTACAGCATATTCGATCAGAGTTTAGAGGTATTTGCTGATAATTATTTATCCAGTTTAGAATTTTTTCGTCTCTTGACTACAACCTTGTTTTTTTTAAGTTGGCTGTATTTAAAACCTGATATTAAAGATCACCAATATCAGGGAAAGTTATGTCCATTGCAACTAAATAATTTGGGATTAAAAAAGCGACATATGATCAGCCAAGAGTATATTTTACCTTTTCCTTACCTTTGCCAAATTTATCATCTGTTGAATTTAAAACATTTAGAAACAGTTCATAACTTCAGCTTGAACAACTTAAAAATTCTGAATATTAGCCATTTCCAACCGACAAATATTGGTGGAATCATTAAATTTGAAACAATGTTAGATTCTCCTGCTAATCTTCTGAGAATTTGGAGAAAACCAATTGTAGAGGTAGATTTAATTTTGCATACTCCCTATACAATTGAATTGAGTATTCCGGTTTACAATAATAAAAGAATAGTTGTAATCTTTCAAGCCTTCCCATTGACGGATAAGGAACATCAGTTATTTATAGATATTTATAGTGATTTAAATTGGCCTAAGCCATTCCTGCAAATACTCTTGCATTTTGCTGCTTGTTTAACATTATTTGAAGATTTACCTTATTTACGCAACTTAACTGACAGGAATATTGAGCGTTTATTCAAATTAAGTAAATTTTCTAATAATGCTAGTACGCTACTTTTTAAAAGATTTGTTGAGCTTTATGGGACAACTGGAAACACACATAAATTAATTGAAGAAAAGAATTAAATCTGTGTTTATCTGCGGTTACTTAGCGAGAGGATATCTCTTTTTTAGCAAGGACAATAAAACCTCACCCCAACCCTCTCCTTACTAAGGAGAGGGAGTATGAGTATTCTAAGCACGCGCTAGCAAGGGGGCGGCTGCTAGTAAGGTTTTAGTGTAAGGGTGTTGAGGATTGCTAAAAATCTGCTTTGTACTACCTATTTCTACAATTTGTCCACTGTGCATGACGGCGATGCGATCGCACAAAAACCGCGCTAACCACAAATCATGAGTAATAAACAAATACGTTAATTCAAATTCTACTTTTAATTCTAACATTAAATCCAGCACTTGTGACTGGACACTGGCATCTAACATACTCACAGGTTCATCGCAGATTAAAAGTTTGGGACGAGTAATTAAAGCACGGGCGATCGCGACTCGTTGCTGCTGTCCTCCAGATAAATCCGATGGATAACGTTGATAATAAAGTTCTGGTGGTGTTAATCCCACCTTTTCCAACATCCATAATACTTCTGATTTTGCCTTGTTTGCATCAGCTAGATGGTGGATAAATAAGGGATCAGCAATACTTTGTCCCACTGTCATCACCGGATTCAAACAAGCATGGGGATCTTGAAAAATCATTTGCATTTGTCGCCGGGAAGTACGAATTTCTGGGGGCGATAAAGTCGTTAACTCCTGTCCTAAAAATTCAACTTTGCCAGCAGTAGGACGAATGAGTTGCAATATTGTCCTTGATAGGGTGCTTTTACCGCAACCTGATTCCCCAACTAATCCGAAAATCTCCCCTTGATACAGTTCTAAGTTAATTCCATCGACGGCTTTAATTGTTTCCGCTTGTTTTTTCCAGAGTTTTTCGATAAAATTCGGTTCGATAGTGTAATGCTGTTGCAATTCTGTAATCCGCAATATTGGTGATTTGGAAGTTTCTGCCCGATTTCCCTCATCTACGGCTTGAATATGCAAAGCTGCTTTTAATAGCGATCGCGTGTATTCATGTTGAGGTTCTCTGAATACAGTTTCAGTCGCACCCATTTCTACCATTTTGCCCTGATACATTACACCGATGCGATCGCAATACTCGCCCACCATCGCCAAATCGTGAGAAATCAACAACAGCGCCATATTTTCTTGACTACATAGCCGGGTTAATTCTTGTAAAATCTGCGCGGAGACGGTGACATCTAAACTGGTAGTGGGTTCATCAGCGACAATTAACTTAGGGTTGAGAAGTAAAGCCAAAGCGATCGCTACCCGTTGACGCATTCCCCCGCTAAACTCATGAGGGTACTGATTCCAACGACTTGCGGGAATATTCACTTTTGCCAAAGTGGCGATCGCTTGTTCCTTGGCTTCCCTCGTGGATAATTTTGGTGAATGCGCCTGAAGAGTTTCGATACAGTGCTTACCAATAGTCATCAAAGGATCGAGACGGGTCATGGGATCTTGAAAAATTAAGGCGATCGCCTCTCCCCGAAATTTCCGCATCTGGTTAGGCATTAAATCAAACACCGATTCACCCTGAAACGTCACCCGCCCCTCAACGCGACTAGAAGAAGGTAACAAGCGCATTGCAGCCCTTCCGAGAGTGGATTTACCACAACCCGACTCACCCACCAAACCCATTCTTTCCCCAGGTTGCAAAGTCAAAGATACATCATCAACCGCCCAACTTACCGCTTCCTCCTGACGCTGAGGATAAGCAACACGCAGATTCTCTATACAAAATAAGGCTTCACTCATATATTAGTTCTCAGCCGTGAGCTACCACATAAGTTTAAATTTCCGCTAGTCTATCAGATTAGCTCCCGAATGCGGATGAGTCTAATACAGAAACTCATCCCCAACCCTTACGAAGGAGAGGGGAGATTTTAAGGAAAATCAAAGGCGGGGTGAGGTTAAAAACGAGATTTGCATCTGATTGAATTGATTTTAAGAATTATCTCCCAAAGCCTTTCTGATTGTTTCAATATCCAATTCTAATAATTCTGCTATCTCCTGAATGCTGAGTCCCCGTTGTACAAGCTTTGGCAAAATATTTAATTTGGCTTTTAGTTCGCCTTTTTGCTCGCCTTCTTGTTCACCTTCTTCTTTTGCTTCTTGATAAACTCTAGTTTCTTTCAGCAAGTTTAAATTCAGCATGGATTCTATTTCCTCGCGGCTTAAATTAGGAAACTTGTAGACAACGATTGTCTCTATAAATTCTATAACTTTTTTTTGGATGAGAGTATCTGTCAATTCCTCTCTAGCTTTTTCAATCAGAGTTTTGGCGAGTTCTTCAGCTTTGTTTTCATTCTCTACAACTAAGCGGACAATTCCTAATCCCAGAGAATTATCTGGTAAATCTTTCAGTTCGTCTAGGTAAAAGCGACGTAGATGAGGTGACAACAAAGAACGATAACGTGCGGGATAGGTACGTTCATTGCTGCGTTTGTCATAGATAACTATTGCTAACCAATCAGGGTTAGGTGGCTGATACTGGGTGAAATAAAGGAAAATACTCGTAAAAAGTCGATCATAAAATTCCTCATCTTTGTAAAACTGAATTTCCACAAAATACAGTGGTTGATTAGGAAATGCTTCCAGAGGAGAAAATAACCCATCTAATCGGAAGCTTTTTTGTTTAATTTCTGGTGCGGTAAATTCATAGGTATTGGTGTTAGTATCAGGTTCACCGATAATTTCAAAGAAAATATTGGGGAATTCTTTAAATATTTCGTAGAAAATTGCATCTGTTTTCATAATTACGAATTACTAAATATCCCCAAATTTTACCTCCAAACCCACTCCCCACTCCCTACTCCCTACTCCCTACTCCCCATTTCCCAACTTGTTACAAAAATAACTGTCAATTGCCAGCCGAAAATGAGATGATGTCAAAAGTAGAGCAAAAGGTAAAGAATTGTTATTTTTCCTCCTCTGGTTCTTGTTGGAGAATAGCTTCACAGTATTGAATGAGAGTAGTCAGGCGATCGCCTATAGTCTTCAGCCTTCCTTCCGCAGTCGATACTTGGCGCGATCCTTGGAAAAACATCACATCAATTTCCAACAAGCGCAGTTGCTTACTAATTTCCGTCCGATAGGATTGTACCCGCCAACTTCCGTCAGGTAAAGGCACAATTTCCTCGCGAAACATTTGCTGCAACAAGGTTACACCCTTTCGCAGTTCAAGTGCAGTTACTTGGGTAGCGGTGGTATCAGAGCGTACTTGATCTAGCAAAATTGCTAGATCCTGATATTTCTCAAGATTTAGAGACATTCAATGCTGGTTAAGATAGTATTAGTGTCAAGAAAATTATCTTTTACAATAAACTTTCTCAACTTTTTATTAAAAAGCATAAGCCTCAAATTACGCTTTGAGGTTTTATTTGCAATAAATGGATTTTCCAACCTATTATTTTTTTATCCCGGTATGGATAATTACCATAGGTAACCAGAAAATCCTTCTCATTTTTGACTCATCTTTTGCAGATAGCATTTTCTGTCCATGATGCTATCCATTACCTTCACCTCTCCCTACCTACCGATCACCTTTAATCCATATTATATGAGCAGCATACTGATAAATTCCACAACCGATCTCGCCATTCCGGAATGGCTTATCAAATGTTTACGAGAGTCATCAGCATATCGGGGCGAACCAGAAGCAGACCGAAAATATACTGATGCAGTCTTAATTGGTCAGGCCTTTGAATTTGCTTATCAACTGCATGAAGGACAGTACCGCAAATCGGGAGAACTATATATTAGTCATCCCGTTGCCGTGGCTGGATTACTGCGAGATTTGGGGGGCAGTCCTGCTATGATAGCAGCTGGATTTCTTCATGATGTAGTTGAAGATACAGATGTCACAAGCGACGATATAGAAAAACACTTTGGTCCAGAAGTGCGGCAATTGGTCGAAGGTGTCACCAAATTGTCTAAAATAAATTTCACCAGCAAAACCGAAAGCCAAGCAGAAAACTTCCGGCGGATGTTTTTGGCTATGGCGCAGGATATCCGGGTAATTGTGGTGAAACTGGCAGACCGTTTGCATAATATGCGAACTTTACAATATATGTCAGATTCCAGCCGTCGCCGCAGCGCCCAAGAAACCAGAGATATTTTTGCCCCCTTAGCAAATCGCTTGGGAATGTGGCGGATAAAATGGGAACTAGAAGACTTGTCTTTTAAATACCTCGAACCAGAAGCTTTTCGGCAAATGCAGGAACACGTTTCCGAAAAACGGACGGCGCGCGAAGAGAAATTGGCTAAAGCTACTGATATGCTGCGGGAACGTTTGCAGCAAGCCGGCATTCACTGTCATGATCTTAGTGGTCGTCCCAAGCACCTTTATAGCATTTATCAAAAAATGCAAAGGCAGCAAAAAGAATTTCATGAAATTTACGATTTGGCAGCCCTGCGGATTATAGTCCAAACCAATGAGGAATGTTATCGGGCTTTGGCAGTCGTTCATGATGCTTTTCGCCCGATTCCCTCTCGATTTAAGGATTACATTGGATTGCCTAAGCCTAACCATTACCAGTCGTTGCATACTGGAGTAATTGGACTGACTGGCCGTCCTTTAGAGATTCAAATTCGCACTGTAGAAATGCATCATGTCGCTGAATATGGGATTGCAGCCCATTGGAAGTACAAAGAAACAGGTGGTTCTACTGCTCAATTGACAAACGCAGATGAAAAATTTACTTGGTTAAGACATCTGCTGGAATGGCAAAGTGATCTCAAGGACGCTCAAGAATATCTTGATAGTGTCAAAGACAATTTATTTGAAGATGATGTTTATGTCTTCACCCCAAAGGGGGATGTTGTACCTTTAAGCCCCGGTGCTACCTGTATAGATTTTGCTTATCATATTCATACAGAAGTCGGCAACCATTGTGCAGGGGCGCGGGTGAATGGTCGCATAGTACCCTTGTCAACCCGGTTACAAAATGGCGCGATTGTCGAGATTATTACCCAAAAGAACAGCCATCCGAGTTTGGATTGGTTGAACTTTGCGAGGAGTTCAGCAGCGAAGTATCGGATTAAACAATGGTACAAGCGATCGCGCCGCGATGAAAATGTGTCTCGTGGACGAGAATTATTAGAAAAAGAACTGGGTAAAACAGGTTTTGATAGTTTGCTGAAATCCCAAGCCATGCAGAGTGTAGCCGAAAAGTGTAATTACCATAGCGTAGAAGATTTACTCGCCAATTTGGGTTACGGTGAAATTACTCTCAACCTCGTGCTAAATCGTTGGAGAGAAGTAGCTAAAGGACAACAACCTACTAACGTTATTCCTTTATTTCCCGGTAAAGAACTACCAACGACATCAAAAACTGTCCGCGATGCGCCTCCCTCCAGCACACGTCCTTATGATTCACCGATTATTGGTGTGGAAGGATTGGTGTATCACTTAGCTGGGTGTTGTACCCCAATTGCTGGTGAACCGATTATTGGTGTGGTTACGCGGGGTAGGGGAATTACCATTCATCGCCAAGGGTGCCATAATTTGGAGAGTGTGGAATATGAACGCTTAGTACCCGTGAGTTGGAACTCAGCCATCGAACATATCAGCCGTCCCCACACTTACCCAGTGAATGTGCAAATCGAAGCCCTTGACCGTGTGGGAGTATTAAAGGATATTTTATCGCGGTTGAGTGACCAGGGAATCAATGTGCGTCATGCACAGGTAAATACTTCTATTGGTCAACCAGCATTGATTGACTTAGGAATAGATATACGCGATCGCTTGCAACTAGAGCAAATATTTACTCAAATCAAAAAAATGAGCGACATTTTAAATATCCGTCGCCTTGGTCAAATTGACGAATAGTCGCGTCATGATAAATGATTGTGCATCTCTTTATCTGTTAAATTCTCATGCAACAAATATTTCCCGGAGAAGTATTCGCCAACACTGCGGATTTTGATCATGGTATTCGCCAACTGTTACCCCGATATGATGAAATGTTGGAGGTAATTACCCGGTTTCTTCCTAGCACAACTCGCCGAATTTTAGAACTAGGTTGCGGTACAGGGGAACTGACACTGAAAATCTTTCAGCGCTTTCCCGATGTTGAAATAATTGCCCTCGATTACTCACCGCGAATGTTAGAATGTGCCGGCGATAAAATTACATCGGCTGGATATCAACAACAATGGACTGGGATACAAGTAGACTTTGGCGAATGGGCTGAAAATCCCGAAAAGTTGGATATTGGTAATGAATTTGATGCTTGTGTTTCATCTTTGGCAATTCACCATGTTGATGATCAGATGAAACTGAAGTTATTTCAACGAATTGCTGCAAGTCTTAGCCAAGGTGGTTATTTTGGCAATGCAGACCCGACTTTACCAGAATCGCCTGTCCTGGCAGAAGTTTACCAGACAGCACGAAAGGAATGGGCTGCCCAACAGGGAATTAATTTAACAGAGGTGCGGGCTAAAGTTGGTAGTAGCAGTCAGCAAGGATATTCTAGCCAAGACCAACTCGCTACCTTAGATACGCAATTACAAATGCTGACCACATCTGGGTTTAAGACGGTAGCAGTACCTTGGAAATATTACGGTTTAGCTGTTTTTAGTGCTTGGATATAGAAAACGCACTGGTTGAGACGCGATAAATCGCGTCCGATTACTTTGTTTAAATAGTATCCCAGCCTGTTCCTTTATAGCCATAATCAAAAATTTCTGGATGCAAAACTTCTGCCAAAATTTCTAGAGAATCTGCAAGTCGTGGTCCTGGACGGTTGAAAAAAGCATTACCATCAGTAATATAAACTCTGCCACTGTGGCTAGCGTGAAGTTTTTGCCAATCGGGACGTTGAATGAATAATTTGGCTTCTTGACGAGTCCGATTTAAATCAAAGCCACAGGGCATAAAAATGATAATATCTGGATTGCTCTGTAACAATGTTTCCCAGGGGACACAAGCAGAGGGTTGATCTGTAAGACTAAACTGTGATTGACCTCCGGCTAAGTTGACTAGTTCGGGAATCCAATTTCCAGCAGTCATTAAAGGATCTGTCCACTCAATACAGGCGACTGTGGGTAATTCTGTTACAGTAAGCCCTTGGAGTTTGCTCTGACAAATTGTGACGCGGGCTGCTAAGTTTTCTAAAATGTGAACTGAGTCTACACCAAAGATATTACCTACTCTCTCGATATCTTTCCAAACATCTTCCAGAAGATTAGGTTTTAAGGAAACAATCTGAGGTGAACTGTGGACGAGATTAGCAACAGCTTTTTCTACTTCTGCAAGGCTGACTGCACAGACATCACACTGGTCTTGAGTAATGATGTGGGTGGGTTGTAATTTTTCTAATATATCTGTTTTGATTTGATAAATACTTAAAGCAGATTGTAATAAATTGTTGACATCATCATGAATTTTGCGGCTAGGGTCACGAGAGCTTAAGCGTGCTTGGGTACACACTGGAAGATTTTGGATTTCTGGAGGATAATCACATTCATGCGATCGCCCGACAATTTGATCTGTCAATCCCAGGGTGGCCAAAATCTCGGTTCCACCGGGAATCAAAGAAACAATCCTCACACTGTTATTTGCCATTGAACTATCTCCAGAATATCTGCAATTATTTCAATTCTTGCAAACTTCCAGCATAAGGGTATCTTTCTTTAGGTGAATGCGCGATCGCTCTCCTTTTAAATATTCATACGGTCAAACAGTAATTATTTATTCTTAAATATCAATTTAATTTTTGAGTTCATCGGTTTTAAGAGCTAGTTTTTTTGCTGTCTTCTGAGAGGAATTAGCTTGAGATGTAAGCAGTTTGATGGGTACAAATTTACTATTTTATGCTAGTCATCCAAAAGTTATAGCCTCAACTCAATGTGATATTCAATACTAATCTTTATTGCTGTATGGAGTCAGGTTGAGATGACTCTAAAACGCCACTACGAATCATTAGTTTTGGCCAAAATAACAGAAAAAATCCCATCCATGTGAATATAGGTATGGAAACTAGGACTGTTAGCCAGATAGTGTGAAATAATAACCAACTACTGCTGATCAGTGTTAGACCTGTCAGTATGATAGACCAAGGCTGACACCACCAAGGTTTGTAGTGCCAGGGATTTAAAGGTTTGGGTTCAGACATTAATTTTATAAGAAAGACGCTGAAAGCACCTCAGAAAAAGCAACATCGTTGCGTTTTTCGGACTTTAGGCAGGTGATGAAAACTAGATGCACCCTTGAGGGTGGTTTGATGTTAAAATCAGTTTAACAGGAAGGGTAATCAACCTGTATAAAAACCCGATGTTGCCTAACGGCTCTACGCTGCACCTTGACAATTGAAAATATAGGGTTCTATTCCATAGTTCTAGCTCCTTTCCAGGAATAGGTAAAATTTTCATGGGGACTAGACGACCAGTTTTTAAACACAAACAAATTTTGGAGTCATCCAACTACGGTAGGGCATACCGAAAGTTAACGCTTGAGGAGAGAACCACCTCTGGGTGAGATACCGCAAGGGGTTTCATCTAAGTGGACTCGTTGAACCAAGAATCTCCGTGGCTTTAGCCCAGAGAGTGTCAAACAACTATTTCCCGGACTAAAGAAGCTAACTTTTCGGCACTATCAGGAACTGCGATCGCCTTGGCATTTTCTGCCATCTGGGTTAACTGTGTTGGTGATTGTAATAAATTTAAAACTTGAGTTTGCAAGATATTTGTGGTTAACTCTGATTGCTTAAAAGTTAACGCTGCACCAGCTTGAGTAAATACATCTGCATTGTACGTTTGATGGTCTTCAGCCGCAAAGGGGTAAGGAATCAAAATTGCTGGGGTTCCACATATGGCTAATTCTGTTAAGCTACCAGCCCCAGCCCGACTAATGGCTAAATTTGCTCGTCTTAACAAGGCCGCCATATTGTTGTAAAACGGTAATGCTATGTATTGGGAATGCTGGAGACTATCAACTTCAAGATCGCGATCGCCTGTTAAATGTACCACATAAGCACCTGCATCAAACCAAGCAGCAGCTGATTGGCGCACGAGCTGATTCACCGCTACCGCGCCCTGACTTCCACCAAAGACCACAATTAAAGGAACACCATTGGGAATCGGTAAATCTAGAGATGTATCAAGTCCTGCATCCAGAAATTGAGAACGCACGGGAGTACCCACACAGACATTTTTAGCACGAGGTAAATACTTACTAGCCTCGGCAAATCCTAAAGCCACCACACTGCACCAAGGACCAAAAAACCGAGTGACTTTACCGGGTAAAGCGTTAGATTCATGAAAAATTACAGGTAATCCCAGAGAACGCGCCGCAATCACACTCGGTCCAGCGATATAACCGCCAGTGGTGAACACACCTTGAAAATTACCTTGTTTGAGGATGCGTCGCACTTCTATGATCGACGCCATCAGCTGACCCAAGATCCGTAGTGTGGATAATCCAAATCCTTGCTGAAACCCTTCAACTGCAATAGTATTCAAAGGATACTGTTGGGGGACAAGTTGAGTTTCTAAACGATTGGGGACACCCAGCCATTCAATTTCATAGTCTGGCAGTTTTTCGGCCAGTGCGATCGCCGGGAACAAGTGTCCACCCGTTCCACTCGCAGCTATTAATAATTTTATCGGTGCGTTTGCCATCAAAACTCTACCGTTTAGCGCTTAGGTTATCTAAGATAAAACAATTTCCTGAAGTTCTCTACTCAAATCAGTAAATTCTTACCAAATGAATAACATTATTACCTCGTTACTGAAACACCAACAGAAATTTCCACATGGTATTGGGTTGATTTTATCTGTGCTGATACTTGGTATCACCAGTAATTCATCACCCGTTCAAGCCAAGACCCTAGAACCTGTGCAATCCGTCGCTGCTGCTGTCAAAGAGTCTCAGATCTCCCTCAAACAACAACAACAACGCCAATCCCGCACAGCTAACAGTTTGGCTCAAAAAGTACAAATCGGAGAAACTGTCCCCAGCAATGCACCCACTGAGTTGAAAAATTTCTTAACGCAAATGGATGCAGCCGCCAGCCAAGGCAATATCAAAGGAGTGATGCAATTATACAGTCCCAACTTCACACATGGAGATGGATTAAACCCCCAATCTCTAGAAAAATCCTTGCTCGCACTCTGGAAACGATATCCACAGTTACGATACAGTACACAGTTACAATCTTGGAAAGCTGAAGGCAATGTTATTGTCGCCGAAACGGTAACTAATATCACTGGCTTACCTTCTGCTAACAGTAACGATTTGGCTCTCAATGCCACAATTAAATCTCGTCAACGAATTCAAGGTGCAAAAATAGTTTATCAAGAAATTGTATCAGAACGTAGCCTACTGACCTCTGGTAACAAGCCACCCCAAGTTGATGTTAATTTACCACAGCAAGTAAAAGTAGGACAGCAATATAGTTTTGATGCCATTGTCAAAGAACCACTGGGCGATGATTTTCTCCTGGGAACTGCACTAGAAGAACCAGTCCAAATCAGTCAATATCTCAATCCCACATCTGTAGATTTAGAATTGCTCACATCTGGCGGAGTTTTTAAAGTGGGACGCGCACCATCTACCCCTGGTAACCATTGGGTTTCTGCGGTAATTCTGCGGGGGGGTGGGATAACTATGGTAACTCAGCGTCTGCAAGTTGTGAGGTAGGGAATGGGGATTGGGGACTGGGGAATTGGGGATTGTCTCCTCTGTATCTACAGTATTTTTGCAGATTAACTTTTTACTGATCATGATTTCTCTAAAAAATAAAATCATTCTCATTACTGGTGCGAGTAGTGGTATCGGTACTGCTTGCGCCAGAATCTTTGCAGGTGCGGGTGCAAAATTAATTTTAGCAGCACGACGATGGGAACGCTTGCAGGAACTAGGGGATACACTCAATCAGGAATTTGGCGCGGAGATTCATTTATTAAAGTTAGATGTGCGCGATCGCATGGCGGTGGAATTTGCCATTTCCAGCTTACCTCCTGCCTGGTCTGATATCGATATTCTGATTAATAATGCTGGTTTGAGTCGCGGTTTAGACAAGCTGCATGAAGGCGACTTTCAAGACTGGGATGAAATGATTGATACTAATATTAAGGGATTGCTTTACCTCACCCGTTATGTTGTGCCGGGGATGGTGAAACGCGATCGCGGCCATATTGTGAATTTAGGTTCCATAGCCGGACATCAAACCTATCCCGGCGGTAACGTCTACTGTGCGACTAAAGCAGCCGTCAAGGCGATTTCGGAAGGTTTAAAACAAGACTTGTTGGGAACTCCTGTGAGGGTGACTTCCGTTGATCCTGGGATGGTAGAAACTGAATTTAGCAACGTGCGTTTTCATGGTGATCATGCACGCGCTGACAAGGTTTACCAAGGAGTTACCCCCCTCACACCCGATGATGTCGCTGACGTGATCTTTTTCTGCGTCACGCGATCGCCTCATGTCAATATCAACCAATTGATACTTATGCCTGTTGACCAAGCCAGCGCCACCCTAGTTCATCGACAAACATAAAAATAATTACCAAATTGATGCTTGCTTGATCTCCCTTCTCCACTGGCGGGGAGGGATTGGGGGTGGAGTGCTAGATTGTCGTCATAATAACTAATGAACCGGACTTGATAGAACTTGACATAAAAGTAAAATCACGTTGATTTGATATCCCTGTAAATCTCGTACTATTAATTAAAACCATAACTATAGATAGAGAAAATAGCTATATTCTTTAAATATGATTTTTATCAATTCAGGGATTTAGCAAAAATAAATTTTTACACTAGCAATTCTTTCTCTTTGCCTAACTTTAAGAATTGTCTCTTTGTGGAAAAACAGACTTTCATATTTTTGCCAGCATACTTTTTCACTAACAATCACACCAATCTAATGTTTACCAACTGATTTGTGAGCAGTAATTGCAGCACACATCGTGTAAACACCTGTATTTACCCTGTCCAAAAACTTGATAAAACTAGTCAACAGGTTGATAGATGCACTTGATCAAAAGACTTATTCCCATTGCAGGGATCTCATTAGTAATCCTCATCTTAGCCACTCAAGTACAAGCTTTTACTGTATTTGAGGCTAGTAAATTCCCTGAAGGAATAAACTTTGAGAACTTATTTACCTATACCCCATTGCAGTATGCAATTGTGGCAAACTTTTTCACCCTTGGTTTTGCAGCGCCAGCAGCAGGACTGATCTATTTTCTGGCTACATTCAAAAAACTTTCTCCCTCTTATCGACTGGTTTCAGTCTTGTCTGCTGTCGTCATGGTATCGGCTTTTCTCGAATTCTTCCGCATGGAACAGAACTGGAGGGATGCATTTGTCTTTAGCGATGGTTTCTGGCGACTTGGTACTGAAGTCTTTTTCAACGGCTTTCGATATACAAACTGGTCTATTGACGTTCCTCTGTTACTTCTCCAGCTAGTCATTGTCCTGGGTTTAACCCAAAATCGTGCTATTTCCTACAGTAGCCAATTCATTATTGGTGGACTGTTGATGATCTGGACTGGATACATTGGACAGTTCTATGAAGTCACAAATCTCGCTTTGTTTGCGTTCTGGGGTATCGTCAGCACCGTGTTTTATATCTATCTTCTGATTGTAGTTTGGGAATTAATCTCCAAAACTGTTGGTAGTTTGCCTAGCAACCTACAGGCAATTATGGGGAATATTCGCTGGTATATTCTCATAACTTGGACTCTTTACCCCATTGCCTACCTTTTGCCAGTATTATGGAGTACAGAATGGAGTATGGTTACCAGGCAGATTATTTTTACCTTTGCAGGTATTACCACAAAGGTGATCTACGGGGTTATAATCACCTACATTGCTCGCCAGCGTAGTCAAGCAGACAATTATCACGAGGCGATCGCTACTGTTGATATCCGTTCATCCATTTAAATCATCAAAAAATGTGTGGGCTGATACAATAATTTCTAAATAAATATTATAGGCTTTTAACACCCTTTACTTATACCCTTTAAGGCGGATATTTCCGCTAAAGAAGCACCAGAGCGATAGAGAATTACTCTAACAAGTTTAATCAACTTGTAAAATTATCTGAGTAATTTCCTTCGCCCTGGTGATTTACTTATTTTTACTGTTTTAAAATAAATTGCTCCGAAACTGCAACAATCAATATTTACCCAACTCCAATAGCAGCTATTAAACAAATGCAAATATAGCAACCGCCAAGGACGTTAGGAAACAAAATGTAAGACATCCTCAATGGTATCTCGTAAACAATCAAACATCTCCAGTTTTTTGCGGATTCAACTTTTTAACCAAGACCAGCATTTTCAATCTGATTAACCTCTGGAGAATAAGATGGTAGATACAGCACTTCACACCCTGCATTTTGAATCAGTTGTTAAATGCGCCCACCTTGATGAAATGCTGTATTCCATCACCCACAACTTGTCTCCGTTCGAGTGTTGTCAGCAAACAAGCTTCAAGTCAAGTCTCAAACACTGTTCGATTCTCATCAAATTGCATTTCTCCCGTTTAATATCAGAACTTCGTTAATTTTATTATTTCCTTCAATCCTATTTTATAGGTGATCAATAATCTAAATAAACGGAATGGATAATATAAAAAATAAAGATATTTTGGCAAGGGTAAGAGTAATATATCTCTTTCATTGATTTTAAAAAAAACATCTACAAGAGATTTAATTCTCTCCTGAGATTTATCATGTAATGACATTTGTAGGAGGATTATTTTTCCCATACTTATCGAATTTTCAGCATTATTTGGAGTATCGCAGAAAAACTTTTTAGCCATTTCTAAAGTCGTTGACTCTAATGAAGGCATTCTCCTAATTCTTTCAGAAACTTCATATGGAAGGGACACCGCCAGTAAATGATTAGCCATAATTAGAGATACAAGAAATCTTCGTTCGTTGCCCAATGTATCAATTACATCTAAAAAATCCTGCCAATCTTTTTTTGTACAAATTTTAATAAGTTCGGCAATATCACAGATCCTTTTGAAAGACCTCCAATTTTCCTTTATAGGTTGTATACAAGCAACTAATAACGCATCAGATAGAGAGAGATGACGGACATTTTTACCAGCTATAGCTACGCTAGTCAAGTGTTGCCAAAAAAGTTCAGTATCAAGTGAAAACAAAAAATCCCTGGGAGTAACGCCATAATGCAAATCAAGACCTACCAAAGCATCATCTCGTATGAGTTGAGCTTGGAAATTAGCAGCCTCATGATCGCCAAAATATTTGTGTTGGTATCCATGACGAATAAGTAGTTCTTTTGCTCTCAAAAAGTCTTGTTTTTTGACTAAAATATCTAAGTCGGACATACTTCTTAGTAATAAACTGCCATAGGCAACATGACCTAAAACAGGACCTTTAAAAGGAATAGCCGGGATATTATGAGCAGCCAATAAATCGAGGAGTTTTAGCAGTTCAGTAGTCAGGAATATATTTCGTGAAGCATTCTCCTGGAACCATTGCTGGAGTTGATTCAGAATATTCGGCGGAACGGCTTTTGGGCATATAAGCTTGAGATTTTGATAAAGTAGGGGAATTACTTCGTTACGAGCAGCTATACGAATCAAATACTTCCAATCTAACTCTTGTTCGCTTAATCTTTCGATTTTTTCCGCAGTGCTAGCGTCGATGCAGCTTCTAGAACAACATAGTAATAGTTGAATTTCTAGACGATGAAACCTTTCAAGATTCGAGTTTTTATTGAAAATTTCATTGGTTTTTACTAGAGTATTCATAATCTAAATATGCAAAATATAAGAACGTTTTCAATAATTATCTATAATGTTTGGCTTGAGTTTCAAACAAGCGTGCATAAGTTCCTCTGTGTTGTATTAACTCTTCATGAGAGCCACATTCGCTAATTTTGCCATCTGTAATTACAAAAACTCTATCAGCCATTTTCACAGTAGAAAGCCGATGACTGATTAAGATTGCTATTTTACCCCTAACAACTTGACGAAACTTGTCAAAAACTTCAGCTTCGGCTTTAGGATCTAAAGCACTACTTGGCTCATCTAAAATGATGATGGGGGCATCACGGAGAAATGCTCGTGCTAAAGCTACTTTTTGCCACTGACCAATACTTAATTCTTCTCCTCCTTCAAACCATTTACCAAGCATAGTGTCATAACCTTGGGGTAACTGGGAAATCACTACATCAGCACCAGCATCACGAGCAGCTTTTTCAATTTGTTTAGACTCAGGTAAAAGATCGAGATTACCTAACCAAATATTTTCCTTGGCTGTGAGGTGATACTGCACATAGTCTTGGAAAATGACACTGATTTTTCGACGTAAGTCTGTAGGTGAAAATTCCCGGATATTGATACCATCAATGGTGATATTCCCTGCTGTGGGATCGTAAAGTCGGCAGAGAAGTTTAATCAGACTAGTTTTACCTGCCCCATTCTCCCCTACTAAGGCGATAATGTCTCCGGGAGCAATGTTAAAATTTATATCTTCGAGGACAGGTCGCGTGCCTTGAGGATAACGGAAGCTGACATGATTAAACTGTATACCTGTTTTGAATTCAGAAGGAATGGGTTTGGGTAATGGTGGTTCGGTGACATTAGGCTTTAAATCTAAAAATTCAAACAGGTTAGTTAAAAATAAACTATTTTCATAAAGTCCGGCTAAACTACTAAGTAACTGACTCAACGATACTTGTCCTCGTTGAAAAGCTTGGTAATACATTATTAAGCTGCCTAATGTAATAGCTCCCAGAAGAGTCTGGTAAGTTATGAAAGCAGATAGGGCAAAAATAACCAGAGTACTACCGACTTGAGCGATAATTTGTTTCAGAGAACGTTGAATTTCTAAGTTCAATTTTTCTTGGCGAATTTGCTTTCGTAGTTTCTGAAACCGACTGCGAAATAAATTACCAAGTAATAACAAACGCAGTTCTTTGGCATAATGTAAGGAAGTAAGCATAAAGTTAAAGTAACTAGCTTCTCGCTCTTTGTTAGTTAAAAGTTTTTGTTGGTTATATGTTTTACCTGCATACTTCATGCGTACTAATAATGTGGGAATGGCCGTAATTAATAAAATAATTCCTATTCCCCAGTGTAAGGAAATTAGTAGGGCTGCCATTGCCACCAATGAAACTGCACTTTGAGCGATCTGTACTAGATGTTGTAGGATCTGTGGTGGAATATGGGATGATTGTTGTTGAGCGCGGTGTAAAGCGTTGTAATATTGAGAATTTTCGTAATATTCTAAATCTGCTGCTATGGACTTAGCATGAATTTGATCATGAATATGGTCTATTACTATCTGAGATTGCGCTGTGTTTGTTAATCCAGAAAGTGACTGAGAAATATTTTGCAATAAGGCTATAACCCCGGCTATTAATATCAAGAATAATAATTGCTGAAAAGTCTGGAGAGGGTTGGCAGTCGGAATATTCTCAGTCAGGGTATCTACAATCAACTTGACCAGATAAAGAGAAAGTAGTGGTAATAATCCTTGAATAAATAAAAATATGAGACTGAATAATGTCCATATAGGGGAGCTTTTCCAAACTAGTTGGATTGCTCGTTTTAGAGTACGAATAAGTTTGACTAGAGACATTCAATATTTAAACGGTTGCGATTGTTTTTCTGCATAAAATCAGCGATATGATAATAGCCTTAGTAAATAATTATTTATCTACCATTTTACATTTTTTACTTATCTAATTTCTAAAATAAAAACAACTTTTCCTCCCTCTGCTTCCATGTCCTAAAAGTGATCGCATATTTTTTTGGTTGTAAGTCCTTAATTGGGGTCACAATAGAACGTATCATATCAAACGTATAATAAACAAGGCTATTTTATCTCATGAGCGGTTTTACCGGTATTTTCAATAGTGATGGTAAACCCATCAATCCAGTACTGTTACAGCAAATGACTGATTTGATGACACCTCAAGCACCCGATGCCCAGGATACCTGGAGTAACGGTTCCATTGGTTTTGGTCACGCTTTGTTGCGGACTACTTGGGAATCTGAAAAGGAACATCAACCCCACAGTTTGGATGGTAATCTTTGGATTATAGGGGATATTCGTCTAGACCGGCGTAGGGAGTTAATTGACCGATTGCGTGCCTCTGGATGTAATCTGGAGAATGACGCACCAGATGTTGATTTAGTTCTATACGCCTACCAAGTGTGGGGAGATGCTTGCTTAGAAAGACTCAGTGGGGATTTTGCCTTTGCTATTTGGGATAGCCCCCAGCAACGCTTATTCTGCGCTAGGGATCATTTTGGTATTGTGCCTTTTTACTATGCAGACATGGGCAACAGCCTGATTTTCAGCAATCACCTCAACTGCATTCGCTTGCATCCCCAGGTATCAGATAGGCTGAATGAAGCTACAATAGCGGATTTTCTGCTATTTAACATGAATATGGATGTCGCTACTACTACCTTTGCTGATATCCAAAAGTTACCCCCTGCCCACACTCTCATTTGTTCGGAAGGTAGAGTCCGCATCAAGCGTTATTGGCAGTTGCCAGAAGGCGTTGAATTCCTGCATTACAAGCGCCCAGAGGAATATGTTGAGCAGTTCCAGGAGTTGTTTGAACGGTCAATTGCAGACCGATTACGAACTAATAGTGCTGGTACTCATTTGAGTGGGGGTATGGACTCCACGAGTATCGCTGCTACTGCCTACAAATTAATGAAAGCAACGGGTTCTTCTGTGGATTTTCGGGCTTACACAATCATCTACAAACAACTGATTACCGATGACGAAGGAGACTATGCCACACAAGTTGCTGAGATGGCGGGTTTCCCCATTGAGTACCTCGTGGCAGAAGATTACATCCAGCAGCCTCCTCCCCAAGACCCAGAATACCTATATCCCGAACCCCTACTAATTCCTAACCAAGTTGCTGAAGTGGAGATTACACGGCGGATATCTGGGTATAGTCGGGTATTGTTAGCTGGTTTTGGTGGAGATCCGGCATTTGAGCCAGTACCGTATAACCAAGACAAGTCAGTGAAGAATCAGGATTTTATGCTGAATGGTTTGGATTATATCCGTTCTCTGCGCCGTCAGTTGGGATTGGGTACACGGTTGCGTCAGTGGCTGGGAGTAAAGCAGCCAGGACAGCAAAATAGGAAGTTACCTGACTGGTTTAACCCAGATTTTGCTAAACAAATGAACTTGCAAGGGCGACTGCAAGACAGATTAACTAGTTCACCACAGAGAGACCGCTACGGCATGGGAACTGCGCCCCTCTGGTCTAATATATTTGGTTGGTCAGACCCAGGCTTCTGTGGTTTTCCCGTGAAGGTGCGCTTTCCATTTTTTGATTTGCCCTTGGTATCATTCCTGCTGTCCGTGCCTCCAGAACCCTGGTTTGAAAATAAATTCCTGCTACGGGAAGCGATGCAAGGTCTATTGCCGGATTCCGTGCGAAAGCGATCAAAAACACCTCTGAGAGGTTTTGCTCATTACAACTGGGTGCAGCAGCAAGGTATCCAGCCCTGGATGGTAGAATTAGTAACCACATCGGCTCTCACACCCTATGTGAACTCTGAACGCCTATTGCCAAAACTACAAAATGTTGCTGAACTTACACATATTACGTATAATCAGTTAATTCCAACTATGCAACTGGCATACTGGCTGCGCCATAAGCCTTGTTTAGACGTGAATAACCGAGCGATTTTATAACTATAAGCTAAAATTGAGGAAAAAAACTATGTCTCTTCTATCTACAAACCAATCTAATTCTGCGAATCACAAGCCATACCATACCCCCGAACTGCGAAAATTTGGCAATATTAAGGATCTCACGCTGACTAGTCCAACGGCTAATGGATTTGCTGACGGCGGCACCGTGTTGCCAGGCATTTATGCCTCGTAATTAAAACGTCTAAGAGGGTGTTTGAAAAGTCTAATTTATTACAGCCCAGGCGAATAGAAGTCGCGGAACCATGCAAACTAAACCCGGCTGCGCGGGTTAAAAACCCCATATTTTCATTAGTCCACGCAGGTGGACTTTGCCTCTGTAGTAGAGAATTATATTCGCCCAAAAATTTTCAAACATCCTCTAAGACCTTGTTGGCGAAATATATCTTCATACCTAAACATTTTGTTTTAGGGTAAATTGGGCAGAGTGTAGCAAAACTCAACATTACCATGAAGGTTGATTTTCCCAGATGATAAACTGCCATTAGACATCTACTGAAAAAGAATTTATAGACGTTCCGTGGAATGTCTCTACAAGGGTTCTGGATAACGCATATTTCAATTCGGTCGATGTCTATTGTACCCAATCGCCTAACAAAACTCAGTAACTACCCATAGATTGGGTCAAAGCAACTAACATATGTTACCTCCTGTAAGTAAATATTTTAGATGAAATTGAGTGAATCTTTTAGATATAAAGTTTATGGCTTAACACTACAAGCAAATCAACCTCTACCGGGTTTAATCGCTGCTAACAGTGATGTCCCCGTCGATGTTTGGGTAGATTTGAATGGAGATTCGCAACCATCGTCAGCAGAAATAGAGACTATTTCATCTGGTCTGAATGTGCTATCTAAAGCCGATGGCAACTATTTACATCTGTGGTTTCGCGGTGACGGACAACTTGATTTCGAGCAACTTGATTTCGAGATCGATGCTAAGGGCAGTCACATTTCGGCAACTTGGACTCGTTCAGTGCTAGAAGAAGTGACTGCGCTATTGTTGGGGCAAGTTTTAGGCTGTGTTTTGCGGTTACGGGGAACGCTTTGCCTTCATGCTTGTGTAGTGAAAATTGGTCAGCACGCTGTTGCTATTGTGGGTGAAACAGGGGCTGGGAAATCAACGACGGCGGCGGCTTTGGCTAAGGAAGGATACTCTATTCTCTCGGATGATATTGCAGTTTTCAAGGACGACGAGCAACATTGGTTTGTACAGCCGGGATATCCACGCATCAGACTTTGGCCTCAAACAATTAATGCCCTATACGGGTCAGAATCTGATTTTACCAAGATTTTCAGCTCTTGTGAGAAACGCTTTGTAGAGTTAGTTGGCAACAGCAGTGAAACGGTGTGGAAGTTTTACAGTGACCCCCTACCCTTGGCAGCTATCTATGTGCTGGGAAAACGTCAGCCTGAATTGGTAGCCCCGATGATTGAGACTATTTCCCCAGCAACTGCGGTGATGACTTTGATGACTCACCGTTCGGTCAGCCATTTAAAATTAGGTATGGATAAACAGGCACAGGAGTTTGCTGGTCTGAGTCGCCTAGCAATGACTGTACCAATTCGGAGGGTATCTCGCAACGATAGTTTGACGGCATTGCCTCAATTGTGCGCTGCAATTGTCAATGATGTGGCTAATATCACTTCGTTAGAGCAATGTACTCAACTTTAGCAGATTCCCTTGATGTCCTTTTGGAGACGGAGATAAAATCACTATCCTTAGAACATTTAATTGGTCAAGATGCAGTATTAAGTTTAAAAGCATTGGCGGGTAATTTAGCACCGATTTTGCAAGGTGGTTTTGAATGTCGTCTCAGTGCTAATGCTACCCAGGTAGATTTGCAGCAGTGCATTGTCCGCAATGAACAAGAATTGGATTTGTTGCAAGAGTTCATTAAAGTGGCTATTTCCACCTGTGAGGAAATGGCATATCCGAAATGGTTGCGATTACGTGATTTTTTGGCTGAATGGCGGTCATCTCTGGAGTCAATTCCGGAGATTTGGTTGGAGTTTGACGTTGATAAAAATTATGTCACCCCACCCCCAACCCCTCCCCGCAAGCGAGGAGGGGAGATAAGGCAAGGGTTTGGTGACCAAAATTATGGAACCCTACCGCCAAACGCTCACAGCAAGCGAGGAGGGGAGATAAAGCAAGGTTTCGTAAGTATTCAACCGGACTTGATATCATCATTTGTTCTGCCTCTCCCGGCTATTTTCTTCGGTTTGCCCCAGGAAGTATCGCCAGCAGTTGAAACCTATGGAATTGCGGCACAATCTCTCAATTTACTGCTCGGTAATTTAGGATGCTCTGGGTGGGAAGATAATCTCTATGGCTGCTTTGCTGCTTGTCCTGATGGTGCATTTGTCAGTCATATCGGCGTGATGTTATCTCGAAATTCACCGGCTTTGCGAGTCAATGTTAAACGTTTACAACCCAATTTGCTGATTCCTTATTTGCAACAGATTGCTTGGCCGGGGGAAACAGTTAAAGTGGCGGAATTGATGGCAGAATTGTTTGCTTTAGTTGACCGGATCACAGTTTGTCTGGATGTAGGTAATCAAATTTACCCACAGATTGGCTTAGAATGTATTTTGCTCAATCAACCTGATTCAGAATCTCGCTGGGCTATTTTCCTTGATAATTTAGTGGCACGAGGATTGTGCGAACCTGAGAAGCGAGAGGTATTGTTAAACTGGCCTGGTCAAATTAATCCCATTAATTGCCCAGCGCCTTGGCCTGATGATTTGATTGCTGCTTCTGTTTTACTGCCGAGGGAACGCTTCACTGTTTTTGAACGCCGTTTGAGCCACATTAAAATTGTTTCTCAACCACAAAGTCCTCTTGTAGCTAAGGCATATCTTTGGTTTCAACATCAATGGTTATCGGGAGCAAGCAAAATATGAATGTAAACTCTGAGGTCAAGTTTGATTTAGATAGTTTTTATTCTGGGGAATCTGTTCAGGAATGGAAACAGATTATTGGGGAGGAATTACACTACCACTTGGGGTATTTTTGCGGTTCGGAAGATTTAGAAACGGGTTTAAAACAAACGGTAAGGAATTTTTATCCCTACATTACTCCCGGTGCGCGGGTTTTAGATATTGGCTGCGGTTGGGGAGGACCTGCCCGGATGTTAATTACAGAACTTAATTGCTCTGTCACCCCAATCTCATGTAGTACAGGACAAGTAGAATATTGCCGAAGTTTGGGTTTAAATGTGTTGCAGCAAGATTTGGAAGCAGAGGAAGATAAATTTAGTGGCAAATATGATGTCATCTTCTCCCTAGAAATGATTTCCCATATTCGCAATAAGATTGAACTGCTACGCCGACTGCGTTCTGGTGGGTCTCGTTTAATACTCTCAGGGAATTGCGCGGCAGATAGCTATTCGGGAGAAAGAACAACCTTTGGTGAATCTATGTATCTTTGCAAGGTTTCGGAATTAGTTCGTGATGTTGAAGCTGCGGGTTGGAAAATTAAATTTATGCAAGACCGACGGTTTCACTCCCTGCGAACATTTGCTTTGTGGAAGCAAAACTTAGATAGAGTCTATGGCGATCGCCAACCGCCTGGTCAATTAGGTGTTCTCCGCGGCCATGTTGATACTGTACTGCGATCGCCACTGATCTGGGCTAAGTCTTTTCCCTTAATCGACATTGTGGCAGATTGAGAGATCAAGCAAAGGTTTAGTAGGGTTACGGGTTGCGTAAGTATTCAAGGGAACTTGTTGATATTATACAGTAACCAGCGCATCCCCCAATCGTGTTTGTGCGCGGTTACAAGTTCTGCAACTGTGAAGGTGAGACCTAATTCAGAGCCAAGTTTGACAAAACTTTCTAAATCAGGGTGGTTGTTGACAGCTAAAAGTCGGCTTTTTAGTTCTTCATCCATCCGTAGTTGTTGGATAAATTGTAGTGCAGTTTGGACAGACATCAACTCTCTCAACTGGGAAAATTCACTTCAATGGGACGATCAAACATGGCAAAGCGATCGCGCACATTCTGAGTATCATTGAGGACAAAACCTTCATACTCCACCCAAGCATGAGCCTCAAAAGTCTCTGCTTCCCTTTTTACACCAATCCGCAATTCGCTGTTGATTCCTTGGTGACGCAACAAACCCCACAGAACTAGGGACTTTTGCAGGCATTTTGCCCAAGGTTGACAATATCTGGATGCTAACTGCACCATGCTAATTGTCTTGATAATTTTACAGGAGCAATCGCTATTTTGAGGTAAAATTTTAGCAGCAAGTAATCGTGCCAAAATCAGTTGTGTGGATTTTAATCCCCTGGAATTTAAGGATAAAGCCACTAAAGGCAGTAACAGAAATGCTTGTAAAAACAGCCCGCGTGAATTCCTATCCAACCCCCAAAAACTGCGTAATTTACGTACTGCTAACTTCAACCAGTCCATTGGCTAATAATTCTTGAATGAGATTTTCTACATCCTGCTGTAACTGTTTTGACTCTACGCCATACTCAGTTACCAATACATCTATAGCAGACTGGATAGAATCTTTCTCTGTTAGGGTTTGCCAAATCCGAGTCCCAACATCATTCAATCCAAAATACTCCTCAGTTTGAAGGTTAAGCAAAACTGACTCTCCTGCCAAGTCTTGAGCCAATACATTCGGTGCAGGCGATATTTTACAGTCTAATGAAAGTTGCATCATTCCCTTTAATTTCACTTCAGTTATTTGTCTAAAATTTTGACACTTTCATTTAGCTATCATATATGATAGATGTATTGACCTGCAATGTTAATCCCTCAGACCTGCAATCAAGATATTTGCAAACCAAGATTGGAAGTCTTATCAACTTTTGGTGATCCTGTTCGGATATGCTCCCAGTTGAACGATGGTAGGAAGTGCGGGCTAAGGGCGATCGCAACAAGAAATAACTATTCCTCTTTTGTCACTCTCCGGAGTAAGCAAGTAATAAATAAACTAAGTTAACCAGAAGCATAAAAGGGATTAAATTGATTCATTGCACTAATTAAGTGATAGAATCTCAGCAACGAATCAGAATTTGGAAAAATATGTAGCCATAAATAAACCAAAATAGAAAGAGAGATTGGATAATTAAGCGAAGGCCTTGCCAAAAAATAGATAAAGTCGAGGTGAGAATTGTTCACAAAATTGGATTAAATTTATCTATCCAGAAGAAAAATATTTACCAATTAATTATTCTAAATTTTCACCTTTTTTATGATTACTAGTATTTTCAGATAATTTCCGTAGGGTTTCCTGCAAATCCGACGATAACTCTAGAGGTAAATTTCCCGAACGGATATGCAAATCCCTTTGAGGAAAAGGAATTTGTATATCATGCTGTCTGAATAGTTCTTCAATTCGGAAGTACAAATTGCTTTTAATTAAATATTGTTGGCTAGGGTTAGCAGTCCAAACAAGCAGTACGAAATTTAGCGAACTATCGCCAAATCCAATGAATAAAATCGTCGGTGTGGGTATTGACAAAACTCCCGTCTGCTCTTGAGCCGCTTCTAACAGTGCCATTTTGACTGTATTGACATCAGAACCATAAGCAACACCAACCGGAATCCGCAACCGCGAAACCGTATTTTTATAGCTCCAATTAATCACCTTATCTTCCAGAAAGCGGGAGTTGGGTACAATAATTGAAATTTGATCGAGCGTTCGTAATAGAGTACTGCGACCACCAATGCGCTCCACCGTACCTTCTAGGTCACCAACTTCGACAAAATCACCCACCTGAATGGGGCGCTCAAACAACAAAATTACACCACTGCCAAAATTTTTAGCGATATCCTGAAAGCCAAAACCAATCCCTACACCCAAAGCACTGGCCAGAATGGTGAGTGAACTTAAATCTAGTCCCCAGACCTGCAATAATACAATTGCGCCAATGATAATAATTGTATATTTAGTGATAATTGCGATCGCTTCTTGAACACCCCTATCTATTCCCGTGAATTGTAAAATTCGAGTTCTCAAAAGGTTTGTTGCTGCACCAGCTAAAATCATTAGTCCTAATAACAGCACTATCAAGACCAGCAAATAAATAACTGAATATTGACTTCGACCTAAAGTTAATATGGGAGATGTCAAGGTTTGAATCAATTTATTAGCAAGACGGTAGCTCCAAATGCGACTAATCGGTAATAAGTTAGTAATGTAGAGCGTTACGCTCACCCAAAGCCAGATCCGCGCCGCCAGCAAAGTAAAATTAAACAATAAATTCAAAGCTGTGGACGAGCTAGAATCGACTTCCTCCTCTTCCAGAGATAAAGGTAATCGTTGTAAAACTGCCTTTCGGGAACGTTTCCATAACCATCCTAAGAGCTTATGACCGACAAATGCTAGGATCAAAACGCTAACACTCAACAACAGAGAGTTGCGAATAAACTCAAGACTTCGCTCCTTCTGAGCTTGCTGTAATCCTTGATCGAGTTGTATAATCCAAGCTTCTGCTTGTTGTTGTGGAGTGTTATTATTAACCACATCTGTCTGAGTAACAGTCAGCAGATATTGTTGATTCACCATAATTGTTGGCGATTCGTTCAGTTCCTGAATTCCTAGCTCCACTGGTTCCTGAGATAAGACAATTTGACGCAGCCGGAAGTTAATCAAATCTGCCCGTTGTTCGGCTGTAAACTTCTCCGCGCTACCGACTTGAAACAGCAAACGACCATCAATACTAATAGGTGCTTGCTCTGTTGCTAAAGCAGGCGCAACTATCAACAACAGGCTGAGAACAAGAGGAATGAGAATTTTAATTTTGCTCATCCATGTACGAATTAGGTTTGATGGTTGTCGAATACGTTTTCGAGTCATTGACTTTATTGGCTTACTACATCTGCTTTAGGGGATAGCCTAGTTTTGCTAGGAAGATCACTGATGCTCTATCAATGCTGATCGACTAATCTGCCATCTACCTGTTCTGAGCAAACGACCCAACCTATAGAATAAACATCTGGGGAAAAAAATTAAATATGCGTTATCTGGAACCTTTCTAAACGAGTTTCATTTCAACTATCCTCAGATCTGAGGTGGATGATCGTAACGCATCATTTCTCGCCGCTTACACACCCTAAGTGTCTGTAAGCGCAAAGCGCAGGCTACCCCAACAAAAATCAAATGGGTTCTATAGAATTGAGGCATTAGCGCTCATCGCGTTTAGTCCAACGACGTGATCCAGAGGGACGAGCATCAGACTTTTTCCCACCTGTCACAGTTCGCGGTGGTGATTGTTTAGCTGATTTTTGTGGCAACGGTTTAGCACTAGAATGAGCCGGACTTTTGCTACCTTTGGATATGTGCTTGCGTCCATCTGGAATTACTTCTGGCTTGGTGGTCAAGTTGGTTCCAAAGCCAGCAATCACTTCAAAAGGCAAACGCTGTTCAATCAGTTTTTCGATATCTGCCAGCAGAGGGTATTCATCAGCGCATACCAGGGATATGGCTTCACCTGATGCACCAGCGCGACCAGTGCGACCAATGCGATGAACATAATCTTCTGGGACATTGGGCAGATCGAAATTGACTACATGGGGCAGTTCGCTGATATCTAGACCCCGCGCGGCAATGTCAGTTGCTACCAATACCTGTAAACTGCCGTTCTTGAATTTTGCCAGAGCATGGGTACGCGCCGACTGGCTTTTATTACCGTGGATAGCCAGTGCTTGAATCCGCTCGTCACTCAACTGCTTCACCAGACGGTCAGCACCATGCTTGGTGCGGGTGAACACTAACACTTGATACCAATTATCTTGCCGAATTAGGTGAGCAAGTAATTGGCGTTTCCGGTCACGATCTACTTTGTAAACTTTCTGTGCCACAGTATCGGCGGTAACGTTGCGGCGTGCCACTTCGATCATTTTCGGGCGATGAAGCAGCCCGGTGGCGAGTGCCTTAATTTTATCTGAGAAAGTGGCAAAGAACAGCAAGTTTTGGCGCTGTTTGGGTAGGAGGGAAAGAATGCGACGGATATCACGAATAAAACCCATGTCTAACATCCGGTCTGCTTCATCCAGTACCAAAATCTCAATCTGTGACAGGTTCACCGTCCCCTGCTGCACATGGTCTAGTAATCGCCCTGGGGTAGACACTAGAATATCTATACGACCTTTCAAAAGGCGTTTTTGCGGATTAATGCTGACTCCGCCAAACATCGCCATTGTGTTTAAATTTAGGTATTTGCCGTAATCACGCACGCTTGATTCGACTTGTGCAGCCAGTTCACGCGTTGGGGTGAGAATCAGCGCTCGGATCGGCGGGTGTCCATGAGAGGTGTTTTTTGTGCTTTGGTCTGACAACCGATGCAGAAGCGGTAGCGTGAAGCTAGCAGTCTTTCCAGTACCAGTTTGGGCACCAGCTAGCAGATCGCCACCTGACAAGACGGCAGGGATAGCTTGGATCTGGATTGGTGTGGGTTCGGTGTATCCCCGCTCGGTGACAGCACGGATAATTTCATTGGACAAGCCGAGATTAGAAAAAGACATAGAACTCCGAAAATAACATCGGCCTGTCGCCAGTGGCGACATCAGTCTTAGGCTGACGGACAAAAGTTTGAAAGGCTGGATGGGCAGTAGCGCTAAGACTGAGAGCGAATGCCACCGTTCTGCATTCTAACAGAGTGCAGTCTATATATTAAATTCTTCTGGGAGCAAAACTCTGCCAGTTACTGCCAATCTTGATTTTGACTACTGGGTAGGACGTTACACCTGTTTGAATTACTGATGCTGATTTGCATAAAAAAAGCCCTCAGAAAATTTCTGAGGGCATTAGTTAATTTCTATGTCACTTATCAAGTGCGGAAACGTCTTTTACCCTGCCTGTGCTTGGCAACTTCTTTACGCTTGCGTTTTTCAATAGGTGTTTCAAAGTGACGATGCTTTCTCATATCTGGAAATATCCCAGCTTTGGAAACTTCTCTCTTAAATCGGCGTAAGGCTGACTCAATGTGTTCATTGTCACCCACGATTATTTGGGTCATTATTTCTCCTGTTAATTTAAGGTACTTAGTCGCTTCTCAATGTAAGCTACTTGGTTTACTAAAGTGCAACAAAAGACAGATTTTTTGTCTGATCTGAAATTTTTAAGTAAAATTTCATGTTTCAAGGCTTAGTAGCGGTTACGGGAGCCGCCGCCGCCGCCGCCACCACCACCATATCCTCCCCTACCACCAGAGGAACCTCTGTCTTCCCTGGGCTTGGCTTTGTTAACTTTGAGGTCACGACCCATCCATTCAGCACCATCAAGGGCTTCAATGGCGGCAGCTTCTTCAGCTTCAGTTCCCATTTCCACAAATCCAAAACCCCGTAGTTGTCCTGTTTCGCGGTCAGTAGGTAGTTGGACACGCTTTACAGTACCATATTCTGCAAAAACAGCACTCAAGGTATCTTGGGTAACTTCGTAAGAAAGATTGCCTACGTAAATTGACATTGATTATCTCCAAAATTATCACTGTGTAGAGATTTTAATTTCGGAGAAAAGTCTGTAAATACCAAAAGGAAAAAGCCTGTCAATACTAAAAACAAAGACGCTCACCGAATTAATTCTCTTAGTTTAAGATGACATAACTGCCAACTATTTAACAATAGCAAAAATTAGCCTAGTTTAACGATGATGCTAAACCCTTCTCTGTGTATGGGTTCTAGACTTCAGGAAATGCTGGTTGATGAAGGAGAAGCCTCGTGAGGTCGCATCACCTGCTATAAAAATCTCTACTCTGGGAATAATTAAAGCTTCCAGACCTACAAGTAAGCCCCCAACACCGCCTAAAAAACCACCTTCTTGAGCCTCAGTTTCACTTCTATCTGTGACATCACTTCCAGCAATTTGCTCAGATGTGTTTCTCCAAGGGAGAAACACTATCGGGTCTTTGAGTTCATTTAGTGCTGTTGCGGCTGATTCTCCATGAGGAAATGCGCCAATTACAGGCTTATATCTTGGAGATGCTATTTTTCTTCCTGACAAATTTACCATTTTATTTCCACCAAAGTAATTTTTGTAGTCATAGCTGTCCCAATTTTTCTGATAGCATCGAAGTATTCATCTATCCATAGTTTTAGCTTGTTAGCCATCACCAGAGGGTAGCCGCCGTACTTAACTCACAGTCGGCATGAGGAGAGAGATATAGCCTGCGATTGTAATCAAAAATTTTGTCTAATGACAGTGGCTGGGGTTAGTTGAATAAAGTGTATATAATATCAATAAAATAAATAACCTAAATGTTGAATCATTGGAAGATTGGAACCAAGATAGGGGCAATTTTTGGCGTGAGTTTGGCAATTCTAGTTACTATTGGTTTCATTTCTTATCAAAGTACTAATGAACTTATTGCCACTGCCCGTCAAGAGAAATATAGCTACGAAGTCCTAAGCCAACTGGAAAGACTTGACTCTCAACTAATCTATGCGGAAACTGGGCAACGGGGTTATATTATTACGGGAGAACAGCGCTATTTAGAACCTTATAAAAATGCTGTGAAAGTCCTGGATGAAAGGTTTCAAAAACTGGAGATATTAACGGCAGATAATATTTTTCAACAGCTACAACTTGATAAATTGCATCCATTAATTAATCAGAGAATAGCTGTAATGAAAAAATTGATTAATCTCCGAGAAAATAAAGGTTGGGAATTGGCTCAACAAGCTATCCTTACAGATGAGGGTAAGGATTTGATGGATGAAATTGAAATAATTATTCAAGAGATGTCTAATGAAGAAAATGTATCGCTGCAACAGCGCTCTAATCAAGCAGATCTAGCTTGTCAAAGAACTATAAATACTATTATTTATAGCATTCCTCTCGTTTCTCTAATTTTAGGTGTAATTGCATTCCTATTAACTCGGAATATATCAGCACCACTAACAGAGCTTTGTGAAACTACGGAAAATCTTGCTGATGGCAATTTATCTGTAAGTTTACCACATAGCGATCGCTTGGATGAAATTGGCGTTCTGACACGAAGTTTCAATCAGATGATTGCTAATCTGCAAAAAATTACGCAGAAAAATAATGATCAAAATTGGTTTAATTCTCATCTAGCTGATTTTACTCAAATGCTTCAGGGACAGAACAGCCTAGAAAGTGTTTCTCGGATGATATTGTCGAATCTCGCGCCATTAGTTGGTGCAAAACAAGGGGTTTTCTATATAATGGATTCGGCTGATAATCAGCCTATATTAAAGCTTTTGAGTAGCTATGCTTATCAAGAACGTAAACATTTAGCAAACCAGTTTCGCTTAGGTGAAGGATTGGTAGGACAATGCGCTTTAGAAAAACAAAAAATTTTGTTAACTGAAGTCCCAAACGACTACATCCGCATTCATTCTGGTCTAGGTGCAGCTTTACCATTAAATATTATTGTACTGCCCGTACTATTTGAATCTGATGTGATTGCTGTGATTGAATTGGCTTCTTTTCAGCTATTTACTAATCTGCATTTAACATTTTTAGAACAACTAAGTGAAATTTTTGGTGTATTCTTGAATAATATTGCTGCCAATACCCAAACTCAGCTTTTACTAAACGAGTCTCAAAGTTTAACAGAAGAGTTACAAGTTCAGCAAGAAGAACTGAAGCAAACTAATCAAAGACTAGAACAGCAAACACATCAGTTAGAAGAATCACAATTTCTTCTGAAGCAGCAACAAGAGGAATTAAAGCAGTCTAATGAAGAATTACAGCAGCTAAATGAGGAAATAGAAGAAAAAGCCGAATTATTAGAGGTACAAAATCGAGAAGTTGCTCGCAAGAATCAGGAAGTTGAAGGTGCAAGAAAGTCTTTGCAAGAAAAAGCCGAACAGTTGGCTTTGTCTTCTAAATATAAGTCAGAATTTCTGGCGAATATGTCCCATGAATTGCGAACACCATTAAATAGTCTGCTAATTTTAGCAAGGTTGTTGGCAAATAATACAGAGGGTCATTTGAGTGACAAGCAAGTAGAGTATAGTCAAACAATTTATTCTGCGGGGACAGATTTGCTGGAGTTAATTAATGATATTTTAGATTTAGCAAAAATTGAGTCGGGAAATCTTTCCGTAGAAATTGACCAAATTAGCTTTATAGATTTGCAGACATCTCTAAATAGAAGTTTCTCTCAATTTGCCCAAGAGAAGGGGATCAGTTTTGCAGTTGAATTGGCAGACCAATTGCCAAATGTAATTTCTAACGACCCTAAACGGTTACAACAAATATTGAAAAATCTGCTGGCTAATGCCTTTAAGTTTACTGAAACAGGAGGCATAAAATTGCAAATCGGTGTTGCTCATGATTTGGGTAAAAGTGACAGTTCGATGATTAGTTTTGCCGTCACTGATACAGGTATTGGCATTCCAGTAGAGAAGCAGAAAATCATTTTTGAAGCATTTCAGCAAGCAGATGGTACAACCAGTCGTAAGTATGGGGGAACAGGTTTAGGGTTGTCTATCAGTCGTGAACTAGCTCAAATTTTGGGGGGAAGAATTGAATTAGAAAGTCAATTAGGAGAGGGAAGTACTTTTACTCTCTACCTACCTCAAATTTATTCAGGTAGTGGGGAAACAGTGATTTCTGAACCAAACACTACTGAAGCCGTTTCATCTTTATCACGTCTAGTTACAAACCCATCAGCAAAAGTGTTAACTACTGAGACTCATAAAATTTTAGACGATCGCGACAACATTCAACCAGGCGATCACGTTTTGCTAATTATCGAAGATGATGACAAATTCGCGCGGATTTTCCTAGAAATTGCACGTCAACACAATTTTAAAGTCATCGTTTCTTTACAGAGTAGAGCAGGTTTGGCTTTAGCGCAACAGTTCAAACCCGATGCTATTACACTAGATATCCATATGCCAGATATAGACGGTTGGACAATCCTAGACCGTTTGAAGCATGACTTAGAAATCAGACACATTCCTGTACACATCATTTCTGTGGATGAGAGAAAGCAACGGGGGCTACAGTTAGGAGCTATTAGTTACCTGCAAAAGCCCATATCTCCAGAAGATTTAAATCACGCATTAACCGAAGTGAAAGGCTTTATTGAGCGTAAGGTGAGAAATCTTTTAATTATCGAAGATGATCCAGTACAAGCTCAAAGTATTATTGAATTGATCGGTAATGGCGATATCCACAGTACAGCTGTGAATACGGGAGCTACAGCCCTGGAAATTTTGGAATCACAGCGATTTGATTGTATGATCATAGATTTAGGTCTGCCAGATATGACTGGTTTTGAATTGATTGAAAAAATTAAGCAGCAATCCAGCCTTTTCAAACTACCGATTATCGTTTATACAGGGAAAGAACTAACTCGACAAGAAGACATACAACTGCGACGACTGGCAGAAACAATTATTATTAAAAATGTGCGATCGCCTGAGCGTTTATTAGATGAAACTGCGTTATTTTTGCATCAAGTCCAGGCAGATTTCCCCCCAGAAAAACGTCACATATTAGAGCAACTGCGTCAAACAGATCAGGTATTAGCTAATCGCAAAATTTTGATTGTGGATGATGATTTGCGAAATATATTTGCTATTACTAGCTTTTTAGAAAACTATCAGATGGAAGTTTTATTTGCCGAAAATGGCAGAGATGGCATAGAAATACTAGAAGCTAATCCTGATATTAATGCTATTTTAATAGATATCATGATGCCAGAAATGGATGGTTATGAGACAATCCTAGCTATTCGCCAGCAACAGCAATTCCGCTCATTACCAATTATTGCTTTAACAGCCAAAGCTATGCCAGGCGATCGCGAAAAATGTATTGAATCTGGAGCTTCAGATTATATCACAAAACCTGTAGATACAGAACAACTACTTTCTTTGCTGCGAGTTTGGCTATATCAGTGATTAATCTAACATGATATTTTTCCTCATCCTAACTTATGAATATACCTAAACCTAGCTTAGAGGAGATCGAAATCAAATTGCTATTAGAGGGAATATATCAATACTATGGTTATGACTACCGTAATTATGCTTTATCTTCGCTCAAACGCCGGATTCAAAACTTTAGACAGTTGGAGGGTTTGAGTAATATTTCGGCATTGCAAGAGCGATTACTTCATGATCGCAGCTGTCTGGATAAATTTTTGCTGAGTCTGACAGTGAATGTAACATCAATGTTTCGTGATCCTAGCTTTTATCTTGCTTTTAGAAATCAAATTATCCCATTGTTACGCACATATCCTTTTATTCGCATCTGGCACGCTGGATGTTCAACTGGAGAAGAAGTCTACTCAATGGCGATTTTATTACAAGAAGAGGAACTTTACCAGCGTTGCCGAATATATGCCACCGATACAAACGAAAATGTTATACAAAGCGCCAAGAATGGGATCTTTCCCTTAAAAAGGATGCAGGAATATACTCAACTTTACCTAAAAACAGGGGGTAAGCGCTCTTTTTCGGAATATTACACTGCGGCTTATGATCATGCTATATTTCGAGCCTCCCTGAGAGATAATGTAATTTTTGGTCAGCATAATCTGGCCACTGACAGTTCTTTCAATGAATTTAATGTCATACTTTGCCGAAACGTTTTAATATATTTTAATCATCTCCTGCAAAAGCAAGTACACGAACTATTTTATAATAGTCTTTGCACCTTTGGCATCTTAGGTTTAGGTCGCCAAGAATCACTCAGATTTACTGACTATGAGCCGTACTATCATGAAATAGCTAAGGGCGAAAAGCTTTACCGGAGGCTAAAATAGTGTGTTTAGACTTGTAGTTATTGGTACTTCGTTAGGAGGATTATCTGCACTGCAAAAAGTTCTAGGAAATTTACCAGGGGACTTTGTTGTGCCAATTGCTATTGTGCAACATCGGCACAACAACTCAGGTAACACATTGCTGAGATTATTACAAACAAACTCATTATTGCCGATCCAAGAGGTGGAGGATAAAGATGAAATTTTACCAGGGCGAGTTTATCTGGCTCCACCAGACTATCATTTACTGATTGAAAAAGGTTATTTTGCTCTTTCTACAGATGAGCCTGTTTCTTATGCTAGACCGTCTATTGATGTCCTGTTTGAATCGGCGGCTGATATATATGCAGAACAAGCAATTGGTGTTATATTAACAGGGGCAAATCAAGATGGCATGAAAGGTCTAGAAAAAATCAAAGCACGGGGAGGAATAGCTATTGTTCAGGAACCAACTACGGCAGAAAGCCCAATTATGCCAATAGCAGCAATATCTGCTGTGAAAGTAGATGGGATTTTGCCGCTTTTAGAAATTGCCCGCCTATTGGTTAAACTTTGTCATGAATAAGAATGCTGAAGCGCGATTTGTCGCGTCTGGGCTAGAAAGTGCTACGTGAAAAATCACAATTGATTAAGTATTAAAGTAAAGAAACTCATGCAGCCGGATTCCAAAGTAAATATCCTTTTGGTGGACGATAAGCGGGAAAATTTACTGGCACTAGAGGCCATTTTGGAAAGATTAGGAGAAAACCTAGTCCAAGCCACTTCTGGAGAAGAAGCTTTAAGATGTCTTTTGCATCAGGATTTTGCAGTAATTCTACTGGATGTGCAAATGCCAGGGATTGATGGCTTTGAAACTGCTGCCCTAGTTCGTAGTCGCGGGCGATCGCGTCACACTCCTATTATCTTTTTAACAGCATTTAGTACGAGTGATCAAATGCTGTTTAAAGGTTATGCGCTGGGGGCTGTTGATTATCTGCTTAAACCCATAGATACAGATATATTGCTATCTAAAATTACAGTATTTGTTGAACTTTTTCAGAAAACCCAAGCAATTGTGCGACAAGCAGGGGAACTCACAGCTATCAATGCGGAATTAAGGCAAAGTGAAGAGCGCTTCCGTTCACTTAGTACTTGTTCACCTATTGGTATTTTTGAGACTGATACTGAAGGAAGCTGTAAGTATGCTAATCCTTGCTATCAGGAAATTTGTGGCTATAGTTTAGCAGAAAGTTTAGAAACAAGATGGGTCGAATGTGTACATCCAGAAGATCAAGAAGATGCGATCGCTTCTTGGTCTGCCTATATTCGCGAAGGTAAAGAATATTCGGCAGAATACCGCTTTCAAACGTCTGATGGTAGTCAACCTTGGGTTAAAGTTCGCTCTTCACCCATGTTTTCTAGTCAAGGTGAATTACTCGGTTATGTAGGAACTCTGGAAGATATTACTGAACGTAAGCAAGCTGAAGAAGTTCGCGCCCAAATGATTCGAGAACAGACAGCTAGGTACGAAGCAGAAGCCACAAACCGGATGAAAGATGAGTTTTTGGCTGTGCTTTCCCATGAACTCCGTACACCTTTGACTTCAATGTTGGGTTGGTCAAAAATCCTCCGCGCCAAAAAACTTGATGAAAAAGCTACTGCGCGCGCTTTGGAGGCGATTGAACGCAATGCGATCTCTCAAATGAACCTGATTGAGGATATTTTAGATGTATCGCGCATTATTCGTGGTGAGCTAAGGTTGCATTTAACTGTGGTGAATCTAATTTCTGTGATTGAGGCGGCGTTAGAGTCGGTGCAACCTCTGGCAGAAACAAAAAATATTCAATTAAATACTATTTTCGATCCTTCTCTCAACTCGGTTTGTGGAGATCCTGCTCGTTTACAACAAATCGTCTGGAATTTATTGACTAACGCGATTAAGTTCACTCCTGAAGGCGGTAAGGTAGAAGTACTGGCTCATACTATAGAATCACAGGGGGAAGATCCTTTATTTCCCCATGAAGAAGTTAAACTTTCTTCTAGTTCTGCCCCTCTGCGGTTCTCTAAATCTGCCTATGCCCAAATCCAAGTGATTGATACAGGTATTGGCATTAGCCCAGAATTTTTACCTCAAGTTTTTGATCGTTTCCGACAGGCGGATAGTACCACAACGCGATCGCATAGTGGCTTGGGTTTAGGATTGGCGATTGTGCGTCATTTAGTAGAACTACACGGCGGGATGATTTTTGCAGCCAGTTTAGGGAAAGAACAGGGCGCGACTTTTACTGTGAAAATACCCCTGATGCAAGAAATCAGTCATATTTAAGTAGGTAGGTATGAAAGGGATAAATCAGTTTCCATCTTCTTTGGCACTTAAGCAAATTGACACTCTGCTAAACCAATTGTCTGAGTCACCCGATGCCACTTTACGGAAAAGCAGTCAGACAATCCGAGAAAAATACTTTCCGACAGAGGATCTCAAAGCATGAAGGCAGAGGAACACAAAGCTGGGGCTGAAAACCTATTTGTTGGTGGTGGTGAGATAGGTGTGTTGTTGAGATCACATGATTGGTCACAAACGCCGCTAGGGGCTGTCGAAACCTGGTCGGACAGCTTAAAAACGGCTGTGCAGATCCTGTTGACAGAACTCGATCAAGCCCAGCAGCCAGAAAAAACGCAGCTAGAGTCTGATCTGCTACTGGGGCGCACATCAATAGATGCCTTGCGTCAAGCTGCCCAAGCCGATGCCTTTCGAGTCAAACTCACCAATGCGCTACGCCCTCTAAGTGACGCTAATGAGATTCAGGCGATCGCTTCGCGCATTCTGGGCGAGTCTCTAGGCGCAAACCGCGTTATTTACATTGAAGTGTTACCAGGCGGCAAGGAAATTGTCGTTCAGAAAAACTACACGAACGGTTTAGCCGAACTGAGGGGGCTGTACTATCTAGAAGACTTTGGGCGCAACCTGACAGATGACCATCAAGCAGGGCAAACGGCGGTCATTCCTGATGTGGCAAACTACCCTAAATACACAGCCAGCGAGAAGGCAAGGTATCGATTGATCGATATTGCAGCACATATTGATGTGCCGCTGATCAAGAACGATCAATTTGTCGCCTTGCTGGCGGTGCATCAGGTAAACCCTCGTTTGTGGACGGAAGACGAGGTGAAACGAGTCGAAGAAACGGCAGAGCAGACATGGGCAGCCGTTGAACGTGCGCGTGCTGAAGCAGCATTACGCGAGAGCCGCAATATTCTGGAGAGCATTCATGAAGCATTCTTCGCTTTGGATGAGAACTGGCGGTTCACCTACGCCAATCGATTCACCGGACTATTGCTTGATCGCGCTCCAGATGATTTGATTGGCAAGAATATATGGGAAGAATATCCAGGATTAATTGAGAATGAGTTGGCGCAAGTTTACTGGAGCGCCATGCGCGATCGTGTAGCTGCGTCAATAACCGCGTTTTACCAGGAGCATGATCGCTGGTACGAAGTTCGCAGCTACCCCGCCTCAAATGGCATCACCGTTTATTTTAGCAATGTGACCGAGCAGATTCAAACTGAGGTCGCCCTGCGTCAATCTGAACAACGCTACCGGATGCTGTTTGAGTCGATTGACGAAGGCTTCTGCATTATTGAAGTGTTATTTGACGAAAATGATACACCGATTGACTACCGCTTTTTAGAGATCAATCCTCTCTTTGAGGCACAAACGGGACTTCAACAAGCAGTCGGTAAAACAGCACTTGAGTTAGTTCCAGATTTAGAAGACTATTGGATTCAAGTTTACGGTCAAGTTGCTCTAACGGGTAAAGCGGCTCGCTTTGAAAATTGGGTTGAGGCGATGAACCGTTGGTTCGATGTCTATGCTTGTCGCACGGGTGAAGCCCAAGGGCGAAAAGTTGCCATTGTCTTCAAAGATATTAGCGAACGCAAATGGGCAGAAGAAATTTTGCGGCGAGCTGCGGAATTTGATGGTTTCCGCGTTTCTCTCGCAGACGCGCTCCGCCCCCTTGCCGACCCAGTAGAAATTCAGGCTACGGCCAACCGTGTGCTGGGTGAATATCTCGGCGCTAACCGCGTGGCGTACTTCGAGGTTCGCGGTGCTGATTATGTTATTGAGCGTGATTACGTCAATGGAGCTGAACCCCTCGCTGGCAACTACCCGATTGATTCGTTCGGGCCAAAGCTACTCGCGGCGTTCCGCACTGGTCGCACTGTGTCCGCGTCTGATGTGGAAGCCGATCCCAACCTGTCCCCAGATCAGCGATCAGCTTACGCCGCAATTGAGATCGGTGCCTACATCGGCATACCACTGCTCAAGGAGGGCGAGTTCGTCGCTGGGCTGGCAGTTCACACATCCGGGTCACGAGCTTGGACACCGGATGAGGTCTCCTTGGCGGAAGAAGTAGCCGAGCGCACTTGGGCAGCAGTCGAACGCGCCCACGCTGAAGCAGCTTTACGCGACAGTGAGGAGCTAAAGCAACGTATATTAGAAAGCAGCAAAGATTGCATTAAAGTATTAACGCTTGATAGCGAAATTATCTATATCAATGCAGGTGGGTTGTGTTTGTTGGAAGTCGATGATCCGTCACTCATTCTGCATACCTCCTGGCAAGATATCTGGCAAGGCGAAGATTATGAAAATGCCAAAACAGCGATCGCATCTGCTCAAGCAGGCAGCACGGGTCAGTTTCAAGGCTATCTTCCCAGTTATAAAGGCACACCAAAATGGTGGGATGTCATCGTCACGCCCGTGCAGAACACTGCTGGGCAAGTGAGCCAACTTCTGGCAACTTCACGTGATATCACCAAGCAAAAGCAAGCTGAAGCGGAACGGGAACAGCTGCTGGCGCAAGAACAAGCCGCAAGAGAGGCAGCCGATCGCGCCAACCGGCTCAAAGATGAGTTTTTGGCGGTGCTGTCTCATGAATTGCGATCGCCTCTCAACCCGATCTTGGGCTGGGCGCGCTTACTACAAAACGGCAAACTGAGCGAAGCCCGTAGAGTTGAAGGCTTAAAAACAATCGAGCGCAATGCCAATTTACAAACGCAACTAATCGAAGACTTGCTCGACATCTCCCGCATCATGCAGGGCAAACTCAGCTTAACAGTGGCTCCGGTCAGTTTGATAAGTGTGATTTCTGCCGCCGTGGAAACGGTGCGTTTGGTAGCAGAAGCAAAAAATATTGCGATCGCTCTTGATCTTGACTCTGAGACCGCTCCGATTTCTGGCGATGCAGCCCGCTTGCAACAAGTGGTGTGGAATTTGCTTACCAATGCGGTTAAGTTCACACCCAACAGCGGACAAGTGAGCGTTGAACTGCGGCAACTCCACGGGCTAGCTCAGATTCGGGTAATCGATACTGGCAAGGGCATCAGTCCACAGTTTTTGTCCCATGTATTTGAGTATTTTCGGCAAGAAGACAGCTCAACCACACGCAAATTTGGCGGGTTGGGATTGGGGCTAGCAATCGTGCGGCAAATTGTCGAAATGCACGGGGGTACGGTTCTAGCAGAAAGTCAGGGTGATAATCAAGGCGCAACCTTCATCGTGCAATTGCCACTCATGCAGCAGGGAACATTGATTGCATCCGAGCCAATCCACACACCGACAGAAGCAGAAATGCCTTTACAAGGCGTTCAAATTTTGCTGGTGGATGATGACCTAGATACCCGCGAGTTTCAGGCATTTGTGCTGTCACAAAGCGGGGCAACTGTCACAGATGTCGCTTCTGGCTTAGAAGCTTTGCAAGCTCTAGAGCAGTTCACTCCTGACGTGCTAGTGAGTGACATAGGCATGGCAAAGATGGACGGTTATATGCTGATGCAGCAGATTCGATCTCGCCCACCAAATCAAGGAGGAACCATTCCGGCGATCGCACTAACCGCTTATGCCGCAGAAATTGACCAACAAAAAGCACTTCAGGTAGGATTTCAAACTCACATTACCAAACCTGTAGACCCAGAGGAGTTAGTAAGTGCGATTACAAACTTGCTAGAACGCAACTAACTTTCCGCAGATCAACAAGAAAACAGAATAATGAAAAACGCCATTGTTACATCAACATTTTAAAATCATTTATAGAATTCTTGTTTAGCAAACAGGCAAAAACACCCTAAGTAAGTTACTTAAAACCTGTCAAGAAAATATTTCTAGCTAACGACTGTTCACCGTTGACTGTTGATAGACTATAAAAGGTTTCGCTGACTTTAACACCGCATCCACCAATCCTGGAAACAGTGCTTCTAAATCTTCATACCGTAACCTATTGATGTGTTGTTTACCTTCTTTATGAGTTAACACAACTCCCGACTCCCGTAAAATTTTAAAGTGATTGGACATCGTTGATTTGGCGATCGCAAAATCAAACCCCGCACAACACTGTTCTCCCTGAGTGGACAGCAACCGCACAATCTCTAGCCGCACGGGATCGCCCAACGCATATAGCACTCCTGGTAAGGAAATATTTTTTCTGTCTGGATGATATAAAAATTTCATTATTGCATTATCGCTTTAAATGCCCTATATTTTGTTTATTCGATAAAATCGAACAATTGAATTAACTCAGGAGGCAATTATGTCATCCGTTACCAATGTCACAGAAGCCACATTTAAAAAAGAAGTCCTAGAAAGTGAAATTCCAGTCTTAGTAGACTTTTGGGCCCCTTGGTGTGGTCCTTGTCGGATGGTGACTCCAGTTGTAGATGAAGTTGCTGGCGAATACGCAGGACAGGTAAAAGTTGTAAAATTGAATACAGATCAAAACCCCACTGTTGCCAGCCATTACGGAATTCGTAGTATTCCCACGCTGATGGTATTTAAGGGGGGACGACAAGTTGATATTGTCGTGGGTGCAGTACTAAAAACTACCTTAGCTCAAACTTTAGGGCAGCATATTCAACAATCATAACTTAGAATCAGCAGCCATCAGGAACTGAGTGCAAAGACGCGAACAATCGCGTCTGTACAAAAAATTTGCTGAGTGTTTTGAAAGCTCATATCGTAATTATCAGGAGAATCTCGTGAATCCTACCACCCAAATTAAACCTTTAGATGTACCTAACGCCATCATTCAGCGTCGTTCTATCAAGACTTTTAAAACAGACCCCATTGCCCCGGAATTGCTCCAGCAACTAATAGAGTTAACTGTAGCTGCGCCCAGCAGTTTCAATATCCAGGACTGGCAAATTGTGCTTGTCCAAGATGAGGCGCAAAAGGCAGCATTAGCAGCAGCCGCTTGGAATCAAAAGCAAATTATTCAAGCACCAGTTACATTTGTTTTTGCCGCAGATCCCAACGGCGGGGAGCAAGATTTGACCCCTGTTTATGAACAGGCGATCGCTACTGGAGCTTGGAATGCAGACACGATAAACTACTTTAAAAGTTCTATTCCCCAATTTCAAGCCGGTCTAGGAGACAAACGCCGGGAATATGCGATCAAAAATGCCATTATTGCTGCTACCCATTTAGTCTTAGCCGCAGAAAGTTTAGGGTTGTCCTCCTGCTTTATGAATGGCTGGATTGAAGCGCAAGTCAAAGAAATCATTGGTGCAGATGATCCTGATTTAGCGATCGCAGTTTTAGTACCTGTAGGCTATGCAGCAGAGGCACGCTTAAACCCAGGTCGTTTGCCATTATCTCATAATGTATCTGTAGGTAAAATAGGTAATTCATATCAAGGTTAAATTCACCTAATTCGTAATTTATAAACCGATGATTGAACTTTACTATTGGGCAACTCCCAATGGGCATAAAATTACCATATTTCTGGAAGAAGTTGGGCTACCATACACAATTATTCCGGTAAATATTGGGAATGGAGAACAATTTCAGCCGGAATTTCTCCAGATTTCTCCTAATAACCGTATCCCAGCAATTGTTGACCATGAACCTGTTACCCAGGATGGGTCGATTTCAGTGTTTGAATCTGGGGCAATTTTGCTGTATTTAGCCGAAAAAACCGGGAAATTGATTCCTGAAAATTTGCGCGATCGCGTTGAAGTCCTCCAGTGGTTATTTTGGCAAATGGGGGGACTTGGACCAATGGCGGGACAAAACCATCATTTTAATAAATACGCTCCCGAAAAAATTGATTACGCCATTAACCGCTATGTCAAAGAGACGGGACGCTTATATGCGGTGCTAAATAAGCGCCTAGCAGATAGAGAATTTGTCGCCGGCGATTATTCCTTAGCAGATATAGCCGCCTATCCTTGGATTGTCCCACATGAAAGCCAAAGCCAGAAACTAGAGGATTTTCCCCACTTGAAGCGGTGGTTTGAAACAATTCAGGCTCGTCCGGCGACTATTCGCGCTTACGCCAAAGCAGAAGCATTCAAACATCAAGAACTTGATCTCGAAAAATCACGAGATTTGTTATTTAACCAATCGGCAAATACAGTTAAAAATTAGCCCGGCTTGGACTTGCGTTAAATTCTCCCCTCTTCTTACTAAGAAGAGGGGTTGGGGGTGAGGTTATTTACTTGATTACAAAGTGAAACAAAACATCAAGTTTAGTAAATTACATCTGAAATATTACAAAGTTAGTGATAGCTTAAACAGTAGGACGCAATATTACAAAACCAACCCCAAGGGTAAATGACTGTGTGTCCCCTGTCATCAACCCAAGCAAGTATCAGCATATCAATAGTGGCAAAAACCTGAATTTCTGGTTGCAGCCAAATCCTAAAACGGAAACAGTCAGATTGCTGATGTTGTTAGATGCTCTGTAAACCCTAGTTTTTGAACTTTCAACTAATTAACAAGTTTAACAATTGCCAAATCGTGAACCTATAAAAACCTGGTCAACCCGCACCAGGTTTTTTGGTTTGGTAGTAATTTTTCAATTAAATTTTATTCAGCAATTGATAACACCCAATCGCGTAAAAGTGGATTTACCTCTTCTGGTACTTCATCATGAGGACAATGACCCGCACGAAGAAAATGTTCTGTCAGTTCAGGATAGTATTGACGAAACTTTTGGGAACGGTCTTTGGCATTCATCCAAGGATCAGCTTCTCCCCACAATAATAAGACAGAACAAGTTAATTGTTTTAAGAGGACATCAACTTTTTCCCCTTGTGGAGTGCTAAAAACTGAAACAAATACATCCAAAGCGCCAGGGTCATCAGCAGGACGCGCAATTTCTGCGATTAATTGCTCTGTAATCACACTTTTATCCAGATAAACTTTTTCTAAGGTTTGGCGAATTACCCAAGGTTGGCGCACATATTGAAATAATAGAAATTGGCTGACAGGTTGTTGAAAAATCCACTTCACAGAATCACCCAAGAGTTTTTGTAAAGCCGAGGGTTGTTTGGAAGGCTGAATTTGTGCTTGTAACGCTTCCGGTTCAGAGGTAGATTGGTTTTGGCTAAAGGGACCAGCACTATTGAGTAAGACTAAACCAGCCGCAGTATCGGGACATTGTGCGGCGACACACAAACAAGCATATCCACCAAGGGAGTTACCTGCTAGCACGGCTTTTTGAGCAATAACTTCACTGATAAAATCAGCAAGTTGGTCGCGCCACAAATCACCACCATATTGCAATTTTGGTTTTGCTGAACGGCCAAATCCTAACAGGTCGATGGCAAATACTTCAAAATCTTGGCACAGTCCTGTGATATTCTTGCGCCAGTGGTCTGTAGATGCGCCAAAACCATGCACTAACAGCAAGGGTGGACGTTGCGGTTGTTTTTCTCCCGCATGGACGTAATAAATATTATGACCTCGCCATTGCCAATATTGACCAGGAATTGGAGTTGTGGCGGAAGCTGTGGTTACTTGCATGATATAAAGAAATATTAAGTGCCTTTAATAATTGTAATTGTATCCGCCAGCAGTTAATACCAATGACTCATGACTAAACCATTGATTACAGGTAAAACTCAACTTTTGGGCGTAATTGGGCATCCAGTGGAACATTCGTTATCGCCAGTGATGCATAATGCCGCCTTAGCGCAGCTAGGATTAGATTATATTTATCTACCTTTTCCGATTAAACCAGAGAATTTAGAGGTAGCGATCGCAGGTTTCGCCGCTATAAACGTTGTCGGTTTTAGTGTTACTATTCCTCACAAACAGGCAATTATGCCGTTATTAGCAGAAATTACCCCCATTGCTCAAGCTATAGGCGCAGTCAATACCGTTAGCCGCCAAAATAATCAATGGGTAGGCACAAATACAGATATAGAAGGATTTATTGCTCCTTTGCAGACAACATATCAGCAAGACTGGAGTCAAAAGATAGCGGTAATTTTAGGACATGGTGGCGCAGCTAGGGCAGTTGTAGCAGGTTGTCAGCAGCTAGGTTTGTCCCAAATTCATGTTGTGGGACGCAATATGGCAAGGTTAGAAGCATTCCGCAATAGTTGGGGAAATTCACCGCTAGCTGGAAAATTACAAGTTCATCTATGGGATGATTTAGCAAAACTAATTCCCCAAGCTCATTTGCTGGTCAATACCACCCCTGTAGGTATGTATCCCCATGTAAATAAGTCACCTGTGAATTTAGAAGATATGCAGAACTTATCCCCAGGTGCGATCGCCTACGATTTAATATATACTCCTAACCCTACACAATTTCTCCAACAAGCCCAAAAACAAGGCGCAATTGCCATTGATGGCTTAGAAATGCTCGTTCAACAAGGAGTAGCAGCTTTAAAAATTTGGCTACAGAGGGAAACTGTACCTGTGGATGTGATGCGCCAAGCATTGCGAAATCACCTAGAAATTGAATAGACATCTTTATAAGGGTTCGGTATAACGCATATTTTATTTTCACCAGATGTTTAATAGGAATTAAGTCACTTTGATAGTTTTAGGGGTAATTGAAGTGTGAACCTTGTCCAGTCTTCAGTGCTGGTGACAGTAATTGTGCCTTTGAGATACTCAACTAACTTTTTCACCACTGCTAAACCCAATCCAGTACCACCATGTTGCCAGCGATCGCTTTGAGGAATGCGGTAAAATACTTGAAAAATCCGAGATTGTTCTTCTACGGCAATTTTCACTCCTGAATTGGTGACTGTGATTTCAAACAAGGAAATTTCAGCATCTGTGTTCCTCACGAGTTGGGCATTGACTGTAATCTTCTCCTGGGGAGGAGTATATTTGTAAGCATTATTGAGTAACTCTGAGATAATCTTGGTCAGGATCGACATATCTGACAGCACAGGCGGTAAATCTGGAGAAACCCTCACTCGCAAACGCTGTTGGCTATTTTCAGCGCGTTCTTGAAAAGCTGCGGTGATGTGAGGTAGCCAGTTTTGGATTTCAATAGAAGTCAATTCCAAGGGATAAAAATCTGCATCAATTATCCGCATATATAGCAAATCGTCAACCAAATCTAGCTCTTGTTCACACTGATCACGCAGGATATTTAAATAACGGTTGATCGACCAAGATATATCAGCTGGTAGTGAGTGCAAAACTCCTTGTTTATCTAAAATATGTTCTAACATACAGATAGCCATTTTCATGTTTGACAACGGCGTTCGCATTTCGTGAGATGTGGTTGCCAAAAAATTCTCTTTCAAGTGGTTTAATCTTTGCATTTCTACCAATTGAATTCCTAATTGTCTGGCACTTTCATTGGCAAAATTACGTTCTTCGGTGAGTTTGCGTTGGGTGTCATCTCGAAAGACTAAAACAGCGCCTGTAATTACACCGCTATTGTCTCTCAAGGGTGTAGCACTATGAGCTATGGGAATAGTTCTGCCATCTTTCGCAACCAGTAGGACAAGACTATCTAGATAGATAGTGGTTTGTTGTTGGAGAGCAAAGATGATTGGATTTTCTGCGGGGAGTTGAGTTTGTTCATCAATGAGTTTAACTACTTCTGTCAATAACTGTGTTTTGGCTTGATTCCATCGCCATCCTGTTAGTGCTTCAGCGACTTGATTCATGTAGTTGATATGCAGTTTTGGATCAACCACAATCACTCCATCCCCCATCCCCTGGAGGACAGAACTCAAAAACTGCTCGCGTTCATACCGATTGAGTGCTGTTTGAATCGCAACATAAAGTTCTTGTTCTTTAATCGGTTTGAGAATATAGCCAAAGGGAAATGTCAAGGTTGCCCGTTCTACGGTACTCTTATCTGAGTGTCCAGTCACATAAATGATCGGAATTTGTAGAGTATTCCAGATTTGCTCGGCGGCGTGAATGCCATCCTCTTCTCCGCGCAAGCGGATATCCATCAAAATCAAGTTTGGGCGCAGTTGATTGGCTTTGGCAATTGCTGAGGCTGCGGAATCTGTGATATCTACCACAGTGTATCCCAGAGATTTTAAAGTTTCTTGTAAGTTAATGGCCAGGATATATTCATCTTCAACAACAAGAATTTTAACAGTTTTTATAGTTTGGCTATTATGTGGGATGCTGATCATGTTCATGTTCGGTTGTTTGTAAAAGTGATTTTAAAATCTGTTCCCTGCACAGAGTTAATATCCAGTTTTCCCCTGATCTGTTTAACTAATCCATTAACTAAAGTCAATCCTAATGTTTTTGATTTTTTGCTATCAAAGTCCGTAGGTAATCCTACACCATTATCTCGCAGAATTAGGATTAAATTTTGTCCAGATTCTTGATAAAACTTGATTTGGATTTCGCCGGAACGATGTTCAGGAAAAGCATATTTCAAAGCATTAGAAACTAATTCATTAATAATCAAGCCACAAGGAATGGCGGTTTCGATATCCAAACTAGCATGATTTACTTGAATATTCAATTGAATGCGGTTGGAACTGACATTATAGGAATCAAATAAATGAGTAATTAAATCGGGAATATATTGAGCAAAATCAATATCGCCTAGTTTTTCAGAGCCGTAGAGTTTTTCATGCACCAGGGCGATAGATGCAATGCGATTGTGACTATCCCGGAGGATTGCTATTGCTTGAGCATCTTCTGTGCGTCTGCACTGCATTTGCAACAAACCGCTCACAATGCCTAAATTATTTTTGACGCGATGGTGAATTTCTTGAAGTAATACTTCCTTTTCTTTTAAAGATGCTTTAATTTTTTCATCGGCTTGCTTTTGCTCTGTGATGTTTTGTTGGATTTCTACAAAAACTTTACCATAGTCAGGATGCTCAAAAATCGACGCGGTTGTACGACACCAGAACGGAGTACCATCTTTCTTGACATTGTGGACTTCATAAGTTGCTTGACCATGTTGGTTAATATATGCCACGATCTCCTCATAAACTGCTTTAGCAGTAGTCTGCTCATCTTCATAATTAAGAATCGATATATGTTGACCTGTTAATTCATCAGACTCATAACCAAACATCTGATCGAATTTAGGGTTGGTATAGACAATGACTCCATTCTTGGCTTGAATTAAACAAATGCCTTCTGCCATGTTCCGGGTAATCACTGCTTGCAGTTCTAATATGTGTTCAGCACGTTTGCGATCGCTAATATCTATGACCACACCCAGCATTCGGATGGGATCACCTGCGGCGTTATAAATCCCGCGCGCTCTCCCCATCAACCAGTGAATTGTGCCATCGGGATGAATTACCCGATATTCAGCTTCATAGTTGGTATGTTGTGCTAGTGCATTGAATAGAGCCTGTTCCACTCGTTCCACTTCTTCTGGATGAATAGCATCGCGCCATAGCTGATATGTCGGTACTTTGGTTCCTGGCTCTACTCCGAATAAGCGATAATGGTTATGGTTGCAAATGACTTCATTAGTGGAAATATTCCAGTCCCAGCTCCCGATCTGGGTAAATTCCAAGGTGAGTCGGAGTTGTTCTTCACTTTGAGCCAAGGCGGCTTCTGCAAGTAAGCGATCGCGCTGTGCAATGTGCTGTTCAGTAATGTCTTGAAGGGTTCCATAAAGACGAATTACCTGCTTTTGAGCATTGAATCCGGCTTTGCCAATGCCTTCAAAATAAAAATTCGAGCCATCTGCTTGAGGTACACGGAGAATTAATTTATAAGACTCGCCAGTGGCGATCGCTCGTTCGACCAATTGGTGGAGTTTGGCAGCATCTTCCGGGTGGTAAAATTGCAAATGTTCTTGATAAGTTGGTTCCAGTTGTGCTGGATCTCGATGGAAAAGATGAAAAAGCTGTTTTGACCATCTAATATTGCCTGTAGTTACCTCAAAATCCCAATTACCAAGACGAGCGATTTGCTGTGATTCTTCTAGTCGAGTTTGATGATGTTTGAGGTCTGTGAAATCAACCACCAATCCATCCCAAGCGACGCGACCATCATGCAGCTGACGTGGATTGTAACGAAAATTTAACCATTTCATTTTCCCACTGGGGGTGTGAATTCGCATCTCGATATCCAATACAGAAAGATGACGATAAGACTGATCGATGGCTGTCTGTAGGTAAAGAGAGTCCTGTTCAACAAACTGGCGAAACAGCAAACTGGGATCTTTGAGTACATCTTCGGCTGTGACTTCTATGAGTCTTTCTACCCCAGCACTCAGATAAGAAAAGCGATCGCTACCATCGAGTTCGCGGATCGCCTGATACACCAAGCCATTGTGCAGGTTATCCCCAATTCCCCGCAACATTGCTTCTCGCTCTTGTAATGCTAGTTCTGCTTGTTTGCGTTCACTGATATCTGTAACTCTGACTAAATGTATAATCTGACCTGCAACTTTGATTTCTTTAACTGCTAAGTTTCCCCAAAAAAAATTACCTTGCTTGGTAAAGTATTCAATTTCCCGACTCCAAAATCCTTTGCTGTTAATTTGTGCGACGATGGATTCTAAATCTTCAGCAGCGAATTCTTCTTTTTGCAGGCTTTGTCCATCAATCCCAATCAGTTCGGCTTTGTTTGTAGCTTCAAATAGTTCCACGGCTCGATCATTACAGTCAGTGGTGAATAATGTTTCTGCATCTAGGAGAAACAAAGCATCACTAGATTTGTTAAAGACTGCTTCTCTGAGGTCTCGGCTACGAATAAGTTCTAATTCAGCAAGTTTGAGATCGGTAATGTCCCGCCCTTCCGCAATTAACTGCACAACTTGACCTGTGTCATCTTTGATGGGTTTGAGGGAAAAGTCAATGGTGGCGATGTTGTCTCCCACCCCCAAGACATCCACCTGATAACGGACGAATTCACCCGCCGCAGCTTGAGCGATCGCAGTTTTTAACTGTTCCTGAGTGGCTGGAGAACTTGTCCACCATCGGCCTTCCCAAAATGGTCGATTGATCACATCGGAGTGTTGCAATCCCGCAAAATTCAGCGCTGTCTGATTGGCTGACAACAGCGTACCATCAGGTGTCAGTAGCCCCACAAATTGAAAGGTAAGATCGAAAATAGCCCGATAGCGTTCTTCACTTTGTCGCAGTGCTTCTTCGGTGCGCTTGCGTTCGGTGATGTCGAAATTAGTTCCCGTGACAATCCAGCATTGTCCATCTTCAACGTAGCGTGAGTTATAGGTAGCTGATATCCATCGCAGCGAACCGTCTTTGTGAGCAAATCGGTATTCTAAGCTGGCGGTGCGCCCAGCAAAGATATCTTTATATAGTGGTATAATTAGTGTCTCTCGATCTTCGGGATGTACTCCCAACATCCACAAATTTTGATTAGTCATAATTTCCTGTGCAGTATAGCCAAAAATGGCTTCACAGCCAGGAGACTGGTAATCACAGATCCAATCATAGTTAGGAAAGACGCGAAAACAGACAATAGCAGTACCGATGGCGCTATTGAGAATTTCCTCAAAATTTATCTGTGATCCTGGAATTCCTGCGTCGGATTGTGACATTTCCTGCTATTATGGAGTTATTTTGCGTTCTAGCTCCTTAATTGTCGAGCATGAATCATTAGCAAAGGCAATTTTGTATAAATCTTTGCAGTCATACCAATTCTTTATGAGGATGCGCGAAATTATAGGAGGAACGAACCGCATTGGCGCTAGCCTCTCCCTTTGGGAGAAGGACGCAAAGTACACAAAAAAAGAAAGAAATTTAGCGCAACTTTACACAGAAATGGTATCAAGTCTTATCCCTTTTTTGGCCAGCGCCAATTACAGCGATTCCATTGATAGATACTTTGAATTTCGTACTCAGCGCCATTGTATAAGCGAACGACACAATTTGTAGGTGAACCATCGCCATCATGAATTTGATCAATTTGGAGTACTATACAGAGAAACCACTCAGGCTTACAGGGGCCATCCTGCTGTACCCATTCCCATAGTCCATTGCAAATTTCAATGCGATCGCCTACTCTCAGCTTCAGTGCATCCTCAACGTCAGAATACTTATCAAAGTGATGTGATTCTACACGATTGAGCCACGGTAAACCGTAACGTTGGCGAATAAATTGGACATTCCCCGAATCGTTTTCATGTAGCCAATCATTGAGTAATTGCACTTTCCAAGTACAGTTTTGTTGTTCCTTGATTTTGACAAACTGTAAAAACGCTGTCAATTCCTCAGAGTCAAGTTCGTCTAAAGGGTTGGCTACATCTGATATCTTCGAGTTTGAGTCTCCCTGAATTTGTGAAATCACTCGCAGTAATATCTGCTTCTGCATATCAGTGAGAGGACAGCTAGCTGCGTTACAACTATTAAAGGCTGCTTGCAAGGCTGTTTCAATCTCATCTGGTGTCATAAGTTGATCGCAACTGAAGAGTTTATTTCCCTCATTATTACAATAGTTTTAGTCAAGTCTCCAACCTCCCAGACATGAAATTCAGTTAAGCTGAGGTTTAAAACAGTGTTAAGGAACCAGTCCTAATTGGTGTGGGTTACTTGTCATAAATAGTCGAGTAAAATTTTGAGATACTGTCAGTAGTTGCCTTTGTCCAAAGTTGAGTTAAGTTCTGTTTAGATATGGAAAATCGTCACAAAATAGCATTTTTATTAAATTCGCCAACTTTAGTTATGCCAAAATTTTCACGAATTATGACTGAGTACGCAAAAGTAATTACTGTCGTCTTTATTTCCTGCTTGCTCACAGTTATGTCCTGGGTGTATACTCCAGAGGTAATAGCCCTGACACAGATCAAACTATTTGATGTTGCCTATAAAGGTTGTCCGCCAGAACTGGCAGAAGGATCTGTAATTAGCAGTGGTAGCGCCGCCGCTAATTGTTTTATGGTGACAGGTAAGGCAGAAAATGCCACTTACAAAACAGTCTATGACGCAGATATCTTTGGACGCATCTATGATGCCGACAATAACCCAGTCATGCAAAACCGCACCCGTCTAGGTTCTATTCCCGAAATTCCCCCAGGCGTAAGTGATTTTGAATTCAGAATTACTGTAGCAGCAAACCAGCCAGAACCTTTGCAGCTCAAACAATTTAAAGCCGCCGGTTTTAGCGGCAAAGTCCGCAAATAATTCTTCAAATCTACTCCCCACTCCCCTAGAAAGCAATGTAGAGACGATTTTACCGCAAACGTCTCTACAAAAGCCGATATTTAGTTAAATTTATAACTAAAAACCCTGTGCAAAAGAAAGGGCAGTTAGGCTTTTTAGTAAGCCCCCAACTAAATTCAGAGCCAAGAAGGCTAAGATAGGAGAGAAATCCATACCACCCAATGCCGGAATAATTGAGCGGAAAAGATTGAGGTAAGGATCAGTTATCTGTCCCAAAGCCGCAAAGGGCTGATTATACCAGTTGATTGTGGGGAACCAAGTCAATAAAACTCGGAAAATCAGCAAATAGCTGTAGTACTCAATGAAGGTAGCTAAAGTTTGAAACAGTAAATTCATGGATAAGTTAGTTTCCTGCTAATTGTCAAAAATGGTCTTATTATTGATTTTAATTGAGTCTATCTCACGAAGTGTGCGGTTTGCCGCATTAACTACTATTAGCACCTGAGCTAGATACAAACCACTCTCAAGAATCTGAGGTGAGGGAACGGTCATTAACTGACTGGGTGGAACTGCTGTTGACATTTCCCAGTTCCTGTCTCACTTCATCAATTGTGGCATTAAGTTGAGCAATTTTATCTTCGAGCGATCGCCTGGCCGTTTCAATTTCCATACCTTCATTTTCCGAGACGAACATCTGTTGTCGGCGTTTTGGAGATACTTTTTTAGTCCCCGCTTGGCCATTACTCAATTCGGCTTCTTCAACTGTCAGTTGCTCATTTTGTCGAGAAACAATCACAGCCCCGACCATACCACCCACTATACTCCCAAAAATTGTCCCTGCTAAAAAGCCACTAGCAAAACCATCACGTTGACTCATACATTACCGCCTTGAAGAAATCTTGCAACTTTGATATATAGTTCAGCTATTTTCCTTCCCTAGCTGCATAGTAGCTTATGTGCCAAAGATGCGATCGCCAGCATCTCCCAAACCCGGTACAATATATCCCTGATCATTGACTATTTCATCAATAGTCGCCGTGTAAACATTTAAACCAGGATACGCCGCACTCAGTTTTTGTAAAGCTGGTGGTGCAGCCACCACAGAAACGATTCTTGTCAAAGCCGGGTCAACACCCCGTTGTATTAATTGTGCCATAGCAAACATAATTGACCCACCCGTTGCTAACATCGGATCAGTAATTAAAACTCTCGTTTGGGGGTCAAATTTTTCCGGTAACTTATTCAAATAACAAGCCGGTTCGAGAGTTTCTTCATTACGGACTAAGCCCAAATGATAAATTGAAGCCAAAGGCAGCAAAGATTGCGCCCCTTCTAGTAACCCTAGACCAGCCCGGAGAATCGGTACAACCGCCACAGGTACTTCTGGGTTAATCAAAGTCGCTGGACAGGAATCCAAAGGACTCTGCACCATTGTTTCCATCGTCGGTAGCCACTCTCTGGCCGCTTCATAAGTCAGCCATCTTCCCAACTCAGTTATCGCACTACGAAATAATACTGAAGGTGTACCAGCATCACGGGCAACTGCCAGCCAGTGCTTGATTAGGGGATGGGGAGGAACATAAACACGCAATTGTGGTGTCATAGCCGGAATTGGGCAACTTTATTGATTCGAGCAGAACTGAAACATCATAATACTCCTTCCGGCGTACTGCCGACAGCTAAAATCACCACCATAAAAATTATTGAAAACCTCTAGTGTTACTAGTTGACATTTATTCTCAATCAGAGTTATATTTCTATTAGTGTTCTCCTCTCTTTAAGGATCGGCAGACGGGATTAGCCAGCAGTCGCGGGCTTGTCCCTCTTTTTATGTTTTGGAAAACTGAATTTTGATAATTACCCTGGCTGCAACGCCAGAAATTCTATAGAACCCATTTGATTTTTGTTGGCGTAGCCTGCGCTTTGCACTAACCCACCCTACAATACTTAATTTTTGTGATAAATCAAATTGGATTCCCATATAACAATCTATCTAGGAATATAAACCATAAATTATTTATCTTTATCAAATAAAAAGTTAGATAATATACTATATATTAGTCAATTTTACTGAGTATCTGCCCCTATGCCTCCATCCCTGCATCCTGGATTTGATGTAATTGTAATTGGTTCTGGAATTGGCGGTTTAGTCACAGCAACCCAGCTAGCAGCCAAAGGCGCTCAGGTGCTGGTATTGGAAAGTTATTTAATTCCTGGAGGTAGTTCCGGCTATTTTGAACGCCAGGGTTATCGATTTGACGTTGGAGCGTCGATGATTTTTGGATTTGGCGAAAAAGGTACAACCAACTTACTTACCCGCGCTCTAGAAGCTGTGAACGTCAGCCAAGAAACAATTCTTGATCCTGTACAGATTCACTATCACTTGCCCAACCAATTAGACTTAAAAGTTGAGCGAGTTTATGAGGAATTCTTGCAAAATCTTATTGCTTATTTTCCCCAGGAAGAAACAGGTATTCGTCGCTTTTATGACGAATGCTGGAAGGTATTTAATTGCCTGAATAGCATGGATTTGCTGTCACTAGAAGAACCTCGGTATTTGCTGAGGACATTTTTGCAGCATCCTTTGGCCTGTCTGGGTTTAGTCAAATATCTTCCCCAGAATGTCGGAGATGTAGCCCGACGCTATATCAAAGACCCGGAATTATTGAAATTTATTGATATGGAATGTTATTGCTGGTCAGTGGTCAGCGCGGACATGACACCCATGATTAATGCTGGTATGGTCTTTTCCGATAGGCACTATGGCGGAGTAAACTATCCCAAAGGCGGGGTAGGACAAATTGCCCAAAAATTGGTAGAAGGTCTAGAAACATCTGGAGGTAAGATTGAGTACCAAGCCAGAGTCACCAAAATCATCACAGAACAGGGAAAAGCCGTAGGTGTGCAGTTAGCTAACGGTAAACTTTATCGTGGTCAAGTCATAGTTTCCAATGCCACACGTTGGGATACTTTTACAAAATTATTACCTGTAGAGAAAATTCCAGATAATGAAAGTAAATGGCAACAAAGCTATGAAAAGTCCCCAAGTTTTTTGAGTTTGCATATAGGAGTAGAAGCACCAGTATTGCCTCATGGGACAGAGTGCCATCATATAATTCTGGAAGATTGGCAGCAAATGACAGCACCAGCAGGCACACTTTTCGTTTCCATTCCCACATTGCTTGATCCAGATTTAGCACCAGAGGGATATCATATCATTCATGCCTTTACGCCTAACTGGATTGATGATTGGCAAGGACTTTCTCCCAGGGAGTATGAAGCGAAGAAAGAAGCAGCAGCTTGGCAAATTATCGACCGACTAGAAAAAATTTTTCCTGGCTTAGATGCTAGCTTAGATTATCTGGAAGTAGGGACACCCCGCACCCATCAACGCTTTTTAGGGCGTGAAGATGGTACTTATGGGCCAATTCCTCGGCGCAAGTTACGGGGATTATTAAATATGCCATTTAATCGCACAGCCATTCCTGGACTTTATTGTGTGGGAGACAGTACCTTTCCGGGACAGGGGTTAAACGCAGTCGCATTTTCTGGTTTTGCTTGCGCCCACCGCATAGCTGTAGATTTAGGGCTTTGATTGGCTAATGGTAATTGAACCAATAGCGGCATGATTTTGGTACTTCTGGGTTTGGTTGAATTCACTTTTGGGGTCAGAATAAATCCCAGCAAATTCTGTAATTGTCCACTGATTCGATCTGATCAATACCCCTTTATCTGCACCTAGTCCCCGCGCAAATTTAATATACTCTCGTGCTTCATTATTCAAGTTGTAGGATAAAGTCGCCTCTCCGTAGGCTGTAATCGCTTCTTTAAGTAAAGTACCTGCGCCTACCCCAGCACTTGTTGTGTAGTTGGGGTTGTCAACCGTAATCATGGTAATTTGAGACTTATTTGTGATCGGGTTTTTTTCCTCTGCGAAACCCAACAGGTACTGTACGTTTCCATCCTGAGTTACCTTAATTCCTTCCCCTGCATCAACCCCCAGAGGAGTTGGTTCAAATGTTGCATCTTTACCTAAAATTTGTTTAAGTTCTCCTAAAGTCATGCCAAGTTTAGCAACTCCAACACTCTTGGTAGTGATAAGCTGGTTGGCTGAAGGCGATCGCACACCTGCTTCTTGACAACCATTAGGAACTTGCTCGATTAGCTGAGAACTAACTAACCTGAGTCCATCACCATTCCAATAGTGTTGAGTTTCTTGGATACAAGTACCAGCGCCAGTAAATTTATGAGCGTTGGACAGAATCTTTGTTTTGGGGTCAAATTGCGGAAATCCAGCAACTTCTATTTCTAAAGGCTTAATTTTCAGTTCGGGCTGGGTGGTATCAACTTCCAGAAAAGTGAATGCGCCTTGATAAGCAGCCATAAAACAAAGCAACTGTACTAAGTGCTGACCCTTGTCATTAGTATAGACTTGTGAAAATTCCAGTGCTGCCTTTGAGTCAAAATTAAAATTGCAAACCTGCAAACTTTTCTGACGGCTAATCACCTCATTTAAAATAGTTTCTGATGTGGGGTTACTTTTGTCAGAAACCGTAGTTGTGCTATCTGGTTTTAAATCTGACTGCGGTTGTTGTCCAGACTTGGGTGTTTGCAAAGACTGAGATAATTCAGACTCTGTGACAGATGCACAGGACATGAGACTAGAGGTAATAATAGCCGTTAATAAGACAATTACTTTATTTATATGCATGGGATGTAAACTCTATTTTGGATCGCTATGCTAGAAGCTGAACTCAGCCTTTAGCATAAATTAATGACAGTGATTGTTGGGTAAATGAACCACATTGTTTGTTCCACTCACCAGCGCATCAGATGCAAAGCAGAATCAAGGTTTTGAAAAAATACCTACCAATTTGGAATTGGACAGTTGCTTTTGTTTTTACCTACACTGTCAAAATATGATATTCCACAAAATAAACAAACTTAGTAAATCTAAAAGCAATGCCACAATCACCTTGATACGTCTATTGGGGCTAATCTTTTCATGAGAAATTGCTAAAGACAACAGTAGCCATAGCGAGTAAATTTGCATGGGCAAGAAAACAAAAATGAGGCTGATTACAGATGTAATCAAAGCTCGATCTGCGGTTTTGTCTGCCCGTGAAAGTATTTCAATATCATCATCATAATCATCCTGTTCCATAACCACATCAGAAACAGATTGATAATCTAACTCCGACACCAAAATAGACTTAGCCAAATCTACATTTTCTTTAAGAACTTGTAATTGAATCCAGCCCACAGCCACACTCAAATGCCATGCCACATTTAAAGTAGACTCATTGAGTAACAAACACCTTACCCCTTCAGCCTCCAGACGCTGCTTCGCCAAATTCGCCTCCGGTGAACTTGTAAAAGTAGCTACTGTCACAAAATTATTCACCATAAAACCAAACCCTTTGCGATTTCCTCTGCGTTAAAAAATTAAATGATCTTCACCTGATTAGCAGCCCTTTGAGCCTTCTCCCGCGCCTCCAAAATATGATCACCCTTAGCCAAAGCCACCCCCATACGCCGATAAGGATGAGCGCTGGGTTTGCCAAATAGTTTAATATCTACATTGGGAACTGACAAAGCCTCAGCTACACCTGTAAAAGCCACCGCATCAGATTTATGATCAGCTAAAATTACTGCACTCGCTGAAGCACCTAACTGTTCTATAGAAGGAATTGGTAAACCTAAAATAGCCCGTAAATGTAATTCAAATTCATTGAGATTTTGCGAAATTAATGTTACCATTCCAGTGTCATGGGGTCGGGGTGAAAGTTCCGAAAAAATCACTTCATCCTTGGTGATGAAAAACTCTACACCAAATATTCCGGCTCCCCCCAAAGCATCGGTAACTTTTGTCGCTATAGCTTGAGCTTCTAATATCTTGTCTTCAGCAATACCTGCTGGTTGCCAAGATTCTTGATAATCGCCTCTTTCTTGCCTATGACCAATAGGAGAGCAGAAAATTGTCGGTGCATTCCACTGTTTAATGGTCAGCAAAGTTATCTCAATTTCAAAGTTAATAAATTCTTCAACAATCACTTTTTGAGTATCCCCTCTAGAATTAGCGATCGCATAATTCCAAGCCGCCTCAATCTCACCCTTAACTGAAACAACAGATTGACCCTTCCCAGAAGAAGACATCACAGGTTTGACCACATTGGGAAAACCAATTTGACCAGAAATAGCAATCAATTCTTCTAGAGTAGAAGCATAACCATATTTAGCAGTTCTAATTCCTAATTCTTCATGTGCTAATTCCCTAATTCTATCGCGATTCATTGTATAGTTAGTTGCCGCAGCCGTGGGAATAACTGTAATCCCGCGTTGTTCAAATTCCAGCAACTTTTCCGTTCTAATTGCTTCAATTTCTGGTATGATAAAATCAGGTTTATGCTTTTGTACAATAGCTTCTAATTCATCAGCATTCAGCATCGAAATTACTTCATAACAATCAGCAACCTGCATAGCTGGAGCATTAGCGTAGCGGTCAACAGCAATGACATAATTACCCAGACGTTGAGCAGCAATCACAAATTCCTTGCCGAGTTCACCTGAACCCAACAGCATTAATTTTTGGGGTAGCTTAATTGAATTATTCATGAATTTATCCCAATTAATTTTAGATATTGACGGTCATGAAAAACTTATAAATTTTCTCAAGACTGATTCAGTGGAGTTGATAAACCATCAATGCTGATTATATTCTTTTGTTGTTGATATTCTTGGATACCCTGTTCACCTTTTTTACTTGCCCAGTTAACTAAAGACTGCCTCTGACCCTTATATTCATAGAGTGGGACACCCATACCACAAGAAGTTTGCACCCGTTCAATGTCAGCGACAATAATTTGACGAGTTCCTGGTATCTGCGGAAATAAAGAGTAGAGAGTGTTCCAGTCAGGGTCACTTGGTAAAATCGTATATCCCTGACCGTAGAGGCGCAGAATACGCGGGGGTTCCTCAAAAGCACAAAACATGAAAGTGATGCGCCCATTTTCTTGCAAGTGGGCTGAAACTTCGTTACCACTACCCGTCAGATCCAGGTAAGCTACTTGATGAGCCGAGAGGATGCGAAAAGATTCCAACCCTTTGGGAGACAGGTTAACATGACCCGTAGCGCTCAGAGGAGCAGAACCAACAAAAAAAATGTGTTGGCTAGCAATAAACTCTTGTAATTCCTCAGTAATACAGTCAAAAACTTTAGCCATAAACTATTTAGATGATTGGGCAAATATCTACAGCAGTTTGCCAGTGAATGTAGTACAAAGAAGAATGAACCACAGATGAATCTGAAGTTAATCTCAATGACACTGCTGTATGTCCTCAGCCTATTTCTTAGCTGACAATCAAGCAAGGCTAGGAAGTAAAAATCTCTCTCCTCTGCGTGAATTTTTCCCTATGTCCTCACCCTTTCTTCCGCCGTTTACCCAGCCCATAGAAAACGAAATTACCCGCCGCGCCGATGTGGAATTGTCTGTGCTGCGCCTCGATTCTATGCACCCATTCGTTAACGGTAATAAATGGTATAAGTTGAAATACAACCTGTTGGAGGCGAAGCAGCAAAATTTGACAACTTTGCTGACCTTTGGGGGGGCTTATTCTAACCATATCTTTGCTACCGCCGCCGCAGGTCATCTCTTCGGCTTTCGCACCATTGGTGTGATTCGTGGAGAGGAAAGATTACCACTCAACCCAACGCTAAGTTTTGCTACACAGCAAGGTATGCAGCTTGTGTACCTGAATCGCGAAACTTACCGACAAAAGTACACCAGAGAATTACAAGAAGACTTAAGACAATGTTTCGGTGAGGTGTTCATGATTCCTGAAGGTGGTAGTAACTTGAATGGCGTGCGTGGTTGTACAGAAATAGTTAGGGATGCAGGGAAATTTGATACTATCTGCTTGGCTTGTGGTACAGGTACGACACTAGCGGGTATTACACTTTCGCTCAATCAAGGACAACGAGTAATTGGTTTTCCCGTGCTGAAAAAGGGGGAATTTCTCGCCCAGGAAATCGAAAATCTACTGAGTAATTATCTCGACTCTGGGCTACCTGCACCAAATTATTCTCCATCACCTTGGGAATTGATGTGTGATTATCACTTTGGTGGTTATGCAAAGGTTAATGATGATCTGCTAATGTTCAGCAGGCAATTTGAACAGAAATATGGTATACCTCTTGATTACGTATATACCGCAAAAATGTTTTCTGGTGTCATGGATTTACTGACACGGGGAGTTTTTCCGAAAGGCGATCGCTTGTTACTATTACACACGGGGGGATTACAGGGTAATATCGGTATGAAGACGCGACTGTAAACAGGTGTATAATTTATCTAACAACTACTTTGTACAAATGAGTTGCTAACTTAGCATTTTGCACCTGCTTAAAAAAGTTAGAGTTGCACTACAAAACTTCGGAAACCATAGCCTTTTAGGCTGCAATTTGGCAATAAGCCAGTGGTGGAAGATGGGAATTACAGTTTCGCTTTACGAGAAATACACACTCAGTCATGTCTCATAATAAAATTTAGGGAACAATAATTTATGGAATTAATTCTAATAATTTATCAATTCTACACTAGCAATATATAGCCATCCTATTTGATTTATGAATTTATCGAACCGCCTTCGCGCAGCGTATGCCCCCAGGGCTTTAGTCGCCTCGGCGCTAGCCTCTCCCTTTGGGAGAAGGTCGCCAAGTGAAGAGGTTCAGAAATGATTTAGGACCGCTATAGATAATAAGATAGCAAAAAAAGCTCATATTAAAGCTCTAAACAAGTCTTAAATAAAACTTTTTATATGTCATGCATTTACCAAAACATTATTTTCTGAATCCTAATGACTTTCTGTCCAAATGCAAATCTTATAGTATTTTTATCCTAATTTTGTCCAACTAGCAACTATATAATAAATTTTACCCGGAAGTGAAAGAAACCATAACTTATGAGCAACTACAAGCTATCAAAATGGTTTGTGAAACTAATTATTGGAATCGTCATTTCTTAGACATAACAGTTTCATTACCCATTCCGGCAATCAGGTTATATATAATTTTATTAGTAGGTAGAGAACGTCGTGTAAAACGGCGTTTTAGATACGAGAAAGGTGTATATCCTTTGCGTGATCCTATTAATATTTTGTTCCTCTTAGGACTTGTAATTATATTCTTGATTTCTAGTTTCAGTATCTTCACTTTTGTATGGTCTTCAATTTATTCTACACCCACCTTGTCCTACCCTACATCGATTCCTTGGATTAATAACCAATTTGACTGTGAAGGTACTTATAGAATCTGGAAGGATGGTAAATGTTGGGATTCAGAACATAGTCCTGTGTTCTAAGACGATGTTTGAAAACATGACATAAGTTCAACGATTTTTATTTTTTGAGTTAGACATATTTCAGCAACTTTTGAGAATGAAATGGTCGTGTTTTTAGGACTTACGCACTGCACAAATTTACCATCATCTGTATAAATGTAATTAGGACGTTTTAGGCTTTTGGGGATGAAGTATGGCTAACGCCACGCTACGCTCTCAGAAAAATAGCGTATGCATCGATCAAAAATTATCGAAAAATCACGTTTAAATGCCTGAAAGCCATACCAACCCAATATTTGGTATTTTTTGCCCATGCGTAAGTCCTAGTACCATCTCTACATTATCCCCTGACAGTTTATGGTTTGGTGATAAACATAGAACCACTAGTAGAAGAATTTAAACTACCATAGGTGGAAAGATTGGCAATTAAATCTGTACCATCTACAGTCACATTACCAGTAACACTAGCATTACGAGAGGAACCGACACTTTGATATTTGGAAAAATATCCAGGTCCTTGATAGGTGCTTTGGGATCTACCACGGTAAGAATCACCATCACCTATCCATTCCAGAGATACTGCGGCATTTTTTGTATTTCCGGTAAAATAATCAGTAACGGTAAAAGTACCGCTTAAAGTAGCAGATCTTAAGTTACTGATAGTAAAATTTGGGTTGGTGAGAACTCCACTACCATAAGAACCTGTTCCATTACAATAGTTATAGCTGTAATAGTAAAGATACGCTTCTTTTTGGGAAGTAGGAGAACCCGGGGCAGTTTTGCTGATATTGTCGAATGCAGAAACACCTAGAGAAGTGTAATTACATTTGTCTGATTGATAAAAAGAAGCCTCAGCACTCTCACCTTTGTATTGATATCTGTCTGTGGTAGCAGCTAAGGTAGGTGCTGCCAAGCTCAATACGGTCAAGGAAGCTAGGATTATGGCGCTTTTCATGGTTTTTTCTGAAGAAATATGTAATGTTTTGTCTACACATCTAGCTTCAGGATTCAATTATCCATTTACGTAAATCCAAATATTTTATTTACATTTTGTAATAATTCCACGAAATTCGGTTGTTTCAGGTTTTTGGGGATCTCTTTTGTTTTGTCTAAAAATCTGGATGATAAATTACATACTCTGCAATACCCGCCGGATAGTCTCAGATGGTACTTCATCGGTAACTTTCACTGCACCTATTTGCGTCGGTAAAACAAACCTGACTTTACCATCTTTGACTTTCTTATCTAGTTGCAATGCATTAATAATTGCTTCAATATCTATGCCTTCTGGTAGCCGAGTTGGTAAACCCGCTTTTTGAATGAGAGCATTTTGCCGTTCTGTCTCTTGCTGTTGCCACATTCCTAAATCCACAGCAATCTGTCCGGCTGCTACCATGCCAATGGCTACAGCTTCGCCATGCTTGAGTAAACGATAACCTGTTAAGCTTTCTACGGCATGACCAATGGTGTGTCCGTAGTTGAGAATTGCCCGTAGTCCGCCTTCTTTTTCATCTTTCCCGACAACATCGGCTTTGGCTTGACAAGAACGAGTTAATATGTATTCTATGAATTCTGGCTTGATATAGCGGAGTTGATTCAGATGTTTACTTGCTTCCATTTGAGCAAATAATTCGGCATCCCAAATTACACCGTATTTAATTACCTCTGCCATTCCGGCGCGAAATTCACGCATCGGAAGAGTTTTCAGGGTTTCTGGGCTAATTAATACCAAACGTGGCTGATGAAAAGCCCCAATCAAATTTTTGCCCTGGGGATGATTCACACCAGTTTTGCCACCAATTGCTGAATCTACCATTGCTAAAAGCGTCGTGGGTATTTGCACAACATTAATGCCTCGTAGCCAAGTGGCGGCTGCAAAGCCAGTCATATCGCCAATTACACCTCCCCCCAAGGCCACCATTGTCGAGGAACGTTCTAGGCGGTTTTCTAAAGCAACATCGTAAAGTTTCTGGATAGAGTTGAGGTTTTTGTAGCGTTCCCCAGGTGGGAGGTTGTAACTAGCCACTTCAAAACCAGCAGATTTTAGAGATTGTATAGCAGCTTCGCCATAATGCTTAAAAATACTTGGATTAGAAACTACCAAGACCTTCTTCCCTAGCTTCAAAGTAGCCATTTGTTGACCTATTTTGTCTAAGCTTGAAGGTGCGATCGCAATCTCATAAGACTGCTGAGGTAGATTTACATTAATTATAGAAGTCATTGCCCAAACCCAAATAAGCGCCCGTGGGCTGTATTCTATCGCAATCTGGGCAGATGAGGGCGATGAAGAATATAGGAAAAATTAGGGAGATGAGGAAGCATTTTTCTATTCCCGATGTCCAAAGCCCCATTCCCCATTCCCC
>DASQZD010000127.1:0-33185 GCA_035638855.1 Nodularia sp. (in: cyanobacteria) | reverse complement strand
TGGTTAACGATCGCATCCCAATATAGATATTCATCCTCATGTTTTGTTTAGTTTGTCAACCATCCCCTCTCATGGGGGTTCTGTCATCCCAACACAGTCTGCTTTACAGCCATGTTAAGAAAGATGTGGGTAATGGATAGTTAGCAAGGAGAGGGGTGGGGGGTGAGGTTCTAATTCGTTTCTTTCCACCTATCTAAAATATCTTTAAATACGAGTTCTTCTATCCAAGTTTTTGCGACTACAGCCAAGGGTAGCGCCATGACTAATCCCAAAGCACCAAAAAAGCTGGCGAAAAATATTTGGGCTGTGAGGGTAAAGGCTGGTAAAAGCGACACCTGTTTGGCCATGATTGTGGGAGTTAGCCAGTAGCTTTCTATGTTCTGCATGATGAGGTAAAGGATTAAAACTGCGATCGCTTTCCAAGGTGCATCCAGAAAGGCTATGGACATTGGTAAAATGACGCTTAAAGTCGGCCCAATGTTGGGAATCAAGTTGAGTAATCCTGCTAGTACAGCATGGGCTAATACCAGGGGTACTCGTAAAATTAGCAACCCCAGCCCACTCACAAAGCCAATAAATACCATTGTAATCAAAGCACCTATTATCCAGTGTCCCAAACCCTCGCCGCACAAAGTGAGAATTTCTTCCACCCGATGGCGGTAAAATGAGGGGAAACACCGGACAAAGACTTGACGATACGGTTGAGGATTCACCAAGAGCATCAAAGTTAGAATTATTATTAGTAATAATTCTAAGACCGCACTAAATCCAGTAGAGAAAAAAGCGATCGCTTGTCTGAAGAGATTGTCAGCTAATGGCTGAACTTGTTGAATTAAATTGTTAATATCTGGTAAATTCGTGATGTATGGTCCGATAATCGTACCTTCTAACCAAGTGATCAACTGCTGAATCTTAGCTATTGCAGTGGGAAACAACTTGACTAATTCATCAAACTGTGTGATGAAAGGTGGCACAATTACCAGGAAACAACCAACTAACACAGTGAAGACAATCAGCACACTAAGCCACACAGCCCAAATTCTCTGCATCCGAGACCTTTGAAACCTCTTCACTAGTTGGTTAATGGCTGTTGCTAGCACGATGGCTGTAAATAAGACTAACAATAACTGGCGAATTGCCCACAGAATATAAAGTGAGATAACCAGCGCTAAAAATCCCAGCAACTGCCCGATTTTCATATTTGACTTTCCTCTCATATCTATTTAATAAATAGAAATTTGCTACCACTGATAATCAGGGTATATATTTTCTAAGGATATCAGGCGATCGCCACCATCCAAAAATAACTTAAAAGCAATTTAACACTTTAATCAGCAATATTAAATTAGAAAAATCTTTGTAAAATACCTCAAAAGATAGATGCGTAATTAACTTGATTAAGTCGTAATTTTTTTTTGAAACGAATTGAGTTTTTTATTTATAAAATAATCTGAGATTATTCTCACTTATGCGAATTAACCTAAAAGCCTGATAAATCAAGTATGAAAAATCAATTATCCCAGATTTTATGGGTTGTAGGCACAGCGATGACGCTTGTTTTAACTGGGTGTGAACAGATAGTTGAATATTTACCACCTTTACCTAGAGTCGAGATTCCATCAGGTAAGCCGCCACAAGCGCCACAACCCACGCAATCTGCTACAACTAACCAAATTGAGATTGCAGTTCGACAAAGCATTAACAAGGTGCGTCAAGAAAAAGAACTTCAGCCTCTAGAGCATAATGAGAAACTAGCACAGGTTGCCCGTAATTACAGCCGACAAATGGCAGAGAATAACTTTTTTAGTCACACTGGCAATAATGGCAGCACTCTCCAAGACAGAGTAGGTACTGGTGGTATCATCTACTGGGTGGTAGGTGAAAATCTCTTCAAAGGTACGAATATTCCTCAACCTGTAAAAGTAGCGGTTGATGGTTGGATGGAAAGTCCCGGACATCGTGAGAATATTCTTCGTCCGGTTTTTACAGAAACGGGTGTAGGAGTTTGGCGAGTTGATAACACCTATTACATCACTCAGTTGTTCTTACGGCGTTAAGACAAGGGAGTAGGGAGTGGGGAGTAGGGATTGGGGACTCTGCACCTTTCTCAGGTATCAAGTTTTGGTGTAAGTATTGACTGATAGACTTATTTTTTAGGTGATTAAACTTCAGATTACTTCTGTCTGAGGGTAGTAATAAAACTATTGCCATAACTGTAAAAAAGTAAAATAGTAATTAAATTAAAATTAAATTAAAATTTCCAATATTTATAATTTTATTTTGGTCTATTAAATCAACCAGTTTGTGAGCAAAAGACGGTTGGAATACACTGTATTTGGTCTTTTTTATTTTTAATAATGAAGTTATTAGATAGATAAAATTAAGTTTGACATTAGCAGGATTGATTATTTACAAACTTAGCAATATTCTATTGCTTCAATTTACTTGACCTAGGACTTTAAATATAAGATTGGAGTCAAGGCTATGGCATTTTTTGGCTATCACGCCTCTCACGAGCAATTTAATCACCCTTATGAAAGCTTGAAGGAAGTTGTAGAAGCATTTCGCCGTGGTGGTGGCGAAGGAAAACCAATGTATTTAAAAGTACAGCTTTCCTATGCAGCCGATGAAACTACAGCCCTGGAGGGAGGTTATAATCAATGGCGGACAAATATCTTCCCAAGTTATATATTAACAGACCTGGGTTATCCCCAGCAATTTGAGGCGATCGCGCAATTTGTCAACCCAGAAGATATGTATAAATATGTCCGCATATCAGCAGATCCACAACAGCATATTCAGTGGTTGCAGAAAGATATTGAACTCGGCTTTAACGAAATTTATCTCCACAACGTTAACCGCCAACAGCAGAATTTTATTGAAGTTTTTGGACACCAAGTAATCCCCGCCCTTCAAAATACTAATTAAGGAGTAAATCTGCAATTATGCGAGTAACTGTCAGCCCACCAATTTTGATGATTAATCATGGTAGTACTTTTATGTCCACTGACTTGGGGGGAGAAATCAATCCCCATAGTCATCTCGGAATTTTTTCCGATGATACGAGGTTTTTAAGTCACTATGCTTGCTACGTTGATGGTAAACCCTGGATTCGCTTAACTTCTGCAACCACAACATATTATGCCGCAAGGGTGTATTTGATCAATCCCCCGTTCACTTCTAGAGCAGGTAAAGTTGCTCAAGGTGATTTATCCTTAATTATTAGCCGGACAGTAGAAGAGGGAATACATGAGGATTTAGACATTACAAATAATTCCTCCCACCCTGTCAAGTTTAATCTAGAAATTGCCTTGGGTTCCGACTTTGCCGATATTTTCGAGGTGGAATCACAGAAATGTGTGCGTCGGGGACATATTGAAACGAGATGGTGTGAAGCAGAAAATAAGTTAGAAACGAGCTATAAAAATGACAGCTTTTACCGTTGTTTAATTTACCAACCTTGTAACTTTACATCCCCACCTCATTATGCAAATGGTCGGATTATTTTTGAGATATCATTAAAACCGAGTCAAACTTGGCACAGCTGTTGTAAATATAATTTAATTGATCATCAGCACGTCCGCGAGGCGGTGGATTTCTGTTATGAAGACATGGTAAATCCCACTCACATTAATACAGAAAGTGAAAGGTTGCATCGTCGATGGCGGGACTCGGTAACTGGTATTGTCTGCGCTAATGAGGATGTAGTGCGACTTTATCGCCAGTCAATTGAAGATTTAGGTTCACTGCGATTATATGACTACGATTTTGAACCGGATATTTGGCTACCAGCCGCAGGTGTTCCCAAGTTTGTGACTTTATTTGGGCGTGATAGTTTGATTATCAGCCTGCAAAATATGATTGTTCATCCCGGTTTTGCTCGTGGGGCGCTGCAAAAATTGGGACAGTTACAAGCTACTGAATTAGACGATTGGCGTGATGCTCAACCGGGTAAAATTCTCCATGAAGTCCGCCAAGGTGAATTAGCACATTTTGCCAAAATTCCCCATACTCCTTACTACGGTACTGCCGATGCGACACCTTTATTTCTGATTACTTTGCACGAAACTTGGAAGTGGTTGGGAGATGATTTATTATTGCAGGAAAATCGAGATATAGGATTGCGTTGTCTGGAATGGATTGATAATTATGGAGACTTAGACGGTGATGGATTTCAAGAGTACCAAACGCAATCATCAGGGGGAATTGAAAACCAAGGTTGGAAAGATTCCGGTAATGCAGTTGTTTATCCAGATGGAAGTCAAGTAAAAGCACCAATGGCATTATGTGAGTTACAGGGCTATGTGTTTGATGCTTGGATGCGAATGGCTGAGGTGTTTGATGTTCTGGGGGAAGGAAATTTTGCGAGAGAATTACGCACGAAAGCTGCTAAACTGCAAGTAAGTTTTGAAGAGCATTTCTGGAGTGAAGATTTAGACTGTTATGTTTTTGGTCTAGATCCAGAGAAGAAACCAGTGCGATCGCTCACTTCAAATGCAGGTCATTGTCTGTGGAGTGGTATCGCCAGTCCTGAACGTGCAGCCCGTGTGGTCAAGCGGCTGATGCAACCAGATATGTGCAGTGGTTGGGGTATTCGCACCTTAAGCACCGAAAATCCTGCTTATAATCCTTATTCCTATCATTTAGGTTCAATTTGGCCTCATGACAATGGCATCATTGCAATGGGATTTAAACGTTATGGTTTTGCTGCCGAAGTAGCCAAAGTTGCTCACGGTATTTTTGATGCAGGAAAGTATTTTGCTAGCTATCGTTTACCAGAACTTTTTGCAGGAATTAAGCGGGAACCAGGAGCTTTCCCAGTTCCTTACATTGAAGCCAATGTGCCTCAAGGTTGGGCTGCTGCATCAGTTTTTCATCTCATTCAAGCTATGCTGGGTTTACAAGCCGATGCGCCCAATCAGTTACTTTATGTTGACCCACATCTACCAGTATGGCTACCGGAAATCGAACTTCAGCACGTGGAAATTGGTACTTCTCGTGTGGATTTGCAGTTTTGGCGTGAAGGTGATGTCACTCATTGGGATGCGGTGGTTAAGTCTGGTGATGTTGAGGTGAAACGGCAATGTTGGCAACCTTGGAGAATATAATTTATTAACGAACCACAGAGGCGCAGAGAACGCGGAGGAATGAGGTGGAGAAGGAAGGGAAATTTTTCTTGGGGTTATGCTCGAAAGGTAATTTTACGGTGAATGTACTACCTATGTCTATTTTACTGTGTACATCGATACTACCTTTGTGTGCATGAACAATTGCTTGAGCGATCGCCAATCCTAATCCTGAACCACCAGTGCTACGAGAGCGATCGCTATTAACTCGATAAAAGCGATCAAAAATTCTCGGAATTTCTAGGGGTGCAATGCCAATACCTGTATCATGCACCTGAATTACAGCATAATATTCATTGCAGTCCAAATCAATAGTGACTTTTCCGCCTGCTGGTGTGTATTTAATAGCATTAACAATTAAATTAGAAAATAAGCGATAAAGCTGGTCTTCATTACCCATAACATTTAAAGATTTAGACACCCCAACCGCAGAAATTAACTTGACACTAGAAGCGATGGAAAATGCCGCAAATTCCTCAATTAAATCATTGATAATATCATTCAAACAACACATATCGTATTGCATCGACATCGGTTGATAATCCAAGCGAGTCAGAAATAATAAATCTGTCACCAGAGTTGTGAGTCGTTGATTTTGACGTTGTATAGTTCTCAGAATATCCCGCGCCTCCGTCTCATCGAGTTGGGACATAAATAGCGTTGATTCTACCGTTGCTTGTGTTGCGGCTAAAGGTGTGCGTAATTCGTGTGCTGCATCGGCTGTAAATTGCTGCACTTGTTGGTATGAACGATAAATTGGCTGCATAGCTAATCCTGATAACCACCAACTAGCAAAACCCACCAAACCCAATGCTATTGGTAAACCCAAAGCCAAAGTTAATTTTATAGTTTCCAAATATGTACTAAAATCTTCCAGACTTCGCCCCACTTGAATATAACCCCAATCGCGATTATCTTGAGTGTGAAGTTGAAAAGAAATTTGTTGGTAAATAATACCTTGATTGTCATGCAAACTTTGCCAAATTTCTTGATTAAACTCTGAAGATAATCCCTGTGGATAAGCACCAGCTATAGCAATCAAGCGTCCATAATTATCAAAAAACCGCACATAGTAATTGCTTTGATTAATAGCGCTTAAAACATGACGCTGAGAAGTTGACCCTACTTGAACACAACTTTCACCAACTACACAGATATTAGGTAAAAGTTGCTGCATCACACGTTCCAATTTCCCTGGTTTCTGTAGCTTCAGTTCAATACTATCGTGTAGAGTTCCCGCCACAGATTCCAACTCACGGTTTAAAGTTACCCATTGAGTATGAGATACCACCCTGTAAATTCCATATTCGCACAGGCTGAAAATCACAGCCATCACAAGTGCATAACACAAACTCAAACGTAAACGCGTCTGCTGAAATAATTTATTATCATTCATACCTCTTTAACTCTAACTCTCCGCGTCTTTGCGTCTCTGCGTGAGACATTAATTAAAATTAAACCGATATCCCAGACCATGTAAAGTTTCAATCATATTTTCACACCCACCATTAACTAACTTACGACGTAACAAACGCATTTGAGCCGCCACCACATTACTCACAGGTTCCGCACTCATTTCCCAAAGCTGATTACGAATTTGTTCAGTAGAAAGAATTTGGTTGGGGTGCTTCATAAAATACTCTAGTACCTGGAATTCCTTATAAGTCAACGTAATCTTCTGAAAATTACCCGCAGCATCTTGACTACAAACCAAATTATTACCGTAGTCTAAAGTTAGATTACCCACAGTTAATTTTTGGGGTTGAAATTGGGGCGATCTTCTTTGCAAAGCGCGTAACCGTGCTAACAATTCCGCCATCCCAAAAGGCTTGACTAAATAATCATCTGCACCTGCATCTAATCCCGCCACTTTATCTTCCATGCTATCCTTAGCTGTCAGCATCAATACAGGAAGAGAATTATTACGGTTACGCAATTTTTTGCACAATTCCAAACCAGAACTTTTGGGCAACATCCAATCAAAAATTGCTAATGTATACTCAGTCCAGCTATCTTCTAAATATGCCCATGCTTCATCTCCGTCAATTACCCAATCAACTAAATAGTTATGTTGGGTAAGAGTCCGTTTAATAGCAGCACCTAAATCTGGTTCATCTTCGACCAGTAACACCCTCATGAGCTTTTTATCCAAAAATCGGTTGTAAATTTAAAATAAAACCAGGAAGCACATCTTCACCCGATAAACTTGTTGGAGATTGTAAAACTTCTTCTTATAATTATCGGTTAAAACTAAACCGCCCGTTAACTTTTTCACCTTTAACGTCTACGGTAATTCTAACTTGATACTGTCCTGATGCTTGCTCTTTTAACATAGCTGTATAATGTTTATCTTGAGCATTATAGGTGAAAGGAATAGTTTGTTCTTTGCTATCAGGCGTTTGAATTTGAGCCGTGATATTAGCATCAGGTACAGTTTCGTGAGTATCACCAGTCTGTAAATACAAATCTAAGTGACTCCCAGCAGCTTCTTTGTCAGCTAAAAATTCTAAGTGATATTTTCCTGTTTCCACAACTTGACCACCTTTAGTTTGGCCGTGCTGAGGATTTGATTTCGCCACAGGTGCAACTGAAGCAGCCGGAGTTTCTGTATTAGCTACTGGATTACTTTTACTACAAGCGCCGATAAAAAGCAGTCCAAGACTTCCTAAAATAATCAAACATGATGATAGTGACTTCATTAACTTACTCCTTTAAAATAGTTAATAATCTATACAAACTCAAACAAAATACAGATCAAAATCTAAAAAAATAGCAGTCCTAAATTACTCGTAAAAACCTCTCCTAATTCTTCTCTCTGTTTCCTTTGCGTCTCTGCGCTACGCGCACGCTACGCGAACGGTAAAAAAATTTTCCCACTCAATTTAAAACTCCCAAATTGCTTTCACAGCTTTACCATTTTCCACATTTACAAACTGTCCACCGTATTGGATAAAGTAGCCTTGTAGGTAACTGTATTGACTGACTGATTTTGGTTTAAATTTCATCCACTACAGAACCTAAATCTCGGACGTAGACGTTTGCAGATATGACTATCAAATTAACACGGATAGATGAATGGCGCTTAAGCTAATGATGGCTATGCGCCAGTTCATCAAAAACATTAACAGGATAATGCAAACGATAATTATGCCATCCCGCAGCGAACTGGTAACATTAGCGATCGCAGCTGCAATAAAGTTTTCTTGGCGGCTTGGCGGTTCGATAATCAAATCCAGAACTTCATACACAACAGGTATTACTTGTTATACCAAGCTTGTCGCCACTGCTTCATTTGGTTAATTTCCGTTTCTTGCGCCTCAATAATTTCTTGAGCCAATTTCTTCATTTCCGGACGCTGAGACTTCTGCAAAGCATCTTCAGCCATAACTACAGCCCCTTCATGGTGAGGAATCATCCCATTGATAAAGCGCAAATCAAATTCAGCATCAGCTGCACCCAAATCCATGCTCATCATCATGGCTTGCTTTTGCTCAGGTGTCATCTCCATCATGTGACCCATTTGGGCATGATAAGCCATGACTTTATCCCCAGCGTTGGGATACCAAGCCGCCCGCCACTGTTGCATTTGAGCAATTTCTTGGTTTTGGGCTTGAATGATTTCATCTGCTAGTTTTTTCATTTCAGGGCGTTGTGATTTTTCTTGTGCTTCCTTAGCCATATCTAAAGCCCCTTGATGGTGCAGAATCATCCCATCAATGAACCGCAAATCATAGCTAGCATCGGCTGGCCCTAAATCCATTGAGTGATCCATTCCACCGTGCTGCATTGGCTCGCTATCGCTTGTTTGAGTTACAGTCGTATTTGGATTGGGGTTTTCAGAAGTCGTTGTCGAACAAGCCGTCAAAACTCCGCCAGTTAAGGATGTCAGTAATACAAAGCTCAACGCCAAAAAATTATTTTTCAAAGATAAAATTTGCATAACTCTCATCCACAAGACATAATTCCGATTATATTATCAACTCTCTAGTTAACTAAAGAGTCAAGCTGTGCAGTGTTTTTTACCCCACTCTTTAGGATTGCAGACAAAGATGAAACCAGGATGAAATGCTTCTGTTCGGTGAGTACAATAGAAGCTAAAACATCGCCTCAAGGTGATTGGGTATTTCTCCCCCAGCGTCACAACAAGTAGAAGCCACCAAAATTGGTGAACCGATGCAAATTACTATCAATCGTGATGGTAGCAGACAAGGCATAACAGTTCGACCAGCAGCTTTACCCACAAAATAGCAACAATCAAAAGATATATCTAAACTCTCTATCCTTTGCTAGAGGCAAAAATAATCACTTTTTTTGATAATCCTATTGATATTTATCACTCATGATCCGATTTGTTGATGAGGAACCCCGCCGAACTTCTTTCATACTTTCTTTGCGTCTTTATGCTGAGTTTAACGCTGCGCCAACGCGAAGCGTCTGGGAAGAGAACATTTCTGATCACATAGGATCAGTGATGAATCTACAAAAGCGAACAAAATTAAGCACACATAAATCCTGACCTTACATAAAGGGAAATAATCAATACTTTATTTAAAGAGATTGCTTGGTGGAAATTTGCCATTTCTCGGTGAATATTCAGAGCAATCTTTCGCTTCTTCAGTCAGAACCTGAGAAGGTTTTATTGCACATTTAAGATAATGATTATTGGAATAAAAGCGACAATTTTTACACGGGACCTTATGTAAATCCTTGACACTAAAAACCATTTTATTATCTAAAAAAGTCCGAATTTTGTGCAATATCCAGAAAAAAATTACCCAACTAAAAAGTAGGGCTATGGGAGATAAAGTTAAAGCTATATCAGGGATATCTAAACTATCGGGTTGCATTGGCTCTTGTTTAACTTCACTGCGAGTAACCTGAGAAAAATTTGGATCTTCGGCTATTTTTTTTAACAGAGTTGGCTCAACAGACATCTTCTTTACCCTCAACTAGATATAATAGATTGATTTGTGATACTAAGTTAATTGGTGCTTTGAGAATAGGCATAAAATTTCATCGGCGTTTATCGGTGGTTAATTATTCATTGCGGAGACTTTTACCAAAACTTGAATTAGCAAATAAGGATAAATTTTAAGAATGATCAATTCCCCCATTAAACCCAAATTTTTTTGCAGGCTGACTTGAAATAAAAAATACCAGACTACTAGCCACACAGTATATTTTATGCTTGAATAATCACCCGTCATACTTTAACCTTGATCTAGCATATTTTCGAGAAAATTTGTCATCCTTGAAAGAGAGAAAATACAGTCAGCATTATTTTTGATAAATTAACTAATTTTTCAATCTCGATTATGTTTTAATTATATATTTAGCAAAATAAAATGTATCGTATATCTGCCAATAGTTTTGTTGATTAGTTCTAATTATATACCTAAAGAAATATATTAATAAATTGTCTAAATAGCTGATTGATTTATGTTAAAATTTATTTAATTGACATATAAAGTTAAAATTATTTTTTATTTATTTTACAGACAAAATGGCAATAAAATTTTCATCATTTAAGTATAATGAGGAATTAGTAATGTTCAGCCTGCTTCTCACTTGGTTAGTTACTACAATCAGTTTTTTAATTATTTCCAGACTACCCATAGGAATTGAAATTGATAGTTTTGCTAAAGCCGCCATTTCTGCGGCGGTTTTCGGAATATTGAATGCAACCTTGCTTCCAATTCTGAGTTTGTTTACATTACCGGTGATCATTCTCAGCTTCGGGCTATTTTTCTTTGTGTTGAATGCAATTATTTTTGCTCTGGCGGCGGCTATAGTTCCAGGTTTTACTCTCAGATGGGGTTTTTGGAGCGCATTGATTGGCTCTATTACTTTAGCGATTGTTAATTCTATTCTCTTGGCTCTGGTGAAAACAGGAAGTTAAAGAACCGCAAAAATTAAGTTTTTAATCATAGCAAAATTCATAGTGGTGTGAATAGTTATGTCCAAATATATCCGCAAAAAAATTGCCTTTGTAGTCACAGGAGTGCTGCTGGCTATTGTGCTAATTTCTTGTCAAATAGTACCCATAGCTGAATCGCAATCTCCTCAACCAAGTCCCACTACTACAACCTTTCCCCCCGTAGCTTCTCCTGATAGAGAACTTAGTGCTAGTCCAGCACAATTACCAGTATTACCCTATGATTATGCCGCACTAGGAAAAGCTATTGATGCGGAAACAATGAGACTACATCATGATGGACATCATGCTAGTTATGTAAATAACCTCAATGATGCTCTCAAACAAGAGTCAGATTTGCAAAAAAGCAGTGTGGAAGCTTTGCTACGAGACTTAAATAATGTTCCGGAAAATATTCGGACAAAAGTCCGCAATAACGGTGGTGGACATCTTAACCACACAATTTTTTGGCAAATTATGAGTCCTGACGGTGGTGGAGAACCAATAGGCGAAATTGCGGCAGAAATTAACCAAACTTTTGGCAGTTTTGATCAGTTTAAAGAACAGTTTAACCAAGCAGGAGGCGATCGCTTCGGTAGTGGTTGGGTATGGCTAGTGCGTAACCCCGCCGGTCAATTGCAAATTGTGACTACAGCCAATCAAGATAATCCAATTATGGAAGGTGCATATCCGATTATGGGTAACGATGTCTGGGAACACGCATATTACCTGAGATATCGCAACCGCCGGGCTGAGTATTTAACTAATTGGTGGAACGTGGTGAATTGGCCGGAAATTAATAGGCGATCGCTTGTTTCATTGCAATCAGGTAGTTAGGAGAAAACGGGTATTAAAAAGTTTATTAATCCACAGTCCAATCGTTGTAGCAGCTTGGATCGGGGCTGATCTATTCAATACCGTTTTACCTCTTGTGGTTTTGCTCATATATCCGCCTACAGGTAGAGACTTTTGGATTGAGCAGTATTTTATCCGTGCATCAGCGAAAATGATCGATCAGGTAGAGGCGGCGTTGCATGAACTTGAGGTTAGGGAACATTTTCATCTCGTTAAAACGCAGAGAAGCGCAGTGGTAGCGCATACGCCTAAAGGCGTTCGGTTCAGCAGAGTTTTTTAGCTCATTCGGGTAGAAGCCCCACGTGGAGTATGTCACTAGGTTTTTATGCTGCGCTCCAGCTTGGGAATTAGGAAATAAAGCCTGATAGTTTGATAATATACACCAATATTGGGATTTTAAAACTAAACCCTGTTGCTCAACAAAAACCTAATACAACCAAACAATGATGTCTAAAAAACTTGACAGCAATAGTCCAAATTCTCTAATTCGTGTTGTAGAGCCAAGTTCAGAATTTTACTCTATTTTTTCTAAACAAGAAGTTTTAGAGTTAATTCAAGCATTAGAACGTAGACGAGAAATTCCGTTGAAATTTTCTTACAAAGGCAGAGGTGCAAAAATATGGAATGATTTTTATGAAAAATATGTTGTTCCTAAATGGTATGAAAAATCTAACGTAGAAGTTGAATTATTAAAGCAAAACTTTGAGTATATTAATGGTAGTTATCAAAATTGTTCTACAATTAATATTGTAGATGTAGGTGCAGGTAATTCTTACCCAGTCAAAAAATTGGTTTCTCAACTGGATAAGTTAGGCAGAATCAATAAATATATCGCCTTAGATATTAGTAGTGAACTCCTGGTGTTATCAAAAGCGAACTTTACTAAATGGTTTCCATTAATTGGTTTTGAAAGTCATACAGTTGATATAGAATCTAGTCCTATTCCCGCCAATATTCTGCAAACCTCAACTTCTAGTCAAATTAACGATATAGCCAATGTATTTTTACATTTAGGTGTGACAATTGGCAATCATCAAGATAGAGTTAAAGTTTTTCAAAACTTTAGAAACAGCATGAATGCAAATGATTTACTGGTGTTTACTAATGAAACAGGTTCTCACTCTCAATGGGATGGAAAAGTTCGAGGTGGCTGTAAGTATCATGTAGAAGGGCTATATACATGGATTACCAACAAGATGGGAATTAGCTCTGAAGATTGTGAACTTGTGAGAAAGTATGATGTCAAAACAGATAGTATCACTGCCAATATAAAATTTCTGCAAAATTACACTTTCAGTTTTAGCCAGTGGGGAATAGATGAGAAGTTGCAAATTTCCAAAGATGAAGAAATTACCATTTGGAAACATCACAAGTATGAGCTACCTGAACTTACACAAGAGTTAGAAAAAGCTGGATTAAAAATTGTTCACTCTAGTTGTGATAAATATCAATCGCATATTATGGTTTTTTGCAAAGTTGCTGATCCTGCTATCCTAGTCTGCTGAGGTAGGTATTTATCTGTTGTGGTCGCATAATTCTTGCTCTACCTGATAGATCGGGGAATAGCCATAGAACCTTTTGTGAGTAGGTGACAATACTTGGCTGTTAATTATGATAAATTTTGTGAAAAAAAATAAAGGTAAAAATAAGCGGAGTAATCTCACTAGAATTAAGATAGCTATTTATTGATTCTGGAAAACTGGGCGAAAAAATGATGAATGTGGGATTTTTTCACAAAATTCCAGTGATGCCCCTGGTACTACTGTGGATAGCTTATGCTCTATTGGGGTGGTATCTTGCGGCTAATCACATTGTTTGGTTGGCGGGAGCGTTTGTTGTCAGTGTCACTTTAGCTATTGTCAGAAAAACTATTGTTTGGTTGGAGCAGTTAGTTGCATTTGGCTCTAGAGTCTTAGTTGTGGTGTTATTTTTAAGTTTCTCTGTGGCTTTGGTGGAAACTTGGTCGCTATTTTTCAGCCTTTTTCTCATACCCATAGCAACTACGTTTTTAGCTGACTTAGAAATGCGTTTTGCTGGTTTCAACAAAACTGATTCATTTTGGGTTTTAACCGTCTTAGCCGTCGCCGGTTTGGTAGTCGGTGAATTGATAGATATTTTACTTTTGCCTAGTAGCAGATTTTAGTGGCAATACTCAGAAACGGTGAGGAATTTTTTAAGCAAAATACTTCTTCCTCGTCAAGTTTATCATAACAAATTCTCCAGCCACTGTCAACTCCCAATACTCTATTTATGCGTTGAACTAGAAAAAAATTAGCGACTTTGCCAAATAAACTTTTAAGTATCAACTTCTACAAAAATAAGTTTGGACGTTGGAACCCGGCGGACTTGAAGTACCTATGCAGTTAGTCTGTGAGCAAGTAAAATATAAACTTGCTCTGGATAAGTGGCTAAAAACTGGTATGACTATCCTTTATAGGGTGGGAAAATCTCACACTTGGTGAAAGTAAAAGCAAATTAGCTTTAAAGAACACTGCGTTTATCATTGGTTCAGATATGCAAAGCAGATCCCGACAAGAGTTACAAGACCTAGTGCGCGAGCAGCTGCAAGTGCTACTTGAACAAAAAAACTTTCAGGGTGCTAAAGCTTTGTTAGTTCCAGTTCAGGTTGCAGATATTGCGGAATCTATTGGAGGTTTACCAGAACCTACCCAGGCGATCGCTTTTCGGTTACTTTCTAAAGAAGAAGCCATAGAAGTCTTTGAATACCTCGATCCCAGCGTACAGCAAACGTTACTGGAAGATTTTAAGCGTCAGGATGTACGGGAAATAGTCGATAATATGTCGCCTGATGATCGGGCGCGTCTGTTTGACGAACTACCAGCTAAAGTTGTGCGGCGACTATTGGAGCAACTGAGTCCGGCTGAACGGGATGCAACTGCTCTGCTTTTAGGTTATGCGCCTAACACTGCTGGGCGGATTATGACTCCTGAGTATTTATCACTTAGAGAAAATATTACGATTACTCAGGCGCTGGCGCAGATTCGTTCTCTGGCTAACTTGAGAGAAACTATTTACTATATTTATGTAACTGATGATGCTCGTCGCTTTACTGGGATTCTCTCCCTGCGGGATCTGATTTTGGCTCAAGCAGACCAAACTATTGGCAGCATCATGACCCGTGATATGGTATTTGTAAATACTAGTACTGACCAAGAAGAAGTAGCGCGGACAATTCAGCACTATGACTTTGTAGCCATTCCGGTGGTAGATGCAGAACAGCGTCTGGTGGGTATTGTCACGGTGGATGATGTCTTAGATATTTTAGAACAAGAAACCACGGAAGATATCTATACTTTGGGTGGTGTTGAATCTGGCGGTGATAATTATTTTCAAACTAATTTATTTACTGTGGCGCGTAGGCGCGTGGTCTGGTTATTTGTTTTATTGATAACCAATAGTGCTACGGCGGCGGTGATTACTAACCAAGAGGATATTTTAGAAAAAGTAGTTGCTTTAACTGCGTTTATCCCCTTGTTGATTGGTACAGGAGGGAACGTAGGAGCGCAGTCGTCAACTGTGGTAATTCGGGGCTTGAATACAGAGGACATTCGCCCTGAAGACGCTTTAAATATAATCAGAGGAGAAGCGATCGCTGGGGTACTGCTCGGAGCTATGTTAGGTACTGTAGTTATAATATGGGCATACTTCTTACAAGGTAATCTAGCAGTAGCTTTGGCTGTAGGAATTAGTCTATTTGCTATCTGCGTTTTAGCCTCAGTGTCTGGTTCCGCACTGCCATTTTTATTCCGTGCTATGAAGCTAGATCCGGCTTTGATGTCCGCACCTTTTATTACTACTGCTGTTGATGTGTTGGGAGTTTTTATTTACCTCAACGTAGCTCGATTAATTTTAGGCTAATAGCAGAAATTGCAATTCTCAGCATCGTACCAGATATCTAGTACCAGATTGCAGAGGTCAAAAAGCTAGCTATTGGGGACAATAGGTAGAAATCATGGTAAGTTACGGTGCAAAATCAAAGATATTCATATTTATCGTCTGATCTTGTCCGCCTAACCTACCCTACACAATTTGAAAACCATGAAAGGATTGCAAGGCAAAAATGCGTTAGTTACAGGCGCAACTTCAGGTATTGGTCAGGCGATCGCAGTAAAACTGGCCGAATCCGGGTGTAATATCGCGATTAACTACCGCAAAAACCCAGAATCAGGCGCTGAGACCGAAGCAATGGTAGTAGAGAAAGCCTGTAAAGATATCGAAAATTGTGAAATGCGACGTTCGCTCTTAGTACAAGGCGATGTTTCCCAAGAATCAGATATTATCAGAATGGTCAACAGTGTAGTTGACACCTTTGGTAGTTTAGATATTCTGATTAACAATGCCGGGATTCAAGCCGAATGCCCATCCCACGAACTGACCGCCGCAGACTTCGATCAAGTTCTTGCAGTTAACCTCCGGGGTGCTTTCCTCTGCGCCCGTGAAACCATCAAACATCTTTTATCCCAAAACCATGCGGGAGTAATCATTAATATTTCCAGTGTTCACGAAATCATTCCCAGACCTACATACCTGAGTTATGCCATTAGCAAAGGTGGAATGGAAAATCTGACTAAAACTCTAGCATTAGAATATGCTAATCGAGGTATCCGTGTTAATGCTGTAGCACCGGGAGCTACAGTCACACCAATCAATCAAGCTTGGATAGATCACCCAGAAAAAAAGGCGATTGTAGAAAGTCACATCCCCATGTGTCGTGCGGGAACTACTGAAGAAATGGCAGATGCAGTAGCTTTTTTAGCTTCAGATCATGCCGCCTACATCACTGGACAAACCCTATTTGTAGACGGCGGACTAAGTTTGTATGCTGATTTTCGCGAAAATTGGTCAGCCTGAATAGCTCTGAGGGAGAATATAGATACTGCCAATCGGCAAAACTTATCACTGGCCAGAGATGACACCGAAAGCGAAAAATTTCCCCAAACTTAGGCAAGCAGACAAAAAACGAATATTGTACTTTGGCGGTGGCATTTTTACCTTACTGATTCTCGGTTTCGGCTTTCTCTACGTTCGAGGATTTTTCCGTCAAAAAGTTGATTACAATATTACAAATGTTCCCAGTTTGGAAGATCCTCGATTTCCGCTATTAGTCGTCGGTTTATCGAATTCCGTGACTACTAATGGTCGATTAACTGGCTTTTGGGTGGGATCAGATGCCATTTATGCGGCTCGACTCCAAGCAATTCGTGAAGCCAAACGTACAATTCGCTTTGAAACCTACTACATGACACCCGGTCGCCGTGCTGACGAATTTGCCGCAGGTCTGATCGAACGTGTGCAAGCAGGGGTAAAAGTACAACTTTTGCTTGACGATTATGGCACAGATCCTATGCCTGATCAGTATTGGCAAAGATTACGACAAGCGGGTGTAGAGATTAACTTTTTTAGAGAATTTGATTGGAGAGCGCCGCTTGAGTACAATTCTCGCACCCACCGGAAATTATTGTTAATTGATGGTCAGCAGGCAATGATAGGAGGTGCAGGGGTTTCAGATAAATGGGATGGTAATCCAGATATTGGTGATACTGCCCCTTGGCTAGAATTTGAGGTGAGTTATTCTGGGCAAATTGCCAGCATTCTAGAAGGCAAGTTTATGCAGAATTGGGCTTCTGCTGGGGGTACTGTGGATCTTGGCCAGGACTTAATTGAGGTGCAGCCAGAGTCAGGAACAACACTCTACATTACAGATAACACGTCTCAGCTCAATGAATCATCAATGCGGATGTTATTTCAAATCAGCTTTTTAGCCGCTAGAAAGCGTATTTGGATGAGTAGTCCTTATTTTATTCCAGATCCTAATATACGTAGCGCCCTGATTAAAGCCAAAAAAAATGGGGTTGACGTGCGGGTATTGACAATGAGCAAGAAAACTGATAAGCCTCTTGTCCATTTTGCCTCCCGCGAATTATACGGCGAACTTCTGAGCGCAGGAATTCAGATTTGCGAATATCAACCCAGTATGACTCACGCCAAATTAGCTTTAATTGATGACCAATGGGTGAGTACAGGAAGTGCGAATTTTGATCCGCGTAGTTCTTTTCACAATGATGAATTAAATGTTTCGAGCAACAAACCACAACTAATCGAGAAAATTGAGGGTTTTTTTGTAGATGCACTGGCTAGTAGCCAATGTCTGACTCGTTCAGAATGGAAAAACCGCCCTGTTACAGAAAGAATTCGCGGTCGTTTTGGACTGCTGTTTAAATCTTTCATGTAATTAATGTAACTTCGCCCTCAAGTAACGAGGCTCAGATCCCCTACTTTTTCAAGAATTTGGGGATCTTTATCTTCTATTTGAGGCGAAGCACCTGTAATTAATTCTGACCGTTTGGACGCTGAATAATTGTTTCTACTACTCGGCGTTTAGCTTTCGGGTCAATTCCTACCAAGCGCACATACTCACCCTCATATTCAGCTAGATAACCTTCTAAAGCTGATATTGCATCCCACTCAGCATTGATCTGACTTGTACCGCAACTTTGCCAAGAACCCATGCGGAAGCGACGTTCATCTACGTGTTCAAAGTTAATTCTGTGACCTTGAGCTAAAATTTGCCGGATTTGTTCTTGTGTCTCTAAGCTTAAATGGGTATTTGATTTCTTTGGCTGCTGAAATCCATTACCTGAAGGCTGACTACTGGGTATTACAGGCGCAGGTGGTGCAGGTTGATAATTTTTACTACCTCGATTCAGGCGATTATATTCATCAACCAACTGGGAATTTTCTACCCGTTGTTGTTCACCCACCATCAATTTCCCCGCTTCGATCAGGTTAGACAAGCTGAAATCCGGCTTTTTAAATTCTGGTGGCTTCTCAGCACTGTTAACTACACGCAACGATACCCGCTCAAAACCTACTTTATAGATAAATTCACGTACTTGCTCATCATAAATGCGCGATCGCAACGCACTATAAAAGTCAATAGATTGATCAGCAAAAGTATCAACGAGCTGTTCCACTTCCCGTTTTGAAAGTCCATCTTCTTCAAAAATTCCACCAACAATTCCCACCTTATCGTCCCTATCAGGTTCCCAGTAGAATTTCTCCATCCGTCCATCCCGAATTAATGGCGCGTAGAGAGTAGAAAAATCATTCCCGGTAACAATAATCGGGACACGATGTAACGGTGTAGAATCGTAGCTTCCAGGTAACTGCACATCTGTAGGATTATCAGCAATATTCATCAGTGTGGCATTTACCAACTGAGTATTTACAGTATACTGAGTACCCTCATCGAAGCGTCCCGCACCCGCATCTAAATCATTAATCATCAGCACGCACATTTTACCACGCACCTTGATTAATTCTGCGGTTTCCCGATAGCGCAAACGAATCAACCGCGCCGGGTCTCCAGCATCGGGACTCTCCAATTCTCCACCTGATATGTTAGTGACTTCGATACCCATTTTCTCGAAGACTAACTGACACTGAAACGTCTTTCCCTCGCCCTTGCGTCCATGAATTCCTAAAATCACTGGTACTCGCACACCAGGAAGATTCAAGAAATTTTTAGTGATATGAACGCCAAGTTTGTCTAAAAAGCGGGGAGCAATGTAGTAACTCATAAAATTATTGATTACGACTTATTAAAATCATGCTAAGTTTTTTTGGTGCATCTTGTTCATTTATCTTCTGGTAGAAATTAAATGCTACCTACCACAAACGTTGAATTGGATACGCATCAAAAATCTGATCTGCACTGAGTAATGGTATATTTTCCACTATAGACTGTGCAATTAACAATCTGTCAAATGGATCACGATGATGTAACGGTAGTGATGAGACTACAACAACATGGTCTATAATGATTGGTAATAATTCAATTCCATTCATAATTATTTGCTGTTCGACAAACTCGTTAAAACTAGACTGGAAGTTGAGTTTACCGATACTATGCTTAATTGCCATTTCCCAAACACTGGCAAGACTTAGGAGATTATCATTATTTTCAATCTGCGATCGCATACTAGCGCTAATTCTGGGATCACCTGACACAAACCAAATCAAAATATGAGTGTCCAGTATTTGTCTCATTCCATATATTCCTTGAAATCTTCTAGCGGTTCATCAAAGTCATCAGATATTGTAATCATTCCCTTGGCACTACCAAATTTAGGACGGCGTTTTACAGGAAATACAGGAGTTAACTTGATAACTGGTAGATTTTCCTTCATGATGATGATCTCCTCACCAGAAAGCGCTGCTTCAATCAATTCTGGTAAATTTTGAGATGCTTCAGATACAGGAATTTGAGTCATGATTTTTACCTCAAAATAGCCCTAATCAATGATAATTATACTATTTATGATCTTCAATGATTGATGTATTAAGAATATTCTGATAATCGGGGCAGAAATTCTTGATATTCTGGGGAGTTTAACCCTTGTTGTAACACTGCTAAAACTCGTGTCATTTCCCCTGTTAACAATGCAGCTACATCCAACCATAAACCAGGATAAACACGACTTTTAATAATACCGTTAGCATCAGGTTTTAATGATATATATTCACCATTTTCTAAAAAGAACCAATCAAGTTTATGATCGTAAATCTGCCAAACTAAATATTCTTTAACACCATTACGGCGATATACTCGTTTTTTATCATACAAATCATTAGCAGCACTACTAGCAGCAACTTCTGCCACTAATTCCGGTGCGCCTTCTACGTAGTCATCATCACTAATATGTGCTTGTCCACCCAGTTGTTCGTCAACTATTAGGACAACATCCGGTTGTGGTTCATTATCTAAATCCAGACGGACTGTAACATTATCACCTAACTCTACCCCAGGAGTAGCAACTTTATAAGTCCACAACCAGCCAATGAGATTAGCATGAGGCTTTCCATGACTTCTAAAACGCAAAGGTGAGGCCACGTATACAATTCCTTCTATAAGTTCAGCTTTCTTCAGATTTGGCATTGCTGTGTATCGCCGTTCAAATTCTTGACGAGTGAGGCGATCGCCACTTTCTAAAGGTGGAATTTGGATATTTTTACTCAAGCTTGGTTCTACCGATGCTTTCATAACAAATTCCTCAAAATCGGATATCTACATCTAGTATAGGCAATTCTTATTGAAACCAATTTAACCAAGCATCCCAATTATCTACAATTTGAGCAAATTCTGCGTAACCTGCGCTTCTAGGATGAGCGCCATCATAATTTTTTGCCTCATCTATCCAAATATTTGATTTTTCTAATCTGGGAAATACATTTAAATAAGGCACATTTAATTCATGACAAACCAAAGCAAATCCTTGAGATAAATTAACGATTCTTTCATTTCTCCCATCTTGTTCGCTATCAAAACATGGTGGTGGACTAACCATCAACACAGGATATAACTGTTTAGCCTCACTTAAAATACTGCGGATATTTTCAAGTGATTCTGTGAGTGAAATACGGGTTTTACCATTTTCTATAGTTGTATCATTAACACCAAAAGAAAATACAACTCTGCCGTCATATTCCTTTGGTAATCGGTAAGAAACTTCCTTTAGCCAACGATGTCTGAGTTCATTACTCGTTTCTCGCCGCACGCCTAAATTATAGTAAGTAATATCATGACCTTTTTTATTAGCATTCACACATATTCTGCCTGTCCAACCCAGACACTCAGGATCACCTGCACCATTAACAAACGATTCACCAAGAAAACAAATTCTCATTTCACATCCAGATTTTTCAGTTACATTTAATTCACTCATCCCATAACTTTTAACCTCGTCGAATAGAAAAACATTCCATCTCTCCAACTCTCTGCGACTCTGCGCCTGGTGCGTGACACACTCCAATAAATAAGAAAGAGAGGCAGAAAAATCCACCTCTCTAACAGGGAAAAATTAATTAAACTTCCCCAAAATTAATTCAAAAATCCAACTCTTAGTATCTGCTGGTGCTGGGCTTGTGAACAATAAAGCTAAGAACTTGACACTGCTTGATGTTGTCAAAACCCACAACACGGATAAAGCAGTTGCCGTATTGAGAACGGCAAGATTGAACTTCGCTCAATACTTCTTGAGTGGACTTAGCGCCGAACAAAGGCAACTTCCACATTGTCCAGTAAAATTCTGTTGGCTCAGAAATTTCGTTAAACTCAATAGCTGGAATGTAACCTTGAGTCAAGATGTACTGAACTTGCTTGGCAATTTGAGCATCAGAAAGAGGTGGAAGGTAAGAAAGGGTTTCGTAACGACGTTCTTTTGGTAAAGTTTGCATAGCTTTTGATAATTGGTTGCGATTGATATTAGTTTTCAGTAAACAGTTATCAGTTAAAAATGATCACTGTCACTATTGAAATCTGAACTTGTCTGGTGTTCCGGTTGTGGACTGGGGTTAAATGTATCTATTCGTGTCATGCGTTCTAGATGCTGGCGACGTTGCTCCATATTGGCTTGCTGAAAGCCAGTGCGAACCATTTCGGGAAGAAAGTCGGCGACTTCCTCGGCGATGTGTTCTCTGACAGTCATAATCCGTAAAGCCAAATCTGGCTTTTCGAGAAACAGTTGCTGAATATAGGCTTCTCCGTCCTGGATTTTGCCAGCAGAAAAGTTATGTAGCCAAAGTTCCAACGGTGGATTCGTTTCGCCTAACTGTGCCAATACTGTTTTCAGCGCCTGATAAGTCAGGTAGCTTTGCAAAGTCTTGGCTGTATCCTTGGCAATTTGCTTAAGATTCATGTGTGTCCCCAGCCCCTAAAAAGTAAAAAGCAAAAGTAAAAAGTAAAAAGAAAGAATGATTATTTTCTTTTACTCTTTAACTTTTTACTGGTTACTTGAGGATCAGACAGTATCCATGGCCTCGAACTCGAACTTGATTTCTTTCCACAGTTCGCAAGCAACAGCTAGTTCAGGACTCCACTTAGCAGCTTCGCGGATAACGTCGTTACCTTCACGAGCTAAGTTGCGGCCTTCGTTACGAGCTTGGATACAAGCTTCCAAAGCTACACGGTTAGCGGTTGCACCAGGTGCGTTACCCCAGGGGTGTCCAAGAGTACCACCACCAAATTGTAGTACGGAGTCATCACCGAAGATTTCTACAAGTGCGGGCATATGCCATACGTGGATACCACCGGAAGCAACTGCCATTACGCCAGGTAAAGAAGCCCAGTCTTGGGTAAAGTAAATACCGCGAGACTTATCTTGCTCAATATAGTTTTCACGCAACAGGTCAACAAAGCCCATTGTGATACCACGTTCGCCTTCCAACTTACCAACTACTGTACCTGTGTGGATGTGGTCACCACCAGACAAGCGTAGGGCTTTAGCCAATACACGGAAGTGGATACCGTGGTTCTTTTGACGGTCGATAACTGCGTGCATAGCACGGTGAATGTGCAGCAAGATACCGTTAGCGCGACACCAATGAGCCAATGTGGTGTTAGCTGTGAAGCCTGCGGTTAGGTAGTCGTGCATGATGATAGGCTGTTTGAGTTCTTTAGCAAACTCAGCCCGTTCCAACATTTGTTCACAGGTGGGGGCGGTGACATTCAGGTAGTGACCTTTGATTTCACCGGTTTCAGCTTGGGCTTTGGTGATAGCTTCAGAAACGAACAAGAAGCGATCGCGCCATCTTTGGAATGGTGCAGAGTTGATGTTCTCGTCATCTTTGGTGAAGTCCAAACCACCGCGCAAGCATTCGTATACAGCACGTCCGTAGTTCTTAGCGGACAAACCTAATTTGGGCTTAATGGTACAACCCAGCAAAGGACGACCGTATTTGTTTAATTTGTCACGCTCAACTTGGATACCGTGGGGAGGACCTTGGAAGGTCTTGATGTAAGCTACAGGAAAGCGGATGTCTTCCAAACGCAATGCGCGCAAGGCTTTAAAACCAAATACGTTACCTACGATAGAGGTCAATACGTTGGTTACAGAACCTTCCTCGAACAAGTCTAGAGGATAGGCAACGTAGCAGATGTACTGGTTATCTTCGCCGGGAACTGGTTCGATATCGTAGCAACGACCTTTGTAGCGGTCGAGGTCGGTGAGCAAGTCTGTCCATACAGTTGTCCAAGTACCAGTGGAGGACTCAGCCGCCACGGCAGCACCTGCTTCTTCGGGAGGAACTCCAGGTTGGGGAGTCATCCGGAATGCTGCAAGAAGGTCTGTATCTTTAGGTGTGTAGTCTGGGGTGTAATAAGTTAGTCTGTAATCTTTAACACCGGCTTGATACCCTGATTTGCTCTGGGTCTTGGTTTGAGCGTAAGACATAAATTCCCTTCCAAGAAGTCACTCTTTAATTACTTATTGAACTTCGCATGACTATTAATCACGCAATTCCTATTTCACTGAGTCTTGCCTGAATTTCTCCAGGTCTTATAGATTCGACTTAGGCGTTTAAAGCATCCGGCGCACCGACGGCTGCTGTTACAATGTCCATCAAATGATAGTAGCAGAATACGCAACCATATACTATGTATAGAAATATGGAGCGCCTAACCCTAACTCCTGACTAGTAGTCACGAGTGTGGAGGTTACAGAAATCAAATCACGTTCTGTGCAACTTTCTCTCACTTCCGCTTTTTACCCTCACTAATTGGGGGAAAAATTAGGAAAAATTTTTGTTAGAGGTTGGCTTTGGCGGATAGATTTGTTAGCAACGAACATTTAGTAACATTTATTAATAAATGTTCTCCCCAAATTGGGGTGCGTGAATTTACACTTGCAGCTTGTTCCTCATCCTGTGAATAAAAATTCTCTTTTATCTCTTTGCTTTTGCCCCGCTAAATTTTTGTATTTCCAGCAAAAACTCCGTGTTTTGCGGGAAGTATTAAATTATTCCCCTACACATCGGGGTTTTCAAGGAATTGGGCTGGTTGACACCCATTGCCCTCGACACACTCGTGATATGTCCCCTAATAATGGTAAACAGACCAAGAGAAAATTTGCTTGACAGAAACACAGCAGAGTGATAAGCGAAAGAAAAAGAAGTTGCACACCACGTAATTTGTAGCTTGTCTCACAATATATCAATAATTTGATAAGTTATTCTTTGAAAGTTTTTAACTTATATATTTAATTTTGTTATTAAATAAAGTTTTAAACCTTATATTAACTTTTATGTAGAAAAGTAAAGTGTGGGGCGTGGGGAGTGTGTGAGAAACTAATGACTAATTTAAAACAATTTGTTACTGAAGTTGAAAACACGCTGAGTGGGGGAATACTGAAGTTAAATGCTAGCCAGTTTAGATAATGGCTGTGGATACTGTCTCCAAAGGAAATGTCATGGTGGGATTATTTTGCAAACGTCATAAATTATTGCTAACTTCTATATTTCTGGGGTTGATAGCTTTGCCCAGCGTTGGTCTTGTAACTATGACAAATGCGGCTAGGGCAGAAAAAATTGGTACTAATGCGCCGGCACAAAAAACTCCTGATGTTGATTCATCGGAGTTAACTCCTGCTTATCCGGCTACTCCACCACCGCCGGGAAGAGATTCTTTACCTGATGAACGCTTAATTGAAGAGCGATCGCTAGAAATAGATTATCGTGTTAGTAACCTACTAGGAGATTTTACAGGTAATCTCTGGGTGGGGTCATGGCGGGGATTATCGCGCATTGACCCGAACACAGGCAGAATTTTATCTCGTGTGAGTTTACCAAATGTAGCAATTGGTGCATTGGCAGAAGATAAGGTGGGTCGCTTATGGGTAGGGACTTATGAGGGACTACAGCGAGTAGACCCCCGCACGAGCGAAATGACCGCCGAGAATTTATTTTTGCCTTCCAAGCGGGTTTTGTCATTGTTGGTTGACAAGCGGGGCTATTTGTGGGCTGGAACCGATAATGGTTTGGCACTAGTTAGTCCTGACCAAGGCTTCATTATGACGACATTAAAAAATTTGCCCGGTGTCAGCGCCAACGCCATGACTTTAGATGCTGAAGGTCAACTGTGGGTTGGTACTCTGGATGGACTGGTGCGGGTAAATACTGCTAGCGCTTTAATTATGAAGCGGATTAACCAGTTACCTGGTTCAACGGTGCAAACCTTAGCTATTAGTCCAGAAGGTTTAATTTGGGCGGGAATGCCAAATAATTTGCTCGTTATTAATCCCAAAACAGGTGCGGTTTTACGGTCTGTAACTCGACTCCGGGGGCGAAATGTCACAGCGGTGCGCTTTGCCCAAGATGGTAGTGTGTGGGTGGGAACTCACAATGGTTTGTTACGATTAAATCCACATACAGGAGCTGTATTAGACGAAGTTGCAGGACTTCCTTCTAGCCGAGTTCTTACCCTTGCGCCGGACATCGGTAATAAATTATGGGTCGGTACTCGTGAAGGTCTGGCTTGGTTAACGCCGACGACGGGTAATGCAAATCCTCATCTGGCTTTTAGTCGGGCGGTGAAGTGAGGGAATGGGGAGTGTGTGAGAAACTAATGACTAATGACTAATGACCACTCCCCACTTAAAAAGATGGCAATTACTACTGGGCAATTAATTGAATGGAAACAACAGGGGCGGTCAATCGTAGCCTTGACTGCCTGGGATTATGCGATCGCTCAAATTCTGGACGCGGCTGGGGTAGACTTAATCCTAGTAGGTGACTCGATGGCTGCTGTTTTAGGATACGAAACGACGCTACCAATTACCCTAGAAGAAATGCTGCATCATGCTAAAGCTGTGCGCCGTGGTGTAAAACAGGCTTTAGTGGTGGTTGATTTACCATTTTTAACTTACCAAGAAAGCATCTCCCAAGCGATGCACTCAGCCGGGTTGGTGCTGAAGGAAACAGGCGCTCAAGCGGTTAAATTAGAAGGTGGTTATCCGGCGATGGTAGAAACTATTGCCCGGTTGGTACAAGCGGGAATCCCGGTTATGGGTCATGTAGGCTTAACACCCCAATCAGTTCATCAACTGGGACTGCGACAACAGGGGAAAACCCAAGAGGCTGGTGAGAGAATTTTCAAAGAAGCGATCGCTCTCGAACAAGCCGGTGTATTCTCTATAGTGTTAGAGCATATCCCCGCAGATTTGGCAATGCAGATTACACAAAAATTAAATATTCCCACCATCGGCATCGGTGCAGGAGTTGATTGTGATGGACAGGTGTTAGTTACCTCAGATGTCCTTGGTCTAACAGAGAAGCAGCCACCCTTTGCCAAAGTTTACACAAATTTGCGAGAGACAATTACCAAAGCTGTACAAAATTATGCTTTTGAAGTGCGCGATGGGCAAAGCCCCGCCTCCGGCGATCGCCAGTTTCCTTAACTGAATATACTGAATACTAGGAGTAGTCTTATGGTTGTACAGATTCGCCCTATTCAAAAAACTCTAAAAGAATTAAATATTACTTGGGAAGCACTTCCTGCCGATTTCATTTTACCTGATGAGCCAGTGGAAAATATACAGCAACCTGCTCTAGCATCGGCGTTGACAGATGCTTTAGGCTCTACACAACGCATCCAACCCCAGATGCTGATTGGCTCTAATTTTGGGCTTGTAGCCACAGTTAACAAAAAAATCGTTGTAAAAGCACCTGATTGGTTTTATGTGCCGCAAGTGCAGCCTGTAGCCCCTGGTGTAATTCGTCGTAGTTATACTCCCAACTTAGAAGGCGGGGCTGTTGCTGTAGTCATGGAATTTCTGTCAGACACCGAAAATGGCGAATTATCAATTCGTTCTACGCCACCTTATGGCAAACTCTATTTTTACGAACATATTCTCAAAGTTCCCACTTACGTAACTTATGATCCCTATGAAGTGATTCTAGAAGTACGATGTTTAGAGAATGAAAAGTATACTCTAATGGCAGCAGATGCCAATGGACGTTACTGGATTCCTGAGTTAGAATTATTCATCGGAATTTGGCAAGGTGAAAGATTATGCCAAACTATGAATTGGCTGCGGTGGTGGGATAAAGAAGGCAATTTGCTGTTATGGAGTAGTGAACAAGCTCAACAAGAACGCCAACGTGCAGAACAAGAACGCCAACGTGCGGAAATATTAGCAGCAAAGTTACGTGAACTCGGTGTTGACCCTGAAGCGAACTGACAAGTCAGCGCTAACGCGATCGCATAGAATAGGCAGATGATGATGGAAGCCCAAAGCATAGGCGAAAAACTTGGGATTGAATTCGGGATCAGTTTAGAACAGCGCATCAATGGAGCCGAAAAAGTAGGCGCTCATAAAACTTCTATGCTTCAAGATATCGAAGCCGGTCGGACTACAGAGCTAGAAGCAATCCTGGGAGCAGTGATTGAACTGGGCAAACTTACCCACATTCCCACACCCCACATGGATACGGTCTATGCTAATGTCAAACTACTAGAAAAAACTTTAGTGCTTTATTCATAAAAATATTAGGTTTTTCACCCTAGACATGGTTTATATTACCGTAGGGATGGCAGAAAATAACCACTCGTCTTCAGATACCAGGAGGCATCACCAGACTATATCTGCAATTGATACTTTAAACCTTTAGCATAAAAGGTGAGTGAGGACGAGGTTGATCTTAAAATGCCTAATTTTTGCTGAATTGCCACAGATAAAGACTAAACTAAAAAGTCTTGTGCAGCAAAACCTGTAAATTTAAAAGTAATGAAGTAATCATGTCTAAGGTTCTCGTCTCTGATCCGATTGACCAAGCTGGAATTGACATTCTCACGCAAGTTGCTACTGTAGATGTCAAAACAGGTCTTAAACCAGCAGAACTGATCGCAATTATTGGTGAATATGACGCGCTAATGATTCGCTCTGGTACGCAGGTTACACAAGAAATTATTGAAGCTGGGACTCAGTTAAAAATTATCGGTCGCGCCGGTGTGGGTGTGGATAATGTCGATGTTCCCGCAGCTACGCGCCGAGGAATTGTCGTAGTCAATTCCCCAGAAGGTAACACAATCGCCGCCGCCGAACACGCCCTAGCGATGATGTTATCTTTATCTCGTCACATTCCCGATGCTAACGCTTCAGTTAAAAGCGGTGAGTGGGATCGCAAAACTTTTGTGGGCGCGGAAGTTTATAAAAAAACTCTCGGCGTTGTCGGTTTGGGTAAAATCGGTTCCCATGTTGCGTCTGTGGCGAAAGCAATGGGGATGAAACTGCTAGCTTACGATCCGTTTATTTCCACAGAACGCGCCGAACAACTTGGCTGTCAGTTGGTGGAGATGGATTTACTGATGCAGCAATCAGACTATATTACGCTGCACATCCCTAAAACACCAGAAACCACCCACTTAATTAACGCCACAACTCTGGCAAAAATGAAACCCACAGCCAGAATTATCAACTGCGCTCGTGGTGGAATCATTGATGAAGCAGCTTTAGCAGTAGCGATTAAACAAGGTCAAATAGCTGGTGCGGCCTTGGATGTGTTCGAGTCAGAACCACTGGGTGAATCTGATTTGCGATCGCTTGGTAAAGAAGTCATCCTGACTCCCCATTTAGGAGCCTCGACAACGGAAGCACAAGTAAATGTGGCCATTGATGTTGCGGAACAAATTCGCGACGTTCTCTTAGGACTACCAGCACGTTCAGCAGTCAATATCCCCGGATTTGGCCCCGATGTGCTAGAAGAACTCAAGCCTTATATGCAGCTAGCGGAAACCCTCGGTAACTTGGTGGGACAGCTAGCTGGTGGCCGGGTGGAATCACTCACCGTCCGACTACAAGGTGAACTCGCCAGCAACAAGAGTCAGCCTTTAGTTGTCGCCTCCCTCAAAGGTCTACTTTACCAAGCCCTGCGGGAACGGGTAAACTATGTTAACGCCAGTATCGAAGCTAAAGAGCGAGGAATACGGGTGATTGAAACCCGTGATGCTTCCGCGCGTGACTACGCCGGCTCGTTGCACCTGGAAGCTACAGGTACTTTAGGGACTCATTCTGTCACAGGGGCTTTATTAGGCGACAAAGAAATTCACCTCACCGATGTTGATGGTTTCCCCATTAATGTCCCCCCCACCAAATATATGCTGTTTACCTTGCACCGTGATATGCCAGGAATTATCGGCAAACTCGGTTCTCTACTCGGCAGTTTTAATGTCAATATTGCCAGTATGCAAGTAGGGCGTAAAATTGTCCGTGGTGATGCTGTGATGGCTCTGAGTATCGATGATCCCTTGCCAGAGGGCATTTTGGCTGAAATTGTCAAAGTAGCGGGAATTAGGGACGCATACACAGTAACTTTATAAAGTGCTGAATGACTGAATCAAAAGTGCTGAGTGAAGAAAAATGTGAGGAGTAACTCATAACTCTGTTAGACTCAGCAATGGCTCAGGCCGCGCTCCGCTAACAGCACTCAGCACTCAATATGGCAAACACTTGGTGGGAACTACAAATTTTATGTGATCGGGCGCTAGAAGAGTCAGTCTTGTGGCGACTGGAAGATTTTAGCAGCCGTGGTACAGCCAGTGAAATTAAAGGTAATTCCTGTCTAGTCAAAGCCTACCTACCGAGATTTCAAGCACAGTTACTCGATTTGGCGGCGCTGTCGCTGTGGTTGCGTCAAGATGCTCTGTGTGTAGGATTGGCTGTTCCTACTTTCAAGTGGGTGTTAATTGATGAGGAAGATTGGGCTACTAGCTGGAAACAATACTGGAAACCTGAAGAAATAGGCGATCGCTTCCTAATTAATCCCGCCTGGCTACCCTTACCAGAAACAACAGAACGACTAGTAATTCGTCTTGACCCTGGTGTGGCATTTGGTACTGGTAATCATGCCACAACTCAATTGTGTTTGGAATCGCTAGAAATGCGGTTAAGTGACTTACCTTCTTCTTTCGTGGGTCAGAGTGTAAAAAAAGAACCGTTGGTAATTGCGGATATTGGCTGTGGTTCTGGTATACTTTCCATTGGAGCATTGCTATTGGGCGCAGAAAAAGTCTATGCGGTGGATACTGACCCTTTGGCGGTGCAATCAACCTTCAGCAATCGCGCCCTGAACGACATTAAGCCAGAACGCTTGGTATCAGCAGAAGGTAGTGTAGATATGATCCTCAAACTGGTGGATCAACCAGTTGATGGTATCGTCTGCAATATTCTGGCTGATGTAATTATTCAGTTGGTTCCAGAAATGAGTGCGATCTCTAAACCCAGTACTTGGGCAATTTTTAGCGGTATTTTACTCGAACAATCGAAAGCTGTTGCGGATGCGTTAGAACAAAACGGTTGGATTGTTGCTACCCTGTGGAAAAGGAAAGAATGGTGTTGTTTGAATGTGCGGCGTTCTTAGCGCTAGTCAATGAATTGAAATGTGATGAATTCAATGGAGAAACAAATACCAGATCCTAATTTGTCTGAACTTTCTCAACAAGAGATCCAAGACGTGACTTTAGATTATTCATTGGCAGGGTATGATTACATATTACCAAATGAACTTATTGCCCAAAATCCCGTATTTCCCAGAGATAGTTCGCGTTTATTAGTGGTAAATTCTCCCACGACAGACCAAGAATCCGCACCCATACACCAGATTTTTCGAGATTTACCAGAGCTATTACGCGCTGGTGATTTATTGATCATGAATGACACAAAAGTTATTCCAGCGCGGCTGTATGGTCGTAAGTCCACTGGTGCAGAAGTTGAGGTTTTGCTATTAGAAGAAAGACAACATAACTGTTGGTTAGCTTTAGTTAAACCAGGAAAACGCTTCAAACCAGGAACGCAGATTATTTTTGCACCGAGGGGATTAAAAAATGGGCATCAAACAGATTCTCTTCCACTCGCGACTGAACTCACGGCTACAGTTCTAGAAACAGACACAGCCACGGGAGGGCGTTTATTGCATTTTGATCTGCCGCCGGGAAAAGCGTTGGTAGATATTTTAGATCAATTCGGTGAGATACCTCTACCGCCTTATATCACTGCATCCACTGCTGCTGATGAACAATATCAAACAGTTTATGCCCAAAACCCAGGAGCGATCGCCGCGCCTACGGCAGGATTACATTTTACCCCAGAGTTGCTCGATCAGTTAAGCGATCGCGGCATTAATCAAGCTTTGATCACGCTACACGTCGGCGTAGGTACATTTCGCCCCGTAGAAATAGAAGATGTCACCAGCCACCAGATGCACGAAGAATGGATTTCAGTCCCCCCCGCTACAGTAGAACAAATCCGCGCCACTAAAGCGGCAGGCGGTCGAATTATTGCCGTGGGGACAACAGCAGTCCGCGCCTTAGAAGGAGCCGCAAAATCTGGCGATTTACAACCATTTTGTGGGAAAACAGACTTATTTATCTATCCTGGTTATCAATGGCGGGTAGTAGATGGACTAATTACTAATTTTCATCTCCCACGTTCTAGTTTGCTGATGTTGGTCAGTGCTTTGATTGGTAGAGAACGTTTGCTCAATATATACCAAGAAGCGATCGCCTTGAAATATCGCTTTTATTCCTTCGGTGATGCCATGCTAATTCTGCGGTGAAGTGAAAAAAAGACTGAGCTAGGAATTTTTAATTTTTAATTTTTAATTTTTAGTCTCGTAGTGGGTACTCTGAGTTATGACGATATAAAAAAGTACAAAATTCCTATTTATGTATAAACAACAAAAAACTAGACAGTGTTTTTACTCAGTCATCAATTGGCAGCAGATGCATCTAGGACTTCTCTGTGCGGCCTCTGTGTGTTTGATGTTGGCTGCACCGACAATGATGCAACTACCAGGAAGCAAGGTGTTGGCAGAAAAATCAATTTCTCAGGATCTGGAAACAGCTATCCTTTACCAGCAAGGAGTCACACGTTATCATCGTAATGATTTAGAGGGTGCAGAATCTGCCTTTCGGCTAGCCTTACAGCGAGATCCTCAGCTGGGTATGGCACGGAATTATCTGGGTAATATTTTGCTGAGGCAAAATCGCCTAGAGCTAGCAGTCCAAGAATATCGACAGGCGCTGAGAATTCATCCACAACTGAGTGAAGCTCACTATAATCTGGGGTTAGCATTGCACCGACAAGGGCAAGAACAAGCCGCGATTACTGCTTATAGACAAGCTTTGTTGATTGATCCGACAAGGGCATCAGGACAGTATAATTTGGGATTAGCTCTGTACGAATTAGGACAAATCCAGGAAGCGATCTCCGCATACGAGACAGCGATTAATTTAGATAGTAGTAATGCCAATGCTTATTTTAACTTAGCGGTAGCCCAGCAAAGACAAGGAGAAATAGAGCCAGCGATCGCCGCTTATCGCCAAGTCATAGAACTGCAACCTCAAAATGCCACAGCCTACCATAACTTAGGAGTTATTTTATACAATCAGGGTGAACTTGATCAAGCCAACGGCATATTGAAACACGCCCACAGAACAT
>DASQZD010000126.1:0-93302 GCA_035638855.1 Nodularia sp. (in: cyanobacteria) | reverse complement strand
ACCGCCTAGTGCTAGGTAAGCGCAGGGAAATAATAATATCCCTGACCAGCCTACGAATACGAAGCGATCGCGCTTTAACCAGTCGTCTAATACGTCAAACCACCCTCTTGTACTAGGGGCGCGTCCAACTGCGATGGTCATGAGAAAGAATCTCCGAATGTTTATAAGTACAGGTCTGTTTATAGATGAACTTTTTACGGCTATCTTTATGCAGACAGTCTACCAGATTGTCAATCTAGTTTACAAATTTTTACTGACTCTCATAATTATAAACACAGATTGTTAATTTTTCCACTAAATTATTTATTTTCATCTGGGAGTCGGGAGTCGGCAGAAAGCCCAGTCAACCTTCAACCATCTATAATTCCCAATTCCCAATCGGCTAACGCTAAAATGAGTCCTACAGTTCTGTTTGACTAATTCTAAATGTTTACCATTGACTTAAGTATCAAAAATACTGCCTTCCCCATATCAGTACAACGTAAAACAGCAGAGGATGCTGAAGCTATCTATCAGCTGATTTTGGCAGCTATGCGCTCTGGAAACCCTGACATCGTAGAACTTAAGTGTGAGGGTAAGACAGAAAAGAAAGTTGCTGTCCGTTCTAGTGAAATTTCTGGAGTACAGATTGTTCAAAAAGATGGTGCAACTACGAGTGGCGGTAGACCACCAGGCTTTTTTGCCGTAACAGCTGAATAACTAAGGGATAAAAATGTCAGAAGTTGGCATTGAGGTCAAGGATCTAGATTTTAGTTGGCCTAATGGGGCGAAGGCAATCCAATCTTGCTCTCTGGAAGTACCTGTGGGTGAATTCTGGATGCTTTTGGGTACAAATGGCAGTGGCAAATCTACGTTACTCCGACTACTAGCTGGGCTATTAGCTCCTCAGTCCGGTGAAATTAAGGTTTTAGAACCCGTTGGCTTTGTCTTTCAAAATCCTGATCATCAACTGGTGATGCCAACTGTTGGTGCTGACGTGGCTTTTGGACTGGTGGATGAAAATTTACCGCCTGCTATGGTGAGGACAAGGGTTGAGGAGGCTTTAGGTTCGGTGAATTTGTCTGCCCTACAATTACGCCCAATCTATGCTTTGAGTGGGGGACAAAAACAACGAGTGGCGATCGCAGGTGCGATCGCTCGGCGTTGTGAAATCTTATTATTAGATGAACCCACAGCTTTACTCGATCCAGATAGCCAATTGGAGTTGGTGGCTGGTGTCCGTCGCTTAGTCAAAAGTCGGGGAATTACAGCTCTGTGGGTGACTCATCGCCTAGATGAGTTGAATTACTGTGACGGCGCTTTCTTACTCGAAAAAGGCCGTTTGATAGATCAGGGTGAACCTCAGCGTCTTAAACAACGTTTGATGGCAATGGATGATGGAGGTGCTTAAACTCCCATTTTTTACCATCCTGTTTTTGAATAATTACTAACAATTGGGACGCGCCTGAATCAGGCGCGTTTCTATTTGGGCAAGGTTTTGCGAATCAAATTCTGTCATCTGATCGCATTTTTTACTGATTTGTAACATAGAGTTACAGGCAATGTTTCAATTACTATGAAAGTTATGAATGAATTTTGTTAACTCTACATAACTGTGATTAAAAACCATGCCGCGTTCCTTACTCCAAGCCGTCTTGTTAGTAGACGGCTACAATATAATTGGCGCTTGGCCTTGCCTGAAAAAAACCCGTGATCATGCCGGATTAGAGGCTGCACGCTGGGAATTGGTGGAAGCCATGACTAGCTACAGTTCTTTTCAAGGTTATGATACTCAAATAGTTTTTGATGCCCAATATCATCAAGCGTCTAGCAATCAAGAAATTATTACAGAACTCTTATCAGTTCATTACACTGATTTTGGGCAAACGGCAGACACCTATATTGAAAAATCCTGTGCATCTCTGCGCTATCAAAAGGCGCAATCTCTGATTCATCGCGTGATTGTGGCTACCTCAGACCGCGCACAGCAGTTGATGGTACAGGGGTATGGTGCTGAATGGTTGTCGGCACAGCAACTGTGTGGTGAGGTAGAAAGTACAGTTTGCCGGATGCGACATAAATATCAAAAGCGTAAACAATCCAAAAGTAGGTTCTTGGCTAACTCGATTGATGCCAAAGCGCGACAGCGACTGGCTGAATTGCGAATGGGATTACCGTAGCTCCTCAATTATAAAAGACTGAAACCATCCGCCAGAGGGCGTTTTGGCTATAGTGTTATGGGAATTCAACCTCGGCAAAAAAAAAGTTTTAAAAAAGACTTGCCAAATCCTATATTTAGTCTTAAGATGTTTAATTGTGAGCGTTCCTCAGTAGCTCAGTGGTAGAGCGATCGACTGTTAATCGATTGGTCGCTGGTTCGAATCCGGCCTGGGGAGTTAAATAAAATATTTTAAAGTAAAATCTGAAGTATGAGGGCTAAACCTTTTGCTTTAGATTTTGCGCTTTGAGAAATTATGGTAATTTAAGATTTCCTTAAGCCCTCTTTTCTAACCAGCAGGAGTCTGTTGCTTGGTTTACAGGAGGGCTACTATGAAAATAATGTTTCACAATCTATTCTCCACCTTCGTTATAGCTACAAAGACAACACTGTTCATGACAGCCTCGATTGGGGAATTATATTAGACTTGTCGGGTAATAACAAAAAAAATGGCTGTAAATCTTATCAGGTAAAGGTTACAGTCATTCCTGCACGAAATACTATAAACGCTTACTATATAAGGCTTTCAGAAATTTATCGTCCTATTTCCCTACAACTCTATTGCTATTTTTAGTAATTGTGATATATTTTATACGGTTGGATATTTGCATGAAACTATTGATTCCCGCTGTTGATCCTGCGGCGGTATATTTTTAAAGGCCAACGTATGTGCCAACTACTTCGATTGTCTTTGACGGTTACGTTTGGGGCAGTAGGTTAGAATATGTTGCAAATATCCAACTTTCTCATGGAATTTAGATTAGGGAGCATCCCACTTTTTTGCACGTCATTGCGAAACGAAGTGAAGTGTTCGTGCAGCGTACCAGAGGCTCTAGCAATCGCAAAATCTCCAATATTCTATTATTGAAAAATAAAAACTGGGATACACCCTTTGGATGAGTATGGGTAGTATAATTTTAAGTTTGACAGAAAAAGAACTGAAAGAACATTTTTACCAATTAAAAACGAGGAAAGATATTGCTAAGTTGTTAGACATTAGTGATTATCAACTGAGATATCACTTATATATTTATCCTCGCAATAAGGCATATACAACATTTAATATTCCTAAAAAAACGGGTGGGAATAGAACTATTTATGTTCCACAATCATGTTTAAAAATTATTCAACGAAAACTAAACCAAGTTCTTAAATCTGTATATAGACCTAAAGCTTCAACGCATGGTTTTGTTACTGGTAAAAGTATTGTGACAAATGCTAAACAACATCTTCGGCAGCGTTATGTTTTAAATTTAGATATTAAAGATTTTTTCTCTTCTATAAATTTTGGTAGAGTTCGCGGTCTGTTTATGGCATTGCCGTATAATTGTACAGAGGAAGTCGCAACAATATTAGCTCAAATATGTTCTCATGAAAATCAGTTACCACAGGGCGCTCCCACATCACCAATCATCTCAAATATGATATCTGCTAGGCTGGATTCACAGCTACAACGTCTTGCAGAAAAGTATCAATGTATTTATACGAGATATGCTGATGACATTACCTTTTCCACTTCTAGAGCAAAATTTCCTGGACGTTTAGCTTGGTTTTCAGAAGAAGCAGAACAATTAATCCTAAATGATGAACTAAAGAATATAATTCAGGATAATGGTTTTATTATTAATGAATCTAAATCCAGATTAAAGAGTAAATATAAACGTCAAGAAGTAACTGGTATTACAGTCAATAATAAGTTAAATATTAAACGTAAGTATATTCGCCAAATTCGTGCAATGCTTCACGCATGGGAAAAGTACGGTCTTGATAATGCTCAGGCTGAATTTTGGAGTAAATTTGATAAAAAATCTTCTTTTCATAAGAATCAAAAATCATTTCAATATATTATCAAGAGTAAGATTGAGTTTGTTGGCTCAGTTAGAGGTAAAGATGACAAGATTTATTTAAAATTTTTAACATGGTTGAGGAAACTTGCTCCCGAATTAGTAAGTGAAGAAAAATTGAATTTTCACAATACACAGATTTCATTGTCAAACCCAGATATTTTACCAAAAGCTAATATATGGACTGAAGGTAAAACTGATATAAAACATCTGAAATCTGCTCTTAAATGGTTAATAAGTAATGAAAAACAAATTGATATAGATATCAATTTTATGGGAAATCTAGATGAGCAACAACAAGGTAGTTCTCAATTATTAGAGATGTGCAAGCAGTATTGTAAGCAAAAACAAGAACCAGTCCAAATCGCAGTTTTTGATAGAGACGAGCCTAATATAATGAAATCCATACACGATGATACTTTAGGCTTTAAGTCTTGGGGAAATGGAGTATATTCATTTGCGTTGCCAATCCCTCAACATCCTCAGGATGTAAAGGATATATGTATCGAGATGTATTATCAAGATAATGAAATTAAACGGGAAGATAAAGATGGACGAAGATTATTTTTAAGCAGTGAATTCAACCATACAAGCTGTAGACATAATGATTTACCGCTTAATATTACTGATAAAAATAAATTAAAAAATAATCAATTGAAAATTGTAGATGATAATGTTTTTGATGAGAAAAGTCATAAGGTAACACTGTCTAAAAATAATTTTGCTGATTATATTTATGAAAATCAAAATGGGTTTAACAATTTTGATTTTAGTGCTTTTATTCCAGTATTTGAAATTATAGAAAAAATAATCAAGCATTACAATGAAGAGCTAAAATAAATGTAGACATTTTTTATATACTATGTAGCTTTAAATTTATCTATTTTCTTTTTCATAGCATTATTGGTATTGAGCCGAGATGCCATTAATGCCTTGACATCTCATTAAACTTAACAATCATTGTCCTTGTTAACCTTTCGTTACATAGTTATAAATTTCCCCGCCGACTTACTTAGCTCCACTCGAAAAGCCTCAAGACTCACCGAGTCAAATCAATTCAAAAAAAGGTCATCTTCATGGGTATGACTGGACATCTTAGGTGATTTCTCAAAATAATTTTACCGATTTAAAAGGGCAAACAGCCTTGCTCCCTCACGATGGAACGATTTTGTGTGGTAGTTTTTATTCTAGAAATCACCTTAGTGTGTGCCGTTAAGCATTTAAGTATGAAATATGACGCTTACTAGCGGTAGAAATGCTAAGAGAAAACTATTCCAATACTGATGCTTAATTTCTGGGGTGGGTTCTGGTGGTGCTAATAAAGCTTCTATTCTCTGTTCTAAGCGCTCGCTTCCACTAGCTCCTAAAGCTGCACAGCAAATTTGTGATGATACACTGCTGTTAGTCACGACAATCAGCAATGACTCCGCTAATAGCAAAGGGTCTACCTGTGATGCGGCGTAGCTGTCAGCACGTAATTCCCGCAAAGCTAAGAGTTCCTCCCACAAAGCATCTGTATTGGGTAGCCAACTGGTACAAGCGCGTACCCAACCCAGCCAGAAAAACCAAAATGTGTCTCGGTAATGGTAATGACCTTGTTCATGTGCTAAGACACTATCCACATGGGCAGGAGAGAGGGTTTGCAGCAATCCTTGACTAACTACTAATTCTGGATGCCAAAAGCCAATTTGACCCGCAAAGGGCGCGTCTGTGTTGAGTAACCGAAGTTGTTTACCCTGAATATTGACTAGGGGAGATTTACGGGCAGATTCTACAGATTGGCAACCTTGGAAGGCTAGACTAATGCACAAAATGGCAAAAAATCCGAGCAGAATTAATGCTAATTCATAACTCCACCACCCAGTGTGTATCCCGCCCATTTTTCCTTGAGGTCCCATGAAGAGGAGGGCGATCGCCGTCATAAAAATTAATAATGGGGGGAAGAGAAATAAAAATAGCGATCGCCGCCACCGGACATTCCAGTTACTTTGGAGATGATTACCAGAGTGTCTTAAACTCCAAGCAACTGTTAAAGCAGTCAAAATCATCATTAAATGCATGATTATTGTTCCTCCCTGGCTTGGCGTGCGGCTTGAATGCGTTGAGCGATGGCTTCTAGTTGGTCGCTGGCGGCTGCATCCAGACTATCAGCAAAGGCGGCGATGACATCGGGATTACCCACGGCGAGAAAGCGCTGTAACTGGTCATGTGCCTTAATCACCTGTGCTTGCTGCTTTGTCAGCTTGGGTAGCCAATAAAATGCTCTTCCTTGTTTGTTACAGGCTAGCCAACCTTTATCAGTGAGGCGACGTAAAACTGTAGTTACCGAAGTGTAAGCCAGTTCCCGGTTGGGGTCTGAGAGAATGCGATCGTGTACATCCTTGACTGTAGCTGAACCCAGTTCCCAGATGATATTCAAAATTTCTGCTTCCAAGGGGCCTACAGACATTTGTTTGGGGCGGTAGTCGGGTAAAGGTGCCATATTAATTTTGTAGGAAATGGTAGAGGTGGGAGCTGCGGATTGCCAAGATTTCCTCTCTATATTGCCAAGTCCCAGAGGATTAAAACCGTTTGTGCTGGGATTTATTATGTTTTCAGATTACCTTTGTTTGTCTTCGCTGGCATCAATTTCGCAATCATATATAAAAAATACTCTGGTCTAAGGATAAGAAATACTCTGAATTTAACTGTGATTATGGTGAATGACACCCATTAGAATGTAATCTCGGCAATAGTATTTAAAGCAGGTTTATCCACCGCGTGAAGCTATTCATATACCACACTCCGGAATTGACTCCTACCGGCAAAACTCCAGACTGCGCGATCGCAGTTGATGTTTTGCGAGCTACTAGCACCATAGCCACTGTTTTGGCCTCTGGTGGCGAAGCTGTGCAAGTCTTCAGCGATTTAGAACAACTGATTGCAGTCAGCGAAAAATGGCCACCGGAAAAACGACTCCGAGCTGGAGAACGCGGCGGTGCTAAAGTCGCTGGCTTTGAATTGGGTAATTCTCCTCTTGACTGCACACCAGAAGTAGTCGAGGGGCGGCGTTTGTTCATCAGTACCACTAATGGCACTCGCGCCTTACAAAGGATAGAACACTCCCCCAGCGTACTAGCCGCAGCTTTGATTAATCGGGCGGCGGTGGTGCAGTATCTCTTGGATAAACAACCAGAGACGGTGTGGATTGTCGGTTCTGGTTGGGAAGGAACTTTTTCTTTAGAAGATACAGTTTGTGCTGGGGCGATCGCTCATAGTCTTGTAGAAAAGTCCCTATTCTCCTTAGACGAATTAGCTGGTAACGATGAAGTAATTAGTGCGATCGCTCTTTACTCACAATGGCAGAATGACTTGTTGGGATTATTCCACCAAGCTAGTCACGGCAAAAGATTACTACGTCTGGAATCACACGAAGATTTAAAATATTGCGCTCAAACCGATATTTTAGATGTCTTGCCCATACAGCAAGAACTGGGGGTTTTAAAAAGCCACTAACTAAAAAATTCTTTTTCTGTTTGAAGATGCCCTTTTCTAGATTAAAATCTGGAAAGGGGTGTACTTGCTAAATTAATGAGAAACCCCATAAAAAAATCCCCTAGTATGACTACCAGGGGTAAAAGTTTTTAATTAAATGACTGGGTGGAAATACTAGCCAGCATTAGCTAAGAGTAACTCTCGCTTTTCTGAGCCATGTATTGTCACCTGATTGTCATCATCAACATCTACAGTGGCTGTAACTCCATCGGTGACTTCACCAGAAAGCATTGCTTCCGCCAGAGGATCTTCTAACAAGCGCATAATTGCTCGGCGTAACGGTCTAGCACCGTAACTGGGGTTATAGCCTTCTTCCACTACACGCTCTTTAAAGCGTTCTGTAACTTCTAAAGTAATTCCCTTTTCAGTCAAGCGATTAGCCAGTTCACGCAGCATAATATCAGCAATTTGCTTGACTTCATCTTTAGCAAGCTGAGTGAAGACGATAATATCATCCAAGCGATTGAGAAATTCCGGGCGGAAGTAAGCTTTCAGTTCTTCATTCACTAGGGTACGAATGCGGGTGTAGCTGGCATTGGCTTCAGTCTCGAAGTCAAAGCCTAAACCACCACCACCTTTTTCAATTACCTTAGAACCAATGTTGGAAGTCAGAATAATCAGGGTGTTTTTGAAGTCCACTTTCCGACCTTTAGAGTCGGTGAGGTGTCCGTCATCCAAAAGTTGCAGCAGCATATTAAATACATCAGGATGCGCTTTTTCGATTTCGTCGAAAAGAATCACTGAGTATGGTTTGCGGCGCACGGCTTCTGTCAGTTGTCCGCCATCGTCGTATCCTACGTAACCAGGAGGTGAACCAATCAGTTTGGAAACTGTATGTCCTTCCATGTACTCGGACATATCTAGGCGAATCATTGCTTCTTCGCTACTAAAGAAGTAAGATGCCAAGGATTTTGCTAACTCTGTTTTACCAACTCCGGTAGGTCCAGAGAAAATAAAACTAGCAATGGGACGATTAGGATTTTTCAACCCTACTCTGGCGCGACGAATAGCACGAGATACGGCTGTTACAGCTTGTTCTTGACCAATTAACCGTTCGTGGAGTGTGTCTTCTAGGTGCAGCAGCAACTCTGACTCTGATTCGGTGAGTTTGTTGACTGGTACGCCTGTCCAAGAGGCGACGATTTGAGCAATGTCTTCCTCATTGACAATGAGTGACTTGACAAAATCCTCCGCTTGTGGTTCAAATTGCATATCGGCTTCGAGTTTGATTTCTTCGCCGCGAAGTTCTCCAGCTTTGCCAAAGTTCTGATTTCTGACTGCTTCCTCTTTGGCTTTCGTCACACCGACTAATTGCTTTTTGAGTTCTTTATCGATAGAAATGCGCGAGTTCCGCAGGCGGACACGAGAACCAGCTTCATCAATCAAGTCAATTGCTTTATCTGGGAGAAAGCGATCGCTAATGTAACGGTCTGACAACTCGGCTGCTGCTAGAATTGCTTCATCAGAAATATGTACTTTGTGGTGCTGCTCGTAAGCTCCGCGCAAGCCGTAGAGAATTTCCACAGTTTCTTCAATTGAGGGTTCCCCGATTAAAACTGATTGGAAACGACGCTCTAAAGCCGCATCACGCTCAATATGCTGACGATACTCATTGAGAGTGGTTGCACCAATACACTGGAGTTCACCCCGTGCTAAGGCTGGTTTGAGGATATTGGCTGCATCTAAACCACCTTCTGTACCACCAGCACCAACTAAGGTGTGAACTTCGTCAATAACTAGAATGATATTGCCAGCAGAACGAACTTCTTCGACAATTTTTTTCAGGCGTTCTTCAAAGTCACCACGAAAACGGGTTCCAGACACTACCATCCCCATATCAAGACTGATAACTTGCTTATCTAGCAAGATTTCCGGTGCATCTTGATTGACAATGCGTTGAGCTAGACCTTCCGCGATCGCAGTTTTACCAACTCCTGGTTCACCGATTAATATGGGATTATTCTTGGTGCGGCGACCGAGAATTTGGATGGTACGCTCAATTTCTTTCGCCCGACCAACTACAGGGTCAAGCTTACCTTCTTGGGCTAATTTAGTGAGATTTCTGCCAAATTCCTCTAAAGTCACGCTTTGGGTGCGCTTGGAACCGCTACCTGTACTATTAGCGAAAACAGATCCACCTTCACCCAAACGACGGATCACGTTTGTGCGGACATTTTTGAGGTCAACCCCTAGATTTTGGAGGACTTTGGCGGCGACACCTTCACCAGCCTCAGTTAATCCTAAGAGTAAGTGTTCTGTGTTGATGTAGTTATTTCCCAGACTGTTAGCTTCTCGGAACGATTGCTCGAATAAGCTTTTCACCTTGGGAGTAAAAGGAATTTCTGGTGGTACAAAACCAGAACCTCTACCGATAATTTTTTCGACTTCGCGACGTGCTTCTTTGAGAGTAACGCCCAATTCAGCCAGTACTTTAGCAGCAACCCCAGTCCCTTCTCCGATTAGTCCCAGGAGAATTTGTTCAGTTCCTACGAAATTGTGTCCCAGGCGACGTGCTTCCTCCTGGGCTAACATAATTACTTTAATGGCTTCGGAAGTGAAGTGTTCAAACATAATGGGTTCTTGCTCCCTTGCTGCTTTGGGCTTTGGGTGAGCTAAATATTCACCCGCATTTAAACTTTTTTGTATTTTCTTAAAGATAATGTATCTTTATTTAAAGTTTCGTGGCAGTGGTGAGAGCCGTATGGGGTGAGGTGTGGTTGCCGTCATGATTCATAATGACTGGATAGAAAGACTATTAAATCTGGACTGGGGATGAAGTAATAATCGAACTATAGGTATAAATCATGTCTGAATTACAGGTCAACAAGGATCAACAACATCCTCTTTATAATCGCGATCGCCCCTCTATTAATATTTTACTCGCTCAAGAGCCAACGGAGTACAATTTAGCAGAATTAGCTAGATTAAAAATTCGTTATCAAGGCTTTCCAGGGGCGAGAGACATCCAAAAAGACCTGGATCAAGTCTTGCAGCAGTGGGGTTTGACCGAAGCTGAACTTTTTGAAAAAACTCGCCAGATGCACAATATTGGCGGCATTTATCAAAGTCGTGGCAAAAAAGAAGAGGAAGATTGGAATTAGTCATTAGTCATTGGTCATTGGTCATTGGTCATTGGGGCGAAGAATTTTCCGCCTGGTCTCCCTCATCCTTATTCAACGACCTTTCGCTCTTCCCCATACTTCCGCAGCTGCTTTAACAGCTTTTCTGGGGATGAGTCGGGGATGGCTGGATTAATAATTGGTTGGGGGTTGGGTTCAAAAATATCAGCAGCAGGTATGGGTTTGATATTCAGTGCCTGTTGCTTTGACGTTAGGGTGGGAAGCTCAATTTTGGGTGTGCTAACAGGAGGCTGCTTCACAACTGGTTGATTCACAGGAGGCTGTTTAACAGGAGGTTTGCTCACGGCTGTTTTGAGGGAGTCTAAAGTAGCACCTACTTTTACCTGTTGCTGCATCTGTTCTGTAGAAGACACCAAGCCACTTAAACCATTGACCAATTGCAGCAGATTTTGCCGGAAAACTGGATCACCTGTCAATTCGTCTAAATCCGAGGTAATTTTTTGGGTATTTTCAAAAGTCACCCTGGCTGAATCTAAGGTTTGCTGCACTAGCACGAGATTCTGAGGGTCATTTAAGGTTTTAGAAGCGTCGCGTAAATTGGCTGAGGCTTGGGCTGCATTTGCCGACAGGCTTTCTAAATTGTTGAGTAATTCGCCTTGGGTGAGTTGATTAACCGCAGGTGATAGGCTACTGACCGTCACCCGGAGTTGGTTGCTAGTTTCGGTAATATTGTTCAAAGCACCAACCAAAGAACTCCGGTTGCTTGTCACGAGTTCATCTAGGTTACTCAACAACCGATTAGCTTGATTGGCTGTGGAACTAAATTCACCTGCGGTCGCACCTAATTTATCTGCTGTTTTAGTCGCAGATGCAGTCAGTTCAGTTGTGGCTTTTTGGACTGAATTGGCGGTGGTGGAAAATGTCCCTAGTTGTTGTTGAAAGCTTTTGCTCAAACCTTGAAAATCCTGAGTCAGGGATGCAACTCCAGTGGCTGCTGTTGTGGAGCTTTCTAACAGTCGATTCAGTTTTTGATAAAATTGTGGATCATTGAATGTATTGGCAAAATTAGTTGAGGAGCGAATCAGTTCATCAACGCTGATGCCAATTTTACCTGATAAGCGAGAACCATTACAAATAATCAGGCTTTCATCACAATTATTATCGAGGGGTTTGGCGATCGCTTCCCCAGCAGGTAAAGATGTTTTGGGTGTAATGTCAATAATACTTTCACTAATTAATCCACTCTGATTAGCTTCAATTACCACATCACGAGCAATCACTAAGTCAGCTGGAGCGATTTCAACTTCAACCTGTACGGCATTTGATCCTGCTTTCACGCTAGAAATATTGCCTACTTTTACACCCCGATAGCGAACTGTTGCGCCCCTTTGCATCCCACCAGCATTAGCAAATTCTACCAAAAATTTGTATGAATTGCTACCTCCGGTAAATCTATTTAACCAGAGGACAATCATCACAAATGCTCCCAACCCCAGGAGTATGAGCAACCCCACTGAGCCTTCTCTTAATGTGCGCCTAGACGCAAAGCTGTTTGTTATGATATCGCGCATATATTTTCTCTACCCGCCTACCCAGCCACCTGAATTGGTCCTTCGACACTGCCACTAATAAATTGTCTGATCAAGGAATTTTCTGTGCTATCTATCTCACTAACTCTACCTTGCCACTGCACTTTACCTTGATAAAGAAACACTAGTCTATCAGTTGTACGGCGAATGGTACTATCTTGGTGCGTCACAATTGCATAAGTACTGCAACCTCCTTGTGTCAATTGTAACTCACGAATTAAATCTTCTATGACTGTTGAGGCAATGGGGTCAAGTCCGGCTGTGGGTTCATCGTATAGTAAAACTTCTGGACCCTCTGTGAGATTATCAGGATTAGAGATAATCGCTCTAGCAAAACTTACCCGTTTTCGCATTCCCCCAGATAATTCAGATGGGTAAAGATGGCTGATTCCTGACAAACCGACCATTTCTAATTTTTCTTTAACTAGTTCTTGAATGCGCGATCGCGATATCTTGGAATGTTGATACAGTAAAAAACCCACATTTTCATCTACTGTCAACGAATCAAATAACGCCGCCTGTTGAAACACCATCCCAATGCCAATCGGATCAGCACTGTCCTCAATTAACCCATCTCGCCGTACCCCTTGGATATAAATTTCTCCGCTATCGGGAGCCATTAATCCGGCAATAATTCTTAAAACCGTTGATTTACCAGTTCCTGAAGGCCCAATAATTCCTACTGCTTCCCCCCGGTAAATCGTCAAATCCACATTATCTAAAACTTTATTACTACCAAAAGACTTAGAAATGCCTTTCAGTTCAATTAATGGTTCATTCATTAGTCATTAGTCATTGGTTATTAGTCATTAAAAATATGAACTCAGAACTCAGAACTCAGCACTCTCAAAGTGATGTCATCGTGATTGGTAGCGGTATTGGGGGGTTATGCGCTGCGGGTTTACTGGCTCGTTATGGTAAGCGGGTGATTGTGTGTGAAAGCCATGCAATTCCCGGCGGTGCAGCCCATAGTTTTAGACGACGGGGATTTGAATTTGATTCTGGCCCCTCTTTTTATTGTGGTCTTACAGATGCTCAGAGTTTGAATCCCGTAACACAAGTTCTTAAAGTTCTAGGCGAATCTATCCAAGTTATCCCCTATGAGCCATTAGGACACTACCATTTTCCTGAAGTTATTTTTGCAGTTTATCGCCATGCTGAAAAGTACCTTGCTGAAGTGGATAAAATTACGCCCCAAGGTGCTAAAGAATTCCAACAGTTTGCCGAACGCTTGTTAAAGCTATATGAAGGGATGAAAGGTATTCCCACTTTAGCTTTAAGGGCAGATTGGCAGGTGATTTTGGTATTAATAACACGTTATTTTTCATCTTTGGCGAAAATGTTACCTAATTTGCCCCTGGTGCAGTCTTCTGTGGGCAATGTCATGGATGCTACAGTCAAAGACCCTTGGGTACGTCGGCTCATTGACCTGGAATGCTTTTTATTGTCTGGTTTAAAGGCACACGGCACAATTGCCCCAGAAGTAGCTTTTATGTTAGGTGAACGCGCTCGTGCTGGAGTTGAGTATCCTGTCGGAGGAAGTGGTGCAATTGTTAATGCTTTGGTGCGGGGTTTAGAACGCTGGGGTGGTAAGTTACGTTTGGGGTGTCATGTCGAGCAAATCTTGGTGGAATCGGGTCAAGCTGTGGGCGTAAAGTTGCAAAATGGTGAAATTCTCCAAGCGCCTATAGTCATTTCTAACGCGACGATTTGGGATACCTACAATCACCTATTACGCCCTGAAGATTTACCTGCATCATATCGGGAAGTTGCATTAGAAACACCCGCAGTTGATAGTTTTATGCATTTACACTTAGGTGTCAGAGCCACTGGTTTAGAAAATTTAACGGGACATCATGTAGTAGTTCATGATTCAAATCAAGATATCACCGTACCAGGTAATACTTGCATGATTTCCATTCCCAGTGTCTGGGATGCAACTTTAGCACCAGAGGGACATCATGCGGTTCATGCTTACACCTTGGAACCTTATGCAGGATGGGAACGAAATCATGGGTATGAAGCCAGGAAAACAGAGAAAGCGCAAACTTTATATCGGGCTTTAGAGCGAGTTATCCCAGATATTCGTGAGCGTGTGGTGTTGGAACTCATTGGTACACCGCTAACTCATGCTCATTATCTTAGACGATATCAGGGAACTTATGGCCCGGCTATAGTAGCTGGTAAGGGAATGTTTCCCGGTACGCAAACACCGATAAAAGGTTTGTATCGTGTGGGTGATAGTACTATGCCGGGAATTGGTGTTCCTGCGGTAGCTGCATCGGGGATTTTGTGTGCTAACTCTTTGGTAAGTGTGCGGGAAATGGGAGAGTTATTGGATGGTTTGAAGTTTTAGGGTTGCTGAGGGGAAACAGGTGTTTATTGCACGCAGAGGCGCAGAGTCGCAGAGAGTAAGAGGTGAGAATTATCGATTTTGAAATTTCATACTCGAATTCAATAATGCCGAATATATACCTATCTTGTTTTCAGAGGAAATCGTAGAATTTGATAGTATAGTCTATTGCAGTGTAGATAACGGGACTTTGGAGATTAAGATGACAGGCGAACCCACTATTCAATTCACCTTTGCTGTTGATGACCCAGAGTTAGATGATGAGAGGGAGTTAGATGATGAGAGGCGGCAAAAAATAGCTAACAAGCTGCTGCGGGAAATCCGGGATTTGGATGAAGTGGAAAAGGCTGACCGCGCCGAAGATTTGAATCCAGAAGCGGGAAGCAAGCCAGGGTTTGCCACTTTGATAGGAATGCTTACGGCTGAGGTAAGTATAAAGAATATCAAAGGTTTTTTAAGCTTTTTGGGCGATCGCCTAGGAGACAAGCCCATCAAAATCATTGTCAAGGTTGGAGATAAAGAAGTCAATATTGAAGCTAAAAGCCGACAAGAGCTACTAGAAAGTGAAAGAATAGTAAAAGCGCTTTTAGGGGAAATGGGTGGCGGGAATGGCTAAAATAGCGCTACTGATTGGAGTCAGTGAGTACGGTGAAGGTATCCCTCCCCTATCATCGGCTCTCAATGATGTGGAAGCTATGCAGCGAGTTTTAGAAGACCCAAATTTGGGAGGCTTTGAGCAGGTTAAACCACTGCTTAATCCCGATACGATCGCAATGCGAAAGGCAATACAAAAGCTGTTTAAGGAAGCTAGTAAAGAAGATTTAGTATTATTATTTTTCTCTGGTCATGGGATTACTAATGATGATAATCATCTTTATTTAACAACTCGTGAAACAGCTAAACATGACTTTGAAGCCACGGCTGTAGACGCAAGTTTTATCCAATCCCAATCAAACAATTGTTATGCTAAAAGGCAAATTTTAATTCTCGATGCTTGCTATAGCGGTGCTTACGCCCAAGGTTGGCGAGCAAAAAGTGTGGGTGTGGATATCAAACAGCAGCTAGGTGCTGAGGGAAGGGTTGTTCTCACCTCTTCGAGTGCAACTCAAACATCTTTTGAACAAGAAGGCTCAACTCTTTCGCTTTACACGCAATATTTAGTTGAGGGAATTGAATCTGGCGCAGCAGATAAAGACAACAGTGGCACTATTTTCATACATGAACTGCACGCTTACGCTAAGGAAAAAGTTAAAGCAATAAAGCCGAATATGACTCCAGAGATCATTCTGGATAAGGAAGGCTTTAATATTATCATAGCCAATGCACCAAGGAATTCAGAAGCAGAGAGTTTACAAAGTCAAAGAAAACAAGAAATATCTGAAAGGTCACAACAACAACTAGAACAAGAAAAAGCTGAGAGGCGACGAGAACAGGAAGCTACTCAAGAACCTACTACACTAACATTGGAAACAGATGATCTGAGTTCTGATAAAGGTGTAGACTATAAGCCGTTACGCGATTTACTCAAAGCAGGACAGTGGGAAGAAGCGGATCAAGAAACTCTAAAAGTTATAGTCAAAGCTGCTCACAGAGAAGAAGAAAGCTACCTGGATACCGATTCAATCAAAAATTTTTCCTGTACTGACTTACGCACGATTGACCAACTGTGGGTAAAATATAGCAATAAACGTCTTGGCTTTAGTGTACAAAAACACATTTGGAAAAGTGTGGGTGGGAATCCCAAAGCTGATTATGAAACTTGGTGCAAGTTTTGCGATCGCGTCAGCTGGCGAAAAGGAATTTTTATCAAAGAATGGTTAGATTACGATGATCTTTTCGACTCAAACGCCAAAGGTCGTCTCCCCGCCCTGATTTATCAAAATATACAGTTACACTTCTTCGCTTGTTTGCCAGATTGGTCTGCGCTGCTTTGCCAGGAGGGACTCTCTTCTATCGTTTCGAGACTTGTAAAGTGTAAAATATAAGACTTACACTTTACATCTGACAAATGGCTTTTAAAACTTGTAATAATTCAACTGCACGGGGAGGTTCCATAAAATTCAATAATGGCATCAGGTGATAAATGGGAGGATTACCCTGTTCAATATAAACGAACTGATAAGCTCTGCCATTAGTGGTTAAACCCCAAACAGATTTTTGATTATTTAAACTTTTATAAGCGTAGGTGAGCAGTTGGGGTAAGCCTGTTGATATATCAATTTGACTATTTTTTGATTCAATTAAAAGTATCCAGAAATATACTTGAGATTTGGTATGTTTAGCTTTACTAATAGCTAAAATATCCATCCTGCCTTTAATTGTGGTATCCTCATCTTCAACCTCAATATCAGCAATATCTTCTTCTAGGCGAATTTCGATGGGATAGCGATAAAAGCCAGCTAATCTCAGCAAGGGTGCAAGTACCAGAAACTTTACCTGTCCTTCCGAAACTTTACCGGATTTCAGGTAACGTCGAAAGTCATCTCTAATTTGTAGAAGTTCTTGGTGTTCTGCTTCTAGGAGGGGTTCCAGGGATAACAGGTGAGAAAATGATTCACTGTACTGTTCTTGAAAGCCAAACAGACGCTGTACATTTTCTAGAGATAAATTACTAGCATTGAGAATTGTCATTGATTTTTGCTCACATCCAGCAAAAAATATTTCATTACATTAATATTACTCGCTACACCCTCTTTAATGTTGATGCACTTTTTCTAGCAACCAAATAGAAGCAACCGTACCGACAAAATGAGCCGCAATACCATTGATGTTAGCTACGACTATGAACACATCCAGCGCGCGAATAATTTTGGTGGGGTCAGTAATTGCGACTCCTGGGGGTTGGGATACAGCTTTTGCTACTAGGACACTCACGCTGGTTCCAGCGCCTAAAATGGTGATGAGTATTCCCACTAAACTCACCAGAATACCCATGCGGATGGCTCTAGTTGTATCTGCTTTGCTAGGATGCAGAGTGGGATTAGGATTGCCTAAGCGTCTACCTATGCGGGTGTAACGAAAATCCCAAAATACGCTGAATAGCAATAATAAAATTCCAGCTACAGCCCAAATTATACCAATGCCTAAGCCTGGATTCGCTTGGTTAGCAAAATTACGACCAGCAGAAGCAAATAATAACAATAAACCAGAAACCAGCGCTAATGCCAATTGCACCCATAACATCATCCATCCTGTGAGACGAATTTGATTGGCGATGTTATGAACTTTGTTTCTATTATGATGTGATGTTGCTAGGGCGCGTGTTTCTGGTCGCATATTATTTCCCTTATCCCCATAGCAAATCATATTTGTACTGCCCTAACTGATACACCCACCTACGGAGATAATTACCGCAAAATCTTGAGGAATAGATGAAATCAGTGAAAATTATCAAACTCCGGGATGATGAGAAATAAGTCAAAAAATTGACAAAATACTCTTAGAAAGCGTGATATTTAAGAATATGCAGCCAACCGCAAAGGATAAAGGGCATGATTAGATCGTGGATGGTAATTGGGGTTGTGGCTTTTGTGATTGCTTTGGCGGCTAATTTGATTACGCCAAGGGATATCCAGTGGTTTAAGCGCTTACGAAGACCCAGATGGCTAACTATTGAGGGGGCAATTCCGATTATTTGGACTGTAATATTTATTTGCGGTGCTTGGTCAGCTTATATAATTTGGGAAAGGAATCCAGGAACCACAACAACTTGGTTACTTATGGGTTTATACTTACTACTAGAAATTGTGACTATCGCCTATACACCTGTAATGTTTCGGCTGCGTAGTCTTCGCGTAGGTACGATTCTTGGTGGCACAGGTTTTGTGATTTGTCTGATATTGACATTAGCAGTTTTAACTATTTCTACTTCGGCAGCACTATTATTAGTTCCCTATTTGCTGTGGAGTCCTATCGGTACTTATACCACCTGGCAAATGATTAATCTCAATCCTCAAGATGCGTAAAACTTCCAGGTAAATCATCAGCTTTACTCAAAATGAATAAACTACCATCTCCGCCACGTCCAATTCTGAAAGTTTCATCTAAATAAGTAATATCAAGAGTAGGTACTCTACCTTGGGGATTATTAGCCCGAACTACTTTAAAGGGGTTAAGTTGGGGAGTGTCAAAGCCAAAAATCTTCTCAATGGATAGATAGCGTTTGTCAAAATTCACATTGATGCGTTGATTTGGTAAAGGCGATAAATCATCTGTGGCGGGTTCAAAACTAGCTGTTACTTTCACATATCCCGAAACTAGTCCCAGAGGATGTTTCACAAAAGCTAAGTTGAAAAATAGTTTATTGGTAACATCAATCACCTGATAAACTTGACCCAACTGTAATCCTAACGGTAGGGAATTTAAAGAACGGATTTCTCTAGCTGTGGAGTATAGCAATTTCCAAGCACCATTGAGTAGAGAAATAGCATTTAAGAGTGGTTGGGGATGAGGATTGCAACTTTCTAGTTCCGTGACTAATTGGGCAATTGCTGCGGCTGAGCTTTTGTCTAGCTTCAAATCGGTGAGAGGAGAACTGAGATTGTTTTTGGTTTGAATCTCCTCTAGGGAAGCTTGTAATTTTTGCTGTAATAAAAGTCGATTATTCAAGGGTTACATATTTTCCGGCCATAACGTGCAGTGGAAGGATGAGCCGGATTACTTTGATTATACAACCAAGCCCACATCTGATCACCAAAGGAAAAATGCCACCATTCTCTAGGATTGCGTTGGAATCCTGCTTTTAACATCACATCATACAACAATTCCCGATGAGCGTGATATTGTGGTGCATCTGGGTGGTCACTATTGGCATAATAATTGGGATGCGATCGCTCTGACAATTCATCAATAGGCGAACCCATATTCACGATTTCCCCAGCATCATCTACCAGCGTCACATCTACAGCCGCACCCGTACTGTGAGGAGGGGGAGTTTTTTCATCCAAACTAGGTACAGCCCAAATTTCATAAACCGACTCCCAAATCTCTTGACGTTGCTTTGGTGATAACTCAGCCTCAACCAAACCCTGCTGTTGTAAAGCTTGGGCAAAACTGTAATCTACCATAAATTGTTGTACAGCCACAGGACGATAAGCATCAAAGATTTGGATATACCAATGAGGATGCAGTTCTTGTAGGTAATGTTGGGCTTGGATTAAATTATCGATCACACTTTGGCGGAGATAATAAGGTGAAAGTTCCCCATAAGTTGCACCGAGTTTTTCATAAGGATGGGGAGATTCCACCGCAAATAATTCCAAAGGAATCTGTACCAGCAATTCACCACATTCGAGGATAGGTATTTGGTGATAAGGTCTCATCATTTTTAACTATATTTATATAATAATCATACCCCCTCTCCTTAATAAGGAGAGGGGCTGGGGGTGAGGTTCTTAAATCTTGTATATGTTGAACAATACTTTCTAAAACACCAGAAAGATTACCATAAACCTCATTATTAGTAAATCTAATAAACTTAATTCCTACTGATTCCATAAATTCTTGTCTTGCTTGATCATATTCAGTAGCACCATCTAGAAAATGACTATCACCATCAATTTCTATAGCTAACTTCAACTCAGGGCTATAAAATCTATAACAAACCTATCCACACTATATTGTCTGCGAAATTTGCAGCTTTCCAACTGTCTATCTCTAATTTTATGCCAAATAACTTTCTCAGCTTGCGTGATATTTTGGCGTAATACGCGCCTTTTTTCTATTTCACTATTTTTGTTATAAAGTTTATTCATCTGAACTTGAGTATTTGAAAAGTTGGTAAAAACTCCAGTCCCCTCTCCTTGAGAAGGAGAGCGGGTATGATAAATTCCAGTCCCCTCTCCTTGATAAGGAGAGGGTTAGGGTGAGGTCATTTCTTTTATATCAACTTTCAAAGAACCTCACCCCCAGCCCCTCTCCTTGTGAAGGAGAGGGGGGTATGATTACGCGCTAAAGTACTTCGCTACTGGGTGATAAGCAATAATCGCCGTTGTAGACTGTTCTGGATAAATTTGCTCACTTTCATCCATATACAGATTAATCCTGTCAGCCCCCAACAACTCCAACTGCTTGTACTGGTCTTGGATATTCGGACAAGCTGGATAGCCAAAACTATACCGCGAACCTTGATAACGCTGTGCCAAAATATCCCGAATATTATCCGGTTCATCAGCACCAAAACCCAACTCCCGACGAATCCTCGCGTGAGTCCACTCCGCCAAAGCCTCAGCCACCTGCACAGCTAAACCGTGGAAATACAGATAATCTGTGTATAGATTATCTGCAAACAACTTCTGAGCAAACTCCGTCGCAATATCCCCCACAGTCACCGCCTGCATCGGGAACACATCAATCACCCCCGACTCCTTCGGCGCAAAGTAATCTGCAATACACAACCGCCTCAAAGACCTCTGCCGGGGAAACTCAAAACTGGCTCTTACCTCTGCGTTCTCTGCGCCTCTGTGGTTGGTATCATAAACATACAACGTATTCCCCTCAGACTGACAGGGAAAATACCCATAAACCACCTGGGGATGTAACAGATTCTCCTTAATTACCCTTTCCTTCCAACTTTCCAAAATCGGATAAACCGTCTCAGCCAAGAAAGCCTGATACTCCTCCTTAGACTGTTCCTTGGGCTTGCGGAATTGCCATTGTCCAGCAATCAAAGCCTGCAAATCCAAATGCCAAAGTATTTCCTCAATGGGAATATCATCAGGCTTTAACAACTGACTTCCCCAGAAAGGTGGCGTAGGACGTTGAATATCTATCGCCACAGCTTCAGAACGACGGGTATCAATGGGGAGTGGGGAATCGGGAGTGGGGACTTCTTCCCTCATCACTTCGCTGGTGATTTCTGCTTCATCTGTGACCACTTCATCCAAAAATCCCTGGAAATCATCCCAGTTACTACCAGCCTTAGCTGGCATTAATTTATCCATGAAGTTTAAATCAGAAAAAGCATCCTTACCATAAACCACTTTACCTTTATAGGTGTTTTGGCAATCTTGATGCACAAACTTAGGAGTTAACGCCGCACCACCTAAAATCACGGGAACGGTAATTCCTTTTTCGTTAAAAGCCTGCAAATTGTCCTTCATAAATGCAGTGGACTTCACCAACAACCCACTCATGGCAATACAATCAGCTTTATGCTCTTCGTAAGCTTGGATAATGTTTTCCACCGGCTGCTTAATGCCCAGGTTAATCACCTTGTAGCCGTTGTTAGTTAAGATAATATCCACCAAGTTTTTACCAATATCATGGACATCACCTTTCACAGTGGCAATGATAAAGGTTCCTTTGGCATTGTTGCCAGATTCTGACTTTTCCATGAATGGTTCGAGATATGCAACCGCCGTTTTCATGGTTTCCGCAGACTGTAAGACAAAAGGTAGTTGCATTTGTCCTGAACCGAATAATTCCCCAACCACTTTCATGCCATCCAGGAGGAAGGTATTGATAATCTGTAAGGGAGGATATTGTTCTAAAGCCTGTGTCAGGAGTGTTTCTAAACCAATGCGTTCCCCGTCGATGATATGGCGCTTGAGACGTTCTTCTAGGGGTAGACTTTCATCAACACCTTTGTCACGTTTTGTTGTTACTCCTTCAAATAAGGTGGTAAGTTCTCCTAAAGGATCATAAACGCAGACATCACCCTCAAATTTTCGCAGGTCATAAATGAGATCGAGACAAACTTTTTGATGCTTGTCTTCAATTTTAGATAGTGGTAAAATCTTGTTAGGGCTGATAATGGCGGCATCCATTCCGGCCGTCATCGCTTCATGCAAAAACATGGAGTTCAGGACAACTCGTGATGCAGGGTTCAAACCAAAGGAAATATTCGATATACCCAATATTACATGACAACCGGGTAATTCTTGGCGAATCCGCCGAATTGACTCAATGGTGGCTTTGCCATTGGCTCGGTCTTCTTCAATCCCCGTGGAAATCGGTAGGGCTAAGGTGTCAAAGAATATTTCTGTGGGAGCAATACCATGTTCTACAGCTTGACGATAGGCGCGTTGGGCAATTTGAAACTTTCTTTCTGCTGTCCGTGCCATCCCATCTTCATCGATAGTACCAATGACTATACCCGCGCCGTGTGTTTTCGCTAAATCTAGCACTTTTAGAAAACGTGGTTCTCCGTCTTCGTAATTGGTTGAATTCAGCAAACACTTACCGCCGGCGACCTTTAAACCCGCCTCCATTTTTTCCCATTCTGTGGAGTCGAGCATTAAGGGGAGTGTGACATTGTTGACAATGCGCGAAACCAGTTCGTGCATATCATGTACACCGTTACGTCCCACATAATCGACGTTGACATCAAGGATATGTGCGCCTTCTTTAACCTGCGCCCTGGCCATTGATACTAAGCCGTCCCAATCTTCGGCATTGAGCAAATCGCGGCATTTCTTGGAACCACTGGCGTTAAGACGTTCGCCGACGATTAAGAAGGAGTTATCTTGGTCGTAAGGCTGAGTGGAATAAATTGATGCTGCGGCTGGTTCTAAACTATGCTGTCTGATTTTTGGCTTCAGCGTTTTGGAAATTTCTGCTAATTGTTGAATGTGTTCTGGACGTGTCCCACAGCAACCCCCAATCACTTGGACACCCAAATCTTCAACAAAATGCATTAACGCCATGCGTAATTCCATTGGTGTCAGGCGGTAATGTGCTTGTCCGCCGACGTTCTCTGGTAAACCTGCGTTGGGTATACAAGAGACGACGAAAGGTGAATGTTCTGACAGATACTTGATATGCGGTTTCATCAAGTCTGGTCCTGTGGCACAGTTTAAACCGAGGATATCTATGGGATATGGTGCTAAAATTGTCAGGACAGCGCTGATTTCTGAACCGACAAGCATTGTACCCATGCTTTCCATTGTGACAGATACCATTAACGGGCGGCGTTCCCCTTTTTTGGTAAAAACTTCTTCAATACCGTTTAATGCTGCTTTGATTTGCAACACGTCTTGGCAAGTTTCTACGAGGAATAAATCAACACCACCATCAAACAGGGCTTCGGCTTGTTCGGCGAAGTTGGCTTTGAGAGTGTCAAAGTCAATATGTCCCAAGGTGGGGAGTTTGGTTGTGGGTCCCAGGGAACCGGCGACAAATCTTGGTTTTTCTGGGGTGGAAAATTCGGCGGCGACGCGCTTGGCTATTTCTACGGCTTTTCTGTTGAGATAATAGGTTTGGTCTGCTAGGTCATATTCTGCTAGGACTATAGATGTCGCGCCGAAGGTGTCTGTTTCAATGACATCAGCACCGGCGGCGAGAAAGTCTCGGTGAACTTTGGCGACAGCTTCGGGATTGGTATGGACGAGGTATTCGTTACAACCTTCGTACTGTGGACCTCCGAAGTCTTCCGCTGTCAGGTTTTGCGTTTGCAGGTTGGTTCCCATTGCACCGTCAAAGACGATAACTGGGCGATTTGGACTATGTAGATGTTCTAGGAAAGGATGAGTCATATTTTCCTACAGGAAATTGATTCGGTCTTTTAGTGTTCTATTTTATCCTTTGAGGGGTTTGGAGAGCTATAAGACCGACAGTGTAATCAAAATTTCTGTGCAGGATACATGGACTCTCCAACCTAATTTGATGGGATTCAATCTCCCTGAAATGAGCATTGAGTGAATGATTTTGATTTATTATTTTTCAGGCGTAAACAAAAGTATACTTGCTGCTCTGATAAGCAGTTGACTAGCTTGATTGAATAAAATTCTTGATCTCCCAATACACAAATATTGTCATTGTTAAAAAATGGCAATGTTTGAGATAACACTTTTTTCTACTACTGTTTATTTGATAAGTGTTATGGGCTATTTCGTCGCCCTGTCAGGTCATCTATCCAAGTCATCTGATTATTACTCTTTTGTACTGATCAGGTTATTTTTTTGGTGTCCTGACCAAATGGTAAATCCTGATTAATCGCTTCCATCTCCTGCTGTTCTAATTGATTAACTTCGCGAATATAAGGGCGAAGAATTTGGTCTAAACGACTATTGTAAAAGCGGTGCAAACTGTAATTTGGCATGGCGGGAAAACCGCGACGTTTTTTGTGTCGTCCCCCAGCACCCGGATCGAAGCTTTGAATCCCGTTGGCGATCGCCCACTCAATGGGTGTATAGTAGCAAGCGTCAAAATGCAAGCAATCTATCTCTTCAAAACTACCCCAATAACGACCATATAAGCGATCGCCTTTGAACAAACAAAAGGACATCCCCACAGGTTGACTTTGATCTTCTGCTGTATACGCCGGAAAAAACAGGACTCGATGGCGATAATTCGTGTGTAGCTGCTCAAAAAACTGCTTTGTCAGATATTTACTACCCCACCAGCCGAACTTATCACAAGTATCAGCATAGAAATCGTACATCAAAGGAAATAAAGACTGAGGAATTGCATCACCAGTCAGTGGTTGTAATCGTAAACCCACTTTTTCCACAGCTTTGCGTTCTCGCTTGATATTGCGGCGCTGATTGGCGTTGAATAATGCTAAATAATCATCAAAGGTTTTAAAGTCCACATTTTCCCAAATATAGCTATGGTGTAACCAAGTTGTAAAACCTTGCCGTTCCAGCACAGCCCGCCATTGGGGATCAACGTAAAGAAAATGACAACCAGAAATCCGATGCTTAGTGCAGAAAGAATCAATCTCATGCACCATCATGGCTGTAATTTCATCCTCATCTTCCCCAGGGGCGATTAAGAACCGATAACCTTCAGCCGGGGTAAATGGTGTCATTCCCAGCAGTTTAGGATAATACTGGACTCCAATGCGATCGGCTAATTCTGCCCATTGGTGATCAAAGACAAATTCGCCATAACTATGACCTTTCAGGTAAAGTGGCGCAACAGCAATCAACGACCTGTCTCGCCAAAGTGTTAAATGATTGGGTAACCAGCCGGTTTTAGCTGTAGCACTCTGGGAAATTTCTAAATTATTCAGCCAATCCCATTCTAAAAACGGCGTTTTCAGTGGCATTGCTAAAGCATCCCACGCATCTTGGGGTACTTCCGCAATTTTGTTAATCCAAAGGCTAGAGTAGCGAGGCTTGATTTGTTCCACCATTGTGGGGCTGTTCAGGGGTATTAGGGAGTGGGGAGTGGGGAGTAGGGAGTAGGGGGGAAGGATTGTCACTTCCTAATGACTAATGACTAATGACTAATAGCGTAGTCTAATTTGCTCAACGTTGCAGGCGATAGTGCAGAAAAACCTCTTGTTCAACTTGATGAACTTCTAAAAGTTCTAGTTTGGGAGCTAATTGAGATAAAAAACCGACCCCTTCTACTGGTGTTGGTGCAGATGCACCGCCTAAAATCAGAGGACATACCGTCAGCCAGAGTTCATCAATTAAATCAGATTGCAACATAGAAGCTACTAATTCACCACCTCCTAATACAGCTAACCGTGTTATATGTAGAGATGCCAAGTGTTGTAAAGCAGCAGACGTATCAACCTTTCCCGTTGGTGTGTCAAAAACCATAATCTGAGCAAATTTCGGAGGACATTCTTGTGCGGGTATTAACCCAGTTGAATGCAGTGTCTGTTCTCGTCTTTGCCAAGAACGTTCCCCCATTGTTGTTGTCAGCAACCAGCGTTCGATGGGCTGTTGAAAAAACTTAATTTCCGGATTGAGATCACCAGATTGTGTAATGACTATATGAACCGGCTGGGCGGGCTTACCCTCTTTTATACGATGTTGCAGCAGCATTGGTTGTGATACGGTAAGTGTTGTACCGTAAGCACGAAGAGTACCAGCACCTAGTAAAACGGCATCAGAGGCAGCAATTTGTTTTTCCAGGTGCGTTTTATCAGCCCCTGAGCCAAACCTAGCAGGAGACCGCCTGAAATCTGCTATCTTGCCATCTGCACTCATTGCCAAAACTACTGTGGTATGAGGACGAAGTTGCATCATTGGGTTGGTTTGATAGTCTTGAGATTTTGCTTGTTAGTAAATTGATTTGAAAAAATATTTGCCCGCAAGCTACCGTTTAGCAATTTCATAACTGTATCGATATGCAACAACAGTCATTTTTACATCTAGCCTATATGAGTCTTGGTATAGCTGATTCGGTGGTTATACCTTCAATATTTGCAACTTTTGAGGGTTGACAAAAACATTCTTAGAACTTAGCAGAATATCTATTTGAGCTGTTCTAATTGCACATCGTTACTTTTGTGGTTTACAGATGCGAAGTGAGATACTCGATGGCTAAACCTCGTCAATCATCCTTTAGACGTATTTTAGTAACAAGAATTTTGCTGTTGTTTGTCCCAGTTTTATTGCTGGGGGAGATTGTGGCTTTGAATAAGGCCAGGTCTAGCCTGTTGAAAACAGCCAGTCAAAATCTCACAGAAAGTGCGATCGCCAAAAGTGAGAAAATTGCTAATGTGATCGCTAACCTCAAAACTCACTTGCTCACTGTCAGTCAAACAAGCGTTATTCAGTCTGGTTCGGCTAAGGAAGTACAACAATATCTGACTGAGCTAGCAAAACAATTGCCCACGCACATTGAGTGCCTGCAATTAACTCATCTGCAAAGCAGTAAAATCATTGCCAGTAGCTGTGGGAACCAAGAACTTACAGAATGGAAATTATCTTTTCCTGATCAAGCAAGAGAAATTGATGTCAAAAAAATATTCCCTCCCAAAGCAGGAACCACAGGACAAAAAAACCCCCAGAATCAACTGCAATTGTTACTATCTATCCCAGTTTACAGTCGCACTGGGAAAGCCCTATATGCCTTGAGTATTCAATCGGCACTATACAAACAAACCAAAAATCAGCCGGGGTCATTAACTGGCGCAACCGTAGTCATCGCTGAAAACGGGATGATTTTAGCACATCCATCAGCAGAGCTAGTGGGGAAAAATATTCAACAATACCGAGAACCTGACCAACTGCAAGACATTGTTAAAAATGCCTTGGCTGGAAAAACTAATTTCATAAATTTGCTTTCTCCAGAGGGCGAAGAATTAATAGTTGGTTACACAGCGATCGCCAACCCCATTACACAAAAGCAAGGGGAAAAATGGATAGTCTTAGCTGTGACAACAGTGGATAATGCTCTGTTAGGTTTAGAAGAAATCAAATTAATTCTGATCGTTTTAACAGTTGGTTTGATTGGTGCGAGTTTGTTAGCATCCTTATATCTAGCTCCTTATCTAGCCAGTCCTCTAGAAGAATTGCGAGATTATGCCCTGAATCTCCACAGCCACCACGCCGCACAACCAGTACCACGCAACTTCAAAATCCGGGAGTTCAACCAACTAGCGCAAGCAATGGACCAAATGGTGGAGAGACTCAAAGCCTGGGCCGAAGAACTAGAAATTGCTTGGAAAGAGGCAAAAACCGCCAACCAGATTAAAAGTCAGTTTTTGGCTACCACTTCCCATGAACTGAGAAATCCCCTCAATGTGATTATTAACTGTGTGCGCGTCGTTCACGAGGACTTGTGCGATAACCGGGAAGAAGAAATAGAGTTTCTCAAACGTGCCGACGAAACTGCTATTCACTTGCTAGGTATTATAAATGAGCTACTGGATATCTCCAAAATTGAAGCAGGTAAGCTTTCAGTCGTTAAAGTCCCGATTAATCTCCAACAAACACTGCTGGAAGTGATTAATTTACAATCAGTAAATGTGCAAAAAAAAGGCTTGCAGTTAAAAACTGATTTAGGTGCTGACTCGATTCCCGTAGAAGCAGACGCAGCAAAATTAAAGCAGGTACTAATTAATATCATTGGTAATGCCACTAAGTTTACTGATGAGGGCAGCATCACAATTGCTACAGAAATTAGCAAAGACAGTGATCAGAAATCTCAGGTGATTGTCAGCGTCACAGATACAGGTTTAGGCATTGAACCTGCCCAGCAGCACAAATTATTTCGCCCCTTTGTGATGCTAGATGGCGGCGCAACACGCAAGGTTGAGGGTACGGGACTAGGACTAGCGATTTCCCGAAACTTAATTGAACTGATGGGAGGTAGCATTACTCTGGAAAGTGCGGGTATAAACCAAGGCACGACCGTGAAGATTACCTTGCCGATGATTGATAGCACCCTATTAACTGCTTCAGCCACAGAAGGGGATTTAAATGATTGGGGAGTTACTTCCGGGGATGAGGCGATAAAGGAGATCAACTTATCTCCTACTCATCCCGAAGATACCCTGCAAAACTCTAACGGGATCAATGGATCTGATCAACCAGGTTTAGATGCTGAAAGTTCCGAACTATCAGTTATAGAGAATAGTTACACAGTTTTGCAATTAGGTAAGTACTGATAGCTGGCGTGGCGTAGCCATAGAAATCAGCAAGGGTTGATGGATAAAATAATTGGTTGTCCGCCTTGATTCAGAGATGCTGTGAGAGCAGAGAGAATCTGTACTAATTCTGTGCCTACCCAACCAGATGAGATGTCTGGAGACTTATTTTCGATCATACTGAGAATAAAGCGATCGCACACTCGCTGCAATGGTTCCCCTGCTTTTAATTCCAGCACCTCTAATTTTTGATTCACAGGTAAAAACTGATTTCCCTGACGTTCAAACTCACCATGTAACAGAGTTAAAGGTGATGAAGTTGACATTTCATCAAAAATCAAGCAACCACGGCTACCCACAACCGCCAGCCGTCGCTGTTTATCAGGATTTCCCCAGCACAGATGAATATATACCTGAAAGCCATCCGGGTATGTCAGTGTTACCCAGACTAAATCTGCTAATCCTGATACAGAGTGATTAAATTCCCCATTCCCTACTCCCTGTAACCACACTGTACCCGTAGCCTGTACTTTCACTGGAATCAGACCCAGCCAGTTGTTAAAAATAGCAATATCATGAATAGCCAAGTCCCACAAAGCATCCACATCTTGACGGACTGGCCCTAAGTGGGTACGTGTCGCATAGCCATAGCGTAAGTCACCTAATGTACCTGCATTAACGACAGTTTGCCCTTGCTCAACAGCTGGATGAAATAAATAAGTATGGTCAACCATCAAGATTAAACGCTGTTTTTCTGCCAATTGGCAAAGTTCCAGACATTCTACTGGGTCTAAAGTTAAGGGTTTTTCTGCCAAAACATGGTAGCCTAGATCCAGCGCTTCTTTAATTAAGACATAGTGGGTTGTAGCTGGAGTGGCGATCGCAACTGCTGTCAGTCCCGGTACTTGCTGTAAATCTGACCACTGAGTAGTTAATAATATATTTTCATCTAAATTAAACTGTTGCTTCACTGCTGCCAATCTTTCTACGTGGGGGTCTACTACCGCCACTACACTGACTTGGGGATGTGCTAAAAAATTTCGCAGTAAATGTACTCCCCAACGTCCCACACCAATCACAGCAATTTTCATCTTCTGTTCACAAGAAAGACCTAAGCGTGGAGTAGATTACCACAGAATTAGGCCTTTTAAAACTTAAGTTTCTGGATTTTCCGGCTGAGGAATTGCTAAGAAAGCTACTTTAGCTGCGGCTTGTTCAGCTGCTTTGATTGAGCGTCCTTTTCCTTCACCTAGTTTGTTTTCATGCAGCCAAACCTCAGCCGCAAAACGCTCTTGATTTTGGTTAGTTTGATTAACTTCCGTGACCCGATACTCAGGTAAAACTTTAAATTCTGCCTGTGTCCATTCTTGCAGGGCGGCTTTGTAGTTAAGTCTAGCGGGATCGAGGCGAATTTCCGTTGCTAGCTTTTTAAAGTGAAAATCTAGCCAAGGATGAATTAATTCCAGATTGTTGGTGCTGAGGTAAAGCGCACCTAAAACAGCTTCAAAAGCATCTGCCAATCGTGATTCTTGACCAACTTTATCACTGGTAGCACTACCAGCGACAAGTAAGTATAACTGCAAACCATATTCTCTTGCTAGTTGAGCGAGGATGCGATCGCTCACCAAAACCGAACGAATTGCAGCAAAATCCCCCACAGGACAATCAGGATATGTTTCCCACAGCACTATCGCCGCCGCTAGTCGCACCACTGCATCACCCACAAACTCCAACTGTTCATAATTTGCCGAGTCAGAAACAGTCGGATGAGTCAGCGCCAAATCTAACAGTTCCCACTTGATAGGTAAACCTGGTGGTAGACCTAACCTTCTCACTAAACTTTCGAGCTGTCGCTGACGGCGTGGATAAACAAGTGTCATCAAGGGGATTGGGGATTGGGGACTGGGGAATTTTAGATTTTAGATTTTAGATTTTGGATTGAACTTCAATCTAAAATACTCGCTGCGCTGCGTACCCTAAGAAGATCGCAAATCCAAAATCCAAACTAGATTGACTGGGGATTGGAGACTAGGTACTAGTATTTCTGACTCAGCACTCAACCTGTAGAAGCATTTAAAAAGAGGGGAGAGAGTCGGACATAAGCCGGGTTCTGTTCTCGCCAGTGTTTAAAAACACCTTTGAGGGCAGTTATCTATCTGGGACGCTTGTTACCAAACGCCTCTAGCGGCTCTAATCCACGGAAACTGGTAAAAGACCAACCATAGTCTCCATTGCCTTGCTCCCAACCGGGGTTTACCGAGCCAGCGCCTCTCGACGCTGCTGGTGCGCTCTTACCGCACCTTTGCACCCTTACCAAGTATTGGAGACTGGGGACTGGGGATTGGGGATTGGGGACTGGGGATTGAGATGGAGAATTTTCTTCCCCCCTGCTCCCTGCTCCCTGCTCCCCTGCTTCTTCCCCTACTCCCTACTCCCTAATTCTTGGCGGTATTTTTCTGTGGCACTATCCTCACGATCGCTCGCACTGGGCGTTATCCAGCAAGTTTGGTCTTTCGGGAGCCCGGACTTTCCTCAAATTAGTCACTCGGACTGATCTGCAACCGCCTGCGCCTACTCCCTCCTTAACTCCAGTGTAATCTGGGATGGCATCATGTGTCAGCTTTGGATTACTTCTTTTTCCAAGGCAAAGCATAAGTCCAGGGTAATTTTCTAATAGTGACGGGACAGTTGATAATGCACATCGGGGGGATATTCAAACCTGGAGCTAGACCCACACGGACTTCAGAGATGCGTAGCACCAGTTGTAGTGAAAATTCCAACTCCTGTCTTTCTTGCATAAAGTTGTTATATAACTTTTTTTGCGGTGAACCACCTTTGCTGAGTCCGGTAATGTTAATGATGGGTTTTGTAGCCAAGTAGGTTCCGGTATCTTTATTCCGCTCAAAAACATCTTCTGCTGTGACTGTTTCCGAAAGTGTTTTTTGAGGAGCAATCAGACTAGGACTTTGGGGAACAGCTAAGTCACGGGTTAAGTCTGGAGATTTGCGAATGACTCGGCGCGATTGCTTAGTATGTTCCACAACTAAAGAGCTATTGTCCCAGTCAACATATATGGCAATATTGTCCGATTTATTTTGAATACTCAGCGATAAATCTTTGAGGTCGTCTATGGGATATGAGGCTTTAAAGTTAACAGCAATCCCCACTTGGTCTTGGATATTTTGTTCTTTGAGTTGCTCATCAACGACTGCTTTTTGAAATTCAAATTTAATTTTATCATCGATAGACTCGACCATGCGGTTAAAGACGTAGGAAACCCCAATAATATAAAGGGTCAAAATAACTAAATTTTGGTCACTACTCCCCATAAATTTGAATATTAACTCCCGCTAATAATTTTAATTTAAAATCCCCAAGCCTTGTACCCTGTTGTTCGGGGTCAATCCAAAATCCAAAATCTAAAATCCAAAATCGATTCACTCATTAGCTATTTCCCATCTTGCTTAATTGTTGAAGAATTATGGAGCCAGCCACGCCGCCAGAAAAAGAATAGCAAACTAACCGCGATCGCAGCCATAACTGCCAAGCAAATTGGATAGCCCCAATACCAATTGAGTTCCGGCATATTGTATGGAGATTTTTCGGTATTAAAATTCATCCCATATATTCCAGCTACAAAAGTTAATGGAATAAAGATAGAAGACATCACCGTTAGCAACTTCATGATTTCATTCATTTTGTTACTTACTGACGACAAATAAACATCCATTAATCCAGTTGCTAGTTCCCGGTAATTTTCCACCATATCCATTACTTGCACAGCATGGTCGTAACAATCTCGCAGATAGATTTGCACGTCTGCTCCGATAAGTTCACTACCATCTCGAATTAAAGAACTAATTGCATTTCTCTGAGGCCAGATAGCACGACGTAGTTGCAGCAGTTCTCGCCTAACTTGATAAATTTCTTGTAGTGTTTTTCGGGTAGGATTGAGTATGACTTGCTCCTCTAATTGTTCCATTCGGTCCCCGTACATTTCCAAAACTGGAAAAAAGCCATCCATAATTGCATCTAACAGGGCATAAGCTAAATAATCAGCCCCCTGTTTGCGAATGATACCTTTATCTCGAGTAATTCGTAAACGCACTCCTTCAAAGCAATCATGTTCTGGTTCTTCCTGCACTGTGAGCAGATAATGTTTTCCCAATACGAAACTCACTTGCTCGCTATAAAAACCACAGTGATTTTCCATTGGAACTACCATGTGGGCAATTATGAGTAATTGGTCTTCATAATCTTCAATTTTGGGACGTTCTCCCATATTGACTACATCTTCTAAAACTAAAGGATGTAAATCAAAAACTTTACCCAATCGTTGTAAGATGTCTTGATTTCCTAATCCTTGTACATCTACCCAAGAAACAGATTCTTGATCTAGATAATTGGTACATTCTTCAGGGGTTTCTATTTGTTTACGAATGAAGTTAGTTTGGTTATAGTCAAATAAAAAAATTGTCGGAGGTTGAGCATTCTCGTTGACGATGATAGTTCCTGGCAGAGTCCCTGCTTGGTGATAGAATTGTTTTTTGTAGAACTTTTTCACTGCTTTGGGTATACGGTGAATTTTTTTTACCATCTATTTTTTCCTAATATTTAATAGTCATTAGTCAATGGTCAAAAACTTTCAATTTTGGACTTTTGCTCCTCTATGCTAGAAAAGTAGTTGTATTTATTTAACCTTTTGTCAGAAATTTTACCAGTTTAAATATCAAAATGTCATTGATAGATCACCTGATTTTGTCAAAAATAATATCAGTAGTAAGGGGTGATTATATCACTTCGTTGTCTTTGCACAGCATGAGTATAAAAAAACAGTTTGCCTTAGTTAAGCAAACTGCTATCCAAATATTTACATGAAGCAACAGAGATTAGAACATACCCATGCCGCCCATGCCGCCCATGCCACCCATGCCGCCCATGCCACCCATGCCACCCATGCCACCCATGCCGCCCATGTCAGGGGCTGGGGACGCAGATTTTTTCTCTGGTTTTTCGACCACGATGGCTTCGGTGGTAATGACCATACCAGCAATGGAACCGGCATTTTGCAAAGCTGAACGCACTACTTTAGCAGGATCGATGATGCCTGCGGCAATCAAATCTTCAAATTTTCCAGTAGCGGCGTTGTAACCGATATTGCCAGAACTTTCTTTGACTTGAGAGACAATCACAGAACCTTCGTCACCAGCATTATCTGCTATTTGACGTAAGGGAGCTTCTAAGGCTCGTTTGACAATATCTGCGCCAATTTTTTCTTCTTCGGTCAGGCTGGCTTTGATTTCGTCTATTTTTGGAATCAAGTTAATCAAGGTTGTGCCACCACCGGGAACTATGCCTTCTTCCACAGCAGCTTTGGTGGCGTTGAGCGCGTCTTCAATCCGCAGTTTGCGGTCTTTGAGTTCGGTTTCTGTGGCTGCACCCACTTTAATGACTGCAACACCGCCAGCGAGCTTGGCAATGCGTTCTTGGAGTTTTTCTTGATCGTATTCAGAATCAGTTTCTGCCAATTGCTTACGAATTTGAGCGACCCGTGCTTCTACTTCTGGTTTGGTATCACCAGCAGCAACAATTGTGGTGCTTTCTTTGTCAATGGTAATTTTGCGGGCTGTTCCCAGCATTTCTAAAGTAGCGGTGTCGAGGCTTAAACCGATTTCTTCAGAAATCATCTGTCCATCGGTGAGGATAGCAATATCTTGTAACAATGCTTTGCGGCGATCGCCAAAACCCGGTGCTTTAATCGCAGCCACAGCTAGCACACCCCGTGCTTTGTTGACTACCAAAGTTGCCAAAGCATCTCCGTCTACGTCTTCAGCAATAATCAGCAAAGGTTGACCCAGACGAGCAACTTTTTCCAACACGGGAACTAAATCTTGGATGCTGCTGATTTTTTTGTCGGTAATTAAGATTCGAGCGTTTTCAAATTCTACGATTTGGCGGTCGTTATTGGTGATGAAGTAGGGAGATACATAACCGCGATCAATCTGCATCCCTTCTACAACTTCCAGTTCTGTAGTCAGAGATTTAGATTCTTCAACAGTGATCACACCGTCTTTGGTGACTCTTTGCATTGCTTCGGCAATCATTGCGCCGACTTCTTCATCATTACCAGCCGAAACAGTCGCAACTTGAGCGATCGCACTGCCTTCTACAGGCTTGGCTATCTTGGCAATTTCTTCCACCAGGGCTTCAATAGTTTTATCGATTCCCCGTTTCAAACTGATGGGGTTAGTACCAGCTGCGACGTTCTTTAAACCTTCTCTAATAATCGCCTGTGCTAAGACTGTAGCAGTAGTAGTGCCATCACCAGCGATATCCTTGGTTCTGGATGCCACTTCCTGAATCAGTCTTGCACCAGTGTTTTCTAAAGGATCTTCTAATTCAACTTCTTTGGCGACAGTGATGCCATCATTGACAATCAGAGGAGCGCCAAACTTTTTTTCTAACAGGACATTGCGACCTTTTGGCCCCAAGGTAATTTTCACTGCATCAGCCAGGGCGTTTACTCCCCGTTCTAGCGCCCGCCGTGAATCTTCATTAAAGGAAATAATTTTTGCCATGTTTAATCTCTCAAGCGGTTCCATTACACAATTTAGCACTCACAAGAGCAGAGTGCTAATCAGCCAAGTAGCTCAGATTATAAATGCAAATAAAAAAAATTGATTAATATTACAGTTGATACTCATATAGGACACTGGCAGTAATGCTTGAATTGGGGGATGAACTTATACAACTTTTTTAAGTCCCTCGGCATTGCCGACCCTCGCGGCTCCGGCTGGTTGGCAGTATTATTTACATTTTTTTTGGCTTGGCTGGTAACGTGGCGTTTGATTCCCACAGTCCGCAAATTTGCCCTGCGGGTAGGTTGGGCTGACCAACCAAACGCTCGACGACTCAACCAGCAGCCGTTGCCCAATGCCGGGGGTTTAGCTATTTATGCGGGAGTGATTGCCGCAATGGTACTAGCTACCCTCTTACGACCTATTGCCCTGCAAAACGTATTGGCTCAAGTGTTAACTATTTTACTAGGAGGTTCAATCCTAGTGCTGGTTGGTTTTATTGATGATCAGTTCGGTTTACCGCCCTCTGTGCGCTTGTGGGCGCAGATTGTGACGGCATTGTTGCTGTATGCGAACGGCATCAGTATCGAGGTTGGTTTCAGTACGCCCCTTGACTCGCTGCTTTCCATGTCGGTGACGGTACTCTGGGTAGTCGGGATCACTAACGCGATCAATTTGATGGATGGGATGGATGGATTAGCGGGAGGAGTTAGTTTTATCACCGCTATGAGTTTATTAGGGGTTGCAGCCCAATTTCCCAATCGAGCCGCAGCTATTTTAGTGCTGGCAGCTTTAGGGGGTGGAGCTTTGGGCTTTTTGCGCCATAATTTCCATCCGTCACAGATTATCATGGGTGATGCGGGTGCATACTTTTTTGGTTATGTGCTAGCTGCAACCAGTATTTTAGGTAACTTGCAACAAAATACCATTTTTGCCCTTGGCCCGACAGTGTTATTTCTGCTGTTGCCAGTACTGGATACTACACAAGTGTTTATCCGCAGGTTACTGGCAGGAAAAAACCCTCTCAGTACCCCAGGTAAAGACCACCTACACCACCGTTTATTGGCCTTGGGATTTTCCCAGCCCCGTGCTGCTTTCACTCTTTGGTCAATTACTTTAGTTTTTAACTTGGTAGCAATGAGAATACAAGGTATGAATTTGGTGGTAATAATTTTTACCGCTATTAGTATCGTTTTCTTGTTGGGGTTTACTGTGTGGCAAAAAAATAGCCAACCATTTTGACTTATTTTATGTCAGTTTAGACACTGGCAAGGGTGACAATTTTACTTAAAAAAACCACACTGTAGGGGAAAACATTTTGCGCCCCTACAAAGTTTGGTGGTTTAAATATTTCCATAACCGAGGATAATCACTTAATTTCGGCTTTACCCATGGCTATGAGTTGAGAAACTTACAAAATTACCCGGTAAGCGTAAAGCTCAGTGTCTTTAGACCTGAGAGTGTCAAGTCTGAGATCCCCGACGAATTCAATTCGTTGGGGATGTTTTTGTTTAAGCCATGACCATCCCACCATCAACGTTAAAGACTTGTCCTGTAATATAGGCCGCAGCAGGATCGGTTGCGAGGAAGCGCACCATGCCGGCTACTTCTTCTGGTTGACCGTAGCGACCGAGAGGGATATATTTCAAAATATCTTCGGTGTTGCTGAGATTGCTGGTCATGTCGGTGGCGATGAAACCAGGGGCGACGGCGTTGACTGTGATTCCACGAGAAGCGAGTTCTTTGGCGACGGTTTTAGTAAAGCCGATGACTCCGGCTTTGGCGGCGCTGTAGTTGGCTTGACCAGGATTGCCCATTTGTCCGGCGACAGAGGCGATATTAATAATCCGTCCTGAACGTTGTTTGAGCATGATTTTACTGGCTGCGCGTGTACACAAGAATACACCAGTTAAATTGAGGTCTATCACGGCTTGCCAATCTTCTGGCTTCATCCGTAATAGTAGGGTGTCGCGGGTAATCCCGGCGTTATTGACAAAGATATCAACGCGCTGGAATTTGTCCATCACAGTGCTAATTAGTGTATCGACTTGATCAACTTTGGATACATCAGCTTGGAGGGCGATCGCTTGACCGCCGGCGGCACTAATTTCTGCAACTACAGTGTCAGCAGCACCGCTAGAATTAGCATAATTAACTACTATAGTCGCTCCTTGGGATGCTAGTTCTAGGGCGATCGCACGACCAATTCCCCGTGAAGCACCTGTAATAATGGCCACTTGTCCCTGCAAAATTTCCATAAATTATTCCTGTCGCTTTTCAAATAACCGCGCTAATGATCTTATGGTGATTTGTGCCTATAATCTCAGGATTTTAGAATTAGATGCTTTCTGAATCAGCCATCTATACCTTTGGGAACAGTGGGAAATTGAGCAACAATAAAAACAAAATGATGATATACCGATTCTTTCCAGTACACATTACCATTGAAAGCAATCAATAAAAATTTGGTGTGTGTCACATGGCTACAAAAAAAGAATTCAACAGTTTTGAAGAGATGTTATCTGGTTCTGATATACCAGTGTTGGTAGATTTTTATGCTGATTGGTGTGGCCCTTGTCAGATGATGGTGCCAATTTTAGAACAAGTTAATGCCCAGCTACAAAATAGTTTGCGGATTGTCAAAATTGACACTGAAAAGTATGCAGCCCTAGCAAGTCAGTACCAAATTAATGCCTTACCCACATTGGTACTCTTTAAACAAGGTAAGCCAGTAGAGAAAATTGAGGGCGTTATGCAAGCAGAACAATTGGTGCAACACCTCAAAAATTTCCTGTAAGAAATATTAAGTATAGAGACGCGAAATTTTGCGTCTCTAGATATAAAAAATATTAATTTTCCGGGATGGGATGTTAAGATTAATTAAATAATCTGTAATAAAATTTAAGCTCTAATTAATTAGAAACTGAAGCAGTTTGAGATTGCGAGAAAAGATAGCTGTGCTACATTTTTTCTCAGCTAGTTACTTTATAGTTAAGGTATTTAATAGCATTCTTAAATCAGGCGCAAGAAAAGCGCAGCGCGGGTGAACATACCGGGGTGATGAGACTTTCAAACCTCAAATTTTATCAAGGGCTGATACCAATTCTGACAGATGAATAGTGGTGAGGAAAGTCATGCTTCCAGGAAATAAAAATACAATTGTTATCACAGGAGCATCAACAGGAATTGGTAAAGCGTGTGCTTTACTGTTAGACAAATTGGGATATTTTGTGTTTGCTGGTGTGCGTCAAGATGAGGATGCTCAAAAACTTCAAGAACAAGCGTCATCAAAGCTCAGACCAATCTTTTTAGATGTAACTGACTGCGAATCAATTAAATGTGCAGTTGAAACGGTAACAAATGTAGTTGGTGATAGGGGAATTTTAGGTTTAGTAAATAATGCGGGTATTGCGGTTCCTAGCCCCTTAGAATTACTCCCAATTGCTGAATTTCAAAAGCAGATGGATATTAATGTCACGGGACAATTAGCCGTTACACAAAGATTTCTGGGTTTATTACGCCAGGGTAAGGGTAGAATTGTGAATATGGGTTCCATTAGTGGTAGAAGCACAGCACCGTTTCTGGGAGCTTACAATGCTTCAAAATTTGCCCTCGAAGCACTAACCGATGTCTTGCGTATGGAGTTGCGCCCTTGGGGAATTTCAGTTTCAATTATAGAACCAGGTGCGATCGCCACCCCAATTTGGGCAAAGTCGTTTCTGCAAGTGGACACAGCCAGGAATAACCTACCACCATCAGCAGAGATGCTGTATGGTGAAGCCATGAGTGCTGTACGTCAGAAAGTGGGAACCATCGCATCTGGAGGAATTTCTGCGGATATTGTCGCTCAGACTGTCCTTCAGGCGCTGACTGCACAGCAACCAAAGACACGCTATGTTGTGGGACAAGACGCTAAAATTGCCGTCCTACTTAAGTATCTTTTGCCAGATCGGGTGTATGACCGTGTAATGTTATATTCAATGGGTTTGTGATTTCCTATCAGTTAAAATAGTGGCTTTTAAGCTCAAAAAAAGAAGTTTGACCTCTCACTCCTTCGCGAAGCTCGCCCTTAAATCAATTTACAATTTATAATCAAGTTGTAAGCAGTTAAAGATATAACTGACTCTGATGTAATTGTACTGGAAATATCTTTGAGGCATTGGAAAAATCAGCGCTTACAGTCGTGGTATGTTTGAGCGTTTTGTCTCAATACTCTGTGATCACCATAATTTATCATTGGTAATGGGGTGCTATTTATCGCTGTTATGTCGCTAATATACGCAATTTTCAGATAAATTGGCACAACAGGGAAGGATTAATCATGATCAAAATTGGGTAAATCTCCCCATATAAAAACGGGGGCTTTTACCCTACCGGGAACAGCGATTTATTTAGGAAGATATAAATGTAGGATGGGCTTTAATCCCAAGCAGCAACTATGGAATATTTGTATTACTTGGCAAATGCCAGTCTAACTCTGAGAATTGTACAACATCTGCACGGCAAACCTCAGATGCCTGTTTCTTTCGTCACCGTCATTCATCAGATTGATGGCTGGGTGGTGAGGATAAAATTCAAAGAAGAACTTTCGCTTCAAGAGGATGGGGACTTTCGGGCTTTTCTCAATGAATTAGGAATTAGCTATAAGCCACCGATGCGGGTGCAAATGGCTCTTTGGAGTTTACAAGCAGGACAAAGCCCTGTAGACGTAATGCGTCGCTACCAAGTCGCGATTGTTTCTCATGGTAGCCCAGAGAGAGAAGAAATTGAAGCTTTCCGGCAACAATTTGTGCGGGGGCTTGGTTACTGTCCAGAAACACTCGCATAGTCGATAATTTTGTGTGTAGGTAGTTCACAAGAATCATCAGCCATCAATTCCAGAGTCAAAAGCTCCTGGTAGATATTCTTGCAGATAAAATTGGTATCCATCTGCTGATAAACTAGCTAAAGCTTCTGAAGTCAACCTCATATCAGGACGCTGTTTTGAGATTCGCTGACAGTGGACAATAGCAACATCAAAGCGACATGGGTAGTCAGCTTTTTCAGGATACTCAGCTAAAAATATTCTCGCTGTCCGCCCAATTTTTGCCTGCTTTTGTAGTGTGATGGCACTTTTACCCCCTGTATCCCAATTTCCTTGACTACGGGTTTTGACTTCCACAAATGCTACTTCGGGTAATTGGTTAACGTCTATCTGTTTTTGATCAAGTTGGGCGATAATGTCGATTTCTCCCCAACGGCTGGAAAAGCGACGATGCAAAATACTCCAGCCTGTGGAGTGTAACCATTGTGCTACGAGGTCTTCTCCTAATTCACCAATATCGGGATAATGAGAGGGAGGAGGGTTCGCCATTGGTTAAAAATATGATGAATACTAGATTAAATAATCGAATTAAAGCCAGTATACTCAGTGTATTGCTTTGGGTAGTAGTTGGCATCACCACAATTATCGGGTACACGCCCACAGCTTTGGCTCTGGAATATAACAAAGAGATTTTGATCGAGGCTGATTTTTCAGGACGTGATTTAACAGACTCTAGTTTTACCAAAGCTAATCTTCGCCAAAGTGACTTTAACCATGCTAATTTGCGCGGGGTCAGTTTTTTTGCAGCCAATTTAGAATCGGCAAATTTGGAGAGTGCTGATTTGTCGTTTGCTACTTTAGATTCAGCACGACTGATTAAAGCTAATTTGACCAATGCGGTTTTAGAAGGTGCGTTTGCTTCTAACGCTCGGTTTGATGGTGCGATTATTGATGGTGCAGATTTTACTGATATTCTGCTGCGTCAGGATGAGGAAAAAAAATTGTGTGAGCTGGCTAAGGGTACTAATCCTGTGACTGGGCGAGATACAAGGGATACGTTGTTTTGTCCGTAGTTTAGATGGTGGGTTACGGCGCAACATTGGACATCTTTATCTTGATTATCTGATCTCGTTCGCCTAACCCACCCTACGTTTTGTCCGTAGGAAGAGACGCAATGACTCGCGTCTGTATAAAAAAGTGAATGTAGGAGAAAGATTCTCCCTATCCTGTTCATTGGATTTTCAAAAGTTAAAACTTGATGGCTCTGTGATGTGAGATCATTAGAGCATCAAATATGTCACAAGACGATTCATGCAATTTTAAGAAAATGGCACAACATCAGAAGTCAACAGTCGTAATCACGGGCGCTTCCTCTGGGGTGGGTTTGCAAGCCGCGAGAGCGCTTTCCCAAAAGGGGTGGCACGTGGTGATGGCCTGTCGTAATTTATCCAAGGCGGAAAATGCTGCTCAATCTTTGGGGATGGAGCCGGACAGCTACACAGTCATGCACATTGACTTAGGCTCTTTAGAGAGTGTGGGGCAGTTTGTGAAGGACTTTAGAGCCAGTGGTAAGTCCTTGGATGCTTTGGTGTGCAATGCGGCAATTTATATGCCTTTAATCAAGGAACCATTGCGAAGCCCAGAAGGATTTGAATTGAGTGTGGCGACAAATCACCTTGGTCATTTCCTGCTGTGTAACCTGCTTTTGGAAGATTTGAAAAATTCACCATCTTCTGAGCCGAGGCTGGTAATTTTGGGAACTGTTACCCACAACCCCAAGGAGTTGGGTGGGAAGATTCCACCACGTCCAGATTTGGGGAATTTGCAGGGTTTTGCGGAAGGTTTTAAAGAGCCGATCGCCATGATTGATGGCAAGAAGTTTGAACCTGTGAAGGCTTACAAGGATAGCAAGGTGTGTAATGTGTTGACTATGCGGGAGCTACATCGGCGCTATCACGAGTCACACGGTATCACTTTTAGCTCTCTTTATCCTGGTTGTGTGGCGACAACTGCTTTATTTAGAAATCACTATCCTTTGTTTCAGAAGATTTTTCCCCTTTTCCAAAGGTACATTACTGGGGGCTTTGTGACTGAGGAAGAATCGGGCGATCGCGTGGCGGAGGTTGTCAGTGATCCTCAATATAATCAATCTGGTGCTTATTGGAGTTGGGGAAATAGACAAAAGAAAAATGGTAAGTCTTTTCTGCAAGAGGTTTCTAATGAAGCCAGCGATGATGATAAGGCTGAACGGATGTGGGAGTTGAGCGCTAAGTTGGTGGGATTGGCGTAACATTGTTGCTAAATTGAACCACAGATGAACACCGATAATTTAATTTTGAATTGTTTATCTGTGGTTTTTTTGAGTTTCACATTTGCTCACTGAAGTTGAAAATTTATCACCGCGTAACTCCTGAACTATCTTTGAGGAAATGCTTGAGATAAATCCAAAACTAAATCAGGGAAAACGTATAGATTCACTGTCTCATTAGGCAAGAAAATTAATTTGCGGCGATAGCCAAATTTGTTTTGCAAATATTGATAAGGTTCACTGTAACACTCTAGATAATTATCTACTAAATTAAATATCCAATAATTAGTAATACCTGCTTTTGCATAAAGCGGTAATTTTATCTCTTGGTCATATTTTAAAGAGGAATCAGCAACCTCAATTACCAGCAATATATCAGATGGCTGAGGATGAGTTTCTAGATAGTCATCATGACGATTCTGCACAATGGCTAAATCGGGTTCTGGTTCGCTTTTATCAGGGATAATAATTGGTTCTTGTCCTCTCAGAGTCGCCTGTTCTCTAATCAGCTTAAATAACTCACGATACAAGCGGGTATTACAAACCGAGTGTGCTGTACCTTTAGCAACCATCTCGACTATTTCTCCTTCTATTAGCTCAACTCGGTCATCCTCTGCAAAGAAGCCGAGTTCCGCCATCCGGTGATATTCATCTATGGTGAAGCGTTTAGCAGTAGTTAGGCTCATAACAGCTAAGGCATACAGGGTTGTTTTTATCTTAATATATTGGCAAGGGATTAATGTTAGTTAAGTTTTGACAAGCTATGATTGCTTATTACATATTTGAGGTATCTATTCTTCATCTTCAGAAGCTTTTGCTGTAATTACACTTTTTCAATAAAAATCAAAATAAGGCTGAATATTTTGCAGTTCATGGATAGAGTCTATGAAAAAACCTCACCCCAGCCCTCTCCTTACTAAGGAGAGAGAGCAAGAATGTTGTTTCTCTGCTTGAGAAGAGAAAATTTAGGATACATTACATAATTGAGATTCTCCCAGTGCTAACTTGTAAGTTAAATTATTATGAATAATGATTGGTAAAAAATATCAAAGTAAGTCTGTAATTGAAAATTGTCTTTGACGATCTAGTTCTTGAAGGCGCATTTTTTCATTGTAGAAAGACTGATAATATGATTGCCATTTTTCTGGTTCGGCTTGGGAATCGGTTTGTTCCCAAAGTTCTAAAAAGTAACGATAGCGCTTCTCTATTAATACTCTCTCCATACAAGCAACAGCAGCTTGAACTACTTGGGGTGTCCGTAGCATTTCTTGCTTGCTTTTCTCATTGACATGAAATAAATGGGAAACTGATTCTATTTCTTCTGATAATTCTAAATATCTATCTTGCAAACTTGATAGGAAGTCTACTTCTTCTCCCGTTGCTCCTAAAATCTTCTGCCACAATAATCGATGATGGGAAAAGCTAAATTCTAAATTTCGTTCTTCTAAGGTGTTAAAAATAACTTGGCGCTGTTCGGGACAGTGTAGATAAATTCGTAACAGTAAGGCTTCTGCTAATTCTAAAAGACTGCGATCGCCTCTGGCGGGGCTGAGTCCTGCGGACACGCTACGCGAACGCCCATCGCTCGAAAGTGGGGAGTGGGTGAAATTTTTCTTACCAGAAGGTTTATTTTTTGTCGCCGTAGTTGGTGCAATTTGAGTTAACAGATTTTCCACTCGTAGGGGTATCAGTCTCGTATCACCCAAACTGAGAATTTCGGCACAGTGAGAAACATAATAATTTCGTGTGTCGCTATTATCAATATTTTTCAGTAATTTTACTACCTCCTGGCTAACTTGCTGAAAATCGGTAGCTTGTTTTAAATCGCGATCTTGTATAATTTGCTGAATCTGCCAGTTAAGCCACAGTGGAGCATTTGCGAGGAGTTGTCTATAATCTTCTGGTGTATGAGTATACAAATATTCATCAGCATCTTTACCATCAGGAATATTAACAATTTTCAGTTGTACTTCGCCTTTATATGCTAATGCGGCAATTTCCCCAATGGCGCGTTCGGCGGCGATATTACCGGCTTTGTCAGCATCAAAGTTGAGGACTAACTGTTTCGATTCGGTGTAGCGTAAGATTAACCGGACTTGTTCAATGCTTAAAGCTGTACCCAGAGAAGCCACAGCATTATTAATACCCGCAGCATGAAGGGCGATCGCATCAAAATATCCCTCTACCACCACAGCTTGATCAAGTTGAGAAATTCCGTCTTTGGCGTGATCCAGAGCGAATAAAGTTTTTCCCTTACTAAAAAGCTCAGTTTCTGGTGAATTTAAATACTTTGGTTGTTCTTCAGTCAGGGTTCTTCCACCAAAAGCAATTACCCGCCCTTGGATATCGCGGATGGGAATCATGAGGCGATCGCGAAACACATCATAATAACCGCCGCCTTCCTTCCTGGGCTTAATCAATCCCGCTTTTTCCACCAGTTGCACTGGGTAACGTTTATCCTCCACCAGATAGCGGTGAAGAGTTTCCCAACCTGCGGGTGCATAACCTAAACCAAACTGCTGAATAGTTTCTTCCTTCAGTTGGCGTTCCGATTGCAAATACTGATAGGCTTTTTGTCCTTGGCTTTGTCTGAGGGCGTGTTGATAAAACTGTCCAGTAGAAGCCAGAACCTCATACAACTGCTCACGTAGAGAAATTTGACGCTGTAATTCTTGGCGTTGTTCTGGTGCGAGAGTTTGCACAGGTACTTGATAACGTCGTGCTAAATTTAACACCACCTCTGCAAAAGAGTGTTTTCCCAAATCCATTAAAAACTTAATCGCATTTCCCCCAGCTTGACAGCCAAAGCAATAGTACATTTGCTTGGTTTGACTGACTGTGAAACTGGGAGATTTTTCATCATGGAAAGGACACAAACCCACAAAATCCTTACCACGCTTGCGTAAAACTACGTGATCTGAAACAACATCAACAATATCAGCACGTTGTTTAATTTCCTCAATTGTATCTGGGTGCAAGCGGGGAATTTGCATTTTAGTCCATTGCTTCGTAGTTATAAATGCAGTGAGTCTACCCACTGATAGCTATTATATTCTTGTTGCCAAGCCAACAATCATGTATAAAATTGCTTCAGCTTAATTTTTCGAGGAAATACTGAGGATGGGACGTATTTTTATTTCGGCAGCTCATGGAGGTAGAGAAGCAGGAGGCATTGATCCTGGCTCCATCGCAGGTGGTACAAGCGAAGCAAGAGAAATGATTTTGCTGCGGGATTTGATTGTAACAGAATTACGAGCGCGGAGTTTTGATGTTTTGGCTGTTCCCGATGACCTCAGCGCCGCCGAAACGATCGCTTGGATTAATTCCCGTGGTCGTCGGGTTGATGTCGCCCTAGAAATTCATGCTGATACTGCTAGCAGTCCATCTGTGCGCGGTGCGGGTGTCTACTACATTCCTAACAACCAAGAGCGGAGGAATAATGGCGAATTGGTCTTAATGGGGCTTTTGCGCCGTGTAACTCAGTTAACAAATCGGGGAGTCAGGCCAGATACAGATAGCGGTTTGGGGAGTTTAATATTTTGTCGCCAACTCACTATTCCTTCTTTGTTAATGCAAGTAGGCTTTCTTAGCAGTCCAGAAGATCGCTCTTTGCTGCAAAATCGTCGCCGTGATTTCGCTGTGGGAATTGCCGATGGTATAGTATCTTGGAGTCGGGTAATTGACCCAATTACCGCAACTCCTGTTGAACCAACTTATCTACCAATTAATATTAATGTTAATGGGCAGAAATATGCTGAACAAGGAATATTAGTTAATGGAAATTCTTACATTCCTATTGATTTAGTAGACCAGTTACGAATTGATTTATCCAAATCACCTAATGTAAATCGAATTAGTTATCAAAAAATAGTTTACATCAAAGCAGTAGATCTGAGAGATTTTAATGTGACTATCGCTTGGGATGCGGCCAGTCGTACAATTAATTTACGCTCAAATTTATTAGTTTGCGCTGACCAACTTGACCGGATCATTTCACGAGGAAATACATCAGAAATAGAGTTACAATTATTCCTGAGAAATAACAATGAAAGTGCTTTAGTTAATTTTCCTGACATCCCCAAATTGTATCGAGAAGAAGGTAATGCCGAGGGTGTTAACTATGATATTGCTTTCTGTCAAATGTGTGTGGAAACTGGATTTTTACGTTTTGGCAGCAATGTCAGACCTGAGCAAAATAACTTCTCTGGTTTAGGTTCTATTGGTGGTGGTGCAGAAGTTGCCTCTTTTTCTAGTGCTAGAATTGGTGTGAGAGCGCATATTCAACACTTAAAAGCTTACGCTAGTTTAGAACCTTTGGTTAACGAAGTTGTAGACCCACGATTTCGCTTTATTACCCGTGGAATTGCACCATCAATTTATCAGCTTTCCGGGCGCTGGTCAGCAGATTTAGACTATAGTACGAAAATTCTAGCCATGATGAAACGATTGTATGAATCAGCAAAACTTTTGTAATTGATAATTAGCTAAATTCAAGTCACTGAAGACCTGTTTAACTTTTGAATAATCCAATCCCGGACTACGTGGTAAACTTGAGCGGCTACTTCGTTTAGTCCATGATTGGCATGAGGATAAAGAATGATCTGCTTGGGTTGTAAAGCTTGCTGATAAACTTGTTGTGAACAGATAGGAGGAAGTACTTGGTCAACCATGCCATGCAGTAGCAGTAATGAGCATCGTGGGGCTAATTTTGTGACATCATTTATACCGCTGGTTTGAGTAGCAAGAGCTACAGCAGCGTAGACATCCGGAGATTGTGCAGCAGCTTGGATGACTACCGCACCGCCGAATGAGTGACCAACTAGGGCTAAATATTTTATACCCTGATCTCGTAAATAAGTCAGACCAGTAAGCACATCTAAGACAGAATCTGTTAATTGTGCTGGGTAACGGTAGCGTATTCTTAAAGAAGCGATCGCTTCACTTGTCAAATCCTCACATAAACGGGGATAAAGTCCACTCGCAGGTGTATCCCAGCCACCACCAGCACCTCCCACCCAAATCACCGCCTTTTCCGCATTTTTTACCGGATAATAACGGCAATAAGTTGAATCTTGACCGGTTATCAGTTTGACAGGATGATATGCTGCTGACCGTGGTTCGACTACAACATCCTGGAGTCTGATATCGAATGATTCATCATAGATAGGCTGCACAAACAAACTCCACAATCGAATTCACATTAAATCCAGTTTCTCTGTATTGTTCAGCAGTAGCCTCTACCCAAAGTAAGTAAAAATTTCTTCTTTAACTTTTGACTCTGTGTCCTCTCTACGAGACGCTAACCGAACTGTGTCTAGTGTGGTTAAAAAATCATTTTCCAACTCCTTCTGATGACAGTCGGCATTTCAATTTAAGTCAGGTCTACTGTAAGTAAGCAGAAGGAGTACTTAATCATGGCTCAAACTCAAAAACAAGGAAAACCAACAGATAGCCAAGCAGATGAATGGCAAGAAGACCTAAATCCGCAACCGATGGCTGGTCGAAATCATGGACTTGAAGGGACGCATCCCGAAAAAGACGGTCTGAATGCTTCTGAGGTGAAAGAACTACATAACCAACTGACAGATTATACAAACGACGAACTCAAGCAAATTACCCTGCTACCTCCCGGAAGTCGTTTAGAAGAAGGTGCGACATACATTGATTTAAATGACCCGGAACGCCAAGAGTTTACTGCAATTGGTGGTATGGAAGCTGGGACTGATAACTGGTATGTGCCGAAAACGGAGATAGACTATATGCTTTGGAATCGGTTGCGGGGTGTAGAAAATCCGGAACGTTTGGGACAAGCGAGCGAGTCCTAAGATTTTGCTGGAGATTAGGCTGTTTTGAAAAAACGGATAATTTCGCGGACATGATCGAGAAATTGTCCATCAGTGGAAAGTTGAGCAATCGCACTTCTAGCTTCTCTAGCCAAACGTTCATGTTCGACTTGATTTGTGGCGCGTAATTGTTCTAAACTAGCAGTTATCCTGATTAAATCTCTGCGCGTTTCTTCAGAAAAGCGTTTTTGAGTTGCGGGTAATGAGTAATCTAGTTCTGGGTTGAGTTGTTCTTCTAAACGTTTAACTGCGTCATCTAGGTGATACAAACGATTCCGGAGTTCGATCACATCCTCACGGGGATATTGAAACTCTTGGCGAATCATCGCCAACCGTGCATATAAATATTCATAGGCGCGGATAGCTGGACGCAGAATGGTTAATAACAAAGCCGCACCAGAACTGATATATCCCACAGCGCTGATACCAGTAGCTGCAAGAATATAAAGACCAACGGCTGAGAATAAGTGTAAACCAATGGCTACCCAGAGCGATCGCTTGGCTAAAACTCTGACATAATTAATTTGTTTATCATCTACGGGAATTTGTTTTTCCGTAGATTGTGCTGCTTCTGCTAAAACTTCCTTAGCTTGAAAATGTACACTCCAAGGTACAGTCACAATTACTAATAACCACCAAAAACTTGCACCACCAATTACCCAGTCAAGAAAGCTACCCGCAGGTATTTGGAACCATTGCAACCCGCCAAAACCCAGAAGTACCGCCAGCACAATTAAGACGATAGAATTGATGACAAATTTGAAATTCATTTTGCCTCATCCCTGCTAAAACTATTACCTCAATCATGACTAGGGCTGAGAGTTTCTACGGTCAAGGGTATGATAGTTTTATAATCTGCACATGAGCTTATAAAATTAAATAGCTGCGCCAAGTTTTTTGAGAATCTTTGCTATCCTGTGCAGGAACTAGCAAGCGCCAACTTTTACCTTCTTGCTGAATTTGCAGATACACCTCAAAAGGTTGTTGCATTTGTTTCAACTGTCTTTTTGGGAGATTCAAAATTAAATCGTAGGTTCCCCGCACCCGAAACGCGGGTAAACTTTGAATCGTCAGAGGTTGTTCTTGGCGAATTTTTAAAGCTTTGATTTCAAAACCTTGGAAATCCAGATTCAGTTTTTCATTGAGTTGCTGCTGAGTTTGCTCAACCTGGAGTGCGATCGCCTTTTGGACTAACTGAGTAGTTGGTAACAGTCCAACACTTCCACACCCCGCCAATAACACCACCAAAAACACCGTCAACAAAAACTGCACCATGTTAAGCTCACATACCATCCGCTAGCGATAGTATACAACACAATCCAGAATTTTGATCACAAATTAAATTGAGCAAAAACTCAGCGTACCTCAGCGTTAAAAACCCTATGGTCGAATCGCCCTACCTGCAAACAATTGCTCAAACACATTTCGCCGTTGCTGCGGTGATTCTGGAGTAATCGAACCCCATAAACTTTCCCAGTAAAAAAACGAAACACCCCCAAAAGTGCGATCGCGCACCGTCTCAACTTGTTCTTTAATTTGGGCAATATTCACAGGAGTTTTAGAAGTTCCCGTTAATATCCCAATCCCTACAGGAATGCGAGAACGAGCAAACTTCACTGCTGGTTGTTCTAATTCAGTAATAAAACTGCTTTGATTATTGCGATATACCTGCAAAATCAACTCATCAACCAAACCCTTTTTTACCCAACTTTCCCAATCTTGCAGATAGTATTTATAGGCAAAACCTTGTGAATTAGGCGAAAGCGAAACAATAGCATCAGGTTTAATTGCTTTCACACTTCGATGAATTTCCGCCATAAAATCAGTAATTTTGTTAGCACGCCAACGCATCCATTTGGGATTAAAAGGATCGCTGGGAGGACTATTACCGTCATGTTCTTGGCGATAAAGATCAACAGTGAAAGCATCATAACCAAATTTTACAGGCATTCCAAAGTGATCATCGAACTGAATACCATCCACATCGTAACCACTAACCACCTCCACAATTAGCGCCAAGATAAACTTCCTAACTTCTGGATGCAGAGGATTTAGCCAAGCTTGCTGATGCGCCGAGTTATCATTGATTTCTTCCAAAGGAATTTCGTTTGTAGATTTTATCCCTTCTTCTCCCATTGTTAACCAGTCTGGATAACGCCGCGCCAATTGGGAATTAGGAGGTGTCATAAAACCGTATTCAAACCAGGGAATAACAGTTAAACCTTGAGGTTTAGCAACTTTTATAATCTTGGATAAAACATCCTGTCCACCGTGGATTAAATTAAGTATAGGGTCAGCATCTGAACCTGTAATAATTTTAGCTGTATTACTCTTATAAAAAGTATTGCCTCTATTCCAAACTACAGGATAAATCGTATTAAACCTAAGTGCTGATAGTTGGTTAATAGCGCGATTAATTCCCCAAGGTAAAAAAAGGACACCACTAGCAACATTAGTTAGCCAAACGCCGCGAATTTCCGTTGTAGCGGCTAAATTTTTTGGCTGATAAAAAAGTGGTCGCGAAGGAAATGAAAATACTGTTAAGCATACCATTAAACCCAAGCACAGCAAATTCATAAAGCCACGTCTATTCAACCGATTCATTTCTGCGCTTGACTTTCTTTAGAGCAATACTTTTCACTACAAAGCAAATTCCCATTCCTCCGGAATATGTAGACAAATCATCATATAGCAATCTAAAACCTCAACTTATTCAAAAAATTTGAGTTTTAAAACTGAGCAACTTCACCAAATCAAATACAGCAAACTTCATGGAGATAAACTACAGATAAATCCATATTCATCTGCGTTCATCTGTGTTCGATAATTCCTTGATATATTACACTCACAAACTGCTATATAATAGCTAAAATTAAAACTGTTCCACCCCCGCAAACTGCTTCATACTCATAGAATTTGCAGCTTCACCACAAGTGCGAGGCGTGGGGAAAATCTTATCAGGATTTGCCAAACCCTTGGGATTAAAAACTTGCCTTACCCATTGCATACTTTCCAAATCAGCAGAGCTAAACATATCAGGCATATAGCATTTTTTATCTGCACCAATGCCATGTTCACCAGAAATACTACCACCTACTTTAACACAAAGCTTGAGAATTTCCCCGCCAACTTCCTCAACTTTCTCTAACGCCCCTGGTACAGCATTATCGAATAAAATTAAAGGGTGAAGATTACCATCACCAGCGTGAAACACATTAGCAATTTGATAACCAAACTTTTGACTTAACGCCTCAATTTCCTGTAAAACATAAGTTAATTGAGTCCGAGGAATAACCCCATCCTGAACATAATAATCCGGGCTTAAATGTCCAGCCGCAGCAAAAGCAGCCTTCCGACCTTTCCAAAGTTTTAAACGAGTTTCCAGATCACTAGCAGAAGTTACATTACGCGCGCCATTCTTTTTACAAATTTCTGCCACACGTTGTTTATTTACCTGAACTTCCACATCCAAACCATCGATTTCTACTAATAAAATCGCCGTAGCATCGCGAGGATAACAATTTGTCGCCACCACATCCTCAACCGCATTGATGCTAATGTTGTCCATCATTTCCATACCACCGGGAATAATTCCAGCGCTGATAATATCAGAAACAGTTTCCGCAGCCGCTTCCACACTGGTAAAATCTGCTAATAAAACACAAATTGACTCAGCACTTTTGAGAATTCGCAAAGTAATTTCTGTCGCGATACCCAAAGTACCTTCAGAACCCACAAATACACCTGTTAAATCATAACCAGGCATTTCCGGTACTTGTCCACCTAAATCCAGAATGTCCCCGGAAGGAGTGACAATTTTTAAACCTAAAACGTGGTTAGTAGTCACACCATACTTTAAGCAATGCACCCCGCCTGAGTTTTCCGCCACATTACCCCCAATTGAGCAGATAATTTGGCTAGAAGGGTCTGGTGCGTAATAAAATCCCGCCCCACTGACGGTTTGCGTTACCCAGCTATTAATTACGCCTGGCTGAACCACAATGCGCTGATTATCTAAATCAACATTGAGAATTTGCCGCATTAATGAAGTGACAATCAAAACCGAATCTTCCGAAGGTAAAGCCCCACCAGATAAACCAGTCCCAGAACCACGGGCGATAAAGGTTACAGAGTATTTATTGCATATCTTCACCAGTTCGGCAATTTGTTCTGTAGTTCTAGGCAAAACTACCACAGCCGGGCGTTGACGATAACTAGTTAAACCATCGCACTCATAAGTGATAAGTTCTTCCCGACGTTGCACGACACCATTTTTACCAACTACAGCCTCAAATGCTTTAATAATAGGTTTCCAGTTGTATTGCTTTTTCTCTTGGATAAGCATAGTTTTTTATAGTTAGAGGTAGATATATCACCATTGTGACAAGAATAGCGCTTTAGGGGAAGTAACAACTGATCAGCATCATGGCATGGCTACGCTTACCGCACTGATATTTAGGTGAGTTATATTCAATCTTGTACTATTAAACAATGTAGCAAGATGAATGAGAGCCTAACTCAAAAGATCACAAATGATTTTGATCAGATTGCTCTGCATGACCAAGAAGGATGGAATCACAACAATCACTATCACCATTTTCTGCTGAAAAAATTACCAAAAAAATGTAACACAGTCCTTGATATCGGTTGTGGAACAGGGGAATTTTCCCGCCTTCTGGCTAAACGTGTTAATCAAGTCATTGCCATTGATTTATCCCCCAATATGATTGAAGTTGCCAAGCAACGTTCCACACAGTACACAAATATTGATTTTCAAGTTGCTGATGTTTTGCAGTGGGACTTTCCTGTTGCTCAATTTGATGCGATCGTTTCTATAGCTACAGTTCATCATTTATCATTAGAAAACTTGTTACCTAATCTAAAAGTCGCTTTAAAACCTGGTGGTAGGCTGGTAATTTTGGATTTATTACAAAATGAAAATATGCAAGATATCTTCAGTGATTTTGTTGCTGTTCCTCTTAACTGGTTACTTCAGATGAGTAGAAATAAACATATTCAATCAACACCAGAAGCGGCCGCAGCAATGAAAGAGCATATTCGCACAGATAAGTATCTTACCCTATCACAAGCAGGACAAATTTATACAAGCTTATTGGGAAAAGCGCAGGTGAGAAAGCACTTATTTTGGCGTTATTCAATAGTTTGGGAAAACTCGGTAGCAGCATCACAAATCAATTAACCTAGAAATAAGGCTCTCAAATAGTGGATAAAATTATGGTTGAGCAAATTCTCATCAATACAGATGATTTTTATGTGCCAGATGCCAACCTACTAGTTACTGAAGATGATACACCTGTGGACAATTTCGCATCTGCCAAACAACAACGCTTATTAGTCGGTTCTCTTTTTAGTTCTTTACAAAATCAAACTTTTTTAGCTGAGGCTAATGTGGGTGTTTACTACATAGACCTTCAGCCTCCCATTGTACCCGACGTTTTTCTCAGTTTAGATGTACAAGTTCCGCAAAAGTGGTGGGAAAAACAAAATCGTTGTTATATGGTTTGGCGTTTTGGCAAACCTCCAGAAGTTGTAATGGAAATTGTCTCTAATAAAGAAGGTGATGAACTAGGCAAAAAGTTAGAAATTTATGAGCAAATGCGGGCGAGTTACTATATTGTCTATGACCCAAATCAACAATTAGGAGAAGAAGTACTGCGGATTTATGAACTGAGGGGAAGACGCTATTTTGAAACTTCAGAAACTTGGCTAGAACAAGTCGGCTTAGGTTTAACTCTGTGGTCTGGCAAATTTGAAGGTAGACAAGATACGTGGTTGCGCTGGTGTTACCAAGATTTAACTATTCTTCCTACTGGAGATGAACGGGCTGAACAAGAAAAGCAAAGGGCTGAACAAGCCGAACAACGCGCCCAATTACTAGCAGAAAGACTCAGGGCTATGGGTATAGATCCTGATACCTTGTAGAGATACAGCATATTTAATTTTAGAGAGGTACACTAAGGCGGGAAAGATGCCCACCCCACAAGGGTTTTAGTATTAATATCTGTACCTCATCTACCTGCAAACTGCTGTATTTCATAAAACCTCTTAACTTTGCGCCTCTGCGCCTCTGCGTGAACTAAAAAAACTCTTCCACCCGTCGCCAAACCTTCTGTAACAAATCAGGATCATCTGCATCAAACCACTCAATTTGGGGATATGCTTTAAACCAAGTACGCTGTCGCTTGGCAAATTGTCGCGTATGCAAAACCGTTAATTCCTTTGCTGACTCCAAAGAAATTTCACCTGCTAAATATTGCCTGATTTCTTGATATCCCAAAGTATTTAATAAAGGTAAATCAGCACCATATTTTTGACAGAGATATTCCACCTCAGCCACCAAACCATCAGCGATCATTTGTTCAGTCCGTCTCTGAATGCGTAGCCTGATTTTTTCGACATCGCAATCTAAACCAATTTGCAAAATTGGATAATCTGGGGGATTCTCTCCTTGCTGCTGGGAAATTGGGGAACCAGTAATGTAAAATACTTCTAATGCTCGTAAAGTCCGCACAGTGTCATGGGCATGAATCTTCTGGGATGCGATCGCATCTACTTGTTGCAACATACCATATAGCGTCCTTTGTCCTAAAGATTGCAGTTGCGATCGCAATTCCTGATTTGGTGCAACCCTGGGAATCTTCATTCCTTGCACAATAGACCGTATGTATAAACCCGTACCACCAACCAACAACAATGGCGCAACCCCAAGATCCGTAATTAAACTTTGCGCTTGTTCCTGATAGTCTGCTAACGTCATCATATCTGTGGGATGGCAGATATCTATTAAATAATGTGGGACTAATTTTTGTTCCGCCAATGTTGGTTTAGCCGTACCAATATCAAATTCTTGATACACTTGACGAGAATCAGCACTAAGAATTACAGAACTTAGCTGCGTAGCCAAATTCAATGCCAAACCTGATTTACCAGTCGCCGTCGCACCACAAATTACAATCAATTTAGTCATTAGTCAACACTTCCCATACTCCTGACTCTCCAGTAAAGCTTTTGTGATAAAATATTAAGGTTTTTATGTAGTTTTTGCTGATGGGCAGTTTTAGCCCAGGCATTAAGTTAATTTTTATGACAAGCATTTGAGACAATTGTATTGTTTAATTGAACTTCGCTCTTCGGTTCTCTGACACAAAACTTATATAGTACAGAACCAATCTAGGAAATCTGAATTTTTGAGGCGATAAATTCAAAAAACTTATGGGTTACATCCCCTATACAAACTTCTCATAAAATTGCTCTAGAGTCGCCAGTAACCCTTTTGTGTTAGAATTTTGGTGTGTTTTAACTTTTTTGTTTTTGGGCGACTTTAAACCCACACATCAGGAGAATTTTCATGACGAGCAGTTACAGTGCCGATCAGATTCAAGTTCTGGAAGGTCTGGAAGCCGTCCGCAAACGGCCAGGGATGTACATCGGTACTACCGGACCGCGAGGACTCCACCATTTAGTTTATGAGGTGGTAGATAACTCGATTGATGAAGCTTTGGCGGGTCACTGTACCCACATAGAAGTGGATATCAATGCTGATGGTTCCGTGACTGTCACCGATGACGGTCGGGGTATTCCTATCGATACTCACTCACGAACTGGTAAATCGGCTTTAGAAACCGTGTTAACCGTACTACACGCTGGTGGTAAATTTGGTGGTGGTGGATACAAAGTTTCTGGGGGATTACACGGAGTCGGGCTTTCTGTAGTTAACGCCTTGTCAGATGTGCTGGAAGTCACAGTTTGGCGAGATAGCAAAGTTCATGTCCAGCGCTATGAACGAGGCGTACCAGTTACTGAACTAATAGCCAAGCCTGATAAAGAAGGGAAAACGGGAACTTCTATCAAGTTCAATCCAGATAGCCAAATTTTTATCAATAGCGTTGAGTTTGATTACATCACGATCGCAGGTCGCCTGCGGGAGTTGGCTTATCTGAATGCAGGTGTCAAAATTATCTTTGGCGACCATCGTTTAGAACTGCTCAAAAGCGATACACCCAGGATAGAAACTTACGAATACAAGGGTGGTATTAAAGAATATATCGCTTACATGAACCGCGATAAGCAACCACTGCACGAAGAAATTATTTATGTGCATGGGGAACGCAATAACGTCCAAGTGGAAGTTTCTTTACAATGGTGTACTGACGCTTACACAGACAACGTGCTGGGTTTTGCTAATAATATTCGCACCATTGATGGTGGTACTCACCTCGAAGGTTTGAAGGCGGTTCTGACTCGGACTTTAAATGCGATCGCACGTAAGCGCAATAAAATTAAAGAGAATGAATCTAACCTCAGTGGCGAACACGTCCGAGAAGGTTTAACAGCAGTAATTTCCGTTAAAGTCCCAGACCCAGAATTTGAAGGACAAACCAAAACCAAACTCGGTAATACTGAAGTTCGCGGTATTGTCGATTCCTTAGTCGGAGAAGTTCTTAGCGAATATTTAGAATTTCATCCCGGAATCGCCGACTCGATTTTAGATAAAGCGATTCAAGCCTTTAAAGCCGCAGAAGCCGCCCGTCATGCGCGGGAGTTAGTCCGACGTAAATCAGTCCTGGAATCTTCACCATTACCTGGTAAATTAGCAGATTGCAGTTCTCGTGACCCCAGCGAGTCAGAAATCTTTATCGTGGAAGGTGACTCTGCGGGTGGAAGTGCAAAACAAGGACGCGATCGCCGCACCCAAGCCATCCTCCCCCTGCGTGGTAAAATTCTCAACATTGAGAAAACAGACGACGCGAAAATCTACAAAAATAACGAAGTCCAATCCTTAATTACAGCCCTCGGTTTAGGCGTGAAAGGAGACGAATTCGACTCCACCCAACTGCGCTATCACCGCATCGTGATTATGACTGACGCTGACGTAGATGGCGCGCATATTCGCACACTGTTGTTAACTTTCTTCTATCGATATCAGCGTGCGCTAATCGAACAGGGTTTCATCTATATTGCTTGTCCTCCACTATTTAAAGTAGAAAGAGGAAAGAATCATGAATACTGCTATAGCGAACGTGAACTGCGACAGTACCTGGGAACACTTCCCAGCAACGCCAACTACAACATCCAACGCTTCAAAGGTTTAGGTGAAATGATGCCTCAACAACTGTGGGACACTACAATGAACCCAGAATCCCGTAAAATGAAGCAAGTAGAAATTGAAGATGCTGCCGAAGCTGATCGTATTTTCACAATTTTAATGGGCGATCGCGTTGCACCCAGACGCGAATTCATCGAAACCTATGGTTCTAAACTCAATTTCACAGATTTAGATATCTAAACATCAAGCTAATAACTAGCCATGTAAAATCACTGCACAGTACACAGGAATTTAAATAACATCCAAATTTAGTTTTTGACCTTACCCCGCCTTGGACTTTCGTCAAACTCTCCCCTCTCCTTGGTAAGGAGAGGGGTTGGGGTGAGGTTGGTGTATTTTAAGCTGATCGTAAAGGATGTTAACGCTGCGGATGAAACTAATAACTGTTAATGGGTATGGAAATTTGAAGATAATAGTTTACTTCTTTTGACTGATGAATTTTGCCCAAATATTAAGTAAGTAATTGAGCCAATCAAAATACTCATTAAAATCCTCTTCAATGCTGATTCAGCCGAAAGCCAGGATTAAATTAATTCAACCTACTTACTTAATTAAGTTTATTTGCTAAAGGTTACAGAGGAATTTAAGTATTTTCAAACTATGCCGTTAGGCTGAGGGACGATAGGCATAAAATTATTAACTATTGTCAGTAATTCTCTACTTAACAAAATCTCCACAAAACTATGAAACTCCGTCAAAAATTCATAGGAAAACTATTGTTCAATATTATCAGTGTCGGCAGCCTAGTAGCGCTATCAGCCTGCGCCGAACCTGTGACACAAGCTCCACCCGTAGCGGAAACGACCCCTGCGGCTCCTCCGGTGGCAGATACTCGAATAGAAACAACTGCCAACCTCAATTTAGCCGAACTGACTCAAGCCGCCGCCAAGGAAGGACAGTTTCAAACCCTAACACGCGCAGTGGAAGCAGCAGGCTTACAGGATCAATTGGCAACCCCAGGGCCGTATACAGTCTTTGCACCTACTGATGCCGCTTTTAACGCATTACCCGCAGGTACTTTAGACAACCTCTTAAAACCAGAAAACAAAGACCAATTAACAAAGCTACTTGCCTATCACGTTGTTCCAGGGCAAGTTACCTCTAGTCAACTCACATCTGGAGAAGTCAAAACCATTGAAGGTAGTCCTGTCAAAATCAATGTTGATAATGCTACCAAAGCTATCACTGTTAACGGTGCTAAGGTGACTCAAGCAGATATTCCCGCTAGCAATGGCATTGTTCACGTAATTGATCAGGTAATTTTGCCACCAGATTTTCCAAATACTTAAGATACAACCTCAATACCACATAATTAGACGAAAAGCAATATATCCCCGGTTTTATTTAGGAATTAGAAAGCACAAAAACCGGGGGAATTTTTTTTGCGCTTTTTACTCAGGGTAAATTGTAGGATAAAATACATAAATATGAAATTAACATAACTATTTGTTTTCCCTGTAGACTAATAGCACACAAAAATCAATTCTTGTCAATATTTATCACAAATTGATAGAGTATTTTTGAGAAATGCCAAGTGTATCCGCACTTCAGTCAGAGTCAAAAGCACATCTCGATAACTTTTAGCTTAATTTCTCCCACAAGTTAGAGAAGCATTTGTTATGCTTGAATAGCAAAGGGAAATCTTGTTTATCAAGCAGAATTGGCTAAATATCTTAAGGATTCAAAATCACAGAATCACAACATTATCCTTAAGAAGAAAGTATTATATTTAACAAGTTTATTACTTAATGCCACTCTGTAATTAGGTTCTAAAACCATAATCAGACCTTTCTATGTTCCAACTTTTCACTGCTAATACCTTCCACTATTGCCGGGGTTATGGCTATTATTTGGCTTGTATCATCTAGAGATTGGACTTAAGTAGCCTAATCTCTCTAATTTTGACTGTGAAATTTCTGCTGAATTGATTAAAATATCTGTGTATACAATAAGAACAGTTTGTCAACCTTCATAGGGTTGAAATTTCAGCAGTGCGCTAATGTGTGAATAACACCAATCAGTCAAATCTAAATTGTTTGCCATTTGGCTGATTCCGCCACAGCCTCAACTCCTTAGTTCAGGCCTTTGGCATAAGTAAGGTTAAGTGTTTTGAGACAAGCATCACCATTTTTACTGTATTTACGCTGTAAGAATCTCCATGCAACTCTGAAAATGCAGCCATTTATGAAGGAAATGTAATAAAGGGTGCATTAATCTTTCTCGCTTAAGTTAACATTAACAAAACAGGTTCTCAGTAATTAATGTTGCACATCATACCTAAAAGTATGTCAGAGCGGGTGTACTTTCCTTGAATGTAAAGATAACGCCACTAGGATGCCAAAAAGTTTGAGAAAAATTTAAGGGCATCACTACCATGAACAATATCTTTTTGTTATTAGTGGCTTTACCTTGCACAATGGCATCATGATTAATACACAAAAAGAGTGCAATTTTTGTGAAACAGGCTACAATCGGAAAAGTCTTTATCAGAAAATATGCCAACGTCATATTTTGTTTATATGGAATGGTAAATTTTTGAGATCAAGACAAGCTTTTGTTGGGACGAATTAGTTAAAACTTGTATGTCATAGCAACACATATGATTTCTAACTAAAATGAGCAAGTCAGCAGTAACTGCGACTTTCCACATATAGTCAAAAAATCCTCTATCAAAGAGGAGCAAAACTTCCGAAAAAATTTTCGGGAAATCAGCCTAAAACCCGATTTTTGGTATTGAACTAGCTCGTTTAAAAAGAGCAGTAAACACATCTTGAGTAATTGATTCTGCAAGGAGCATGAGGAACGCGGCATGAACCAGGCTAACAACGTACTCGAAAGCATTTATCAGCCTGACCTAGAAATAATAAATCAGCCTGAGCTCGAGTTAGAACTCTTAGTCGAAGAAGAAGAAGAAGAAGAGGACTTGCTGATTAACGATGATGGCGAAGATGAGTTTTTAGAGCCTCAGTCTGATGAGGACGACACAAAGTCTGGAAAAGCCGCTAAATCACGTCGTCGGACACAAAGCAAGAAAAAGCACTACACCGAAGACTCGATTCGCCTTTATCTGCAAGAAATTGGTCGGATTCGCCTATTGCGGGCAGACGAAGAAATTGAATTGGCGCGAAAAATCGCTGATTTGTTGGAATTAGAAAGGGTGCGGGATAGACTGCAAGAACAGTTAGAACGCGAACCTGAATATCGGGAATGGGCTGAAGCTGTACAAATCCCATTACCAGCATTTCGTTATCGCCTGCACGTTGGTCGCAGGGCAAAAGATAAAATGGTGCAATCGAACCTGCGTCTTGTGGTGTCAATTGCCAAGAAATACATGAATCGTGGTTTGTCTTTCCAAGACTTAATCCAGGAAGGTAGCCTCGGTTTGATTCGCGCCGCAGAAAAGTTTGACCATGAAAAAGGTTATAAGTTTTCTACTTACGCTACATGGTGGATTCGTCAAGCAATTACCCGTGCCATAGCTGATCAATCCCGGACTATTCGCCTACCTGTTCATCTGTACGAAACCATTTCGAGGATCAAGAAAACTACCAAGTTGCTATCCCAAGAAATGGGACGCAAACCCACTGAAGAAGAAATCGCTACTCGTATGGAAATGACCATCGAGAAGTTACGGTTTATCGCTAAATCTGCCCAGTTACCCATTTCACTAGAAACGCCCATCGGTAAAGAAGAAGATTCTCGCTTGGGCGATTTTATTGAGTCCGATGGTGAAACTCCAGAAGATCAGGTTTCCAAAAATCTGCTCCGCGAAGACCTAGAAAAAGTCCTCGATAGCCTCAGTCCTCGTGAACGTGATGTTCTCCGACTCCGCTATGGTTTGGATGATGGGCGCATGAAGACTCTGGAGGAAATTGGACAGATTTTCAACGTCACCCGTGAACGAATTCGTCAAATTGAGGCGAAAGCACTCCGCAAGTTACGTCACCCGAATCGCAACAGTGTTCTTAAGGAATATATTCGGTAGTTATTGGTCATTGGTCATTAGCTTGACACCAATCTCTGATGACTAACAGAAAGTGACAAACAATTAAAAACCTGGTAGTGAATCAGCATTACCAGGTTTTTCTTTATTTTTTTATGTAGTTATTTCTGTATAGTCAAACCTACAGAAGTCCCCAAAAATGTAGAAAACCTTGACCAGAAAACAACTCGACCAGCGCTGCTGCTAAAAAGCCAATCATTGCCAAGCGACCGTTCCAGATTTCAGCTTGGGGTGTAAAGCCCCAACGCCAGTCGTTGCGATTTTCAGTTACGGGAGCATTAACGTTTGTTGCGTTTGTCATGGTTGGCACTCCAAACTAGATTTACGAAGTATTATTTCCTTATGTAAACTAATATAACAAAAAATATCAGAAATGCAACTTTTATTTATAATTTTTGATTGCATTTTGAGTTAATTATTTGTGAGTGCTATTTGTAAACAAGCATCTATCTCAAGGTAGATTTGCGGAGAGTTCAATAAATTTACCCTAACTAATATATTTATTGATATAAATTAGCAACTAACATAGCATTCAATGGCATATTTATACGCGAACAGTCGAGAAAATCTCAACTTATGCTGGTAAATCAAGATTTAGCAGTTGTATTGAGTTATAGAAAAGTTTCGCAGTTATCAAACTAAAAACCTCACACGTAGAAGCCGCATGAGGTTCAAATTAGTTGTACTGGCTCAAACCCCCAGAAGAAAAGGAAAAGGAGGGGGCTGGGGAAAACAGCAAAGGTTGTTAAGCCGGCCGTCTGTATAAAGTAATTTCCAACTCCCCCCTGCTCCCTGCTCCCTGCACCCCGCTCCCCTGCCTCTTCCCAGTCTTGTTTACATCCGCAGTTCTATGACCGAGATAATTCTTTCATCGCGGTTAAGCTCAATAATGCTTTCACCTTTACCATCTCTACCTAATATTGGTACTGTCTCTACAGGTATCCGCACTACACGTTCTTTATTAGTTACTAGTACTACTTCCGCAGAGGCGATCGCCTGAACCATACCAGCTAAATGATCCGTTTTGCTGGAAAATTTCAGGGATTGTATGCCTAAATTACCCCGGTCAGCCCGTTTTAAATTACTCGCAGGTAGGCGTTTCGCATATCCTTCTTCAGTCACCAGCAACAAGTTATCTTCCCCAGATGCAGTTACACAGCCGACCATTTTTTGATGTTTCAGTAGGCGTAATGCTTGTAACCCCATAGCAGCCCGACCCATAATGGGTAGTTGTTGATCGTCTGCGGCAAACTTTAACAAGCGTCCGCCGGAACTGGCTAAAATCAGATTGTCCTTGGCAGTGGTTAACTGAGTAAATAACAATTCATCTTCTTCTTTGAGTTTTAAAATCGTAATTCCCCGACGAGTCAGGTTTGTAAATTCTCCCAAAAATATCCGCTTAATTCGTCCCTCTTTGGTGAGGAGAACCATCTGCCTAGTTTCCAAATTCTCTGGTAGGATCAGGCGACTAACCAAGGCTTCTTGAGCGCCTTGAGCCGTAGGACTGAGCATAGTAATCAGTGGTGTTCCTCGTGGAGAACGTCCCGTGGTAGGGCGAATATCTCCCACATTCACAGGGTAGACTTTACCACTATTGGTAATTACCAGCAAGTCTTGATCTGTTGTCGTCAAATCGGTTTGGATGATGAAGTCATGATCCGGTAGAGCGTTTTCAGCTTTCGATTTTTTTCCGGCTGGCTGAAGGCGACGCACATATCCCCGGTGGCTAAATTCTAAGACTACTTCTGCGGCTGGTTCAGGATCTGGTAAATTTTGCGGATCGATTGCGGCGGCTGTGGTTTGAAGTTTTTCTACTCCTTTGACTTTGGCAAACTCGTCACTACTCCTAGCTAAAAGTTTCGTTCGGCGGGGATTGTTATACTTACGCTTGAGCGATCGCAAATCTTTTTTCAGTGTCTTCAGTAATTCGTGGCGATCGCTGAGTAATCTTTGCAATGAATCAATTTGTTCGCTCAGTTGCTCAAACTCTTGCTGCAAATTGCGCCGTTCTAAACTAGTGAGGCGGCGTAATGGCATCGCTAGAATAGCATCTCCTTGCTCCTCACTCAAATCCAGACGGCTACAAAGGCTCATTTTGGCCGTAGTCCCATCAGCAGCTGTTCGTAAAATTTCGATTAATTGATCGAGTTGCGATAATGCTTTGAGCAACCCAGACACGATATGTAGCCGACTTTCTGCCTTACCCAACTCATAACTGTAGCGACGGTTGAGGGTTTGCTCACGGAATTTCAAAAACTCCTGTAACATCTGCCGCAAACTTAACTGGCGGGGTTGTCCATCTACCAAGGCTAAAAGAATTGCCCCAAAGTTGCTTTGTAAGGCGGTTTGGTGATACAAGTGTTGCAGAACTTCTTGGGGGTTGGTATCACGTTTGAGTTCAATTACTACCCGCATTCCTTCGCGATCGCTTTCGTCCCGCAGGTCAGAAATCCCATGCAAACGACCTTGATTGACTAAATCTGCTACTTTCTCAATCCAGCCAGCCTTATTCACTTGATAAGGCAATTCAGTGATAATAATTGCTGTCCGCCGCTTACTTCCTCTGGTAGGAGCAATTTCCTCCGTATTAGCGACTCCTCGCAGCACAATACTACCCTTACCATTGGTGTATGCTTCCCGAATTCCTGTATCACCAACAATTTCTCCACCGGTGGGAAAGTCGGGGCCGGGAATGATTTCCCATAACTTTTGATCTGACAAATCCGGTTGATCAATTAAAGCAATCAAGCCATCAACTAATTCTCCCAAGTTGTGTGGGGGAATATTTGTAGCCATACCGACAGCAATACCAGAACAGCCATTGAGTAATAAAAAAGGTAATTGAGCGGGTAGTACGGTGGGTTCTTGTTGGGAATTATCAAAGTTACCGATAAATTCCACCGTTTCATCGCCAATTTCTGCCAACATTCCCTCATGGCTGATGGCGGCCAGACGGGTTTCTGTGTAACGCATTGCGGCTGGTGGGTCATTATCGACGCTACCAAAGTTGCCATGTCCTGCCAATAGGGGATAGCGGCAGGAAAATTCTTGTACTAACCTGACTAAGGCATCATAAACTGATTGGTCGCCGTGGGGATGGTATTTACCCAGCACATCTCCGACTACACGGGCGCACTTACGATAGGGTCTATCGGGGGTTAAACCGAGTTCGTGCATGGCATATAAAATTCGCCGATGCACTGGTTTTAAACCATCACGCACATCTGGTAACGCCCGCCCCACAATTACACTCATGGCATATTCTAAGTAAGACCGTTGCATCTCCGTGTGCAGGGCTGTTGTGATTACCTGTCCCGTGGGGAGAAGGTTTAACTGTTTTGCCATGAGTTTTTTCCCTGAAATTTAATTACACAAAAATCGCTTGATTTGAACACCGCAGCAAACACAGCATAACGGATGAAATGGAATTCCTAACACAATCTTGATACTCAAAGGATAAATAGCAGTAGTATTATCCTTGATGACGGGCTGGTAATTTGATCATTAAAAACGAGCTAGACAACTGTTTTTGTCAGGTTGTCATCTCTTCTACTCTATAAATAAAATTCTCATGAAAACTGTTCTAATTGTTGAAGACGATCTAATTAATGCTCGCGTTTTTTCCAAAATTTTGACCAAGCGCGGTGGTTTGGATGTGAAACATACAGAAAATGTGGAAGAAGTCATGAAAATCGCCCATTCTGGAGAAGCTGACCTGATTTTGATGGATGTTTCTTTGTCTAGAAGCGTTTATGAAGGTAAATCTGTGGATGGAATCAAAATTACCCAAATGTTGAAATCAAATCCACAAACGGCACATTTACCTGTTATTCTGGTGACTGCACACGCTATGCAAGGCGATCGCGAGAACTTTCTTCAGCAAAGCGGTGCTGATGGCTACATCTCTAAGCCCGTTGTCGATCATCAACAGTTTGTTGAACAAATCATTGCACTTCTCCCCCAAGATATCCACTAAGAACAGACGATTTCTGTCAGGAATACTCGCCCACTCATAACTTGGGGCGAATAGTTCCTGCATTATATAGTATATACGTACTATATAATTTCAACTAAAAAAGGCACTCATGTAAAGATTTTTGAATTTTTGCCTGGTACACCACCTGTAAATCCGAATTACCAATGAGCAATTACGCTCCTTTAGTTTTAGTTTTACTGTTGCTCTAGAGTCGCTTGAATACGTGGCAATTCTAAGAACTTTTTGGTATCAGACAGTAATCGTTCACCCCAGAGATTTTCCTTGAGGAAATCTAAATTACCATAGCGCTGATCGATGCGGAGTGCAGCTTCTCCCATTGATAAGGCTTGTTGGCGCTCGCCTTTACTATACATTGCCACTGCTAATGCCAATAAAGGTTCTGCGGCTTGTTTGTCAATTTTGACAGAAGTTCGCCATTGCTTAATTGCACTTTCAACATCACCCTGTTCGTATTTGATTAAAGCAATGTTATTAATGGCCGGCCAGAATTTTTTGTCTAGAGAGAAAGATTTATTGTACTGGGCGATCGCTTCTGGTAATCGACCTAACATATAGTAAGCATTCCCCAAATCAAACAAGCCGTCCGGGTTGTCAGGTTTTAACTGCAAACTCTTTTGGTAATGCGCCAGAGCTGCTGGATAATTTTTCTGTTGAAAATTAACCGAACCCAAAGCCAGCAAAACTTCCGAATTTTGGGGATTAATCGATTGTGCTTTTTGCAAAGCCGCGATCGCCGAATCAAAATCTTCGGCTTGCAAATGTAAACCACCTAACAAAAACCAGACTCGATCATTATTAGGAGCCAGTTGACTAGCCAATCTAGCCCGTGGTAAAGCCAACTCAAACTGCTGAAATTGTCCGAGTTGAGCTGCTTCTTGTGCTAAACCCAACCCTTGTTTTTCCAAATTTTCTGCATTTAGTTGCAGTGTATGAGGTATTAGCGCCTGTGCGTGAACTGCCTTGGGCAGACTCGACAAACCACAGACGACCAGAAGAGAAATCAAACTAATATGTTTAGGCACAATACCGTCCCTTAGCCACAAATCAAGGAATCTTCCAGCTAGCTTATACGATCTCTGCTTGAGAAGAAAGTTTTGCTGATTTTTCCGCCATGATCACGACCACGCTCAAAACCAGAAAGGAATATTCTTCTTGGTATAAGTGGCGGTGGTTGAAATGGAGGCGATCGCCCTTAAATTTAGTTTTAAATATACCAATATGCTAAAAACTGTTAACAAAGCTCCGAATACCCGTAAAGTTCCATTGCTAGAAATCTTGTCAATGGCAGCAGAAACTGTGATTGTGACTCACCAGCCTGATATTCCTGCCCAAACTCAAAGGATAATTTGATAGTAGGCTAATTCAGGACGATAATTTCTATAATTGCTGAGAAACCTGATTATAAACGCAAAAATATGCCTTTTATCTTATTCTGTCTCCGTTCTACCCGTGTGGCCGTGGCGATTGCTCTTCTAATTCCAACTTTCGCCACAAGTGTAGCCGCCCAAATCCCCCTAAACACACCGCCTAGTGCTGTGCAAGTTCCCGATTTTCTCAACCCTAATCCCAATCCTCTCCAGTTTCCCACTAAGCCAGAAGAAGTAAGGATTGAGCGCACTCAGCCGATAACTTTGGCTGAGGCTTTGGAACTCGCAAAACGCAACAATCGAGATTTACAGGTAGCCATATTAGAGCTAGAACGTAGTCGTGCTGCATTAAAAGAGTCTCAAGCTGTTTTTTCTCCTAATGTGAATGTCAATACTAACTTGACTAACAGTGGTGAGGGTTTTACTGGTAGCGCCTCTCAATCGAGGACTTCTCTCAATGGTCAAGCACAAATAAATTATGACCTCTATACCTCTGGGAATCGTCAAGCTAGCGTCCGCGCATCTGAGGAACGGCTACGGATAGATGAATTAGATGTAGAGAACCAGTCTTTAGAAATCCGGCTGAATGTCACTACTCAATATTACGATTTGCAAGAAGCAGATGAACAAGTCAGAATTAATCAATCTGCTGTGGAAAATTCCCAAGCTAGTTTAGGGGATGCTCAAGCTAGAGAAAGAGCTGGAGTCGGTACGCGGTTCGATGTCCTACAATCTCAGGTGAATTTGGCTAATGCTCAACAAGGCCTGACTAATTCTCTTTCGCAACAGCAAATTGTCCGTCGTCGGTTTGCTGCTCTGTTAAATTTGGCACAGTCAGCCAATATTAGTGCCGCAGATGCTGTAGAAGTGGCCGGACTTTGGCAGGAAACTGTGGAAGAATCTATTGTGAAAGCGTTTCAAAACCGCCCAGAATTGCAACAGGTTTTGGCACAACGTAATATTTCTGAGCAAGAGCGACGACAAGCTCTTTCACGGCTAGGGCCGCAAGTGAGTGTGAATGCCAATTACAACATCTTAGATCAATTTAACGATGGGCAAAGCCTGACTGATGGTTATTCGGTGGGACTCAGAGCTAGTTTAACTTTATTCGATGGGGGAGCAGCTAAAGCCAATGCAGCTCAGTCGAAAGTTAATATTGCGATCGCCGAAAGTCAATTTGCTAGTCAGCGTGACCAAATTCGCTTTGATGTGGAACAATTTTATGCTCAATTGCAGTCCAATTTAGATAATATCCAAACTTCTACTGTGGCTTTAAATCAAGCCAGAGAAGCCCTGAGTTTAGCCAGATTGCGCTTTGAAGCCGGCGTAGGTACTCAAACAGATGTCATTTTTGCCGAAACCGATTTGACAAGAGCTGAAGGTAATCGAGTCACGGCGATTTTAAATTACAATCGCGCTTTGGCTAATTTACAAAGGACTGTGACATTCACAAGTATCAGGTAATCAGCCTGGCAAAATTAGTCTCCTAGGTGAAGGCGTAAACCAAGACTAAAAGCTAATATAAAGAAAGATTAAGCAACTATAAAGCTGAATTTCAGCTTTGTTGTTTAGTCTATGGATAAATATTGTAGTGTTTAGTCCACACGTCTTTTAAATTCATACACTGGCTTGATAACGCTATTAAAGCCAAGTGATATTCCTAGGCTAATATTTATGGTTAGGCAAATAGAAATTCCCCTGATTGGTAAAGTTAAATATCCACTACGCTGGGGGATTGGGTTAATAGTCGTAGGTTCTTTAGCTGTGGGTACAACTATTACCTCTAACTTAGTAAATCAGAGAAATCGTGAACAAAATATCAGTGAATTAACTGTTCCTGTAGAAGCACAAAATGTGACTTTACGGATTACAGCCAGTGGTAAAGTTGTGCCAGTTCAAAGTGTGAATATTAGTCCCAAAAACCCCGGTGTGCTGGCAGAGTTATATGTGGAACAAGGCGATCGCGTCGAACAAGGGCAAATTCTGGCGCGGATGGATGTGGGCGACATCCGGGCGCAAATCCTCCAGAATCGCGCCAATTTAGCCCAGGTACAGGCACAGTTAGACCAAGCCCGTGCGGGGAATCGTCCGCAAGAAATAGCTCAAGCCAGAGCTAGATTAACCCAAGCCCAGGCGCAGTTAAATCAAGCTCGTGCGGGAAATCGTGATCAAGAAATTGCCCAAGCCCAAGCACAAGTAAATTCAGCCGCAGCACAGGTAACTCTCACCCAATCACGGGTAAATCGCTATGGAGAATTAACTCAGCAAGGAGCAACTTCTCAGGATCAATTAGATCAGTATATTAGTGAAAACCAAAGAGCAAAAGCGAGTTTAGATGAAGCTCAAAAACGACTGTCACTCTTAGAAGTTGGTAGCCGCAATGAAGAAATTACAGCTAGAGAAGCTGCTGTTACCGAAGCCCGCGCTGCATTAGTATTGTTGGAAAATGGCAGTCGTCCAGAGGAAATTGCTCAACGTCTAGCAGCAGTCAAAGGAGCGCAAGCTCAAATTCAAGCGGCTGAAGTGAGGTTACAAGATACTGTAATTCGTGCGCCTTTATCGGGAATTGTGACGCAGAAATACGCCAATGTGGGTGCTTTTGTGACTCCGACAACTTCGGCTTCTGCTAGTGCATCAGCAACTTCTAGTTCCATTGTGGCAGTTGCACGGGGTTTAGAAGTGCTGGCGCAAGTCCCAGAGGTGGATCTGGGCAGAATCCAACAGGGACAGTCGGTGGAAATTGTGGCTGATGCTTATCCTGACCAAGTATTTAAAGGAAATGTGCGTTTAATTGCTCCTGAAGCTGTGGTGGAACAAGGTGTGACATCGTTTCAGGTGCGGGTAGCTCTGGAGACGGGTACAGAAGAACTGCGTTCTGGCTTAAATGTGGATTTGACTTTTTTAGGCGATCGCCTCAGTAATGCTTTGGTGTTACCCACGGTAGCAATTGTCACAGAAAAGGGTAAAACAGGTGTCTTAGTCACAGATGAAAAAAATCAACCCCTGTTTCGGGAAGTGACGATTGGGGCGCAAATTGAAGACGAAACTCAAATTTTACAGGGAGTGAAAAAAGGCGATCGCGTGTTTATTAACCCACCAAAAGACTACATCACCAAAAAAGCTAAAGAGCAGAACAAGCAATAAAATCTTCGGCGCATCTCTTAATTACGAATTAATATGAATTTCCTAGAAAGTATGCAAATGGCAGGAAAAACCCTGCTGTCAAATAAGTTGCGTAGCGCCTTGACAATGTTAGGAATTGTCATCGGGAATGCTTCGGTAATTGCAATGATTGGGATTGGCGAAGGCGGACAAAGGTTTGTTTCTAAACAACTGGAATCTTTAGGACCGAATGTGTTATTTGTCATCCCCGGAAATCGTGCTACACAGCGCGTCTCTAGAGATGTACCGAAAACTTTAGTGTTTGAAGATGCTGAGGCGATCGCCAATCAAGTCCCCACTGTAGCAGCAGTCACAGGAGAGTTGAATGGTAGGCAGGTAGTGACATATCGCAATCAAAACACTAATGTGAATATCATTGGCACAACTCCCTCGTTCTTGACCGTGCGTGACTTTGAAACTGCTACAGGGCGATTTTTTACTGATGTAGATATGAGGCGCAATAACCAAGTTGTGGTATTGGGCGCAGACTTAGCAGAAAGACTATTTGGGAATAGTAACCCTATCGGTCAGCAGTTGCGGGTTAAAAATGCCAGTTTTCAAGTCATTGGGGTACTAGAAAGCAAAGGCTCAAACTTAGGCGTGAATTACGATGAAGCCGCCTTAATTCCACTGGTGACAATGGCTAACAGAATTGTGGGGCGAACTTCTCCCTATGGATTAGAGTTAACTTATATTGTTGTTTCAGCTAAAAATGCCGAAAGTGTGGATGCAGCACAGTTTCAAATTACTAATTTGCTGCGTTTGCGGCACAAAATTACTGGAGAAGATGATTTTACGCTCAATACTCAAAAGGATGCTTTGCAAACCGTCGGTCAAATTACAGGTGCATTAACAATTATGTTAGCTGCGATCGCCGGGATATCATTATTTGTAGGCGGTATTGGCATCATGAATATTATGCTAGTTTCCGTCACCGAACGCACCCAAGAGATTGGACTCAGAAAGGCAATTGGTGCAACCCAACAAGATATTTTGCTTCAATTCATCATTGAAGCCGTGATTGTTTCCGTCATCGGCGGTTTAGTTGGGACTGTGGTTGGTGTGAGCGGTATTCTATTGGTAGCAGTAGTCACTCCCTTAGAAGCGGCAATTTCTCCCATTGCGATCGCAACAGCCGTTGGTGTCTCAGGCGGAATTGGTTTATTTTTTGGTGTCGTTCCCGCCCGGCGTGCTGCTCAACTTGACCCGATTGTGGCGCTCAGAAGTGCTTAGAGGATGAATACACAAGTCTAATTTACTACGAGCCTCGGCGACTTTTAGTCGCGGAACCACCCAGACTAAACCCGCCTTTTTCATTAGTCCATCTGCGTGGACTAAGGTTGTGTAGTAGCGAATTATATTCGCCCTATATTTTTCTTAATCTCCTAAATTGGGTTGAGATGTATTCGCCAAATAATTCACTAAATCACTGTGGCTAGAAAAATCTAACAACGCCTCAGCTAACTCTTCGAGTCGAGTAATGGATAAAGTGCGAATTTGCTCTTCTGTTTCCGGTTCAATTGCACCAAGGCGACGTTTCAAAAAACGCAATATCACCGCCACCTCTCCTTTTTGCAAACCTCTTTGTTCTCCCTGTTGCACACCTTTTTGCAAAATATCTTGGTAAATCACAGATTCTTGCATAATTTCCTCTCTAAATAGCTGTTGAATTAAACCTTTATCAAATCGCAAACCAGCTAGAACCTGAACACAAGCTGAAATATTCTGTCGCTCGTCTGTTACCTCAATCATATCGACACTAGCAGCGACTTGCTCTAATAAGTCTTGGGGTGAATTGGTTCTAGCCAATGTCGCCAGTGGTAAAAGTGCAGGGTTAGCTAATAGAGGTGTAGGATCTTCTTCCCACAAACGAATCACGCGATACTCATGTCTAGTGTTCTTGTCTACATACTGTGTATTAAACACAATTTCTGAGGAAGTGGGTTGTAAGAAAATCAACACCTGTTCAATATCACACCAATATTGGCGTTTTAATCTGGTGTAGTAATCCAGCATCCGAAAGTCGAGTGGATGTGTGGATTTTGGTGTAGTTTGAAACTCTAAATGTAAAATTTGGTTGGCGATTTGCAGAAACGTCACCGAATCAGCGCGAATGGGTTCGAGGTTCAATTCTGTTTTTAGTACCTGGATATCTGGGGTTTCAGATGCAAGTAACCATCGAGCAAATTCAGTGGGATAGTTTTCGGCAAGGTATTTGCAGGTATTATCGTAACTCAAGGTTTAGACCCTTTGCATTGTTGTTCATTGGTGTTGGCTGGCTGATCACGAAATGGAAATACTATCTTAGAAATAAAAAGTAAGCAGACCAATAACTAAATTCTTATGACAAACACGATCACACTTACCGATGCTCTCGTTCCTAATCCTGCACCGAAATCGGCAATTATTCGCCTAGAGAATATCTTTAAAATCTACGGAAGTGGTGAAACTGAAGTTAAAGCACTCAATGATGTGAATTTGACCATCTACGAGGGGGAATATTGTTCAATTATGGGGCCTTCTGGTTCTGGTAAATCTACAGCCATGAATATCATCGGCTGTTTAGATCGCCCTAGCACCGGACATTATTATTTAGATAATCTTGATGTCGCCCAAATGAACGATGCAGATTTAGCAAAAATCCGCAATAAAAAACTGGGGTTTGTCTTCCAACAATTCCACTTATTACCCCAACTGACAGCATTAGAAAATGTCATGTTACCAATGGTTTATGCCAGTGTCAACCCCAGCGAAAGACGCGATCGCGCCACCGAAGCATTGACAAAAGTCGGCTTAGAAAAGCGCCTCAATAACAAACCCACTCAATTATCTGGTGGACAGCAACAACGGGTAGCGATCGCTCGTGCTATAGTTAACCGTCCCGTTGTCCTTCTCGCCGATGAACCAACAGGCGCACTTGATTCCCATACAACCCAGGAGGTCTTGGATATTTTCACCGAATTAAATAACAGTGGAATCACCGTTGTCATGGTTACCCATGAATCAGAAGTTGCGCGTCAAACCCAACGCATTGTCTGGTTTCGTGATGGCGCAGTCATCCACAGCAACTTGACACCAAAGGATTTAACTCAAGTCACCATGTCCTAATAAATATGAATTAAATAATATCTTACCCAGCCTCAAATATTGAGCAAAACCTCCCCTCTCCTTAGCAAGGAGAGGGGTTGGGGGTGAGGTTCCATATTTTATTATTTCCTACTCCCCAGCACAGACGCGATTAATCGCTCCTCTACAAACCCTGATTACAAACTGGAAGTTTTCCCTGTTTGTGCTTGTGTCTCAATAGGCTGAACGTCGGTGTAGCCCATTTGACCCGCGATTGTGCGGAACACAGATATTTGTCCTTCAAAATCGAGTTTTTCAGTTTGAGAAAGCAAATTTTTGATTGTATCAGTACGCTTGTAATTATCCGGCATTCCCACTACTTGATCTCCCATAGCCACAGCCCAAGCATACCAAACTAAAAGTTGGTTATTTTCTTTAATCGCGCCATAAGCACGAGAGTAATCTGTTTCTTTACACTCTACAATATCCCGCATAATTGTTAATTGTTGCTCAGGTGGCAACTTGAAATAGTCTCCTAAGAGCAGGGGTGCAAGTTCTGGTTCAGCCGCATCTGGAGCCGCAGGAGTAATTGATTTACCCATTTTTTCATAAACAAAATAAAACCATGCTAGTTTAGCATCAGTATCTAAAGCATTAAATTCTTCAACTACTTTTATAGTTTCATTGCTTAGGGCTTGGGAAACATTTTTATTGGAAGTTGTAGTCATAATGGATCTCCATAATTTAGAAATTCTATTAACGATTACCAAACTTTCACGGACAGAATCTACTTCCAAAAGTAAGAGTTATTTTAAATAGTTTTAATCTATCTTTTAACAGATATATAAGTCTCTCTCCAGACAGAAAGAAAATTACCCCTATCCTTGGTAAAATCGCCCCAGCAATTGCAAAATTACCCAAGGTATTATTTATGGCTGATAAAGTGAAACCCAATCCAAATGAAGCTTCTACCCATGATGCACAATTAGTTGCTGAAAGTATGGCTAGTGGTGAAGAAAAAGCAGCAAAAGTTGATTTTGAAGCAGATTATGCAGCTGCACAGGAATTTAGTGTTAGTGAAATCGACCGGACAGATGAAGGTGAAGCCGCTGCTATAGCCGCTACCGCACCCAAACAAAAAGTTGCTGAAGTAGAAGAAGAAACAAAAACTGAAGCGCAATCGAGCGGTAGCCCCGAAGACTATCTAGAAATGGCGAAGGAAATTGGGGGTTCTAGAACTGAGGCTGTCACTAATGTTAGTGATGATTTAATTCAAAAAGCTTTTCAAAAAGGTCAACCATCTACTTAATTTTCGCCAATTTTCACCAGGGATAAATTATAGAACTTCCCTCTCCTGTAGGGGGGTCAGGGAGAGGTTGGCAGAGGGGTTATTCCGTCAGGTCAATTGACAAACAACCTCTCAGCAGTTTTTAATAACTTCTAGCAATTCGCTGGGTTCGTTAATTAAAAAATCTGGATTTTGTTTAGCTAAAGCTGCTGGAGAATTGAAACCCCAAGCTACTGCAATCACTTTGATATTAGCTTTTTTTGAAGCTTCTATATCTCTGGTTTCATCCCCAACATAAATGACTGCTTGAGTTTTCAGTTGTTTTTGTCTTAAGACGTTATTAATTATGGTTGTTTTACCAAAAATGGTCACTCCTGAATAAATAAATTCAAATAAGTGGTCTAATTGATTATTTTCGAGAAATGCCGTCACGTTTTCTTGAGAATTAGACGTAATAATTCCTAGTCTATAACCTTCATTTTGCAGTTCGATTAAAGCTTCATGAATACCCGGTATTGGTTTGAATTCTTGAATTTTGTATTTTAATTCTCCTTTAACTTTTTTGAGTAGAAACGGAATTTTAAATAAAGAGATTCCTGAGTATTTAATAATTTCCCTAGAGGTGAAAGTTCTGAGCAGTGCAAGTTGCTCTGGAGTAATTTGTATATAACCAAACTCTACAGCTAAACGATTGGCAATAGTTACAAGAGCATCTACTGTATCCGCAATCGTCCCATCAAAATCAAAAATAATTACTTTCTGGCTCATTCTTTAAGTTTAAATGCGTCAAGATTAGCACGGGCATTTCGTCTTAACATTTCTGGCTTAATCCGCCGCAAGGCTGATGCGGGAAATCGTTCATCCCACTCCTGGGTTGAGATGTTGGCTAATTCTATCAGATGAGGGGCAACATTACCAGGATAAGGCTGAAAATCTGCTACATCAGTTGTCTGAGCAAAACGCTGATTCCACGGACAAACATCTTGACAAATGTCGCAACCTGCAACCCAACCATGTAAATGGGGTGATATTGTATCGGGTAATGTTTCTGACCGATTTTCGATGGTATGATAAGCAATGCAGCGATTAGCATCGACTACAAATGGTTGGGTAATTGCGCCTGTGGGACAAGCGTCTAGACAACGAGTGCAGCTACCACAGTGTTCTGTATGTGGGCGATCGCTTTCTAATTCCAGATTGGTAATTATCTCTCCTAAGAATACCCAAGAGCCATATTCTCTAGTAATCAAATTACCATTTTTGGCAATCCAACCGATTCCGGCTCGTTGCGCCCAGACTTTATCTTGTACCGGGCCAGTGTCTGCATAATATCTCGCTTGAATACCTGCATCCAGTGATTCTAGCCACAACATCAGCGCCTTCAGCTTTTTATGCATCACCTTGTGATAATCCCTACCCCAGCCATAACGAGAGATTTTGGCGTATTCTTCACCTTCAGGACGTTGGTCTGGTGTGTAGTAATTGAGGGCGACTGATATTAGCGATCGCACCTCTGGCATGATTAAGCTAATATCTTGACGTTTGGGGCTATTCATCCACTCCATATCGGCATGATAACCCAGATTTATCCAGGCTTGTAACTTCTGCGCGTCTGTATTATCTACCCCATCGACAGCAGTAATCCCGACTTTGTGAAATCCCAACTCTCTGGCTTTTTCTTTAACTACACTGCTGCTTGTCACAAAATACTCATCCATTTTTTTATATAAATTTAGTCGCAATTATACACAACTTATTTATACATTAACCTTTGAATTGATGCGGACGTTTGGTAATCTATTTCTAGAGCATCTTTTTTTTACTCTACTTTTATCTTTCAATTAACTTCAGCCAGCGTAATCAAGGTAAATATATGACAGCTGCTGAATCTATACAAACAACTCAGAGAAAGGTCGGCACTACAACCAACGAAGAATTTCAGATTGAGGGAATCATCGAACCCATCATCCTGCATTACTTTGAAACACTTAACGCCGGACAATTTCCAGCAACTGCTGCCCTATTTGGCGATGATGGGGTGATGTATCCGCCCTTTGAATCTGGTATTGTGGGACAAGAGGCGATCGCTCTCTATTTACAACAAGAAGCTCAAAAAATTCAAGCTTGTCCGCGTCAAGGAATTGTCGAAACTTTAGAAAATGAACAAATACAAATTCAGGTAACAGGTAAAGTGCAAACTTCCTGGTGTGGTGTTAATGTTACCTGGTTGTTTATCCTCAACCGACAAAGGCAGATTATCGACGCTAAAATCAAACTGTTAGGTTCTCCCCAAGAGTTACTTGCTCTGCGTCCGCAAAATTAGCCCAAATATCGATGTGGCTTATTTTTTGGTAGCAGCCGTTTGCAGCAAAGAGCGCATTAACAATTTCCGACCTAAATCCATATGTGATGGCGCACATTGCCATTCTGGGTGTGCCGTCATTAATAAACTATCTAACGTTTCGTGATCAAACAGATGCCAAATAGGAGCATCATTAATTTGATCTTCCACAGCATAACAATTAGCACTGATACAGTGAATCGTGCAATCACTGGCAATTCTGTTCACAGTCATTTGTTCCCCAGGCTGCAAAGAGCGAAATTGGCGGATAGCCTGCTTCAATTCATTCATTGAAGAAACTAATAATCCAGGTATAGCTATTGTAAAGTTACTGTCTCCATTCACGGAAATCCAGTAATGACGACTGGGGTCGATAGCCTGTAGCCAAACTGATTCATCATCAAGGCGATAGCGTGGCGACAAAAAAAATAAAGTTTCCATAGATTTAGTCAGAACTTTGGTTGACTTAAGGTAACTTTTTACACCTTGGTTATCCTGGGACTTGTAGTGGAGTGACAAGCCTAAAACATTGCATGAGGTTAATTTGAGAAACCCAAGGCTACTAAGGATGTTAGGTTTTCTTGCCTCAACTCAACCTACAAATTTTTGGCATTATTTTCCGTGTCTCACGCCAGTAGGGCTATGTCATGAGCTTTTTTTCGGTGATCTCAAATCGCCAGTTAAGCTGGCTACTATCTCCAGTATTTAATAATCAGCAGTGATAAATCAACTAAAATTAGCAAAAATTATTATTTATAGCTGGGGAGTAGGTTAAAATCCTTTTGGTGTCTAAGTTTGATTATCCGTTTATGTCCTAACTTTCTTGGCGGTTGCTTTAAATTAAAATTTATTAATACATTTACCTTTAGTTTCGCCCCGATAGGGGGCTTTGATTTTGTATCCTGCATGATGGGCGCAACACACAGGAATTATATCGTGTCCGGGAAATACTTATGATTAAGTCCCCATGGGAGCAGAGAGCTTTCTATCAGGGGGAAAGAGGATTTTGCGGTTTTTGCACAGATGCGGGAATTATAACTAATTACGCGAACATGATATTATTCGCAGTTTATAAATTGATGCAAATTAATTTTCCTTTTTGATCACAATTGGGAGATGTCTCCCAGTTTATGAGTCTGTTTTTTAGTTTTTCTATACTATTGGCTTGACTATGAGCTAAGAGGAATAGTGCGAAATCGGCAATTACCAGACTTTTTATGTAAGTGAGCATAGACAATACTGAAAAAGTCTAGCAATCGGCAATCTAGGCATCCAAAATTGTGAGAATTTTCAATTCATTAGTTCTGGTAGAGTCGCTTCTAATTTGAGGCAATTTCCACCATCAACTTGTAACTGATATTCAACATTATCCATCAGACGATTCATAATCAGCCATCCATAACCGCCTTCTTGTTTATCTGTAGGATTAGGCGGAAAGTAAGTAGACATATCAAAGCCTTCGCCATAGTCCCAAATTTCTATAGCAATATCTCGATTTTTCAGTTCTAAACGCAGTAGAATCGGTAAGCTAGGCTGTTCTTTGTGGGCATGACGGACTACATTTGAATATGCTTCCACCAAAGCCAGTCGCAAACGACTTGACTGCCTCGACCAATCCACTGATTCTTTGAGATGAATTTTTAAGCATCCTAGTAACCAGCTTTCGACAATGTTTAAATAATTCAGGTCACTTGGTACATGAAGCTCACTTTTCATTACCTACAAAACCTCCAGTGAGAGTATAGTTTGATCATCTTCTTGAATGTGGTTATCAGCCTGAATACCAGCTATTAAATGGTGAAGAGAAAACGGTTGGGGTTGTCTTTGTAAGAGTTGCCAAAGTCCTTCTTGATTGAGCATAGAACGGCTGACTAGCTGTCCACTATCCTTAGTTATTTGTGGATTCAATAACTTATTTGATACCATCGCTTCTGTAATGCCATCACTAGCCAGGAGTAAGGTATCTCCTGGAGCGAGAATTAAGCGCCCCGATTTTGCCTGCCACTGAGGCAAGATACCCAAAGGAATGCCGCGCACTTTGAGATAAATAGGGTTAACATCTACAGTAGTTTGATTTGACCAAAGCAAGGGATAGATGTGACCGGCATTAGCATAGACTAACTCTTTGGTCGTAGGAGTATAACGAGCTAAGACGAGGGTAATAAAATAATTGTTGCCAATCAAGTCATCAGAAAGAGCGTTGTTGAGGTTATGTACCACTACATTTGGCTCGGCTGGCGTTTCTAGTGCTAGTTCCCGGCGTAATACCGAAATCGCACTAGCCATGAATAAAGCAGCAGGCACACCCTTACCGGAAACATCACCTACGGCCAACCATAAATCGCCTTTGGGATGGACAAACACCTCAAAAAAATCTCCTCCCACTTCACGAGCTGGGTAACAACAGGCTTGCACCTTTCCACCTGGGATATCAGGTAGAGTTTGGCGCAGCAGATTGTTTTGAATTTGGCGCGCCACTTCCAATTCAGTGCCGAGCTGTGCTTGCTTTTCTTGGAGACGCTGGTAAAGTTTGGCTTGGGAGAGAGCTAAAGCTGCTTGTTCGGCGACACCTGCAATCAGTTGGATTTCTTCATCTTGCCAAGGTTGATGGTTACCCCACTGGTAGATAGCAAGAACGGCTAGTAAATGCTGCTGGTAGGACAGGGGTACAACCATCTGCTGACAGTGGTTGCCGTCATAAGTATCTTGAGTAAGTTGATAATGGCGGGTTTGAAGAACTTTTTCAATTAACAGACTGGGGTCGTAAGCACCATCCGGTAAACTGGAGTTAGAGTCTTGGTAACAAAATTCTTCTGCTGTCAAGCGATCGCTCTCCACTGGTCTAAGCAAACAACAAGTAGTTGCAAATGTCTGTCCAATGGTGGCGACAATCTTTTGCAGCATACTGTCATAATCCAGGGATTCCCGAATTGCCGTTGTCACCGCATTAAACAAAGATTCTCGCCGCAACGCCCGACTTAACTCGCGGGTACGCTTCTTGACTAGGCAATATGTATCAGTGGCTTGCTCAACTAATACTTTCAGTTGTTCAGGACTCCAGGGTTTGGTGATGTACTTGAACACTTGACCGGAGTTAATCGCCGCTACCAAGTCTTCGACATCAGTAAAACCAGTCAGTAAAATCCGAATTGTATCAGGAAAGCGTTCCACTGTGAGACTGAGAAACTCAGTACCGTTCATTTCCGGCATTCTTTGATCCGAAATAATCACAGCCATCTCGCCTTCTTTGTCCAGAATTTCTAGCGCAGTCAGAGCATGATTAGCTTTATATACTTGAAAATCTCGCCTAAAAGTCCGATAGAGTAAATCTAAGTTATCCTGCTCATCGTCTACTACCATGAGCTTTAATTTGCCTTGGTCTGTTTCAGTCATATTTGACTTTAAATTTTGGGATACTAAAATGGCAAGATTTGGCAATTTTTATCCCACCTGTTGCCTAAAGATGCAAAAGTAATCTCTAGAAAGAAGTTACCTACTTGGAAGTGATCAATTCACTCTTTGGTTTTCCACTTCGGTGGAGTTGGCTACCTTTTTTACACTCAAATTTAACTTTATCCTACTAATCCAGAACGCAAGGCGCGCACTGCTGCTTGGGTGCGGTCATCGGCACAGAGTTTATTTAAAATATTTCTCACGTGCGTTTTCACAGTCCCCACGGTAATATAGAGTCGTTCGGCAATGAGTGCATTGCTACAACCTTCAACGATCAACTGTAACACTTCTAACTCTCTTTCTGTCAGGGTGTAAGCCTGAATATTTTCATTTTCTGACTCAGATTCTGACTTTGGTGGAATATCGTGATGATTTGTGGTCAGAGATGTCAGTAATGGGGGATTATGCTGTGCTTGTTGTAACACAATTCGAGCGATCGCTGGATCAATCCAAGCATTGCCATCGTGAGTTACTCGTATGGCTTCGAGCAAATTATCAAACTTGATATCCTTCATACAGTAAGAATCAGCTCCAGCTGCAAAAGCAGCCAGCACGGCTTCTTTGTTATCCTGGAGCGTTAAAATTAGTACCTTTGTTGCTGAATCGTCTCCATTGGTGAAAGCTTTCAATTCCCGTGTCAGTTCAATCCCATCCTTGTCTGGTAAACCAATATCGACAATGGCAATATCAGGTTGTAACTTTTTTAACATTTTTAGACCTGCGATCGCACTCGCAGCTTCTCCTACAACTTCAATTTCTGCGTTTTGTAGTAAAGCTGTCCGAATACCTACACGGGTGAGGTCATGATCTTCAATCAGAGCCACACGAATCTTACTCATAGTCAAATTCCGTACCTTAGATTACTTTAACTTGAAAATGGAGTTCACCGAATCTCTTCGCTCTGGAAGTCCACGAATCTGATTGAGGGGCAATGTATTCCTCAAAAAATCCGATATGATATAGATACATTTTCCAGACATTCGGACACAATACTGCCATAAAATCAGCAGGGATGAACCCAAAATACCATCACTCAATCTCAATGAGATTAATGTTCTTTTCTATCTTTCTGACCTAGAAATTAGCGCTCCGAGCCTGAATTTGACGGGTGAGTGAACTGGTCAAAAAAGTTAAGTCCAGCTAAAACCTATATTATTGCTTCGCTTCGCCAGGAATTGTGCCAAAATCGCTGAATAAAAGTGATTTGTGTCATCCCAAAGTTTTTGATGACATGGTGTTTTCTGAAGAAAATTTCAATGTAGCCTATTACATGATCTCATGTAAGTAATTCTGCTATTGTTTTTTCTTCAATGAGTTAATTCTTTTTTGCTCAATGAAAAAATTTGATAGACTGGCGGTCGGGAGAATCTGGTGTGAGTCTAATTCAAGATCCGGCTATGTTTAAACCACCTCAAGTGTTTTCGGTACTGGGAATACCAGTTCATGTGATGAGTAACTATCCAGGCTGGTTGCTCGAATGCGTGCAACACAGCAGAGGTACTCATGTAGTTACGCTCAATGCAGAAATGACGATGCAGGCGGAACGGAATCCAACTCTGGCTCAAGTCATTCAAAATGCCGAGCTAGTAATTCCAGATGGTGCGGGGGTAGTTCTGTATTTGCGATGGCTTTTTTGGCAAAAAGTGCAGCGTTGTCCGGGAATTGAGCTAGCAGAAATGCTGTTGCAAGCAGTGGGACAACAACAGACAGATGCAACAGTTTTTTTCTATGGTGGAGCATCTGGAGTAGCTGCAAAAGCCGCAGAATTTTGGCAGCAGCAAATCCCCACATTGAATATAGTAGGTACTAATTCCGGCTACCATAACCCAGAAGAAGAAGAGCAATTAAAACAAACACTCACCCAATTGCAGCCACAAGTAATTTTTGTGGGTTTGGGAGTACCACGTCAAGAGTTATGGATTGCCGAAAACCGTCATTTATGCCCCCAAGCCATTTGGATTGGTGTTGGTGGTAGCTTCGATATTTGGTCAGGGATAAAAACTCGCGCTCCTGCTTGGTTAGGAAATAACAACTTGGAATGGTTGTATCGCCTTTATCAAGAACCCTGGCGTTGGCGGCGGATGTTGGCTTTGCCGGAATTTGCTGTGAAAGCTTTTATTTATCGTTTGACTGCCAGGGGTGCAATATAGTGCTGAGTGCTAACTATTAGACTGGTCTTCAGTAAATTTTGATTTTTGGAGTTTCGATTTGAGATTCCCAGAGCAAAGCGGGGAATCCTGGTTGTAAGGAAGAAGCAGGGGGCAGGGAGCAGGGAGCAAGGGGGACGTTTGAAACAAAATAGCACTTATCTGGTGCTTAACGACCTGTTATCATCTCCCCTGCACCCTTTCCTCTTGGTTAAGGTGAATCTCAAATCACAACTTCCGGCTATTTATTTGAGGACATGAGAAAATTTTAAAAATGCCAGTATTAACAACCCCAACAACTACTGATAAATCAATTAACACAGAAGATCACAAAACTCCACAGCCCAGTAGTAATACAGATGCAATGGTACAATTGCGCTCTGTGAGCAAAACCTATAAAAATGGCTGTCACGGTTTATTAGATGTGAATCTAGAAGTCAAAAAAAAAGAATTTTTATTGATCACAGGGCCTAGTGGTTCGGGGAAATCAACTCTGTTAAAACTGTTGTATGGTGAAGAGTTGCCCACACAGGGCGATGTGATTGTTGATGATTGTCATGTCAATAGTTTGCGAGGCGATCGCTTGTCAATATTACGGCGACGTATTGGTATTGTCTTTCAAGACTACAAATTGATTCCTCAGCGCACGGTAGCAGAAAATATCACCTTTGTCTTGCAAGCTCAAGGCTATACCCGTAAGGAAATTTACCGACGTTTAGAGCCAACTTTGAAGCTAGTAGGTTTACTGAATAAAGCAGACTGTTTTCCCGATCAACTTTCTGGGGGAGAACAACAACGGGTAAGTATTGCGCGGGCGATTGTCGGCACACCTCCATTACTTTTGGCTGATGAGCCAACAGGTAATCTTGATCCTGATAATTCTTGGCAAGTCATGCAGATCTTGCAAAAGTTAAATAACTTTGGGGCAACAGTAATTGTGACTACCCATGATGAACAATTGGTACGTCGGTGTAATCATCCAGTAGTGCAAGTCCGGAATGGAAGAGTTGATCGACAATCGCCAAACGTTCATAAGTAAACTTCGATATCTCCGAGAAAATAGAGACGTTCCATGGAACGTCTCTACAAGGGTTCACCGAAAACGCATATTTGAGGTCGATGTCTAGGAGGAAGAAATATGAACCTTCAACTTTGTAGATAAAGGGGTTAAATTTGTCACTTTGCTCAATGGTAGCGATCGCGCGCTATCCCAGGCTTGTAAACTGTCTAAAGCGGCATCTCTAATCACTGTGTCCTGCTCTTGACTAACTAATAGTCGCAAGCATTGAACAACTTCCTCCTGCACCAGGGAGTCAACTCGCTGACTGGTAATGATTTTAGTTAATTGGCGGACAGCAATCAAACGCTTCAAAGAGTCTGGTTCTGTTAAATTGACCAACAACTGATCAACTTTATTTTGGTCTTGGTTTCCGTAAAAGCTGACAATTTGCCACATTAATAAAATTAAAGTTAATAAAGTTCCTAAACCTTGCACAATCGCACCTGCGGCAATCCAGGAACTTTTGGAGTCAACCCAGATAGCGGCTGCCATGTATGTGCTAAAGGTGGCAATACCGCCACTACCTACCGCTAAAGCTAAACGACTATTGGGGCTGTTTAAGAATTTCCACATCTGGGATAAGCGCAATTGCCAGTCCCATTTCTGCATTGAGTAAACTAATAACATGACTCCAACGCCAACTATCAGCGCCAATAGCAGTTTCCAGTTCCACAACAGCATCGCCACAATAATTGTGAAAAAGCCGAGAATGCCTCCCGTCCCAGAGAAAGGCTTGAAAGTTCTTGGCTTGTAATTGAACGTCTTGAACTCTAAAAGCGACTTTTGGGGAATCTGGTTGAGCAGCTGCTTCCCAGAAAATGAAGCCTTTGCCACAGTGTTTACCTACTTAATTACAATAATGTTTAATGATAAATCCTTGTCTGGTAGTAATTACAACCAAATAAATATTTTAGTAGAGCCAAAATATTACCTACTTAATCTGACAAGGGCTAGAGGTGGAGAGTTTTTAGTTCTCTGATAATAACAATTGTGGTCTGTTTGAATCGAACAGGTTAGCAGTTTGGGGTCAAGTAACTATCCGTCAAACTATGCGTCACATTCAGTAACCATCACAGAAATTTAATCAACACCTATGTTTAAGCCTCAAGGATTTGAGCAACGCTCCATAATTACCTCATTAGGTAAGATGGTTTATTATACTGCCAGTAGCTCACCTTGGCAGGAAAATTCATTGGCAAAACATGAGAGGGAAACTTTGGTCTTCCTGCATGGCTTTGGTGGCGGGTCTTCTGCCTATGAGTGGTCGAAAGTTTATCCGGCTTTTGCTACCGAATATCGAGTTTTAGCACCAGATTTAATTGGTTGGGGTAGGTCTGAGCATCCAGTCCGGAACTACATGATTGATGATTATCTGACAACGATTCGGGAGTTTATCCAGCAGACTTGTACAGGGACTGTGACAGTAATTGCTTCTTCCCTGACGGCGGCCTTTACAATTCGAGTGGCGATCGCCTATCCTGATTTATTCAAGTCTTTAATTCTCGTCACACCAGCCGGACTCTCGGATTTTGGCGAAGACTACTCTCGCAGCGTTTTTGCCCAGATAGTTAGCCTTCCCATGATTGATCGCTTGCTTTACAGCGCTGGAATTGCTACGAGTGGAGGTATTCGTAATTTCTTAGAACAACGGCAATTTGCCCAGTCGAATCGCATATACGAGGAAATTGTCGAGGCTTATCTGCAATCTGCCCAGGAACCCAATGCTGAATATGCAGCCCTGTCTTTTGTCCGTGGCGACTTATGTTTTGATTTATCCCTCTATATTCAACAGTTGACCACTCCTACCGCGATTATTTGGGGACAAAAGTCACAATTTACTGGCCCCGAAATTGGTCGTCGTCTTTGGGAGAAGAATCCCCAAGCTATCCAAGTATTTCAACCATTAGAAGATGTCGGATTAACGCCTCAGTTGGAACTACCAGCCGTGACTATTGGGTTGATTCGGCAAGTTTTACCGATGCTGGATTAGGCGTTGCTGAGAAACGTTTTATGGAACGTCTCTACACCTAAATTCATACTTGGTTGCAGCAACGCCCTGAATTAGAAGAGGTTCAGATCCCTGACGAATTGAAGAAGTCGGGGATCTTTTGGTTCGTTAGCTGTCTTTGATTCTGACATCGATCACAGTAGAATTAAAGTTATAGTTAAAACCTTCTAATTCAAAGGTTGTACCGATTTTAACTTTACTATTCCCTAATACTAGACCACCATCAGTCTTTTGCGCTTTACCTTCTAAAGTTAAAAGCATATCTGTACTGAAATTGTTTGTCCTCGGATCTGGTAATTCTTTAACCGAACCATCTGGTTGGGAAATTGTTAAGGTTCTAGGTAGGACTTGAATGGATTTGATCCCAATCTGACCGTAGGGTTGATTGCGGATAATCACGTTCGTTTTACCACCTTTTGTAAATCCTTCCTTAAATAACCGCTCAGGATCGCGTACATTCAAACCGCGAACTGCTAAGTCTACCTCAATGGGTACGGTTTTAGTATTGACTTGGGCCACAGAACCACTGGTTCCAGGAAAAACAAATATACCAAATATTACTAGCAGAATTACCAGTGCAGCACCTAAATCAAGGAAGTTGATTTTGCCGAACAAGCGTCCTTTGGAATCTAAAATAGCCATAGAAATTTTTCCTAGAGAGAAGCGGAATAATTGATTTTAGCAACAAGTTTTGTGAGGGACAGGGCAAGTTTCCCGATTTGATTAGTTGGTAATCGCTCAAAGCAACTGGGTGTTTTCATTATGCGACACTTGATCACGGGTTGCCGTTAGAGGAAGTAGGACAAGAATCTGAATATAAACACTTTCTGTTTATTTTAGATGGAAACAGGATTTGCTCATCAGATAGATGGTTCCCATATTGGTATAAAACTTTGCTTGTGAGTCAAGAATGCAACTTAGAAGACTCTAGATACGTCCAATAATTTATCTCATCAACTTAATTACAATGAATTGGAACAGCTTTTTGGCAAATTATCATCTTGGACGGCGACGTTGGTTTTATCCGTTGATTTCGGTAGTAGTTGCCGTGACTCTGTGCCTGACTACACCCATGCCGGGAAATGCTTTCGATGTCCGGTCTCTTTTGTTCCGAGGAATACAGGTAATTCAGATGTCTAATATGTCTGATCGCCAAGAAGTTGATCTTGGTAGGCAGATGAATCAGCAGTTGCAGAGTAGTAATATTAAACTGAGCCGCGATTCTCAAATTAATCGCTATGTGGAACAAATAGGTCAGCGTTTGGTAGCTAGTAGCGATCGCCCAAATCTTCCTTTTACCTTTCAAGTCGTTGAAGATAATGCTATCAATGCCTTTGCTACTTTGGGGGGTTTTGTATATATCCACACTGGTTTAATGAAAGCTGCAAATAATGAAGCGGAATTAGCTAGTGTAATTGCCCATGAAATTGGTCACATTGGCGGCAAACACTTAGTACAACAGATGCGGCAAAGAGAGATTGCCAGTGGTGTAGCTTCAGCAGCAGGCTTAGATCGTAATGCAGCCGTGGGAATTGGTGTAGAACTCGCACTCAACCGTCCCCGCAGTCGTAAAGATGAATTTGATGCTGATATTAGAGGATTAAAAACTTTGACACAGGCTGGTTATGCCCAGTCGGCGATGGTTTCTTTTATGCAAAAGCTCATGCAAAAAAGAGGTTCTATGCCTACATTTTTAAGTACTCACCCTGGCACAAGCGATCGCATTAAGTCTCTCCAAAGTGCTATTAATGCCCAACCTAGCAATCAGCGTGACGGATTGGATAATGCTGCTTATCGAGCTAAAATCCGCAACATACTTTAGTGGAAATGTCAATATTTTCCTATACTCGCTGCTGATGGCGGCGACCAGCTATTTTCGACGGTTCAACCATGATCACCCCTTCTGCTAAGGGCAAGGTGCGGAGACAATTGTTAAAAATGTTGAATTGATAAATTAAGTTATTTGTAGTATCTAGCCCAGTTAACCAGCCACTGCGGGGATGGTAAGCACCAGTATCTATATCTAACCATCCCTGTCCTTGTGCCAACTTGCCAGGGTGAACGCCAGGGAAAGTAAAGGTAATAGTATGGCCGATGATCATCAGCTTATCAGCAAAGTATGGTTGTTCAATGCTATGAAATTCGTCGCGTATCCAGCAAAATTCCTTGGCAGTTTGTTCAGCTAAAGATAGGTCGGGGTCAACGCCAGCATGAGTTAACCAAATATCTCCCAAATCGAGATATAGGGGCAAGGTTTTCAACCAATCCAAATGTTCGTCAGGAATAATCGCTTCTTCATAACTGTCAATAGTTGCTTGTCCTCCACCGTACAGCCATGCTTGCATTGCTGATGCAGAAGTGTCACTATTAGTTAAAATGCTTAATAACATCTGCTCATGATTTCCCAGCAGACACCCATAATTATTGTCTTTGACAAAATCAATTACATGGCAACTTTTAGGACCACGATCAATTAAGTCTCCTAGAAAATATACTTGATCGTCTGATGCGGGGGCGATCGCCTCCATCAATTTCATCAAACCTTCATAGTGTCCATGCACATCCCCAATCACAATTCGACGTTGGCTAATTTTACTCATCGGTTCTTAGCTTAAATAGTTGTGCTACAGTTTCAGTTCTCTATTTTCCGCAACGATATATAAACAGTATTTGACAAATGTCACTTTTATCTTAATCGAATTGTGACCTATCAAATAATATTGGCTAAAAAATACGTAAAGTGGGAGTGATTAACCAGATATCACCGAAGCAAGTGATAGAGTCTGACTGAAGCTTGTGGGGGCAATTTTAAAGCCTGCAAATTTTGGACAAATTAGCGTAAAATTTAGGCAAACGTTGTATTCCCAACTCCTAAGCACGTTATGTCTGATAACTTCTCTGCTGAAATTAGCTCACGTATTTGCAGTCACATGAACGAAGATCATGCTAATGCGGTAATTCTGTATGCCCAGGCTTTTGGGGGTGTTACAGATGCGACAACCGCACAAATGCTATCTATTGACTCTGAGGGGATGAATTTGACAGCACAGGTAAATACAGAAACTGTGCCAGTTCGGATTCAGTTCGATCATACTTTAGTAGACTCCGAAGATGCTCACCAAACTCTGATTGCAATGGTGAAGCAAGCACGGGTTCAGGCAAAATAGAAATTACGTTAGTTAGACTTAAAAAACAAATCCCAGAACTACATTTACAGATGTACGAATGAGTTCCCAGTAGTCTGGCTCTAATACACCCACCAAGCCTAAAATGCGATGATAATCGACAGCGCGGATTTGCCCAACATCAATAAAACGATCTTGGTCTAATCCATTATTTGCTGTTGCTTTTACATTCACAATATAGGGGGCTTGTTTCTTTCCTCGGCGAAATGGCATGACAATCGTCAGTAATCCATACTGATTCATGATGTCATTCTGCACAATCAAGCAAGGACGAGTTTTTTGTGCTTCAGCCCCGAATGTAGGATCAAGATTCACCCAACGAATTTCTCCCCGTCGATAAGTTAAATTATCCCTTGGCATTAATGCCATCTCCAACAACATTATCCCAAGCAGCGATTTCAGCTTGATAATCCTGATCTTCAGCATCTTGCTTCAGGGCTGCAATCATTTCTGCTGCCAAAATTTGGCGACGGTGTTCTGCTAGCAGTGCATTAACGTATCCACTGCGGTTCCCCTGTGCATACTGATCTACAAACTGGAGAATGTCTTCTTCTAAGGTAATTGTGACTTTGAGCATTAGTCTTACTTGATAGTATGACTCTATAATCTTACTACAATTTTTTATAGATTTTATTTTTCTGACTGTAATAACCAAAAGCCTGTATAAGTCATCCCGGAATCATCGGGTTGAACTAACAAAAAGTGCAATCCTCTACTTTGTTGTTGACGCTGTTGATAAATTTTTGCAGCAGCAGCCACATCTGCATCTTCAAATGTCGCCACAATCCACCTATCTACTAAACCAGCTTCTAATATCAAACCATTGGGTTCTCCAGCTATGTAATTTAACGTAATTGGACGTGCTGCTTCTAACCATCGCGCCAAACGCATCGATTTTCTGCCACCATAGATAATTACTCCGGGAATGGGGACTGTGGATGCTAAACCCAGATTTATCGGTTTCAAAAATTCTGGTATAGATACTATTGGTATCGGGCGTTGTGCGAACACATCCGCGAGTTCTCCTGCTGAGAGTGTAGCAAAGCGCCACTCTTCCCCCCAGAGATTTTCTGGTAATGGTGTTGGGGGTGGTTTATCCAGGGCTAAGGGATATTGCTTTTCTTCTAACCACTGTTTCAACGCCAAAGTCTGGCGGGTAGGTTCGACATCAATATCTAAGTTGTTGGCAGCTGCTTGAATTAAACTCAAAGACTGGGGACGAAATACCTGAATCGTATCTGGTAAATTGTCACCAGATGCTAGCTGAAGTTGAGTAGCAACCCAATGAGAGTTTGCTGCTGACTGGGGACAGGTGGCTGTATATTCAAAGCTACGAGTTGCGTCACAAATCAACAATTCCCAGAGAACTTGTCCAGATGTATCCTGCACCGGACTACGATAAAAGTCAACCTGCCAAATTTTCATAATTTTATAAGAATTAAAAATAAGAATGAAAAAGATCCGAAACACCCTGCGTCAATCACTGGCTGTTTTTCGCTATAGCGGACGGGCTATCAGCTTGGTGTGGAATACTAGCCACAGGTTGACCATTATTCTTGCTACTTTAACTTTAGTTGCAGGTCTTTTACCAGCTGCGATCGCCTACATTGGCAAGTTAATTGTGGATGCTGTGGTTTTGGCGGCACAAGTCAATGATGGCAATATTAAGCAACCTTTATTATATGTAGGATTAGAAGCAGTTGCGATCGCACTCCTAGCAGGTAGTCAACGAGGCATTTCTATTTGCCAGTCGTTGTTACGGGTGCTACTAGGGCAAAAAGTAAATGTACTGATATTAGAAAAAGCGCTCACATTAGATTTACGCCAATTTGAAGATTCCGAATTTTATGACAAACTGACAAACGCCCGGCGAGAAGCCTCAGTGCGTCCCCTTTCTTTAGTAAATCGCACCTTTGGCTTAGTACAAAACGCCCTTTCCCTAGTTACCTACGGCATTTTATTAATAAACTTCTCAGCTTTGGCAGTCATAGTATTAATTATAGCAGCGATGCCTGCCTTTATTGCTGAAACCAAATTTGCTGGACAAGCCTTTCGTTTATTTAGTTGGCGCGCCCCAGAAACCCGCCAACAGCAATACATAGAAAATCTATTAGCTAGAGAAGACTATGCGACAGAAGTCAAACTTTACCAACTAGGGGAAACCCTGCTAGAACGTTACCGCAACCTATTTGGTCAAGTATATAGTGAAGATAGAGATTTAACTCTGCGGCGGGGTTTGTGGGGATATCTTCTGAGTTTAGTGAGTACGGCTGCTTTTTATTTAGCTTACGCTTGGATTGTCGTCGAAACAGCGATGGGTAGGATTTCTTTGGGAGATATGACTATGTATCTTACCGTATTTCGCCAAGGACAATCTACATTTTCAAATGCCTTAACTTCAATTGGCGGAATGTATGAAGACAACTTATATTTATCCAACCTCTACGATTTCTTAGAAGAACAAGTTCCCAAATCTTGGGGTAATGCGACCAGAGGTATAAATCCTGAAGATGGAGTCCGCTTTGAGAACGTATCATTTACTTATCCTGGAAGTTCTCAACCTGCATTAACAGACATTTCTCTACATTTAAAACCTGGAGAAAAACTAGCCATTGTCGGTGAAAACGGTTCTGGTAAAACGACCTTAATTAAATTACTCACCAGACTTTACACCCCAGACTCCGGGAGGATTTATTTAGATGGCTTAGACTTACAAGAATGGGATGTCGATGTATTGCAAAAACGTATTGGAGTAATATTTCAGAACTTTGTGCGTTATCAATTCACCGTCGGTGAAAATATTGGTGTCGGCGACGTAGAACATTTAGAAGACAAACATCGCTGGGAAATAGCCGCCGAAAAAGGTATGGCGCAACCCTTCATAGAGAAATTACCCCAAAACTTTCAAACTCAACTAGGGCGTTGGTTCAAAAGTGGACAAGAACTTTCAGGGGGACAGTGGCAAAAAATCGCCTTAGCCCGTGCATTTATGCGAACAAAAGCAGATATTTTAGTATTAGACGAACCAACATCAGCAATGGATGCCCAAGCCGAATTTGATATATTCAATCATTTTCGCACCCTAACGCAAAATCAGATGGTATTTTTAATTTCTCACCGCTTCTCCACAGTGAGAATGGCTGACAAAATAGCCGTTATCGAAGAAGGTAAAATTGCAGAACAGGGAACCCACGAAGAATTATTACAGACTGGGGGACGTTACGCCAAATTATTTTATTTACAAGCCGCCGGCTACAAATAATTAGGAAACAAAGAAATAAAGAACCACAGATGAACACAGATAAATTTTCACCTGTAAAAACTCTCTCCAACTCTTTCTTGGCGTACTTTGCGCCTTGGCGGTTCGTTCCTCCTAAACCATAAAAACCACAGATGAACACAGATAAATTTCCACCTGTAAAAACTCACTCCAACTCTTCCTCAGCGTCCTCTGCGCCTCTGCGGTTCGTTCCTCCTAAACCATCAAAAAATCCAAAACACTATCAGCCATATCAAAATTAGCAGTCACATTCTGGACATCATCCAACCCCTCAAGAGAATCAATTAACTTAAGAAGCGATCGCCCTTGCTCAAGATCACCAACCTCAATATAATTAGTAGGAATCCAGCGTAACTCCAGATCATCCACCTGAAAACCCCTATCCCTCAGCCCCTGACCGAGAATTTCCAAACTTGACACCTGAGTAAACACCTCAGCCATGTCATCCTCAGACATCTCATAAAACTCAGCCCCACCTTCCAGAGACGCTTCCAAAAGTCGGTCTTCATCTCCCACCCCGGAAACAACACACACACCCTTCTGGTCAAACATCCAACTCACGCAACCCGTTTCACCCAAATTGCCACCACATTTACTAAAAGCACCACGCAAATCAGCCGCCGTGCGATTACGATTATCTGTAAGGGCTTCAATTAAAATAGCCACACCACCGGGGCCATAACCCTCATAGCGAATCGCCTCGAAACTTTCACCATCCCCGCCAAAAGTTCCTGCCCCTTTAGCGATCGCCCGTTCAATATTATCATTAGGAATATCAGCAGCCTTAGCCTTATCAATAGCTGTCCGTAGCTGAAAATTTAAGTTTGGGTCTGGTACACCACTTCTAGCCGCAATAATAATTGCTCTAGACAACTGCGCGAAAGTCTTGCCTTTTTTGGCATCTACTACCGCCTTTTGACGCTTAATATTAGCCCATTTACTGTGTCCTGCCATAATCTCAAATGATTAACACTTCCTTCAAAGTTTAGGATATATATAATTATTTTTGCGGCGAATTGCTGAACGGGGAGCGTCCCATCTTTCCAGGCTATAATCGCATCTTTGATAGTTTATGACGGGCAATTGAATCAGTCTTACTCAGTCAAAATTCCCCAGCAGAAGCCATAAAAATCACCCAACAGCGCTTAGACTTAATTTTTAATTGACATACTCCTGGGGAAAATACTGACATCGAAGTTAGCTATTTATTCAACAATACTGGCACAACTCCAGGAGTTATCTCAGGCATGACTGTATTATCTGTAGGAGTAGGATTTTCGGCGGGATTAGGCGTTTGACTGGCTTGACGCTGTTGTTCTTTGATCTGGGCAATTTGCTGGATTAATTGCTCAATTTTCTCGGCTGACTCCAAGTTACCTTGTTGCTTGTATGTTCTGTGGGCGTGTTTCAATATGC
>DASQZD010000125.1:0-86736 GCA_035638855.1 Nodularia sp. (in: cyanobacteria) | reverse complement strand
CCCTGCCCCCTGCCCCCCTGCCTCTTCTCCCCTACTCCCCAAATTTATCCGTGGAATCAATCCCAAATCCAAAATCTAAAATTGTATGACCTTAATGCTTACCAATGACGACGGGATTGACGCTCCCGGTATTCAAGCCCTGTTTCAGGCGATAAATGGTCAAAAAACAATTATTGCCGCCCCTAAAGACCATCAATCGGGGTGTGGGCATCAAGTTACTACTACTGGTGCGATTAATCTTCAACGCCGTTCTGAAAATGAGTATGCGATCGCAGGTACTCCCGCCGATTGCGTCAGAATCGCCACCACCCAAATTTGCCCAGATATTAAATTTGTGCTTTCAGGTATCAATGCCGGGGGAAACTTGGGAGTAGATGCGTATATTTCCGGTACTGTTGCGGCTGTGCGCGAAGCAGCTACACAAAATATTCCCGGAATTGCGATTTCCCAATATCACAAAGGTACGCAAAGGATTGATTGGGATCTGGCTACTAAGTTGACTGCTGAAGTTTTAGCTGACTTACTCCCCCGGTTCTTAGAACCAGGAAGCTTCTGGAATGTGAATTTGCCACATCTGCAACCAGGTGATGTCCATCCTCAGATCGTGTTTTGTCAACCTTGTACTAAACCTTTACCGATTAGCTATCGCATTGACGGCGATGATTTTTATTATGTGGGGGACTATTGTCAACGCGATCGCACTCCTGGTGGTGATGTTGATGTCTGTTTTTCCGGTAATATCGCTGTCACTCACTTAAGGGTCTAATTCCTCATTCCAGGTGCTGGCTTTACACGCTCCTTAGTGATCCCCTGATTGAATATTTTGTTGTTTGATGCTTCTATCAAGGAATAGAGGCATTTTTCCCCTACCTAATTTTGTGTGCATTCTTTAAGACATATTGCTTTTGATCAGCCATTGACCATAAGATATATTACTCACATCTATCTGCTCTTTATAAAATCTGATGTTACTAAGGTTTTTAATGAAGATCCCGTAAACCTAACTCAAAAAAGGCTTATTTTTAGGAGAAAAAAGTTTATATTCAGATAGATGATCGGTAATTATACTTTATTATTTGAATATTTGGCTAAAAAATGTACCATACATCCATTAGAAACGTTTTGCAAGGTACTTATAAAGCTTGGGAGTTTGAATTTACTCCTCACTCCTCTGTAGAGTCTAAATTCAAACGGACTTTGGACATATTAGGGAGTTTGGTGGGGCTATTAATCCTGGCGATCGTGTTTGTCCCAATAGCGATCGCCATTAAGATTGACAATCCAGGTCCAATTTTCTTCAGCCAACAAAGATATGGACTCCAGGGAAGTACCTTTCGGATTTGGAAATTCCGTTCAATGGTCAGTGATGCGGAAAAACTCAAATCTATGGTGAATAACGAAGCCAAAGGACTGATCTTTAAAAATAAAAATGACTTCCGAGTTACAAGGGTGGGGCGTTGGTTACGAAGAACAAGTTTGGATGAACTACCTCAGTTTTGGAATGTCCTAGTCGGTGAAATGAGTTTAGTGGGAACTCGTCCGCCTACGCATGATGAAGTCATAAAATATACTTCCCGCCATTGGCAACGTTTAAATGTCAAGCCAGGGCTAACTGGAGAATGGCAAGTTAACGGTCGTTCTCATGTAGATGATTTTGAACAAGTGGTTGAATTAGACCTGGTATACCAAAAAAAATGGCATCCACTGTATGATTTGATGTTGATTGGCAAAACTGTCTATGTGATTTTTAGGCGAATTGGAGCTTGGTAAACTCAGTCAAAAAGAGTCAAAAAGAATGTAGAGACAAGTCATGCTTAATCTCTACAAGGGTTATGGATAAAGCATATTTGATTTGGGTGGATGTCTATCGCAGCAACTCTTCCACTTGATGCTGACCCCACAAAGTTCTGTAAAGACCCTCTGTTTGCAATAATTCTAAATGTTTGCCCATTTGGACAATTTGGCCTTTATCCATCACAAAAATGCGGTCAGCAACAGCCGCAGCAGACAGCTGATGAGTAATAAAAATTATGGTTTTGCGGCTCGAACCACTGCCAAGATTATTGAGAATTTGTGTGGCGGTTTGATTATCCACACTCGAAAGCGCATCATCCAAAATTAATATTGGCGCTGACACGAGCATTGCCCTCGCCAAAGCGGTACGTTGTCGTTGACCACCAGATAGAGTTATGCCGCGTTCGCCAACTATGGTTTCATATTGATTGGGAAAATTACTAATTTCAGCATCAATTTGAGCTTGTCTGGCAACATACTCTACATCTTGTAACTCACTAACTGGGTCACCGTAGCGGATATTATTCTTAATTGTAGTGCTAAACAAAAAGCTATCTTGAGGAACGTAAGCGATCGCTTGACGTAAATCTGTCAATGATATTTTGGTAATATCCAAATTATCCAGAAACAATTGACCTGGTGCAATATCTAACAAACGCGGTAAAGCATTAGCCAAAGTTGATTTACCAGAACCAATCGCCCCGACAATAGAGACTGTTTCCCCAGGGAAAATAGTAAAGCTGATATTTTCTAAAGCCGAACTAGTAGCACCAGGGTAAGTGTAGCTGAGATTTTTGGCTGTGATTTTTCCCTGAATGTCAACCAAAGGCAAATTTACAGAATCTCCTGCGTCTTGAATTTTCGGTGTTACCGAAAGAATCGACTCCAGGCGGTCAATACTCACTTCACCACGTTGATACGCTGTAATTGTGAAACCTAATATAGCCGTAGGGAAAACTAAACGTTCTACATAAATCAGCAGCGCCAAAAAATCGCCTACAGCCAGGGTTCCAGTGGATATTTGTGTCGCCCCCAGCCAGATAATCACCAGAGAACTGAGATTAGCTAAACCACCGATTAAAGGAAATAGTATATTTCGGCTTTTAGCCAGTTGTAGGTTAGCCGCCAATAGCTGCTCATTCTTTTGAGCAAAAGCTCGACGCTCATTCTCTTCTTGAGCGTAGATTTTAATCAGCGCCATACCGCTCAAATCTTCTTGAATCAGTTCACTGATGTCAGATAGTTCCTCTTGGACTTCAGCTTGCTCTTTGCGGAGGCGATTGCTAAACAGATGCACTAACCAGAACATGAAAGGATATACAGCCAAGGAAGCTAGTGTCAGATTTACACTAATTGTCAGCATGACTGGTAGCGTCAGAGCATAGGCAAACACAGTATTTGCCAAACTCAGTACCGCAAAACCCACCAACCGCTTAACATTGTCCACATCACTGGTAGCACGATTAATTAAATCCCCAGCAGTGTTAACGGCAAAATAAGCCGGCTCCATCTTCAGCAAATGTTCAAAAATGCGTTGTTTCAGGTCAAATTCTACCTTTCTTCCTACCCCAAACAACCACATACGCGAAGCCATACGGATCAGCCACATCGCCGAACTGAGCAAGACAATCGGCACTACGTAAGATAATACATTGTTGAAATTAAAGCTACCTGAAAGTTGGTCAACGGCTGAACGAATCAACCAGGGGATATAAACACCCAGCCCATTGACAGATAATAAAGCGAGAATGCCTAATGTCGTTTCCCGCCAATGGGGGCGTAAATAAGCACCGAGTTTAGCAAGTCGTCGAGATTCTGCCATTAAAGCGATATTGCAACTTAATCATCTGAAGTGGAACTGCTGATAAGTCTTGATTTATGGGAATTTCAGCAGTCCACCTTATCTTAGCTTAACCAATACGGAAGTTGATCAAGCAGCAATTTGTCAATGTTTTTGAGAATAAACCAGAGAAACAAATAGGTAAATTACCGATCAAACATCAGTGGTTGATTTTAGTCTTTGCTGTGAAAGTGACTTTTTTAGTTAGGTCTCTAGTTACCACGTAAGAAAAAGTAGATTTGGTTCAGATATCTTTCCCATTCTTGGGTTGTGATCTGCAGAGTTTCGGCATTGGGTACAAAGTCTTCAATTCGCAATCCGCGATTAGCAATCTCTTGAGGAGGAGTTTGGGACAGGTAAGGTGGAACGGTAACACCCAAAGAGTTGAATGCTATAGTTGCACCACCCTGCTGTTGATTCAGTAAAATATTATTTCCCACGACATCGGAAATGATCGTCGGGGTAGTTGTTGGTTTGAATGCTACCAGCGCCTCCGGTGCTGAGTTATCAAGTCTTAGAGACGAAACCAGCCGATTATCCTGAATAATTTCCTGACTTGCTAAGTTGGTATTACCCACCCTTGCTATGGGTGCTTTCACCAGAAAGTAAGCGAACGCTGGTGTACTTGACAAGAGTAAAATTGTCAACGACCAACCCACCAAATAACCACCTGGGTTATCGATACCGCCGCCTTTAATCTTCTGCGCCGCAAACATCATCAGCAACACCGCAGCTCCCAAAGGCTTGAGAGGAAATGATAGAAACTTCCACAAAGATGCTACAGCCGGTTCATTAGGGGTAATAAACGAGAAAGCTAGAACAAACAACACAATGGCTAAAAATAATCTCCCGATAAAGGTTCCAGACGGATAAAATCTCTGGAACAGAGAGTATACAACAGTACCAATCAACAGCCACAGGATTACTCGGCTTAGTAATAGAAACGACATAGATTAACGCTCAAATTTTATTGTGCTGTGAGCCAGTTGAAAACAGGAGTTTCCCCCATGAACAACTGACACACCCGTAAGGGTCAGTCAGCCTAGAGATTTTTGGCAGAAGATGTATTTTCTCGTCAAATTGTAATCGCACTATTACTTGAGAGCAAATACCTCCAGCCCAAGACCAAAGACTACCGTCGTAGTGATTTTAGTGCAATTGTTTGACACTGCGTCTATTATTTGTCATTTTTCAGATGAGTAATGTGACACCAGTAAACTAAATTAATTGAATCGTTGTCAACTCCAAAGGAAAAACTATGTCGAATGGAAAGCCCAGCATCTTAGTCACGGGGGGAGCTGGATATATTGGTTCCCATACTGTACTTGCTCTCAAGCAAGCGGGTTATGAAGTAGTAATACTCGATAATTTGGTTTATGGGCATCAAGACTTGGTAGAAAAGGTTTTGCAAGTAGAATTGGTAGTCGGAGATACAGGCGATCGCGCCTTATTGGATGACTTATTTAAAACTCGGAATATTACCGCAGTTATGCACTTTTCCGCCTATGCCTACGTAGGTGAATCAGTAACTGACCCCGCTAAATATTACCGTAATAACGTTGTGGGGACACTGACGCTCTTAGAAGCGATGCTAGCTGCATCTATTCACAAATTCGTCTTTTCTTCCACTTGTGCCACCTATGGAGTCCCAGAAGTCGTACCTATTCCAGAAAACCACCCCCAAAACCCGATTAATCCCTATGGGGCTACCAAGCTGATGGTAGAGCGGATTCTATCTGACTTTGATCGAGCTTACGGTTTGAAATCAGTTTGTTTTCGCTACTTTAATGCCGCAGGCGCTGATCCGGGTGGTTTACTAGGCGAGGATCATCAACCAGAAACCCACTTAATTCCCTTAGTACTGCTCACAGCTTTAGGCAAAAGAAAATCTATTACCATTTTTGGCACAGATTACCCCACGCCTGATGGTACTTGTATTCGCGATTATATTCACGTTAACGACTTGGCAGATGCTCATGTTTTGGGATTGAAATATCTATTAGAAGATGGCGACAGCGCAGTTTTCAACTTAGGTAACGGCAACGGTTTCTCAGTCAGAGAAGTGATTGCAGCTGCCCAAGAAGTAACTGGACTAACCATACCAGTCGAAGAGTGCGATCGCCGTCCTGGAGATCCGCCATCTCTCATTGGTAGTGGAGACAAAGCCAGAAAAATCCTCAACTGGCAACCTCAATACCCAGACATCAAAAATATTGTCACCCATGCCTGGCAGTGGCATCAAAAGCGACATCTGTAATCACAGCACTTTGTCAGTAGTAACCTACACATTTCAATATTATAAATCTTGTGGGGTAGGCATTCTTTGCCCGCCCTTCTGCAACCCTCTCTACTCACGCCCTTTCATCCCCCGCAGGATCAAAAACACAATTCCCAAACCCACAAGAATCGCCAGTGCTAGCACCGTAATAGTCAACCCAGACCTGACATTTATCTCTTGAGTCGGTGCATTATTATTAATATTTTGCACATTTTTTGGTTTTCCGGCTGTTCCAGTTGCCACAGTAACTTCAAACTCAAATTGAAACGCTTTAAACCTGGCCTCAGATGCAGGTTTACCACTTAGCTGTAACTGATACCGTCCTGGCTTAGGAAAAGTAATTTCTGCACCGGGAATGCCTTGATAACGTTCAACTGACACAGGTTCTAAAGATGGCTCTATTAGCGCTGGTTCTCCAGGTGTATGAGGTTGGGCGTAAATAAATAATTCACAATCGCACTCCGTCAAAGGAATCGCTTTACCACCTTTACGGGTAAGAGCAAACCAAGCTTGGGTAGGTTCTCCAGCACGAGGATTATCATTAGGTTCAATGTGGATAGTAGCCCCGACATCTTCAGCTATTTGCACCTGATGGGCAGAAGTGGGATCAGCAGTAATGATTGATATGACTAAACAACTCAAAAATAATAAATAATAGATAATTCTTGGGGTCTGATAACGCCTATTACTGAGATTTAGTTGGGGGTACATAAAATTTCTCTATATTTAACTTTGACCAAAACAAAGGTGAACGCACCAATAACACGCCGAAAGTAATAATTCCTAGCAACACTACCGCTAATTTATTTCCCCATGTTGATTCTAAGGAACCCAAGTAACGGGAACCAATCAATACAGCATGAATGACAGTTAAGAGTAAAGCTGGTACACTCAATAAATGAATCTGTCGCCAACGCTTACCCAAATATTTTTGCACTGATTCAAAACTTGTGAAAGCTGCGGGGGTAATTAAAACTAATGCTACAGCACCCGCCCCCATACCCCACTGAAAATCCGGCGGTAAAAAGAAGAAAGCCGCAAATTGCCACTGTAACGAATGTTCGACCATGTGGGTAGTATGAACCACAGCCAAGACAAAAGCACCCACTCCCAAACCTCGACGGTAACGCAACGGTGCAGGCCACAGGCGGCTAATGGGACGGGCAATGAGTGCCAAGATTAAGCAGACCAACGCAGCGTGTCCACTGTAATCTACCATTGTGTCACCAGTCCGCAGCAAAGTAACTATGCCAATGGTGAGTGTCACCCAGCCGCCTAAACGAAATAACTGACTGCGCTGATTTTTATTTACCAAAGAAGTGGAGACACCCACACCTAGCATCGTGGGTAGAGTTCCCAGCCCAAAAGCCAGCATAGTTGTTGCACCCATCCATAAATTGCCTGTTTCCGCAGCTTTAATTTGGGCAGCATATAAAAAACCACAGGGCATTAAACCCCAAGTCATGCCTAAAAGCATGGGTGTCCACCATCTGTTTTGGTAGGAAAGCTTGAGCATCCCTGTACTCAGGCGGTTATGTAAACGTCCTTGTAGTAAGGGATGTAATACAGGTATTCGCGGCAGCAAGTCGGGTGTTACTTGCCCTAACCCAAACCAAATTAGCATTAAGCCTGTAATAATTGCCATCCAACGGCGGAAATCACTGCCTACACCCGCAAACTGACCACCTTGCAATAATACCGAACCCAGCGCCCCTATGCCAGCACCGACTAGAGCATAGCTCAACATTCGCCCCAGGTTAAGTAAGAGATGAAATTTTAATTGCTGTTTCCAGGATTTGGGTATTTTTTGAGGTGGTGTCTGTTCACGGTCTGCTGTTTGTGGAATTGTTTGCTGCTGGGAAAGGGAAAAGGCCACAGTTAGGGGGCCACACATCCCAAAGCAATGTCCAAAACTGCCCAGGAACCCCAGGATGGTAATGAGTGACAAATCTAGCATTCTGATCAATTCCTGCGGCACGTTTCTAGTGCGAAAATATACCCTGAGTTATGGGATTTGTCAAAAGACGAGTTGTCAAACTTAGCTGACAGTGTTACCAGGCACATCTCTAGGCAAAGAGAGCCTGGGCGATAAAAATATTTTTACAGTTTGACTAGTGAATATACTTAAATTATCGGTTCTTGCATGGTCAACTCAATTCCAAAAGTAACTAATTTTTGGGAAATTTTCCTATTTGCTAATACCAATTCTTTATGAGGATGCGCCAAATTATAGGAGGAACCTAGACCGAAGGGCTTGCCGCAGGCTACCGCATTCGCGTAGCCTCTCCCTTTGGGAGAAGTACACAAAGAAAGAAAGAAATTTACTGGTCATTTTTTCCACAGTTTTAAAAGCAGCACTTAAATATATAAAAATAAAAAAGTTCTTAGATAATCTAGAAGCTAATAAATGATCAGGCGATCGCGCATAAAAACCAGTAAAATATATTCAAATTCGTACCCCCAATTAGGCAAAATCGCCATTTAGACGCAGGGATTTGGTTAAATTCCAATATTTATTTGGTCAAGGCTGGGGGTCAAAGAGTATAGAACTCTGCGGTGTTCTAGAATCTGGTTAGGGTGCGCTCTTTAGCATAAACTGTTGAGTGCGCCGAAAAGACTTGTTTAAACGTCGCGCCACCTGGAAAGCCTTGAGGGCATTAACTTCTAAACGTTGACTGGGATAAGCCGCAATAAAATTGAGTATAGAAAGACCCTGGGGTTGAGTAGCACCGAACACAAATGCGGCTCTGAGTGCTTGTACTCCCGCCTGATCTTTTCTGACTAAAGCCTCAGAGAGATTACTGAGAATTGTTGTGCCAATGTCCGTATTGAGTAAACTACTGAGGGTGACAACATCAATTGGTACTCTTGTTCTCAGCATTTCCAAAAAAAAGCGGCGTTGTACTTTAGATATTTTCCCGGTGTAAAGTTCTAAACCCCTGGGAAATTCCCCAGTATCCGCAGCCTTTTGTAACTCCGACAGGGAGATAGATTCTGCGAAGGGACCAAAACGCACGACAACCGCATCAGCAGCCTGGACAGAGGTATTTGATCCACAAAACTGTGTCCAAGCGATCGCGCCCAATAAACTCGCAACTATCTTGAGGTTTTTCCAGTTGCTGACCATGAAATTTTTACCAATGAATGCTTAGGGAAATATAACGAAAATTAGAATCCTTAACTTCCCCAGTCATCATAAATTAAAAGAGCATAGCAGTGCTATGCCCCTATTTAATTAAAAGAGCATAGAGTGTGATGCTCTTATTTATTTTTGGTCAAAATTAAACTTTAGCAGATGCCTTAGTCACCACATTGAGTTCGCCCTTGGCATACTTAGCAGCAAAATCTTCTAGAGAAATTTGCTTAATCTTGCTAGCATTGCCGGCAGTGCCAAATTGCTCATAGCGGTCAGAACAAACCTTCTGCATATATTTAATCGAAGGCTTGAGGAAGTGGCGAGGGTCAAATTCTTTAGGATTTGATGCCAAAGCTTCACGAACTGCGGCGGTAATAGCTAGACGGTTATCGGTGTCAATGTTAACCTTACGCACACCACACTTGATGCCTTTTTGAATTTCTTCTACAGGTACACCGTAGGTTTCGGGAATTGCACCACCATATTGGTTAATTAATGCCAATAAATCTTCTGGTACAGAAGAGGAACCGTGCATTACCAAGTGGGTGTTAGGCAAACGGCGGTGGATTTCTTCAATGCGGCTAATTGCCAAAATTTCGCCTGTGGGCTTGCGAGTAAATTTGTAAGCACCGTGGCTTGTACCGATAGCAACAGCCAAAGCATCTACCTGGGTTTGCTCTACAAAGTCTGCTGCTTCGTCTGGGTCAGTCAGCAATTGAGAGTGGTCAAGTGTACCTTCAAAACCGTGACCATCTTCAGCTTCACCAGCACCAGTTTCGAGAGAACCTAAGCAACCAAGTTCACCTTCAACGCTGACACCCAAGGAATGAGCGACTTTAACAACTTCACGAGTGACATTGGCATTGTACTCAAAGCTGGCGGGAGTTTTGGCATCAGCTTCCAGAGAACCATCCATCATCACGCTGGTAAAGCCATTCTTGATTGCTGAGTAGCAAGTAGAAGGAGCATTACCATGATCTTGGTGCATGACAATGGGAATCTCAGGATAGGTTTCTACTGCTGCCAAAATCAGGTGGCGGAGAAAATTTTCTCCAGCATAAGCACGAGCGCCACGAGAAGCTTGTAAAATTACAGGGCTGTCTGTTTCTGCTGCTGCCTTCAGAATTGCCTGAATTTGCTCCAAATTGTTGACGTTAAAAGCAGGAATGCCGTAACCGTTTTCAGCCGCGTGATCCAAAAGCAGCCGCATTGGTACGAGCGCCATATTATAGTCCTCCTAATTTATTTTTCAGCTAATCGACGTGAGAAAAGCGTTATTATTACGCTAATATTAATACTTTTTTCAACTTATAGGAAATTATAACTAGTGATGGGTGTTTATTTTGAACAACTTTACGCTATCTTTCATAAAGATGCCCTATCTTTCCCATAAACTACTGTACACTCGGTTACGCTATGATCAAAAGCTTTGGTAGCCCTATATCCTAGATACAAATTCTGCTAATAGTCCGGCAAGAGCGATCGCATCTCCTCTTAATGATCATCTACATAAGTCAGCCATTAGCAAGCCAGTGATTTTTTATCTTCTGGCGAGCGCAATACCAAAATTACATTAACCTTAAAAGTGGGTCGCCCGAGATTCGAACTCGGAACAAATCGGTTAAAAGCCGAGTGCTCTACCATTGAGCTAGCGACCCTTTTATTTTGTTTTGCAACTTTGCCATCATAGCATGAGCAAATGAAATTAGCAAGTTCTTTTACAAAAGATTCGCTGTTAACCTTACAGATGCCGTGCAGCTAGCCTTTGGAGCTAATACAGTCACGTTTTCCCCAGTATTGAGAGCATTGCGAGGGGCTGTCCAAGGTTCTAGACAGTAGAAATCTTGGCCTTTGACTGTCCAAAACACCAGATGAGAATAGATCGGATCGTAATCTAAAGTCAGTTTTAGCGAACGGCTAGGATCTATGACTGTGGCAGATTGGCTAGTCAAATTCTTAAAAGCAACATCAATTTCATCGTGGTTGAAATCAAAGTTACCGTCAAATGAGTGAATTTCCTTAGTCTTTTGGTCTTGATACTGCACAGAGGAGATTTGAAACTCTAGCTGATTCTTATCACCACCAGTCAGAAAGTAAGGATGAAAACCAGCCGAAAAAGGCATTGGTGTAGATGACAAGTTTTTATATTCCTGCCGAATTGCGAGAGTATTGCCTTGCAATTCATAGGTAAAAATTAGTTGAAAGTCAAAAGGATAAACAGCCTTGGTTTGCTCGTTGCTATTGAGTACGAGAGTCAGGCTAGCTTTATCTTCAGTTTTTTGCTCAGTCACCTCCCAAGGTAACTCCCGCCCAAAGCCGTGTTGTTTCAGAGTGTACCGTTGCCCGTTGTGGGTGTAAATATTATCCGGTAAATTCCCACAGATAGGAAACAGAATCGGATTTCCACCCCGGACGCTCAAATCAGGATGAGTAAAGCGTTCAGTATCCAGATAGAAAATTTCTTGCCCCTGTATACGCCAATGGGTGATAATACCGCCTCTTTCTGGTACTACTTCTATTTGAGAGCCAGCACTTTCATCGCTGAGGATGTAAGTCTTGTATTGTTGTTCTTGCAGGGTGATACTAAACACAAGTTTAATCCTTATGAGTTATTTGGTAACAGAGCATCAGACATTGGGAATTGAGAATTGAGGACAAGTGCAAATAGAAATCATCCAGTCCCCAGTCCTCAGTCCCCAAATTACACGTCTTCGGCGAATATGAAGCGATATAACTCGCTGGGGTCAGGTTCAGGGCTGCTTTCGGCAAATTTCACGGCTTCTTCAATCACTTCGTGAATTTTCCGATCAATTGCTTTGAGTTCGGCATCATCTGCTAAGTTTTGCTCAACCAGATAAGCCGCCAGCTTTTTAATGGGGTCACGAGAAAACCAGAATTCTTTCTCAGCTTTGCTTCGCATTTCATCGGGGTCTGCGAGGGAGTGTCCCCGGAAACGGTAGGTAAGGGCTTCAATTAATGTGGGACCTTCACCAGCACGAGCGCGGGCGACCGCTTCTTCAGCAACGGCGCGCACTGCTAGCACGTCCATACCGTCTACTTCCACGCCTACCATGTTAAATACACTGGCTTTTTTGTAAATCTCTGGCTGGGAAGTTGCTCGTTCGTGAGACATCCCAATTGCCCATTTATTATTTTCGACGACAAAAAGAATCGGCAATTTCCACAGGGCTGCCATATTTAAGGTCTCGAAAAACTGACCGTTATTAGCTGCACCATCACCAAAAAAGCAAGCTGTTACTTGGTCAGCGTTTTGGTCTCCCAAAACTTCGCGGCGGTATTTGCTTTGAAAAGCCGCTCCAGCTGCTACCGGAATGCCTTCAGCCACAAAAGCATAACCACCTAGTAAGCCATGCTCGGCAGAAAACATATGCATCGAACCACCACGTCCTTTGCTGCACCCTGTGGCTTTGCCAAATAACTCTGCCATTACTTCTCGAGCTGGTACACCAGCACTCAAAGCATGAACGTGGTCGCGGTAGGTGCTGGAAACAAAATCTTCACCCGGTCGCATGGCTTGGATAACACCTGTGGAAACGGCTTCTTGACCGTTGTATAGGTGGACAAAACCAAACATTTTGCCCCTATAGTACATCTCAGCGCATTTGTCTTCAAATGAGCGACCTAGTACCATGTCTTCATACAGCCGCAAGCCTACTTCTTTAGTGATGTTGATAGTGGCAGTATTAAATGTAGGTATCGTGCGTTCTTGAACCATTATTTTTGAGTATTCCTATAGTAAAACTGAAATTTACCATGTCAAATAAGTTGCGCTCAGACAATATCTGCTTTTCATTAGCTAGGATGTGCTGAAGTCAACCACCAAAATTTATGCACCAAAAAGGTTTATGGGCAATAGAGGCGAAACAATGAGTGAATTTTTGATTGTTCTACCCACGCTCTGCGAGGATCTTACCCTAACGGCAACAGATACACCCGTGTTGTCTCACTTCCTACTCCTGTTCATAGGCTATCAATCAGGATAGCTCGGTTTCTGCATATCCATGAACAATTTGGCAAAAATGAATGAGGAAATTTTTGTCTGTAGCTAGATACTTTTAATTTAAAGTTATTCATGCTATAATCACGAATCTTTAATTAAGATATATCCTTTTAAAGATCATTTCTTTAACTGCGTAGCTGGAGAAATCCGTGAACGATTAGTAACTATAAGTGCTTCTAGGCCAAAATACTCAAAATTAAAATAAAGTATTGGCGCTTTCTAGGCAATGGAAAATATTACCACTAAAATCTAATTCAAATTTTAGGAAGTAACAAAACAAATTGTCTCAATATATACTTATAGTATAAGTCGATTACGGTGTTATTCACCGTACTATTATGGCACGGTTTTACATGGCTGGAATGCTCTAGGTGAATTATGTTGATCACGGTGCAGGGGAAGTAGACTGTGCGAATTCCGCTAGATTACTACCGAATTTTGGGATTACCGTTAGCGGCAAGTGATGAACAGTTGCGGCAGTCATACAGCGATCGCATTGTGCAATTGCCGCGACGAGAGTATTCTCAAGCAGCAATTTCTTCTCGCAAACAACTCATTCAAGAAGCTTACGTGGTTTTATCCAATCCAAAAGAACGTAGCAATTATGACCAGCTTTATCTTGCCCATGCCTATGGCCATGAGGGCAATGGTAATGCTACTGTTGCCGTGGGAAACCACAGAGAAAGCAACAACGCTGATCCTGATATCCAGAGTCTGAGTATCGACATTTCCCCAGAGGAATTAGTTGGCGCTTTATTGATTCTGCAAGAACTGGGGGAATATGAACTAGTCTTAAAACTAGGTCATAATTATCTTACAAAACAAAGCGGCGTAGCATCTGCCAGAATGGCACATGATTTGGAAAGTGAAGAATTTCTCGAAAATTCTGATTATCCAGATATTGTTCTAACTGTGGCTCTGGCTTGTTTAGAACTGGGTCGGGAGCATTGGCAGCAAGGTCACTATGAAAATGCTGCTATTTCTCTAGAAACTGGTCAAGAACTGCTAGCGCGTGAAGGGCTATTTGCCAGCGTACAGGCGGAAATGCAGGCTGATCTGTATAAATTGCGCCCCTATCGCATTTTGGAATTGGTGGCATTACCTGAAGAAAAGGTAGCCCAAAGACGACAAGGTTTGGCATTTTTGCGTGATATATTAAGCGATCGCGGTGGAATCGATGGTACTGGCAATGATCAATCTGGTCTGAACATCGATGATTTTTTGCGCTTTATACAGCAATTACGCAACTATTTAACAGTTGCTGAACAACATAAGCTTTTTGAAGCGGAAAGTAAACGTCCCTCTGCTGTTGCCACTTATTTAGCCGTTTATGCCTTATTAGCACGGGGATTCACTCAACGTCATCCGGCTTTAATTCGTCAGGCCAAGCAAATGCTGATGCGTTTGGGAAAACGTCAAGACGTGCATTTAGAACAATCACTGTGTGCGCTGCTACTGGGACAAACCGAAGAAGCTACCCGTGTTTTAGAACTGAGTCAGGAATACGAAGCCCTAGCTTTGATTCGGGAAAAATCTTTAGACTCACCCGACTTGCTACCGGGGCTATGTTTGTATGCAGAACAGTGGTTACAAAATGAAGTGTTCCTTCACTTTCGAGACTTAGCTCAACAGCAAGCTTCCCTCAAAGATTATTTTGCTAACCAACAGGTACAAGTTTATTTAGAAGCTTTACCTAACGATGCCCAAACCAGTAACGAATGGGCTGTAATCAATCGTCAGTCTTTTTCCCAGCCTCCCCTCCACAATTCTCATTCCACTGCTGTTTCTCCACAATTTGCTCAAGGTAGAACACCTGATGCGAATTTATCAGCAACGCTCGATCAGAAAAGGCATGAAAATGGCAAATTCCCGCCCACTAATGGAAATACACCGCCTGATATAATTTCACGGGTTGCCAAATCACAAACAGATTTAGCACAATTTTCTCATCCTGAACGCACAACTAAAGCGACTAACCATGATCTCAACGGTGCAGCTAAATCGACTCCCACTGGACAAGTCAAAAAGCGCCGGAGGCGAAAGCCCCATCATCCTGTCAACGGGGCTTATCCTCAACAGCAACAAGCTTTTGCGGCGAGTTTAGAAGGCAAAACACGACTTGTTTGGATTGTATTTGGTTCTTTGGCAGGGATCTTAGTTTTGTGGCTGTTAGTTTCGACGACATTTGGATGGGTGAAAAATTTGTTATTCCCAGCACCAGTGTTACAAGGTGAACAGTTATCTGTTCAACTCAATGAACCACCCATAAATATTCCAGACGCAAGTAGCCCGTTGGAACCCCCAGAAGGTTCTCTGACGGATGCGACAGCACAGGAAGTTATTCAAACTTGGCTATCTACTAAAGCCGCAGCTTTAGGTCCGAAATATAATGTGGATAGTTTACAAGACATTTTAACTAATAAAACTATTTCTCAATGGCGGCTGCTGGCTCAACAAGAAAGATCACAAAACCGCCATCGGACATATGACCACACTGTGAAGGTGGAATACTTTGATCAAAAATCTGATCAAGCTGTAATAGTGGCTACAGTCAGGGAAGTTACACAGTTCTATGACCAGGGTCAAATCAGAAATTTTACTGATGAAACTTTGCGGGTGCGATACTCTTTAATTCGACAAGCCGATGTCTGGCGTATCCAAAATATGTCAGTTATTAATTGAATTGGCTTGAACTTTTAAATGGGAAAAAACTCAAATCAAGCCTGTAATTTGTGATTTATTGGCAAAAAGACTGAGTTTAATCTTAATTTTCTTAATGTCGGAAACTTTATTTGGTGCTTATATACCCCTGATTCTGTAAATGAGTCTGGGGCTATTCATATTTAAATTTTTGCTGCAAGGTTTACTCCCGCTTATTCCTTTGTGATTGCGGGTTTTCAGCTATTATATAATTAAAATGTTATGGAAGCATGACATCTGCGCCAAGCTCTCGAACCCATTTGCCTCTATTGTCATAGTTTCATGACAATATGATCCCCAAAAAGCTGATAAATTCGTACAACAGGCAAAAAAGTGGCTGTAACCCCCTTGATCCCTAGCAAGGTTTACTGGTTAATATTTACTTAACAAAAGAACTTCTCCGATCCCAAAGAAATGCTGATCATGGCATGAGCGAGGAAGCGAAAGGTAGTGAGTCTTAATTTAAGAACAAACTAAAAATTTAACAACTGGGCAAAACCAGAAGTCAGGAATCAGAAATTCATCTGGGGTAGATGACATTTTATTTTAGAGAAGATTCTGTAACCCAGGGAAATCATTTACCTTGCAAACTACTGGAGTCCAAAAATATGGCAAAAGAACGCCCACCACTAGAGGAGATGACATTAAGGCAATTACGTAAAGTTGCCAGTGAATATAGCATCTCGCGCTATAGCCGAATGCGTAAATCTCAACTGCTGGCAGCAGTTCAAGAAGTCCAGCACAGCAAAGCATCCTTTAGTCCAACTCGTTCAGTGGAGGCACAGGAGACCGTGGAAGCAGCAAAATTTGAATTAGGTCAAGAAGACCGGACTGGTGGTTCTTTGGCTGATGTTGATCAAGGACTCGCAGACCTACCACAAGGTTATGGTGAAAGCCGGATTGTACTTTTACCCCGCGATCCTCAGTGGGCTTATACCTACTGGGATATTCCTAATGAACACAAAGCGGAACTACGGCAGCAAGGTGGACAACAACTAGCACTGCGGATCTACGATGTTAGTGATATCGATATTGATCACCAAAGTCCTCACAGTATTCAAGAATATCCTGCTGACGAACTGGCAAGAGAATGGTATATTCCTATTCCAGTCAGCGATCGCGATTATGTCATAGATATCGGCTACCGTACTGCTGATGGTCGTTGGTTAGTCTTGGCGCGTTCGGCAAAAGTACACATTCCTCCTGTTTATCCATCTGACTGGATTGAGGATGCCTTTGTTACTGTCAACTTTGAAGAAGATTTACGTAATAAAACTGTTTACGAATTAGTCCCCCCTGCGAAGAAAGCCGCGGCCGCAGCCTCAGCCTCAGCAGGAGTAGCAGCAGTAAACGGCAACAGTAACCCCATATACGAAGAAATCTTTGGCTTGGCTGAATCTGCCGAAGCACAACGAGTTGCTGGTTCTCTGTTCGGTTCCATGCACCAAGTACCAGGTTCTGCACGTCCCGAAGAAGCTGTTAGTTCCTACGTTTTCCCCTCTGGTGTAGGTCTGTGGGCAGTCCCCACTGCATCTGGTTTAACCATGTCTGGTGCTGCTATGTCAGGTGCGGGCTTTTCGGCTGGCGCTATACCAATGCGTCCCCGTCAATTCTGGTTGGTTGCTGACGCTGAGTTGATTGTTTACGGTGCAACCGAACCTGATGCAACTGTTACGATTGGTGGTCGTCCAATTAAACTGAATCCCGATGGGACATTCCGCTTCCAGATGTCCTTCCAAGATGGTTTAATTGACTATCCAATTGTGGGTGTTGCGGCTGATGGTGAACAAACACGTTCAATTCACATGAAGTTTAATCGTGAAACTCCATCTCGAAATACAAATACTAAAGATGAAGCTGTTGTAGAATGGTTTGCTTAAATTGCTGATGTGAATTGAAAATACTAAATACTTTCCCGCTATATTAATTTTATGGCGGGTTTTTGTTTGTCTTCTAAATAGGACTGATATCAAGTCTGGTTAAATAGTTACTATGACCACAATCTAGAACCCCACCCCTCCCCACAAGCGAGACTACGGTGTACACACAAGTTATCGAATCACTAATTACCCCACCCTAACCCTCCCCTTTGCAAAGGGGAGGGAACTAGATTTTCTGGTTTCCCCCCTTCTACGGCCAGGGCTGTTTCATTCATCAATAAGGAGGGAGGAACAGTACGTAACGCTGAAGCGGAGGAACCAACCTTGGGGCGTATCTGATAAAGGATAAAAACTAAAGGCTGAAGTATAAACAATCAAAGTTGAAACATCAGAAGAGATTGACTCTGTACTCGAATTAAGTATATGTAACTTGAAAGAAATTCTTGATAATATATCTCATTATGTGGTATTTATTAATAATTGTTCTTTAGTGATATGGATTTAGGGAAACTAGATGGGACTAAGTAGAATGCGTGAATTTTTTGAAGCAGGTGGCGTTGTCATGTGGCCTCTGCTTATATGCTCAATTTTGTCAGTAGCTTTCGCTGCCGAGCGTACAATCTTTTGGTGGAAAATTTATAACCGTCAACAGCGTGTAGCACGAGCTGTTTTAAATTTATACAATTTAAATAATGTAGTTGATGCTATAGAGAAACTACGAAAAAATATTGATTTACCTATAGCCCGCATTTTTCTTTTTACTTTAGAACTAGAGAACCCGACTCCAGAAGAGTTTCGTTTGGCATTGGAAACTGAAGCCAAAGTTGAGATATCGTTACTTAAGCGTTTTAATCATATTTTTGACACAATTGTTGGACTTGCACCTTTACTTGGTCTTCAGGGAACAATATTTGGGTTGATGAAAACTTTTGCATCTTTAAATATTGGTAATCTTGCTGCTACCAATAAAGCTGGTTTGACGGCAGGTATTAGTGAAGATTTAATAGCTACCGCATTCGGATTGTTAGTAGGTATTATGACACTCACATTTGCTAGTATTTTTCGAGGATTATACCAGGGTGAAATAGAACGTATTGAGGAGTATGGTGGACATTTAGAACTAAGCTACCTTCGTCGTTTTCAACCAACAGAAAAATCTTATGAACTTACCCAAAGAACCTAATATTCCGGCACAGATTAACATTGTGCCATTACTTGATGTAGTTTTCTCTCTTTTGACGTTTTTTGTTCTCTCAACTTTGTTTTTAACTCATTCCGAAGGGCTGCCAGTAAATTTACCTAAAGCGAACAGTGGACAGCAATCAGAAACCCCAGAGAAAATTACAGTTACAATAGACTCACAAGAACAAGTAAGCGTAAATCGCCAACCAACCACTTTTGACGCTTTGACAGAAAAAGTACGTACTTTAGTGGGAAGTAATCAAAATGTATTAGTAGTGATTAATGCTGATGAAAAAGCAAATATGGGGGTGGCGGTAGCCGTAATGGATAAGGTGCGAAAAGTTCCCGGCACAAGGCTGGCGATAGCTACTCAAAAACCTTGAAGACATTTAAAGCCTTGATGATAAAGTTATACAACCGAATTGCACATTTATTTGCAAAAGGCAAATCTTTAACATGAATGCGTGGGTCTAATAGGTTGTTTGAAAAGTCTAATTTATGACTAACTTGGCGACTAAAAGTCGCGGCTACACAGACCAAACCCGCCTGCGCGGGTTAATTTGTCATTAGTCCACGCAGGTGGACTTTGCTTGTGTAGTAGCAAATTATATTCGCCCAAAACTTTTCAAACATCCTCTAAGCTAGACTTTATCCAAAATTAAGAACTCGGTTTCCTTATCTGGCAAAAACCCTGCCTTCTTGGCAAATACTTTTTCCCTATCACTGATTCTCGATGAAATCCAACCATTATAACACCTACCCCACAAAGGTTTCGGCGATACCAATGCGTTGCGAAAAAATGGATAAAGTCGAGCTTAGGAAGATAGGAACCACAGATGAACACGCATTAATTAAAAGATTTCCCAGAAATAAATTATCCATATTGTGGAGCTGGCAAAGATGCTCGCCCTGATTACGGGACGGGTGGGCATCTTGCCATAGCTGTCAAGTTAAGAAAAATGGATTGATGTCAAGAGGGTAAAACTCAATGGTTAAGCTCAACACAAGGGTATAGAGAACAGCCATGAGTAAACCACGTAAAAAACAAGGAAATCAAAACTTTCGACATCGGGTGAGTGTACCCGCCCCCAGCAATCAAGAGGTAGAAACCAGACTATTTGAATTACTCAGTCCAGGGACATTCGCGAACCTCAAAGGGACAAAAGACAAAGACCGGAGCCTGCGCTCGCGCATTGAAGACGCATTTTTATTGACCAAGCGGTTGTTAGGCTTGTCTTATTTGTGGGTAGGCAGCACTAATGGTGTGCAGATGCAAATCTATGCTACGTGGATTTTTTACGCTGTTCTCAATGACTTGTGTGTAGATATAGCGATCGCTTTACAGCAACCTTTAGAATGTATCTCTATCGAAATGGTGTTCCGCAGTTTATATTTTTTTAACCGCGCACTTTTACTTAACCGGGAGTTACAACTTATTCCTTGGCTTGTGGAACATTATCGTTCTATGGGTCTGGTCAAAGCCGTTCGCCAACGACACCGACGAACGGCTGCTAGGTCACTTGACATCTGGGCTGATGCGTTAACTTGACACCTATGGTGGGGATACCCATCCCACAAGAAAATTTGAGTTTAATTAACGGACTTCTTTGAGACTATCAACTTGCTTAGTAAACATTTCCGTAAATAGACTCATAACTGTACGTTCTTCACGTACCTTAATATTCGCGGCAATAGACATTCCTGACTGTAAAGAGATATTTCTACCATTAATATCTAAATATTGTTTATCCAAACTAATTGTTGCGGGAAATCTATAAAATTTATATGTTTCATCTGGTGGTAAGGCATCAGAACCTATACTAATTACTTTTCCTTTAATATCCCCAAACTGGCTGAAAGGAAAAGAATCAATTCTCACATCAGTATGCATTCCTTCCCGCACAAAACCAATATCTTTATTGGTAATAAAAACCTCAGCCATAAACTTATCATCAGGGACAATTTGTAAGACTATTTGACTAGCATTGGCGACAAAACCAGGGTTTTTTGCTTGTAAGTCAAAAATTGTTCCCGCCACAGGAGCGCGCAGTTCTTGATATTCAAAGTTTAACTTGGCTTGAGAAATTTTACTATTTAAATCTGCCAAGGTTTGTTCATTACTTAGCACAATTCTCATGAATTGGCTATCAATTTCCGCAATTCGTTTTTTATTATCAGCTATTTTTTCTAAGACATTTTTACCAGAAGCAGCCACAGTATTTTTATGTTCCTGCTGTCCTTGCTGAATTCCAAACTGTAGACGTTGCTGTTCTTCATCTAATTGCGCTATTTCGGCTGTGAGGGTTTGCACTTCTTGTTGCTGATTCAGATACTGAAGCTGAGAAATACCACCTTCCTCTGCAAGGACTTTAATTTTATCTAAAATACCCTGCTGAATAGCTAAACTAGATTTAGTATTATTCTTTTTTACTTGTATTTGAGCAAGTTCTTTCTTCGTTTTCTCTACTTCTAACTGTCTTCCAGCAGAACGAGAATCAAATTCTCTTTGAGCAAATTGGAGACGTTTTTGTTCATCAACTCCTAAACCTGCAACTGTATTTAAGTTGCTCAATTCGGCACGTAACAATTCATTTTCTTTAATTAACGCTGTCCTACTTTTCAAAAGAAATTCGGCATTTACTGGTAATTTACCACCTGAAAATTCTAATTCAGTTGCTGTGGTATAACTAGTTGCCATTAACTGCCGATAAATTTGGTTTTCTGCCATTAACGCCGTGCGAACCTTTTTTAAAGAATCTAATTCAGCAACTGTCGCAACGGTTTCAAAGGTGAGGAGCAAGTCACCTGGCTTGACTTTTACTCCATTTTTGACATGAACAGTTTTGACGACTCCATTCACAGGAGCTTGCACTTCTTTGACTGTTCCTTCTGGCTTGAGTTGTCCTGTCGCCGGGACTACTTGCTCAATTTTAGCGAAATACGCCCAAAGAATTCCAAAGCAAGCTAACCCGATTAAGGTCATCATAATTGTGCGTGACCAAATTGGAGATTGGCGTAACACGACTGATTGTTCAAAATTAGTATAGTCGGCATTTGTCAAAGGCTGATGAGGAGCCTTAGCTAAAGATGTGAGTACCCGCGAATCTGGTTTGACACCGTTTTTTGCCTTACCGTTGCCATTATGACCGTTGCTATTGCCATTAAGTTGAATCATACAATTTTGGATTTTAGATTTTGGATTTTAGATTTTGGAAGGAACTATAGCGGTTCTCGGTTGAGTGACATACTTGAACGCCAATCCCCTAAGACTTCATTCAAGTGGATACCGCTATATTGGTCATACAATTTGATTTTTTGGGGAAAAAATTATTAATAGAGTTAAACATTGACTTCTTGTTGCTGATAAAGATAGAAATAATGACCTTTAGCAGCCATTAATTCTTGATGACTTCCTTGTTCTATAACTCTGCCATTATCCATGACGACAATCATATCTGCATGGCTAACAGTGGTGAGGCGGTGGGTAATAAAAAAGACTGTGTTACCTTGAAAGGCTTGAGCTAAATTTAAACAAACTTGTCGCTCTGTGGGATAGTCTAGGGCGCTTGTGGCTTCGTCTAAAACTAATAGTTGTGGTCGTTGTAAAATAGAACGAGCTATGGCTATTCTTTGTCTTTGTCCGCCTGAAAGTCCCGCACCCCGTTCTCCTACCCGTGTATTGTATCCGTTGGGTAAGGACATAATAAAATCGTGAGCCACAGCAATGCGAGCGGCTGCAATAATTTCGTCAGTTGTGGAATCAGGGTTCGTTAAAGCAATATTTTCCTGAACAGTTCCATCAAACAAGAGTGTTTCTTGGGGAACTACACCCACCTGTCGCCGCAGCGAGTAAAGTTCCACTTTGGAAATATCGTAATTATCAATTAAAATTCTGCCTGATTCCACTTCGTACAATCTCAGCAGTAATTTCATTAATGTACTTTTACCCGAACCACTTTGTCCGACAATCCCAATAAATTTTCCCGATGGAATTTCGAGATTAACGTTAGAAAGTTGTAAGGGGCCGCTGGTCGCAAATCGGAAGGAAACATTTTCAAATTTCACACCTCCAGATATTGCGGGTAAGGGAATATTGTCGCGGTCTTCTTCACCTTCTTGTGGTGTATCGACAATATCGCTTAAACGTTCCAGGGATAAAGCCGTTTCTTGGAAACTTTGCCAAAGTTGCGCTAATCGTAATATGGGGCCAGTGACGTAACCTGAGATAATTCTAAAAGCGATTAATTCTCCCAGGGTTAATTCTCCTTGCAGAACTAAATAAGAACCTAACCACAACACTAGCAATGCACTGAGTTTATTGAGAAAACTACTGGTAGAATTAGCGAGTGTGGAAGTAATCACGGTTTGAAAACCAGCCGCTACATACCGCGCATAACGCTTTTGCCAGGAAAAACGCGATTGGAGTTCAATATTTTGCGCTTTTACTGTTTGAATACCTGTCATTACCTCAACTAAATATGATTGAGTCTGGGAGTTGCGTTCAGCTTTGGTACGTAACTGTTTGCTAATTGTGGGGGAAGCAATTAAGGTGAGAATAATAAATATCGGTATTGTTCCTAAACCTACTAAAGTTAATTGCCAACTATAAAACAGCATGACGATAATATAAATTATCGAAAATACGGCATCTAATACGACTGTTAAGGCAGTACCAGTGAGAAACTGGCGAATATTCTCTAATTCGTTGACGCGAGTGGCTAGTTCACCTACAGGTCGGCGTTCAAAATAGCGCAGTGGTAGACGTAGTAAGTGGTCGATAATTTCTGACCCCAAACCCATATCAATGCGGTTGGTTGTATCGACAAATAAGTAGGTTCTTAATGTGGTTAATAAGGCTTCAAATATGCCGACTACTAAGAGCAAAACTCCTAAAACATTTAGGGTACTAATGCTATTTTGAACGATAACTTTGTCAATAATTAACTGAATGACAAGGGGATTAGCTAATTGGGCTAACTGGACAAAAAATGAAGCAATAAATACTTCTATGAGAACTCGTCGATATTTTGAGAGATAAGGAATAAACCATTGAATACCAAAGCGTTCTTGGGGTGTTTCTTTAGTAGCAGCAAGTAATAAAACTTTTACTTGGGGAGGTAAGTTATTTTCGTCAATATCTAATTTGGCGACAAATTCAGCAGGTTTACAAGTGATAATTCCTTGGGATGGTACACCTGCAACAATTGTATGGGGGTTGATTTCATATAAAACAGCATAACTATCACCATAATAAATTAGTGCTGGTGTAGGAATGCGGGTAATGGCTGCCACAGGTAAGTCTAGTAGCTGGGATTTGAGTCCGATGAATTGGGCTACGTTAGCACAATCTGGAAAGGAGATGTTACCTTGGCGTTTGATTTGTTCAGTTAAGATGCGACGAATCACTTCCCGGCGGGGGGGAATTTCTAGGTGTTTCGAGAGCATTTGGAAACAGGCGAGGGTGGTATTTAATTCGCCTTTACCGCTAACAAATGGGTAATTTTGACGTTTTTGTTGAGCTTTCTTTGAAGATGGTTCGTCGGGCTGGGGAATTTCTTGGTCAGATGCGTAGGGAATCTCTAGATCATTGGTGATAGTTGCTTGGGTAAGATTTAGAGGAAACTGCGCCTGATCAGGATCTAAAAATGATAAGTCCGCAGGATATAAACCTATTAAGCGCGCGCGATTTGTTGCTTTAATTTCGAGTGTGTTGGTTAATTCTAAGCGGGAACCTGGAGCGAAATTTGTGACTGAATTACCGCTACTGACAAACCAGATATTTTCTCTATCTAGTTGGATGACTGGGGTGGTTCCTGGATTGAGGTAATGTATTTTGGCTCTGGATAAGGCTTGTTCTGCTAGTTCTGTGAAATTAAGCAGTGCGTTGGCTTGTTTTTCTACTTGTGAACTGAGAACATCAAATACTTCTATTAAATGACTGCGGTTTAAGCGGATGTTGGCAAAGTCTGGGTAGGAAGCCAGGAGGCGCAAATATTCGGTTTTACTTAAGCTCAGACAGATGACTTCGGTGGATGCGATCGCTGTTTCACAGGCAACTTCGCGTAGTAGACTAATCTCACCGATGATTGCGCCTGGTTGCAATAATTTTAATGTCGTGGGTGTTTGCGTTTGGGGATGATATCCCAACAACCGGACTTTTCCTTCGTAAAGAATGGTAATTTGTTCGCTGAGTTTTTCTTTACCAATGATTTTTTGTCCTATACGGTAGCGCAAAGCTTGTAGTTGTTGGGAGAGATGAGTTATCTCTTCGGTAGGTAGATGCTCAAAGCCTTCTAGATTGGAAATGAATTCTTGAAAGGAATTTGCAATATAAGTCATTTCTTGATCAGTATATATAGATGTGTAGTCATAATTGCAACCTAAAGTTTAGGCTGATATTTTCACTTTGGCATGATCTAGTTGCTGAATTTGGCTATTTGGTGCTGTCATTTGTGCTTGTAGCCAAGTATGAAAAAGTTCATTCAGCAATCGCTGACGCAGTGAATTATCTAACTGTGTGAGCAACAATTTTTCTAGGCGGACTATGACTATCCAGTTTTCTAATTGCGTTGGTGGTAAGAGTTGCTTTGGCTGGCTCGTAGCTAACATCTTTGCTAATGCTGGATGGATAGTTTGCAATTCTACGGGGCCAATTAAACCATTTGTCTGTGCTTCGGGACCTTGAGAATATTCTCGTGCTAATTCGGCGAAGGTTTGTTCTCCTGCTTGGAGGCGAAAATAGATTTCTTGAGCAATACCAATGTCATTAGTTCTGATCAGAGAATAAACTACTCGATCTAGTTGGGGTTTGCGCTGTGAAAAATAAGATTCTAAATCGTTTCCCCAAGTGATCTGCTTGAATTTTTCTATTTTAAATTGGCGGATGGCGATCGCTACAAATTGTTCTACACTCAGATTATTTTGCTCTAGCCAACGCTGACGCGCATCTTCAGAGGTAATTTGATAATGTTGGGCTAACTTTTCATAGGCAATTTTATCTTCTTTTGGTGTTGATGAAATTGGTGCGATCGCTTGGTCAAGTACCATTTCTTTGATCAGCGCTGGCAGCATTTGGTATTTCTCCAGCAATTGCAAAATTTCTGCGGTCGTTGACTGATTAAGATTAGTAGCCGCTTGTTGCCATATATTGCCTGATTCTAGAACTGCTGTCATATTTTTTTATTAACAATAGTCTTCAAAATCATACTGGAAAAATTTGAATAATAGGTTATTTTCTGGTTACTTTTACCTATAGTGCAGGTATATCATACTTTTTCGGTCTAGTACAAGTAAATTTGTATAGATAAATACATAATATCTTTAGGGAATATAGGCACTCTTTTCGATGCTAGTCAGGCTGCTTTTGGAAGATGTGCGATCGCCGCTCTCCAAATCGCAAAGCCTTAAACTTACATCGTCTATCTATATTTCTACGTTGATTACTCTGTTTAAACGATTAGTTTCATCTTTTGCCTCTTGAAGTAAGTCATTCCAATTGTCTGGAGGATGACCACTTTCCAGCATTTTCATAAAAACTCGATAAGCGTCTGTATTACTGTCATAGGCTCGCTTAGAGTTTTCATCGTTAACCCAGGCGAAGACGATAATTTTGCTCTCTTGGTGATATCGAAAAAACAGTCGGTACTGCTGAAAAAATTTAGCTCTAAACCAGTGCTTGTAATCATCTCCCAGTGTAGTGCCATGACGATAATCAGTACGTGTGGGATCTTGAGGAATAACATCAAATGCCAACTTTGCGATCGCCAAAGGCGGGGCGTAGCCCATCGCAGCTAGACGTTTTGTGGCGTTTTTCTTCTTGTAGTCTTGGGGATACTTTTGACGCAAATGCTCAACCTGCGTGAGAAGTTCTTCAAACTGCGTGAGGAATAGAGAATGGGCCCCCCCTTCATTTGGGCGAAGTCGTACTTAGGACGTAATTCGTCTTCGATTTTGTTCTCAACTTTCTTCATTCATTATAATCCTGTGCGATATCAATTATGTCTGACTCCGTAGGATTGGCAATTTGCAACGATTCATCGATTTATAACGCATATTATTTGGGATTTGTAGAAGAATTTAACTGTGGCGTGGTGCGTTACGCTGCCGCTAACGCACCCTACAAGATTTGCGATCGCACTAACTTTGTTCCGGTGCATTGGGATTTTTAGGTCTGATCAGTATTCTCTAGTATAGGATACTCATCTTCGTGAATATGCGTTTTATTAGGACTCTTGAAAAAGCCTAGTTCATCTCTACAGTATTTCGCTTGCCTTAAATCCTCCTCTGACCATTGATTGTTTCGTGTCTGTAACAGGACTAGATCACTTGAATACCCATCTGTTGGTTTCTGTCCTGGAACATTTACACCAACACCAATCACTGTAAAACACTCATGGAATTGACAAAGCGAAGCAAAACATCTAGCGAGAAGCTCACTTTTTCGTTCTTCAAGTGTACTGTCACTGTCATAAGCAAAGAAAACGTATCCAACAGCGCTCATTGATTGCACACACCGCGAACGTACTCGCCCCATCTTGCTGAGTTCAAGAAAATCTTTGAAAGCAGCAGCTAGCATCCTCCTGGAAAACCGATTTTCTTTAACAAGAACACGAATGGCTAGTTCAGACTCAGACATATCTGGACCGAGCCAGTTCTCCCCGTCGAATCCACCTTGAAACAAGACTTCAATCAATCGATCCCAGACGTAACTTTCACTGTCTCTCTGCAATTTTGCCTTGAACTCAGGTTTGTTGCTTATTCCTGCCCAAAGATCATCTTCAAGGATCATAATGTCTGCTTCTAAGACAAACTGGCGTCCATTATGCAAGTAAATTGCAAGCAGGTTTTCCTCACCACCATTGATGATAATTGAGGTGTTAGAGGTTGTTTGAAAAGGGTCGCTTGACCTCACTGTTGGCACAACGAAGTATCTCGGTAAGGGCTAAAACCTTGATTTATCGTCTTAATTAAGCCCAATCGGAAGGTCAAATTATACCTTCTCGGACTTTTCAAACATCCTCTTAGACAGAAACGCCTCTTTGTCAATTAAGTAATTGACAAAATCACTTATGGTATCTAAATGACGAAGAAGCAGAAAAACTGATTGTTCATCTAAGATATGGTAGAACTCATCATCCTCAAGAGGAGAACTAATGGGAACTTCTCTTTTGCCACCAAAAGCAACTGCCACGCGGTGATATATTCTTTCACTCGCTAATGGCAGCTTTAAACCCTGAGATCCATCTTTCGGAACCACATAATCTGATTTATCAAGCCATCGGATAGCACCTTTAATCTGTTTTATTGAATCTTCAATAGCTTTTCGTTGCCAGCGTTTCCAATCAACCCTGGGGTCATCTGTATTTTTAAGTTGAATGTCTTTAACACTTATTACAATTACGTGAGGATCGCATACTATTAATACATCACATAACTCTTTGCCTGGAGTTTTTCCTTGAGGATTAATGTAACTCCATAGCGATAAAAATGACTTTGAGCATATATCGTCTCCTCTTAACAAGAAATTAACCTTAGCATTTCAGCCACCGGATCGCTCCTATCTATCCCATCTAAAAAAAATCAGAGCCACACCTACTTGGTATTGACTCTGATTATTGTTTATGCAGTAAACCGTAACTTAGCCAACAGTCAAATTAACGCGAACAATCATATCGTTAAAGTCTTTGCCACCACGTTGTAAATCTTCAAAGCCAAAGACGTTATTTCCTAACATGGTAATGTGATCTACCTGTGTGGAATTAGCGCCTAAGAATGGGAAATAAACAGGGCGATCGCTCATGTTTTCTGGTCTGCCATCAGCAATAATGAATGGTGCCAAGATATAACCAGGTTCTAAAGTTGCTGTGTAAGTTGTTGTGCGACGGTTATTGGTGGTGAGGTCAATACCTGGAATACGTGCATTAACGGCGGCTTGGGTGTAACCAGCTTCTCCGGGAAGAATATCTGCGTTGCGATCGCCATTGATATCAATACCGCCATTTTCATCAGTTACCCGATAGAAGCTGACGTAGTTGTTCAAGGCTGCATCTCTGTTAACCACAAATTGAGCTTGTACAGATTGGGTAATCCCGCGTAAATCAATCAACTCAGATTGTAATCCACTTTGTAAACCTGTACCTAAAGGTAATGGTTGCTCAGTAGTTTGAATCCTCACCTCGAAATCCTGGTAAGTGGCGCTTCTCAAAGGTTTTACCTTCCAAGCTAAGGAAAATTCATCGTTGCCCAAATTAGTAATTGTTTGGGTTGAAGCATCAGCAAATAGTACATCTGTGATGGGGATAACTCCAGCCTGGACTTCATCTGTTGTCCCATTCGGCACTACATAGAATCTCAGATTATCGCCTGAGTTGAATTGTACTAAGCGGGTGATATTGTCCCGACTAAAGCCAGTCGGTAATCTATGCACAGCCGAGAAAATTGCTTGCGCCCGTTCTAATGCAGCTTCGGCATAACCTGCTTCCCCTGGCGCAATACCGTTGATTCTACCTTCAGCATCATCCACTGTAAATACACCCAGTTCATTCTCCTGATTTGGTTTGGTTCTGGTGAGACTAACTTGGAGTTGTACGGTGTCACTGCTACCGCGAATGGTAAAGGTATCGCTACCAGGATTATTCACCAGTGGTACATCATTGTCCGCAATGGTGACAGTGGCAGTGTTGGATATATCTAGAACGTATTCAGCTTGATCCACAAGTTTGAGGATTACAGTTTGATCACCCTCCACTAAACTATCATTTACGGGAATAACTGTAACATCGACGAAGGTTTGACCTGCGGCGATAGTCGCAACGCTAGTGAGGTTGTTGTAATCAACGCCATTAGTAGAAGTACCTTCGATTGTGTAGTTAACTGTCAGGGATTTACTGGTGTTACCAACGCGGGAAATGCGGAATACTCCTGGTTGATTGCCTTGTTCTGCTGCATCGGGAACCGGGGCGACAATGCTGACTACAGGAGTACCCAAATTAAGCGGCTTATCTAAACCTAAGAGAATGATTTCGTTGTTGTCGATCGCAGGTGGTCTGCCGACTGAGAAGGGATAATTATTATCGTTAGCTAGTAGGAGTGTGTTTTCATCAATTACTACTACAGCTTCAATCGTCACGAAGGGGAAGGTAAAGGTAGTTTCACCGTCTCCATTTAAATCATTGGGGTCACTAATATTGAGTAAATCAACGATTTCCTCTTTGGCGACAAAGCCATTGGCATCTTGTTGAGATAAATCAATCTTGAATATCTTCTTGAACTGGGCAGATGCACCTTGATTATTGTCTCGTTCAATGACCAAAAATTCATTTTCATTGATGACCGTTAATGCACCAATGGCGTGATTGGGTTGTTCCATGCGGTAGTAGCCAGCTAAACCCTGGTACTGTTTGGATTCCACATCAAATTCATAGATGCGTAAGGAATTAGCGGGATCACCCAAAACAGTCCCTTCTAACATGGGATAGATGGTTTTCTTATCCAGGCTGATAGCCATGCCTTCAAATCCGCGTGAACGCCCCAAATTCGCGAAAACTGGATCACCCAATAATTGGTCAATGACTAAGCTACCTGTACCTGGGAAGTCAGAGAAGAAACCATCAACGCCTAAGTCTATGAACTGTTGATATTCTAGTTTCGGGTCGCCGTTGTAGTTGGGTGCAAGGAAGATGTCTTCGTTGCGGAAGGTGTAGGGGTGTAAGAGTAAACCTACTGCATGGGCATCTTGTACCAATGTCGTTGGTGCTTGGAGGACACCACCTGCACCAGCCGGGACAATCAGCCGCTTGTTGGGGCCAATACCGGCGGCGTAGGTGGCAATGATCGCTAATTCTGTAGGCTGGGTCAGGTCGCCGTAGGTGCGGGAGTCGCCACTGACTATAAAGTCATAAGGTCTAGCATTAGCACCACCCAGCAGTTGAACGAGGGGGATATCAATGTCGGCGGCTGGCATGATGGACTGTTTTAGTTCCTGGAGATTGCCTACCTCGAATGACTGAATAAATACTCGGTCGGGGTGGGTGAAGTTTTGGGCAACTAAGGTGTCAACGAGTACCTGACCTAAGTTGATGTTGATGGGTGAACCATCTAAAAGTGTGCCTTCAGATGCAAAGAAGGTGGGGTGCTTGGTTTCAGGATAAATGCCAATTTTGCGCCCGGTTTCCGCTTCTACCTGTTTGACCAAATCAATGATTTCTTGCAGGGTGGGAACTTTCAGCCCATCACCATCGAAATTGGTTCCCCGTAAGTCTGGCAGACGTTCAATGGAATTGAGAGTTTTGATTTCTGCTAGGGTGAAGTCTTCGCTAAACCAACCCCTGATAGTGCGATTATCAATAACTTTGGTAGTGAAACGGTCTGCAAATTCTGGACGTTCGTTAACATCAGTACTGGTGTCAGTTCGATTCACTGAACCATCAGCATTGAGGATGGCTAAGGCATTTTCATGACGCGCGATTAAGTATCCATCTTTCGTAGCTACCAAATCAGGTTCAATGAAATCAGCCCCATCTGCGATCGCTAATTTGTATGCTTCTAAGGTATGTTCTGGACGGGAACCACTAGCGCCTCGGTGTCCAATTACCAAAGGTGCAGAACCATCTAAGGTGGCAAACTCAGGGGGAATTAGCGCCGGGTTATCAGGAGAGATGACAAACTGCCCAGTTAATTGATCACGGACGCGATCGCCTGTTCCAGGAAAGTCTGTAAAGTAGCCATCAACACCTAAATTAATGAAATCTATGTACTCTAAAACTGGATTGCCGTTGTAGTCTGCCGCTAAGAAACGCCCTTCATTGCGAAAGGTATAAGGATATACCAGCAACCCTGCTGTATGGGCATCTTGCACCAGTGTTGTGGGTGCAGTGAGGTTTTTATCAGCATCGTTAACAACGCCATCACCATTGACATCATCGGCTTGACCATCACCATTGGCATCCACACCTTGCACGGATCTAATCATCCGTTTCCAGGGACCAATACCAGAGGCGTAGGTAGCAATTTCTGTTAAACCGTCTGCTGTCCGCAGGTCGGCATAGGTGCGGTCGTCGCCACTCACTACGAAGTCGTAAGGGCGAGTTTCAATCAACGAACCATCCAGATTGATATCAATGGCATCAAATAACTGAACTAGGGGAATGTCAGTAAGTTGACTCAGTTCTTTGAGGTTGGCGACTTCAAAGGATTGGATATAAATCCGACTGGGGTCAGTGAAACCAGTGGCTTCTAATGTTGCTAACAGGGGTTCTTCCAGAGACAAACCCAGGTCATCGTGGAAAGTGGGATGCTTGGTTTCTGGGTAAATGCCGATTTTCTTGCCTGTATCAGCTTCTATTTGCTGAACTAACTCAATGATTTCCTCAAAGGTAGGAATTTCGTACAGACCGTTAAACACTTGGGTACGGAAACCTTGGGGCATAATCGCCCGGAGTGTCTTGATTTCCGCCAAAGTGAAGTCAGAAACAAAAAAGCCTGATTCAGCTACGCCATCGACCATTTTAGTGGTGAAGCGATCGCTAAATTCTGGACGAGAGGCGACATCAGTAGTATTGATAATATTCGGTTCGTGACGGGCAATTAATACGCCATCCTTAGTAGCAACTAAATCAGGCTCGATAAAATCAGCACCGCGTTCAATTGCCAATTTGTAAGCGCCCAAAGTATGCTCTGGTAATTCCCCACTGGCTCCCCGATGTCCAATCACAATCGGTGGTTGACCATCCAAAGTATTTAAACTGACATAATTTGGTGTGGAAATGGGAGCCTCTATCAGCTTACCACTGGCATCGAAATGTAACAGGTAAGGGCCAAATTCCTCGCCAATCCAGAAACTACCATCGGCTGCAACTACCAGAGACTCAGGATCGAAATCTGAACCGGTTAATAAACGCTCAGTTGTATTCTCATTGATAATCTCGAAGGGAATTTTATTGTCAGGGTCGGATAGTTGCACAAAGTCCAAAACATTGACGCTACCATCACCACTCTCTGCACCCCGGAAACTGGGGTCAACGCGATAAATCCGCAGCAAGTAATCAGGACTATTAGCCTTGTTCCCAAACCCATTATCAGACAGGAACCAAAAGGAATTATCATCAGCAACCTGGACGGAACTAAATCCTTGAATCGGCGGTTGGGCAAAGGGTACATCTCGTCCGTTGGTATTACCTGTAATGGCATTACCCGATGGTGGCCCTTCAGCAAAAGTATCAGCCGGGAGGGAAGCAAAACCTACAAGTGTAACTTGGGGTGTGGTTGTCAAATTATTGGGTAACTCCAGAATCCCCAGTCTTGCAGGAGTCGGTCCACCTACACCAAAATCGTTATCGTTCAATAAGGCTAGAGTATTGGGTGCTATCAATGCCAGACCTTCTAATTTTTCCACCCCCGTGTAACCCAACTGCGCTGCATTGGCAATTAGGGCTTTAGTTACAGGAGTAATATTGGCAGCAGCTAACTCAGCCGGGGAGAGTTGTTCAATAGTCTTACCATCTGGCAAAGTCAAGTTATTAATATTGGTGGCGGCGGCTAAATCAATCTCGTAAATCAGTTTGTTAGCATCTGCACCAGACCGGTCATCTCGTTCAACTACAGCAAACTTCCCATGACCTAGTGAAACAGCATCGCCAATTTTGTCTGTTCTGGCTTTACCACTGTCTGTAATATCATCAAGCAGATACAAATACTCTCCCGTGACAGTTTTGGAGATCACATCAAATTCCAAAATTCTTAAATTCCGAGAATTTCTGGACGTGGCATCATTGCTGACATCAGGATTATCAATTGCACTTTGAATAAAAGCGTAAAGTTTATTACCTTCCAATGCCACGGCTTCAAAACCCCGGTTATTGCGGCGTTGGGCATAAACTTCTGGTAATACCTCAGTCCCAAAAGTGCCGACTGGTTGATTTGGGTCGGGTGAGGTAGCAGTGCCTTGGGGAATAAAGCGGTCAATGAGTTTACCGTTGCTGTCAAAGTGGTAAATTGCCGGACGGTATTCATCCACCATCCAATAATCACCATTTGATGCGACGACAATTCCCTCTAAGTCAGCACCAAAAGGATCATTAGCTAGGGAATTATTGTCTAAATCCACACCAATTTCATCAGTGTACGCCAGACCACCAACCCCAGCTTGTAAGTTAGGCAATCCAGTTAAGGGAGTTGTACCATCTTGGCGAAATAGCCCAGTGCGTTTGGTAATGGTAATTTGCCCTGTGAACTGGTTGAGTTCAAAGCTGATAACTTCTGGTTGGAAATCGGGCAAGAAAAATGGTCTGTTGAAACCTGTGGGTTCGCCATTGGGACCACGGTCTGTATGGGTGACAAACTTCAGGTTGCCGTTGGCTGCCTTTCCTTGGAAGTATAATCCTGAGAAACCACCAAGGAGAATATCGTCTCCGGTGTTGGTTGTGCCTAATGTGGGTAGGTTTTCAAAGTCGTAGTTAGTGAGTCTGGGTTGTGCCATAGGATTACGCGGGTCGTAAGCGGTGGTGTCGATATTGAGTGGATTGGGGAAAGTACCAGCAATGTTTTCCCAAGGGACAAACTTAAAGTTGGCGTTGACGTTTTCTAGTTCGCCGTCATCTTCAACAAGTTTGGTGGGGTCGTTATTTCCATCCTGGGTAACAAACAAACCGTATGGGAAGTTAGCACCCAAGGATACGTTAATCACATCGGCACCGTCGGATTCTTGCACGCTGTCAATTGCGCCATTGTTACCAACAGCAAAGCGTCCTAAGTATTCGTTATTTCCTTGGCGGTTATAGACAGCAAAGGTGTTATCTCCTTGACTGGATGCCAGTAGGTAGCCTGTACCGTTAGCACCGTAGTAGATAGTCAGTCCTTCTACGTCGGGGGTGAGATTGCTACCACCTAATTCTTTAACCTGATCGATGAGTGTGCCGATGGTGCCACCATTGGGTTCGGCTTGGAATTTCCAGATGCCGATATTTTCTTGACCGATGTAAAGGAAGCCTGTTTCTTGGTCTACCACCACACCCTCAGTTTGGGGGTCAAATCCGGCTCTGGTGGGTATGGTGAACTGCCGGACTCGTTCTACCCCAATTTTGCCGTTACCTGTATCAATCAGTTTGTACTGGGCAATATCTCCAGTGTCAGCACGATTGGCGAAGACGTAGTAATCATTGGTGATGGGACTACGGTACAGGGCTAGTCCGTAAGCGCTGCGTTCGTCCGTCGAGTAAGGTGGGGCAAAGGGTGCAGCTTGGAAGAGAGTGCCAATACTGCTGTCGGTAATATCTTCTAAGTATTCACCGTCAGCGTTACCATTGGGGTTGATTTTGAAGAATACCAGTGTGTCGTTTTGGCGATCGCTTGCAACAGCAATATCAACAGATTCCCCACCTAAATTAAAGCTGTATTGCAGGTCAATGTTGTTGTAACGAATCCCACCAGGGTTGACTGTCTGCAATAAATTACCAGACAAGTCATAAATTCGCAGTCCAGCATTCTTCACTGCGGTCAATACCAAACTATCAGCAGAATTGACGGCATTCACATAAATTGCTGGGTCATCAGCATCAGCATTTTGATCCACAACAGACTGCGCTGGATCTTCATCGTTAAACAGGTCGGGACGGGTTTCAACTCTGGGTGTAGCCGTGGGGATGAGGTCTGCACTTAAAGTCAAAATTTGGGTGAATTGAGTTGCACTGAAGTTGTTATCACTCACCAACACAATGGACTGACGACCATCTGCAAGTGTGGGGCCAAAGGCTAAACCTTCAACATTATCTAGTCCAGTGTCTAAATTTAAATCATCGAGATTTAACAGCAAACGCTTTTGGGCGGGTTGAATAGCTGCTAATTGTTCAGGACTTAAATCATTAAGGGCATCGTAGAAGCTAATATCAGTTGCACCTTGGAGGCTGATTTCGTAGACTTTAATCGTGTTACCGACACCGACAGTAAAAGAACGTTCTAATGCTAGTAAAGTGCCACGATTATCGATAGCCAATAAATCTACTAAACCATTGTCACTGAAGCCGGTTTCTGGTACTGGTGGTACAGCTACTGGGTCAGTGATATAGAGATATTCCTTTTGTGGCTGTCCAGAAAATAAATTGTATTGCAAAATCCGGGAAGGACTACTACTGAGAACTGAAGCCCGTTCACCGTCTTGAATTAGGGCGTTTTCTGTGGCGGTGTATAAAGTCTTTTGGTCTGGTGTGATAGTCAGACTTTCAAAGGCTAAATTATTCCGCACCCCAAAGATTTGGGTATCACCAGCATTGATTATGCGATCGCCGTTGGTATCTGCAACGACTGGTAAAAACTTACTCGGTACAGGTAAAGAACGCAATTCTTCCCCAGTTAAGGAAAACTCTTTAATGAAGGGATCACTCACACGACCTGCATTAATATTAGCTTCACCCTCCGAAGCAACAAAAATCGTCCCATCTTTAGTCAACGCAATACCTTCAGGGTCAACAGTGAGGGCAGCAAAGAAATTACCGTTAATATCTTTCAGGGGAGTGATATTAGTAAAGGTTACCCCAGATGTCGCCTGGTCAAGAGTAAAGGTATAGAAACGTGCCGGGCCATTTTGCGAGCGATCATCTGAGATAGAGTAATAAACATTATTTGTGCGATCGTAAGTCACACCAGACAAACCTCCCATTGGCGTGGCTACACCATTCACCGTTCCCGCTTCACCAGTGGGAATAAAGCCTGTCGTAAAAGTAGTTTGTCCTTCAAATCTGAGTTCCGGGATGGTTTTACCTGCTTGAGTTGCGCCAGTCTGCACATCTACCCACACTAAACGATGGTCAGAACTAGGGAAAGGAAAAGTCCCGACTAAGGAGAAATTTGGGTCTGTATTCAGAGGCCAGAAAACTGCTGAATTAACAATTTGTAAATCAGCCGAAGGTAGCACATAGTCAGCCCGCAGATTACCAGGGTTTCCATCAGCAAAGTCTGCGGTGTCAAAAGCCGAATTACCTCCGTGATTGAGGTTAGCACCACCTTGTAAAGCTGACTGTTGGATAGCACCAAGACTGCTGGGAATGGAATTGGTATTGATAGCAGGGTTCTGTAATAGCTGAAGGATAGCACGATCAAAACTGTCCCCATCAAGAGGATCGGCGTTTTGGTCGCCCATAATTACAAAGCGGGAACCAGGATTTAAACCACCCAGTTGACCCTGATCATCATAGATATAATTGCCTTTTCCAGGGCTGATATAGTCTGCCCAGAGGCGAATTTCGTCATGGTTGCGTTTACCGTTGCGGTCTTCGGTTCCATCAAATACAGGGGGTGTGGGATGACTGGCTAGGACGTGAATGATTTCGCCGTTGACTTGAATTGGGATATCCCAATGACTCTTGGAAGAGAGACGCAAAACTTCTTGTTCCTCGGCTGAGTACCAAGGAGTGTCAGAATCAGGAAGAGCGCTCGTAGATAGCAAAGAATCCGGCATATCCTTCCAGAGAAAGTTTTGGAAGGTGCGAACATTGGCAGTATCAATGGGATATTTGGATAACAACAACATCCCAAACTGACCAGGGTAATTTCCAAAGCCAAAGGCATCATTACCATATCCCGGTGCGCCTGGGGTAGTAACTACTGTGCCATTGTTATCTAAATCAAACCCTGAAGAAATACCTGTATTAGAGGGTGCAATGTAAAAGTAGGGATACTCAACAGGAGTTGCACTGTTTTGACTGACAGCTAGATAATTTTGTAGGAATAATTGAACAGCTGCTGTGGGATTTTCTTCCCAGTAATCAAACTCATTAATCAGTAGCACATCTGGTTGATTGCGCTGAATTATTTCGGCAACCGCTTGAGCTTGAGGATTATTAGGAGTGGATAAATCGCTCACTAATTGACCATCAGCGTTGCGGTTCAGGGAAGCATTGAACTGAGAAAATCGAATCGTACTGGTAGATCCCATGATGTTACTCCTGAAGTAAATACTTACCGATAATTCGTAACGATGCTATGCTCGCAGGCTTTACATAGTTGGTAATTAAGAAGAGCAATTCAAGTATGCAATTTTCGAGAAAGCATAATTTATTTTCAGTATTAATTTGGCTACACTCTGTCAAGTTATATTGCTTAGATTAAGAAATCGCTAGCATCAGGTTAAGTTCAGAAATATTTGCAGGTAAATAACTCAGTACTCTTTGATTGGCTATATCGGTTAGAAGACACAGATAAAACTAACTAAGGTTGTAATTAATTATGCTGAGATGATCTTTCCTCTGGGCGATGTTTATGATGCCTAGATTATCGAGAATTTATACATAGGTTCGCTTAAGGATGGAAAACAATGCGTAAAATTAATATTGGTTTGACAGAAGAGCAACGTCAAGGTGTGATGAATCTGTTGAATCAAGATTTAGCAGATGCCTACGTTTTACTCGTAAAAACCAAAAAGTATCATTGGGATGTTGTCGGACCTCAGTTCCGCAGTTTGCATCAACTTTGGGAAGAACATTATCAAAAGCTAACTGAAAATATTGATGCTTTAGCAGAACGAATTCGGGCTTTGGGCGGTTTTCCAGTAGGTACGATGGAGGGATTTCTCCAGATTGCTAGTCTCAAAGAACATAGCGGAGATGTCCCCTTAGCAACAGGGATGGTAGCTAATCTGGGGGAAGATCACGAGCAGGTGATTCGCAATTTGCGGGATCATGTGGATCAGTGCAGTGAGCAGTTTCATGATGAGGGAACTGCTGACTTTTTAACTGGGCTGATGGAAGAGCATGAAGAGATGGCTTGGATGTTGCGTTCTTTCATTGAAGGACAAGCTTTAGAACCAAGCGGTGTACAACCAGCCAATGAAACTAAAACCCCTGTGGGTGTCTAGAAAAAAGCGAGTGAGGATTGATTTTACCTCGTGGATGGATCAGAATCAATCTTCCTATATTGGTTGAATTTGTCTATTAGAAAAATAAGTCTTAAGGAGTATTCTAGTGGCAGAAGTTTATCAAGCACAACGTACAATATCAGCTGTATTTAAAGAACAAAAGCAAATTGATCAGGTGATTCGACGTTTACTCGATCGGGGTGTGCCTAGAGATCATATTTCGATCATGGGCAAAAACTTTCAGTCAGAAACGCGAATTTCTGGTTTTATTACCAAGAAAGATGTGATTTTGGGCGGCTTGAGAACAGGAGCAATTTTTGGTTCTTTGTTTGGTTCGTTTCTCAGCTTACTGACTGGTGTGGGTGTACTGTTCGTTCCCTTTGTTGGTCCGATTGTGGCTGCTGGCCCTATTGGTGCGTTGTTGCTTGGTGCTGCTAGTGGTGCGATCGCCGGGAGCGCTGGCGCGGGACTAGTATCGGCTTTAACGGCTTGGGGGATGTCTGAAGATAAAGCCGCAGTCTATCAAACACGCTTAGAAGCTGGCGAGTTTATCTTAATGACGGAAGTACCGAGCGATCGCCTGGGAGAATTTCAATTGCTGATCGAAAGTAGTGGTGGTGAAGAAATTCACACAACTGATAAAATATTGACTCATCCTTGTTCTGGTCCATGTAACAGTCCAGAAGATTTAGCTGTTGAAGTTCGCTCTCATCTTTCTTCAGAAGCTCAACGTACATTCATGGATCGCTATAATGCCGTTTTAGATCACACAAGTGATGAGTTCACAGCCGAACAAGCGGCTTGGGAAGCTGTTCATGAGCAGTTTGATGAAGATGAAAGCGGTGTTTGGTCAAAGGCGAAGGTAAATGTTTAGCTCCTTCACAAATTGATGCATTGCGGTGCGTTACGCCATTGTAACGCACCATAATGATCAGGCCAATATTGGTTCATATCTAAACTATGATCTGTCCAATGATAGAGAGAGAAACTAACTGTTTAGTGGTAATCTATCCTATAGTTAATCATTAAAAGATAGATATGAGTATTGAAAAAAGAGTAGAAGCTACTGCTAAAAATATTGAAGGCAAGATACAGGAAGCACTTGGTCAAGTAACAGGCAACCCAGAAGATCAGACCCAAGGAAAAGCTAAACAAGCTGAATCCCAGGTTATTCACACTATAGAAAATATCAAAGATGAAGTAAAAAAAGTTATAGACTAGTTTAGTATCTCTAGTCGATAATTTAGGTCTGTATCGATCAAGTTATTTCATATTTATTTAAAACTCCACTCTTGCTAAAAAAGTGGAGTATTTAATGTTTGCTGCTAATAACTTGGCTCTCACAATGACAATCCTTTTGATTCTACTAATGGCTGGTACTACCAGTTAGCAAACCCCATAAAAAGATGGCAACTATTGCCCCAATGATGGCGACAATTAGACCAGGAACACTGAAAGTTGCCGCAGTAAATTGTAATCTGCCTGTTTCTAAGAGAGTTACAATAGTTCCCCCGATGACAGCACCGATAATACCTAAAACCATGGTTGCAATCATTCCGCCGCCCTGACGACCAGGGTAAATAGCTTTAGCAATAGCTCCAGCAATCAAACCCAGAATTATCCAAGCAATTATATTCATAGTTGAAATTATCAACAGGTTTATCAATAATTTATTAATTAATATCTCGTTTTCCTTCTACCAGAAGAGATATAGCCATTCTATGTAAGAAGACTTTTAAAAAGTCACAAAATATACTATAAACCCCGCTTCCATTCCCTACAGGGGCGGAAAATGGAACAGCTTTTATGATCACAGAGGCTTTGAAACCCCCATTCCAACTAACAAAAGTTTTGCCTTTTCCCTCTGTCGGTCGTATTCACAATGTTTTTACAGCTGTTGAACCCTCGTAAATTGGCGAAGGTATTGAAACATAAAAATATTTATTTCCAGACGCGCAAGTGCGAGAAATAAGGAGTCCTTTTCCCAAGCCCCTGTATTTATGCATGGGGTTCTCCCCTGTCCCTTGTCCTCTTACTTGATTTGTGTGTACAGCGTAGCCCCTTTCAGGGGAGGGGTAGGGAGAGGTGAGTTAATCTCGTTGGTTCGCGCAGGCGGATGATTCTGCGGAATGGGGATGATCTATTATATTAGCCTAAAAGTTTTCACACATCTTCTAAATTTCCTGGCTGAATTTTTAAAGTTAGGTAATAGTTATAAGTTTTTTTTAAATGAAATCCTTGATACTTTTTTATTTATAAACAAGGATTTATGATATACCACTAGTCATGGGATAATTTATGTTGCATTTGGCTAGCTTTTTCAAAATCATGCCTGTTGGTATATAATACTAACAAAATCATTACATTTTTTTAAACAGTGCGGTCATAAATAGTATGAATCAACAAATCAAAGTCGTAAAACTGAGTGGAATTGTCAATAATAGAAGCTCACAAGAACGGGAGGAACATATTACTCAACTTATAGAAAGTGGTGCCAAAATCGTTTTAGTTGATTGTGAAGATGTGTCCTTTATGGATAGTTCCGGCTTGGGATCTTTGGTATTAGCTTTCAAAAGTTTACGGGCAGCAGATACGAGGCTAGTTCTTTGTTCTATTAATGAACAAGTCAGAATATTATTTGATATAACTGGCATGGATAAGGTGTTTGAGATATTTTTAAATCAAGATGAGTTTAATCAGGCTGTACTTTCTAAAAAATAATTAATCGAAATTAATTTGTAAGATTGATAAATCATCATCAAAAGCCTCTTTGGAGTTCAAAGCAACCAGATAATTCAATACTTGATCGAGTTGGCGATCAATGGTGTGTTGTAAGCTCATAAGTATTTGAATGAAAGCATCCAAACTCCAAAGTGTGCCATCTAATTTGGTGATTTCGTAAGCACCATCACTAAAAATATACAAGCTACTAGATTTATCAATATTGCAAGACGCATCCACATATTTGGCTTCGGGAAACATCCCCACTGGCATTCCCGGAGTTCTTAGTAGTTGAGTCGCTGTGTTTTTAGAAGATGTGCCTGATACTAATATTGCTGGTGGATGACCTGCACTGGAATAAATTAATTGGCGATTAACTCGGTTATAAACTCCATACCAAATAGTAAAATATTTGTCATTTTGGTAATTCATCTGAAAGGTTTGATTTAAAGCCTTTAGCACTGCACTGGGTTGATAGTAATTCAAGCCTTTTAAGGCGCGGGAACGTAAGAGATTGAGGACGGAAATTGAGGGGAGGGCGGCTTTGAGTCCATGTCCGGCTGTATCTAGCAGGTATATAGCGAGATAGTCTGAATCTAGCCAGTAGTAATCGAAGCAATCGCCGCCGAGTTGTCGGGAAGGTATGAATCGAGAATTGATGCTAAAGGGTTCGGTTGCTGGTAATGGTAGAAGCGATCGCACATATTCTGCGGCTTCGGCTAATTCTGTTTCTAAAAGTAGCTTTTGGGTGTGTAAATCCTGACTTAACTGATGCAAGCGCAATCCGGCTCGGACTCTGGCTTTTAATTCATTTTGCTCAATAGGTTTGGCAATAAAATCATCAGCACCAGCATCGAGTCCCTTGACACGATCAGCAATGGAATCCAAAGATGTTAAGAAAATAAAGAATGTTGTGGATAAAGTGGGGTCTGTTTTCATGCGCTTACAGACTTCTAATCCATTTAATCCTGGCATAATCCAATCACAAATAACCAGGGCGGGATGGTAAGCGATCGCCAGTGCAATTCCTTCTTCTCCATTACTAGCAGCAATTACTCTATATCCCTGTTTTTCTAACATCCTCTTCAGGAGTGTTTGGATAGAAATATCATCATCAATTATCAGAATTTGAAACATATAAAATGCTAATTTCACAATTAATAACAAATAAAAGTATGGTAGATTTTACGCCTTATAGGACTTCTTTATGAGGATGCGCTAAATTATAGGAGGAACGAACCGCAAAGGACGCAAAGTACACAAAGAAAGAAAGAAATTTAGCGCAAGTTTACACAGAAATGGTATTAATATTCTGAATTTATATATACTCAGATAGTGGTTCTCTCTTGGTAGACACGCAATTTATCGCGTCTCTATGTCAGGAAATAATTAATTAAACACAGATAAAATATTACCTAAAGTTTGAGAAAACATTTACATAGTTTTTTCATACTGAGCAAATATTATGGAGGTGACAAGGGATTTATCCATAAGAGAATGACGCGTTTTAACTGGTTCAAATCTCGGTAAACTTCTTGTCTAAACCATTGCCCTAAAGCATCTAAGGGAGTAAATGATCCTCCTGGTTGCCATTTAATATCTTGACCTAAAGGTGTAGTATGAGTACCTTGTAAGGTTTGTACTGTTACCATGTCCGAAAAGCGAGCTTGTAAGATTTTGGTTAAAAGTGGTGATTGGTCAATGGTATCATTGCTGAATTTTATTAATAAATTGCGACGAATATTGTAACTTTCCTGTATCATCTGGTTGGTTTCTAATGGCGAGGGTGTAAACTCAACCCGGAAAGTAGAATTTAACTGTTCCACTAAGGGGATAGCTTCTTTGGCGGCGTAGTTGTTGAAGGAAATTAAAATATTTCCCGCACGTTCTACAGGTAGCAGACTCCCGATCAGTAAGTGCAGTTTACAACCCATACTATGCCCTAGTCCATAGGTAGGAAGATAAAGCTGGCGTAATGTCCCAGAGTCTTGTAGTCGTTCTATGGTGCGTTCAAAGTTGAGGAGTACAGTTTTAGCGATCGCAATATGATCCAATGTATTCACAAATGGTGTCGCAATAATTACATAGCCTTTGTTCGCCAGTTGTTCTAGTAACCAGCGATAAGTGAGATGGGGAGCAGTGGCTACAAATGCACCTCCCAGAAAATGGATGATCCCGATGGGTTTTTGGGGAATTAAAACCCAGTTACCTCTAATTTCTTTCCAGTCCATACCTATAGGCGATCGCTAAATTCACACCTCTTTATGTTAGACTCTTGATTGCAGTCGTGGGGATTTTAATGAAAAAAGCCATGTTTTGCAAGCATTTATGAGTTTTAGCTTTGGGTTTGCAGCCTTTTCATTTCGATTTGCACATCTAAAGCAATTTGCAAAGCTTCATTGAGCAACCTACCATGCTCCGTAGCTTCTTCTGTAACTTGCATTGCAGTTAAAGTAGCTAAATTATTGGCAAATAGCTCAGTATTCCTGAGAATAAAATTTTTGTTTTCTCTTAAAATTCTTTCGGTCTTCAAAGCCCGAATTAAATCAGTCCTTGTCAGTTTCAGCGCTTCGATGACTCTTTCTCTATCTTTGAGAATTACTCCTGGGTTCCCAGCAGCTTCTATTTGATCATTGATATTTATTGCTTTGATCACCTCATTATATCTATCAACATCATTTAAGAGAATGTCCAAAGAATTAGTCATATTATCGTTAAGTATTTTAAGTTTTTTCCACCATAATAAATACAAAACAATTTGAGTGACACCTCCACCCCAGAAACATAATATTATTAACAACAGCCAAGATGGAATTGTCATCCATGCAGCAAACAGTCTAATAATGATATCAAACAGCAAATAACTAAAGACAAAAATAGAACAACTTATAAAAACGACAGTAGCTCCCTCCGAACCCCTAACTTTAGCAATAATCCTTTTTACCATTTTTTTCAAAGGATTGCTAATAATAATTAATTGATCTTTAACAGGTAAATTAGTCAATTTCTGCAATTCTTTTTGACTAATATCTAAGCCATGTAAATCATCACGCACAGCTTTCCCAATCCTCACCAAAATACTTATTTAGTACAATATAGCAATCAAATTTATTCATGGCTCGTTAAATTCTAATTTCCGCCATTTTTTTTAAATGAACGAATTGCTACAGAAAACCATTTAGAGTACAATTTGATACTTTTTTAGCTGTATAATTAGTTATATTCTCACATAAAATCTTGTTCATAAATGATTACATATAACTGATAAAAACCCGATTATAGCATTTTTATGTTTTAGCACATTTAGCTCTAATTTTACACTCTCCTTAAAGTATAGACTTGTCGAACATCAACACAGAGATAAAAAAGTCCATCATAAAAATTAATACCCAAGTCGTAACAACTGCTGTTGTTGCTGATTCTCCAACCTCTTTTGCGCCTCCTTTCGTAGTTAGTCCCCAACTACAGCCATTAATACTAACTATAGCCCCAAAAATTAGCCCTTTTATTAAAACCATAAGTAAATCTGATGGTTCTAAAAAAGTTCTCACAGACTCCAAAAAAGCTTCCGGATCAATGTTGTAAAATTGTGCTGCGGCAAAAACTCCGCCACTAATGCCCATAACCAAAGCAAAAATCATCATAATTGGCATCATTAAAATGCAAGCAATTACTCTGGGAAGCACTAAGTAATCAATGGGATTTGTTCTGAGCATATAAAGTGCATCAATTTGCTCTGTAACTCGCATAGCACCAATTTCTGCTGCAAAAGCCGAACCTACTTGTCCAGCAATAATACTAGCTGTCAAAATAGGCGCTAATTCTCTGCAAAAAGCTATCGCAAAAGCACCCCCAACCGCATCTAAAGCCCCAAATCTGGCTAATTCTCTAGCAGTTTGAATGGTAAAAATCATCCCCGCAAACCCACTGACCAAAATCACCGGAAACACCGAAGCGGGACCGGCTGTAACCATGTGTTGCAAAATTTTCCGGTAGTAAGTTTTTCCTTGAAGTAAATGCAGCAGTACTTGACCAAAGAGTAGCAATGCCGCAAAACAGCGTACAATCCATAATTGATCTAATTTTTTTTTGGTTTGCATTACCGCCCTTAAGACTGAATTTTTGTTCCTATATCAGGATGTGATCGAAATTGGAACGAATTTAGTGCTTATCCTCAGACTTCAGTCAGTATAAACTGACTCTCGTCATTAGCTTACCGGAAATTGCCTCTGGTATCAAAATATTTTGCCACTATAGAAGCCCAAAAAATGTGTATTTAATGACATGACAAACTTTTACTTAAATATAGAATCCTTTTATCTGTGTAGCCTACGGCAAGCCGCTAACGCGTCTACATCTGTCGTTAATTCATTAGACATCTGGTAAAAATTAAATATCCCTTATTACATAAATCCTATAGAGACTTTCCAGGGAACATCTGTACATTCTTTGTTAGCTATCAGACAATTGAAGAAATACTTGATTAATTGGTTAATAATTTTTTGCTCCTAATATTCTTTGATTCTGGTCAACTATCTAGAGGAAGAGAAATAAAATAATAGTTACACCTAAAGCTAGTTGTACAATTGAGTTAAATCTGAGATTATTCATAGTATCTTTAGGAAAAAAAATTGTTTTATTTCACCATATTTAGATGCCATACTGCATAAGTTTAGTGGTATTAGCCTTGTTCGGTATTTTGGCAAAATTGCGATTAAATGCCTTATATTATGCTAATTTGCCACTATCAAAGAAATGACAAATTCATCAATGTGTTTTAGGAGCAAATGATCATGTCTTCAAAAATTTGAACTCTGAATCATTTAAATATTGGATTCGTTTTCGGGATATTGAGATAAACAAAAAGTCGTGTGTCTACCCTTGTTTAATTTTTTAAGGAGGATATTTTCATGATTAATTTCTGCCCTTGGTCATCAGTAAGTAAAACTTTGTTGGCGTTGAGCATGACATTTGCTACAATCAACCCCATAATAGTTTCGGCTCAAACGAGTGTTCCTAGTAATCCCTCGCCTGGTTTAGGGGCTAACTTATCTGACATTAGGTCAGATTATTGGGCGAGTCCATTTATTCAAGCTTTAGCTCAAAGAAACATCATTTCTGGCTTTCCTGATGGCACTTTTCGGCCCAATCAACCTGTGAGTCGGGCGGAATTTGCGGCGATGATTCAAAAAGCTTTTAATCAAGACCCTGTACGACAAATCAGTGCAGCCGGTTTTACAGATGTTCGTCCTGGCTTCTGGGCGAGTTCGGCAATTCAGGAAGCCTATCAAACTGGATTTATGTCAGGTTATCCGGGAAATTTATTTCTGCCAAATCAGCAAATTCGCAAAGTTGAGGCTATAGTTGCTTTAACAACTGGTTTGCGTTTGCAAACGAGGGGAAATCCATTAGGTGTACTGAATACTTACTACACAGATGCTTCAGGAATCCCCAAGTATGCATTGAATAATGTCGCAGCAGCCACAGAAGCTAATATTGTTGTCAATTATCCCAATGTCAACCAACTCAACCCGCTAGATCCTTTAACTCGTGCGGAAGCATCGGCGATTTTGTATCAAGCTTTAATGAGAAAGGGACAAATGCAAGGCCTGACTCCCAATCTGACGGCGAATAGCTATATAGTTGGGGCTGGTAAACCGACTCAAACTGCTCAAGATATTGTTTCTATTGCTGCATCGAGTGAATCTTTTAAAAGTTTGACTTCTTTATTGCAGACAGCAGGTTTAGCGGGTATTCTGCAACAATCAGGCCCTTATACAGTTTTTGCTCCCACTGATGCGGCTTTTGCGGCTTTACCTGCGGGGACTTTAGAGGAGTTACAGCGACCGGAAAACAGAGAATTATTGATTAAGATTTTGAGATATCATGTGCTTCCTGGGGAGGTAAGTGCTAATCAATTTTCGGATGGAGAATTGAAAACTTTTGAGGACTTACCTGTAAAGATTAAGGTGGATAGAGCTACGAATCAAATTGCGGTGAATAAAGCGAATGTGATTCAGCCGAACATAGAAGCCAGCAATGGGGTCATTCATGGGATTAATGAAGTTCTGATCCCACCTAATCTGGGAGTAACTCAGCAACCACCAGCACAAACTACTCCTAAGATAAGGCCAGGTGCAACTACTCGTGGTGGTTCTAGTTATGTGGGCGTTGCTGGCAACATTGGCATCGGTGGCGATGCTACTCTCAGTGAAAGTAACTATGCCCTCATCAGCAAAATTGGGCTGACAAATACTATCTCGGTGCGCCCATCGGTGGTATTTGGGGGTGATACGCTGTTTTTGGTGCCGGTAACTTTAGATTTTTCTCCACGTTCAGTAGATCCTTTGGGTGAAGAACTGTTATCAATCTCTCCTTTCTTAGGTGGTGGTGTTGCTATTGGAAGTGGGGGCGATTCTGACTTTGGTTTCTTGTTAACTGGTGGTGTGGATTTGCCTTTAGGCGATCGCTTTACGGCCAATGGTACTGTGAATGCAGCATTTTTGGATGGTACTGATGTTGGTTTGTTACTAGGGATTGGCTACAAGTTTTAATGGGAAATTCTCCGCACAGGAGAAATTAACTTACCTATTAATGAGGATGAAGAGGGAATAGCCGCAGATAGAAAAAACGAAGGCGATCGCCACCGAAAAAATAACAACATCCCGTACAATAAATAAAATCCAATCTTTTCTGAGTTCTTGTCTAAACTTGAGTTCCCGCATCTGGCGTTCCAGTTCCGCGTCTGCTGGCGATTGTAAATTGACTGGTGATATAATTGCTTTTTTATCTGCGTTCATATTTCTCCAAAAGCAACTTTGATTTAATATTTCCTTTTTTGCAAATGCAGCCACTATTTACACTTCTTGGTTTATTGGTTTAGTGGGTTACGCTGTCCCTAACCCACCCTACAAAACTGGGAAAATTGGCAGTATTTTCCCATAGCTGGAGTTTTTGATAATTGTGTAAATGTTGCTTCTGCTGCAATTAAAAAGCGGTCGGAAACGTCTAAACTATCTTCTGCTATGTAGGTTGCTAAATCTATTAAGTCGCGGATAACTTGAGGTCTTTTTTTAAATTCAAACATCACGGCTAAATTGCGCTTTGACGTTTGTTAATTCTTTCACTGACTGTTTGACGGATATCTTCCCAATCTTGAGCAGTCATTTCTGTTGCATTTCCAGAGTTTAATCCTTCTAAGAGCATTATTTGTAGACGTTCATTTGCTTTCTGTTTTTGGTCTTGTCGCACTAATTCCCGAAAATATTCACTGACGCTGCTGTAAGCACCTTGAGCTACCTGTTCTTCTATATAAGTTCGCATAGTATCAGGTAAGGAAATATTCATACTTTTCATGAGGGTTAGTTTGGTGAATCTGCTTTTCTAGATCATGGCAGCTTTTGTCATTTTATGCCATTTGCTCTAACCTACTTCTACAAAAATGTTTTAAGCTGAAATCCAGTTTTCTAATTTCAAGTCAGGAATTCGGTTATAATGACGAGTGTTATTAGTTACTAAAATATAGTTTCTAGTTATTGCAACACTAGCAATTAGTAAATCAAAATCTGCCACTGGTTGTCCTATTTTGCGAAATTCAGCTTTTAATTCTCCAAACTTTTTGACAGCCTGATTATCTAAAGCTATAACCTCAACATCTCTAATAAAGTTTTCTGCACGAGTTAAATTTTCTGTTACTCGTTGAGAATTATAAGCACCAAAATATAATTCCGAAACAGTTATGTTACAAATACAAATTTGCTCCCATCCTATTTGTTGAATTTTATTTCTGAGGGAATTAATGTTTTTAATCCAGTAAATGCAAGTGTCAGTATCTTATAAATAAATCATAAGCTAATGTCATAGTTAGAAATAGTCCGGCTATCGTAAATTTCTTTGACTATTTCTTCTGCTGTGCGTTCATCTTCCCAAGCACCATGTGTTTCTATAAATGTGTCTAGTGGATGTGGTTTTTGGGTAGATGAGAAAGTTTTCTCATTTTCTATGTGTTGATTTTCTGTTTGTGGGTAACGCTTTTTGAGTAACTGAATAAAATCAAGTAGTAGGGTTTGAGCTTCTTCTGGTAAAGTATCGATATCTCTATATATTTCTTCAAATTTTATTACCATCATTAACTCCTATGTTGATAAATATTAAGTTGGTTGGTGTTGGGTTTTCTAGCGTCAATCCAACCTACAAATTACGATTGTTAGTTGTTTAAACTCAGGTATCGACGCAGAATATTTTGTGTTTTTTCTAGTAATTCTGCTTCTAATTCACCTAATAGTTCAGTTAAACGAATTTTGTCAAATGTCATCGGTTCAACGCATATCAAAAGACTGTCTACAGAAAGTCCATTTTGTGATGATGAAGGTACTTTAACTACCGCAGGTGAAATACGAGCATTATTAGGTTTGGCGGAAGTAAAAGGTAAAACTGTGACTTTGCTGCGTTGGTTGTTAAACAAAGTCCCAGAAACTATGAGTGCTGGACGAGTTTTTTGAATTTCTGTACCTACAGAGGGATCAAATGTTACTATCCAGATGCTTCCCATTCGGTAATCGCTATATTTTGCCATTCACTTTCCCAACCTAATTCTAATTCATCAACCAAGGCGCAAGCGGCCGCTAGTGCTTCATCTTGTTGTTTTTCTTGCCATTGTTTCAACAGATTTTCAATCAATGCACTACGGTTTTCCACTTTTTGGTCAATGTAATTTAGTAGTTCATCTGGCAATGAAATCGAGATTTTAGCCATATCCTACCCAAAGTCATACTATCAGTAGTATATATTATTTTGAAATTTTTTGGTAAACATGATGATTGACCTTTGCAACCTCAGCCACTATTTACACTTAGGTTATTGCTTTGGTGGGTTACGCGATCGCTAACCCATCATCGCTGTGTTATCATCATGTCTGAGGTCAGAGATGATAAGAAAACTATCATTTGTTGTATTAATGGGTGTTGTTGCAATATCTTAATTTCTTGCTTCTTGATATCGCTAAATATTATCTCGTTTATTGACTGTTTTTTTCCTAAAACTGTCTCTAAAAATTCTTTAGGTTTACTTTGTGCAAATTGCCATTCTAAATCATTAAATTTCCTTTGTGCTATTTTCTCAATTAATGATTTATCTTCTAACAATAAAATTTCTAATTTAGGAACAGCCAAAAGTAATTGAAAGGGAGTACCAGAAGATGCTTGATTTGATAGATAATTAATTAAATCTTGCTTTTCAAATACTTGAGATTCGTTATCTGTATCTGCATCGATGACAAGAGCAACTGGTATTTTTCGAGTTGCTAGAAGTGAAGTAGCTAAAGAACGCGCTCTGTAAGAACTTTCACCTGCTATAAATTGAATATCTTGAATCAGATTTTTTGGCAGTAATTTCTGTAAAATCTCTATATCTGTTTCACCTTCTGCAATCATATATGCTAGTGTCATGAAAAACTGTCCGTCAAAATAGGAGATTTTCAAAAGGATAAGTTTGCTTCCAACGATAGGTATTAAAATCACGTTGGTCTACTGAAAAAATGCGTCCATGTCCTAAATATTCTGCTAAAATTACTAAGGAAGCATCAGCTAAATCCATTGGTAGGTCAGCATATTTTTGCATTAATTCAATAATTCTAGCAGTATGATGAGTTTCTAAATTAAAAATCGTAAATAACTCTAGTTTAAGACTATTGATAAAAATAACTTGAGCTTCAACTCCTTTGCGAGTTAGCAAAAGATAACAGGTTTCTGTTACACCACACCATGTTGTGATTAAAGGTTCATTGTATTTTTTTAAAGCTTGTTTAGCTATTTCGTGGTAATTGTCTTTTTTATCAATCAGAGCTAACCAAAATCCTGTATCAACGATGATCATATTTAGTCGCTAATGTATTAGACAAAACTTGTTTATAAGTGGTTGATAAATCTTCTTCGACAGAACAACAACCAATTAATCCCATTTTCTCAAAGTTTTCATAGAGATTTTTCTCTTGACTATCATTTTCTAACTCTGTTTGTGGGTAACACTTTTTGAGTAACTGAATAAAATCAAGTAGTAAGGTTTGAGCTTCTTCTGGTAAAGTATCAATATCTCTATATATTTCTTCAGATTTTTTTACCATCATTAACTCCTACATTGAGTAAAATTTTCGGTATTATTTTATTATAACTGAGGCGCACCGGATAATCTGGTAAACATGATGATTGACCTTTGCAACCTCAGCCACTATTTACACATATTTATTGGTTTGGTGGGTTACGCTGTAGCTAAGGCACCCTACGGACTTGTTACTTGGTGTTGAGTTTGGCTATCGTAATATACGACACCGTAATTGGAAGATTAAGTATGAAAGAAGCTCGTCATATACCCACTGGAAGAATAGTTCGTGCATCTGAAGTAGATTATCCAGAATATCACGGTATTTTTCAGTGTCCACATTGTAAAGTAGCAGTGCGACTGAGAAAAGAATATACTCGTTCAGATGAAACAACAATAACTGCTGCTTTTATTCATCCTGAAGCAGAAACAGAATTACAAAGAGACTGTGCGTATAGAGTGGAATTTGATTTTGATGCAAAAAATTTAAACCCAGGTTTTACTGAGTCTAAAGGACAATGTTTTAAAGTTTTAAAAAGAAAATTTATAAGCAAATTAAAAAAACATAGTAAGGTTAGTCTTACCAAATGTTATTCAAAAAATCAATTATCGTTAGAGTGTGTAAATCTCTTTATTTCTGTAAGCTGTAAACTCGTTGCATCAAGCTGCAATGGTAAATTTATTGAGGGACAGGAAGTATATATTCAAGAAGTTATTAACGCTCAAAAAGTTAAACTAGATGAAAAAGTTAATTCAGATATTCGTGAATCTGAAAATTTAGAGAGATCAAAGAGGAAATTTATTTTAAAAAACCAGGAACAAATTAAAAAAGATATTAAAGATCAAATAACTCAACAAAATCTAAGTTTCAATGTGGCTCTATTAGATAATATATGTATTTCAGATGAAGAATTATCAAATTTAGATTTTTTCATAAGTTGGTTTCTAATGTCGTTTTGGGATGAATACTATAATAGTCAGTGGAGAGGAGTTTATATAGATTATCGCGCCAGAATTGTAGGGATAAAGCTTCAATACATCATTGGTAATATTATTCATGATAATTATTTAGATTTAAACATAAAGCGAAAGGCTGTTAAGTGGTTACTAGAGTTTTTATGTTGTGATGCTAGGAATATGGATAAGTTTAGAACAGAAACATTAGATTATATCTTTGGTAAATATGTTGATAATGAAGAAATTCAATTAATTTGTAGAGAGACAAATAAAAAAATGTTAGAGACTCTAGACCAATCTCTATCAGATACTAAATTAGTAGAGACTTTTTTCACACAAAAATATCAGAGACATTTTTCTGGTGAAAATGCAGCTATTTTTCAGGAAATAGAAAAAATTCATAATCTTGTATTCCGTTTCATTATAGATTATTTACTTGATTTTCCTTGGCATGAGCTTGGAAAGTAGATATAAAGCTTCAATATATATCTGATACGTTAAGTTATAAAATATCCTGATATCTGGGTGACACAAGCAATATAAGGACAAAAAATACAAGGTGATAGTGTTGCTGACTATTATTGTGTTGAGATATACTAATAAAGTCAACCTTAACCTCATATTTGAATATGAAGAAAGATCATCAAACTCAAATGAACGGTAGAAGATATAAAGAAGATCGTGCAGTTGATTGGTCTGAAGCTAATAGTTATGATAGGCACTTTGGTGGCAAATATCTAGGTTATTTGAGACGAGAATGTAATGGTAGCCGATTTGGTTCATATCCTTTACATGATGACTATAGTGAAGATTCGTCTCCAGATCAATGTAGTGATTTCGATTACTAAAATTTTAGTAGTCTTATAGGGTGCGTTACGCTGTCGCTAACACACCCTACATGGAAATATTATGTTAATGCACTAACTCAATAGCGCGCTTAGTCAACGCCTCAGCAGTCAACCCATTAAACGCCATCAACTCACCAGCACTGGCGGTAGTTTCCCCACGCTTCCAGGCGAAAGTATCACGCTTGCAATTACTGCGTAACATAATTGGTTCCAGCATCGCCGCAGCACCACCAGTTACACCAATTAAGGCACTTCCATCAAACAATTCGGCAAATTTGGCATCATCCATAAAACCGCCATCGGCTTCTGAACAAGTTTCCCAAGCAGTATCTTCAGGACGATACAAACGGCGAGGATTGATAATAGAAACAATCTTCACTCCAATACCTTCAGTTTCTAAGAAAGCCGCCGCTTCAAACACAGGAATTAATGTCATATCGCCAATGACTGCAAACACAACTTGTTTATCACCAGCCACTTCTTGTAATAAGATTGCACCATCTTCTAACCCTTGACGAGTTTGTTCTAAAGTTGTGCGAATTGGTAACGGTGACTTACTCGCTGTAATCACAATTCCCTTATTTTTTGTTTGCAAAGCCCAGTCATAACAGCCTTGGATACTGTTAGCATCAGGGGGAAATAATGGGAACACATTTCCATTCCGCATCAGTGACGCAAAGTAAGCTTCAATTTCGGGGCGTTGGTGTGTCCAACCGTTGCGCCCTTGCTCTAATGCACCCGCAGTAAATAATGTAATTGTTGACGGTGTTTGACGGCGCAATTCTGCCATTGCTTGGATGACTGTTTGCCAAATTGGTACACCGTTGATGGCAAAAGATTCATAAGAACACCATAATGTTCTTGCACCCATTAAGGCTAAAGCAGCGGCTAAACCTGCACAAGCATCTTCACTCAATGGTTCATAAACTTGTCCGTTTGGTGCTTGGTTATATAAATCATCGGTTGTGGGATGAATAACTTTCAGCGCTTCGTTAATGTTTCCAATTCCCGATGCTTCGTTTCCGTCGGCGTTGGTGACTAAGAAGTTACTATCTTTTTTACCCACAAATCCCACTAATTTCCCCATCGCGGTTGTGGAAACTTTGGGATCACCTCCGACTGTATATTCTTCTAATGGTAATTGTCCTAAATTTACTAATGGGAATTCAAATTCAGTAACTACTGTTTTGGCTGCGGGACCTCCTCCGGCGCGTTCGGCATTTGTCCGCACTAATTCCCAAGCTTCTACTGATAAAGCACGGGTTTTTAATGCACTGATAATGTGCGGCGCATCTAGGGTATCTTTCGGATAAAGGTTGTGAGATTTGGAACCCAGGGCGTGAACTCCTGCGCCTTTGAGTTGTTTAATGATGAATACCGTTAACTGTCCATTTAAGGCAGAATGGGCGGCTTTATCTATTCCTAAAAGTACGGCTTTGGTAAAGGCTAGGCGCTGCTCGAAGGAAAATATTGTACTATCTACATAATCCCCTGGTTGGTTTTGGTCGTCAAAGTCTTTCGCATCGACTAATATGACTTCCGCAAATCCATTTCCTTGCCAGTAGGCTTTCATTTCGGCGTTGGTTTTGAGGGAAACCATACTATGATGTTCTTGGCTGTAACCATTCCACACCATGACGGGTAAGAAGTTGGTGACGCTGGGATAAGCTGTGTTAAAGTGTGCGATCGCACTGACAATATAAGGCTCACCCAATCCACCATCACCCACTGTAAAGGGGAATAATTTATCTTGATGCAGCAGTGCGGCGGACATAGCAAAGTGTTGTCCTTGTCCTAAAGGCCCAGCCGGTGCGAGAATACCGGGGATGAAACCGGAAAGGTGTCCTAAAAGTCCGTGCTTTTCTCGGAAGCGATCGCGCAATTGCTGTACTGTAGAAATGCCCATGTCTTCCAAGGAACGATCCAAAAACATGGCACTATAGAATCCAGGAGCATGGTGTCCCACTTCGGTAATAATATTTTTATGACCCAGCATCACTAATGCTGCATAAGCTTCTGCTTGACTGGCAAAACCGCCAGGGTGTCCAGATGCCTTACTAGCTGTAACTTGCAGCGTTAAGTAGCGCAGGGCATCAGCAGCGAGTAAAGTTTGATAGACGGCTGCGGGATCTGTAGGATCTGCGATCGCCTTTTTGCCTGATTCTATAGCTGGAATTATACCATAAGTTTCAAAATTTGGTAACGCCTCACCAAAATATTGAATTCCTTCACAAAAATTCGGAAGCGTGGAAGATGCTTTTGATGTCATGCTGAGAACCTTATAAAAAGAGGACAAACTGAAGATGCTTGATGAATTTAACAAAAATTTTACATCTTTGAGGTGGTCAGAATTTATTGCATTTTCAGCAGGTCAGGATAAGGACTTTAAATCGTTGTCTAGCAAACACTAAATTATTTTGAGTTATTTTAAGTAATATTACTATTGTAACGGTAAAATAGTTTATACTAACAACCTCAGCAGAACTACAACTTTAAAAGTCAGTATCGGATGAAGTCTCGCATCCTCAAAACAAGTGCTATTTGATGGTTGCGTTCAACATAATTTTCTAGTCAAAAGTGTAATTTTAGACAATTCTACCAAATAGCTGTTCGCTAAATCCTTCTCAGGATTCATGTAAAAGTTGATAAAACCCTGAAAAATTAACATTAATTATTTGCGGTAAGCTATCAAATCTATCATGAATCTACCTAATGAACTAAGCACGCCAGCATTACTACAAACTCTGCAATTAATTGCTCAACCGACAAAATTTTTAGAAAATTGTGCAGCCAAATATGGCGATATATTTACAGTGCGGGTACTTGGTTTAAAATCACCACCAATAGTATTTTTTAGCCATCCCCAAGCCATTAATGATTGTTTTTCTCTACCTGCGAAAGAATTAGACTTTCAGAAAGCCACCCATGTATTTAAACCATTATTTGGGGAAAATTCTATTGTATTACAAGACGAGCGATCGCATAATCGCCAAAGACAATTATTAATGCCACCTTTTCATGGACATAATCTAAAACTCTACGGCGAATTAATTATTAAAATCACCGAAGAAACTACAAAAAATTGGATATCTGGGACAAAAGTTTTCATGCAGCAACTCATGCCAGATATTACATTACAAATTATCTTACAGGTAATTTTTGGTATTAGTCCAGGTGAACGTTATCAAAACTTAAAAACTCAATTGACTTCATTATTAGAAGATATCACCAAACCGTGGTATTCCAGTTTATTTTTTTTCCCACCCCTACAAAAAGACTTGGGTGTAAACAGTCCTTGGGGTAATTTTCTCAAAAGGAGAGAACAAATTGACAAACTCATCTATGCAGAAATTTATGAAAGGCGTTTGCAAAATGATATTGAACGTACAGATATACTCACTTTGCTAATGTCAGCGCGTGATGAAAATGGAGAGCAAATGACAGATGCAGAATTACGAGATCAATTAGTTTCATTATTATTATTAGGTTATGAAACCACCGCCGCCGTATTAACCTGGGCATTTTATTTAATTCACTCTCACCCTGATATTCAGCATCGCCTAATTCAGGAATTAAATTCTTTAGATACTACAGCAAATCCCGAAGCAATAGCAAAATTACCGTATCTCAATGCACTTTGTCAAGAAATACTCAGAATTCACCCCATTGCTTTAATTTGTACCCCAAGAATGCTAAAAAATCAAGTAGAGATTATGGGGAATAAATTTAGCTCAGGCACAGTTTTAGTTCCCTGCATTTATTTAGCCCATCGCCGACATGAAACTTATCCAGAACCCCATAAATTTAAACCAGAAAGATTTCTCCAGCAGAAATATTCAGCTTACGAATATTTACCATTTGGAGGAGGTTATCGTGGTTGCATTGGCGCAGCATTTTCTATGTACGAAATGAAACTGGTGTTAGCTTCATTATTAACGCGGTTTCAACTCACACTCAATAATCAACAAACCGTACATCCTGTACGTCGTGGTATTACCATTGTTCCTAGTGGTGGTGTACCCATGATGGTGACTGATATCAGATAAAATTCCTGTTTACTCTCTTCTGCTCTACTCATATTTGCATATATCTTACTGTAGATACATTTCTGATCGTCCAAAGTTTAAAGTAACCAGTATATAGAACTGAGGATCGCAAAACTTGATGGCAGACAACCAACGATTAGAAGAACAGTTTGTATCACAGGAAGCAGAACGAAGAGTATCGGAGAAACTAGATGCAGCCGAACAACTTGATATAAATGTACAAACTGATGTCTTGAAAATTGTTCAGGGACAAGCCGAGAAAGTTTCAGTTGTAGGTCAAGGACTGGTAATAAAACCAGATATCCGTGTGCAGGAAATTCAACTGCAAACAAATCATATTGCCATAAATCCTTTAAGTGCTATTTTCGGGCAAATTAAACTGAATGAACCAGTAAATGCCGTTGCGCGTATTGTCCTGACAAAAACCGATATTAACCTCGCTTTGACCTCAGACCTAATTCGTAGTTTGGTAGAAAATTTTCCTTTAAATGTAGATGGCGAAATTATCAATTTTGAGCCGCAACATATTGATATATTTTTACCAGGGGATGGCAAAATCGGTTTCAATGCCACAGGGCTGCTAAAATCAGAGGAAAATACGCGTTTGTTAGGTGTTAAGCTGACTTTTCGCCCCCGGACTAATTCCCATCCCATCTTGTTGGAAAATGTCACTTGTACTGAAGGAGAAGGAATTTCTGTAGAGTTAATTTTAGGATTAATTCAGAAGATAAAAGAGCTAGTAAATCTACCTTTTTTGCATTGGGAAGATATAGCATTTCGGATTATCAATATGGAAGTTGAACAGGACAGGATTATACTAATGATTGAAGCTAATGTGAAGCAAATATCGGCATCACAAATTGAGTTTATTGATCAGCTTCAGTAGTCCTATGGCTTTTCCTCATTTACTGAGATACAAATTTATCTGTGCTTCCTGACAAAGTGATGCTATTAGTGTACCTGAGTAAGGGTGAGAAAGGCTATAGTCGCTAATTAAGTTCTGATAATTATCAAAACTATTCTTTCACTACCATTTATAATAGTAATGTATTACTATATTCCCAGATTAGAAATATGCAAGAGTATGATGTTGTTATTATTGGCGCAGGACATAACGGGCTAGTTTGCGCTGCTTATTTGCTGAAAGCCGGGTATAGCGTTCTGCTACTAGAAAAGCGTTCTGTTCCAGGTGGTGCTGCAACAACGGAAGAATGCTTACCTGAAGAAGCACCTGGATTTAAATTTAACTTGTGTGCAATTGACCACGAATTTATTCACTTGGGACCAGTTGTGGAAGAGTTGGAATTAGAAAAATATGGCTTAGAATATTTAGATTGTGACCCAGTTGTTTTTTGTCCCCATCCTGATGGTAAGTATTTTTTAGCTCACAAATCAGTGGAAAAGACTTGTGCGGAAATCGCTCGTTATAATGAACGCGATGCTAAAAAATATGCAGAATTTATAGACTACTGGCAAAGGGCAATCAGTGCCATGGTTCCTATGTTTAATGCGCCACCAAAATCAGTTATAGATATTTTTGGTAACTATGATATTCAAAAATTTAAAGATTTATTTTCGGTAGTCGGTTCGCCATCCAAAACTTTGGATTTTATTCGTACTATGCTCAACAGTGCTGAGGATATTCTTGAGGAATGGTTTGATGAGGAATTCTTAAAAGCCCCACTTTCTCGACTGGCTTCAGAACTCGGTGCGCCGCCTTCACAAAAAAATCTGGCTATTGGTGTGATGATGATGGCTATGCGTCACAACCCCGGTATGACCAGACCTCGTGGGGGAACTGGGGCGTTAGTCCAAGCATTAGTTAAATTAGTTACTAGTAAAAATGGCACAATTTTAACAGACCAACAGGTGGAAAAAGTATTAATTGATGATGGTAAGGCTGTTGGTGTCAGGGTTGCAGGTGGTCAAGAATATCGCGCTAAATATGGCGTTATTTCCAATATTGATGCTAAACGTCTATTTTTACAATTAATAGATAGCAATGAAGTAGATGATGCTGATCCTGATTTACGAGAAAGGTTAGAACGCCGTATCATTAATAACAATGAAACTATCCTGAAAATAGACTTGGCTTTAGACGAACCTCTGCATTTTCCGCATCACGACCACAAAGATGATTATCTCATTGGATCTATTTTAATAGCAGATTCAATGGCTCATGTCGAACAGGCGCACAGTAAATGTACCCTGGGAGAGATTCCCGATAGTAACCCTTCCATGTATGCGGTGATGCCTAGCGCCCTTGACCCTACATTAGCACCACCGGGTAAGCATACGTTATGGATTGAGTTTTTTGCGCCTTATCAAATAGCAGGTGCTGAAGGTACTGGTTTAAAAGGTACGGGTTGGACAGATGAACTGAAAAATCAAGTTGCAGACAAAGTAATTGATAAGTTGGCTAATTATGCACCAAATGTCAAACAAGCAACTATCGCCCGTCGTGTGGAAAGTCCAGCCGAATTAGGCGAAAGGTTAGGTTCTTACAAAGGAAATTACTACCATATTGATATGACATTAGATCAAATGGTGTTTTTCCGTCCTTTGCCAGAATTAGCTAATTACAAAACCCCGATTGATAATCTATTTTTAACTGGTGCGGGAACTCATCCAGGTGGCTCAATTTCAGGAATGCCGGGACGTAATTGTGCGCGGGTATTTTTGCAAGCAAAACATCCTTTGGCTCAAACTTTAAGGGATGCCAGGGATTCATTTAAATCCTCTGTAGGTTCGGTATTTGGTATTGGTTAAAAAACGTCAATCTAAAATCCAGAATTGATATCCTTACCAAGGAACCACGGTGTACTAACAAGTGGAAGAACCTGGTCGACATTTACTGGAGTTTGGTAAGGTGCGTTACGCTACCGCTAACGCACCCTACTGGACTTGGCGACCTTCTCCCAAGGGGAGACGCGGCGCGGTAAGCGAAGCTATGCCGAAGGCTTTAGGCGACTTGGCGGTTCGATAAATTCATAAATCAAACCGGATTCCTATATATCCAAAGTATTAAACTTAGTGAAAATAAGATACTACCTTCGTTTAAAATAAAACCCCATCAAAGTATGAGGTTTTTATTTACTAGCGGGTAAATAATAAAAATATGCAAAGAAAACCCTATATATTCTTAATGGTAAGAGTTTCTGCACGAAGATAAAGAAAGTATAGTTATTCATCACTGAAATCAATTCAAAATAGTCGCCTTTATGGTACAAGATATTATTTTTTGTCTAAAAGAAGCTACATCATATTATATTTTAAAAAAATATTCCACCCCCAGAAATTCTGCTGAATGTTTTGTCAATCCTCCCTGTGGCTGTGAAAATCCTGGAAAGGAACTCAAGTGTGAAGACTGTACTTATTTAGAAGCTTGTTTATCTCACTTCAAACTCGGTCATAAACCAATGCCATAATAGAGAAATATCACTTTTTTAGAAAGCTCTATAGAACCTCACCCCAACCCTCGCCTTCTTCCTTTGGGAGAAGCTACGCGAAAGTAAGCAGAGGCAGCCGGAATCTTGTGTACCTGTCTTTATAGTAAACTGGCAGAATTGACATCTAAAAATAAGGTGGCTTGGGAGTGTTGACGTAAAATTGATGCTGGGCAATTTATGTTAATTAACCCTTTAATCATCTGTTTTACTACCTGGGCTTTACGTTTTTCTGGTGCTAGACAAATAATTTTTTGGGCTGCACAAATTAAAGGTAGAGTAACAGTAAAAGCGTACTGTGGTACACTATCAAGATTGGGGAAATGACCTGTGTTAACTTGTTGCTGACGATTGGCTGTATCGAGTTTTACTAGTTTGACGCTGTAAGAATCTTGGAAATTGGCTACAGATGGGTCGTTAAAAGCTAAGTGTCCGTTTTCACCGATACCAAGACAGCATAAATCAATTGGCTGGGCTTGCAATAGTTTGGTGTAGCGATCGCACTCTGCTAGAGGTTGCAACGCATCACCTTGTATATAATGAAATTGCTGGGGACAAACCCGCTTCTCGACACGTTCTTGCATATATCGCCGGAAACTCGCCGGATGATCCGCCTTAATTCCCAAATATTCATCTAAATGAAATAATATCATCCGCGACCAATCTACACCTCCCAAGTTAATTAAAGCATCAAGAAATTTGAGTTGGGAGTTTCCTGTGGCTAACAGTACAGCTGCTGTTTCCTGTTGTTGGAGAACTTGCTGTAAATACTGTTGGGCGATTTCGGCAACTTTCTCTGCCATTTCAACTTCAGAGTTGTAAATCTGCACCAATAAATCATCAACGCGAAAAAAGTTTGTAGCGGCTAGCATTTGCTTACATGGAATATTTAACAATAATGCCCTGACATTCTTGCTTCAGTATAGATTTCCGAATTGAAATCATGACAGTTTTATGGTATCAGTTTTTGTGTAATGCGACAAAAGCCCCACATCCGACCCGAAGGACGGTGTGGGACGGACAACCCATGAGCTGCAAGTCTTGCAGCAGGTTGGCAAATTTATGGCCATTGCAGATTATACTGATTTGGAGTTGTGGAAATTTCTTAACTCTTTGATATAATCAGACTAAAAAGATTCTGGCGGGGCAATATGTGAACCAAAGCCACTACACTTGCGCCCTGATTTAAGGCCTACTTCAGACATCTGGGGTGATTCGGAAACATAGGAAGATGGGGAAATTACCATATCTGTCTTCAGCACCCTGCCATTATTTGTTTGCCCAGAAGTTAAGGATAACCCGCCCATAGCCCCAGCCATCAGGGCTGTATATCCTAAATATAGATGTATGGGACGAATATCAACTCCTAATCCCCCAGAAAATTTTGGAGAATTCTGCCAAGAAGGTAAAATAGATTGCACTGCCTCGGGTGCTGGTAAAGAAGCTGCTAAATTTGCGCCATTTAGCCCCAAACTATTCCCCATAACTCGAATAAATCGACGGACTAAAGTATCTTCTGGTAATGTCTCGAAACGGCTATTTTCTATTGCCTCCATCTGATAAATTGGTACATGAGTGTAAATATTAAGTTGGCACAGAGAAAGGCCTTGAGACTCACGAGCTTGTTTGAGTTCTTGCCCGATTTTATACATAATTTCTCTACGTTCTTCGGCTGCTCTTTGCTTGGCTAGTTCAGCTTCGGAATGTTTTTTATTCGGCTTTAACCACTTGTTCAGTGCTGCACTGGGAGAATTTATTTTTCTACTTGTTTCTGAATGTACAGTGGGTTCTGCTGTTTCGTTATCTTGGTTAATATGTCCGTTGCTCGTTTGCGGTTCTACTTTTATCTCTGATACATTACTAACTGTTTCGGGTTCAATATTTGGTGAAACAGGATTAGTTTCTGTAATTTCTTTTTGTTGTACCAATTCTTGGAATGCCAAACTAATAGCCTCTCTACCCACAGCTTTTAACAAAATCTTAGCGGGTTCTCCTGAAGCACCCTGCAAGTTTTGTAATGTTACCATAGCACGAAGATAGACTTGACTATTATGAAGTTTAGCTTCAATTTCAGTTAATAGCGATCGTAATTCATCTGGAGAAATTTTGATACTAGTATTTCCAGGAATAGTAAACAAATATACAGGTGTCATATTCATGATCAAAGTTGCTCCTGATATTCAGACAAAAAGTGGTTATATCTGTATAATTTCTCCCTTTCTGTCCTTTAATATCCGGATTATTCTGTATTATTTATCTAATTTTTTCCCAAAAATAGTAAAGTTACTGAATTATAGTTGAATTTAATCGGTTTCTCAAACCCTAATTTTTCTCGTAAAAATTGCTCTCAATGCCCATATTAGTGCAATATCTTGAGAACATCCTCAGATTTATAGTTAAGACTATGAACAGCATCGAGACAAAAGTAAAGTTCTAATTATTACTTAAAAAATTCTCAGTTTTGACTAGTTGCACAAAAGACCTTACCCATTGCAGATATTCTTCACCACCAATAGTCGCTGTATTATTATGCTCTGCTGCCGACACCAAAAACAGTTTTTTCGGTTCGGGAGCGGCGTGATAAAGTTTTTGGCTCATGAAAGATGGCACAGTTGTATCAGCAGTACCATGAATGAATAACATCGGCATTTTTAAGTGCGGTACTTTTTTAATCGATTCAAAGCGTTGCGTCAAAATCAAATTGACTGGGAACATCCAAAACAAGTTCCTGTAAGCTACCATCTCTTCGACAGAGGTAAAGGAGCTTTCTACAATTAAGCCGGCGGCTTTTGGCTGTTTGATTGCTAAATCAATAGCGATCGCACCTCCCATAGAATGGCCATAAATAAAAATTTTGCCCGGCGGAATCTGCTTCTCTTGTGTTAAGTAATTCCACGCTACAGCTGCATCCTGATAAACCCGCTTTTCGTTAGGAAAGTCACCTTGACTGCGACCATACCCGCGATAATCAATCAGCAGCACAGAAAATCCGAGTTGATGAAATCGATTCGCATGACCAACGTTTGCGCCAACATTGATGGCGTTACCATGCAGATACAGCAATACATCAGCATCTGGTTGCGGCGATTTAATCCACCAACCGTGAATCAGTTTTGTCTGACCATCCCTAACTTTTACAGGTAGCCATACATCCTCGTATGGAAGATTAAAAAACTCTGGTGTTCTTTCAATCACACTAGAGGGAAAGAAAATAAACTTTTGCTGCTTCACAAATAGAAGTAGACAGATGGCAAAGTAGGCGATGACAACAACTTTTAGTAGCGTCAGTGGCAGTGTGAAAGACAATGGCATTGAAAATTGTGGTTTGTTTAAATTTAAATACTAGGATTTATACTTTAACAAATATTGATAAATAAAATAAATATTTGTTAAGAAATTCATGTTTAGTATTTTTCCATGAAAATTAAACTGAGCCAAACATCTTGTATAGCAAAAATATTGATCTACTTAAGTAGTTTCATTTTAAGATAGTAAAGATTATTCATTAGTAGGAAAAGATTGTGAAGCCCTTAGATGAAGCGCTAGCAGAGCAATTGCAGGAAATAATTCAAAATTTACGGCGAATCAGACAAGAAAAATCCATAAGTATAGAAAAAATAGCTATTCAAACAAATATCCGACTACATATATTGGAAGCTTTAGAGGCAGGGGACTTGGAAGCATTACCTGAACTTATTTACGTTCAAGGATTTATCCGTCGTTATGGTGAAGCACTAGGATTGGATGGTCAGGCTTTAGCAAATACCTTGATAATTAATGATTTCCCTAAATACATTGAGGATGAAAGTCAAATTGTAGACGAACCACCAGAAAATATACGCATACCTGTTTTTGTCCCCTACGCTCTCTTATCAGTACTTGCTTCTGTGGGACTGATTTATTTCCTCAATTCCCAACTCACAGCCAAATCTCCAGCCAAACCACAAAATACAGTACCTACTCAACAAACAAAGACAGCACCATTAGCTGTACCTTCATCGACAGAAAAACCAGAAACCAACAAAGAATAGGGGAGTGGGGAGTGGGGAGTGGGGACTTAATATCAAGTTCGGGTGATTACTGATAATAAAATCTATCAATGTAGGTTGGGGAGGCACTGAGTTGGGCGGGTTTCCCGACTTGTCGCAGGTGGCGTTTGAACGACAGTAAAACCCAACATGAATATATAGCAACTCTTGCCTTACGTTCCATTGCTTTGCAACGCTGACGCGAACAACCCAACCTACAGATATTACGAGTGTTTAACCGAACATGATATAACTAATCAGCACTTAAACTTGGGGTTGATTCACCCGCCAACTAGTTGATTGCTCATAAGCATAAGCTACCTGAAATAGTTGATCTTCTCGCAGCACCTGGCCAATTAGCTGTAATCCAATGGGTAATCCTTGTTGATCAAAACCACAAGGTACACTTAAGCCGGGTAAACCTGCTAGATTTACGGGAATAGTCATCAAGTCATTTAAGTACATACTCAGGGGATCACTAACTTTTTCTCCTGTCTTAAATGCTGTGGTGGGAGCAGTAGGAGTAACTAAAACATCAACCATCTGAAAGGCTTTTTCAAAGTCTTGTTTAATTAGGGTACGGATTTTCTGCGCCTTCAGATAGTATGCGTCATAATAGCCAGCCGAAAGGGCGTAAGTGCCAATCATAATCCGGCGTTTAACTTCTGTACCAAAACCAGTGGAACGGGTACGGGTATACATAGACAGCAGATTATCAGCATCATCAGCACGGAAACCGTATTTTACACCATCGTAACGAGCTAAATTGGCTGATGCTTCCGATGGCGCAATGATGTAGTAGCTGGGTACGCCATAGCGGAAATTGGGACAGGAAATAATATGAACCTCGGCTCCCAAACTTTGTAATACATCTATGGCTTTAGTTACAGCTTGTTCCACAACAGAGTCTAAGCCATTGCCAAAAGTTTCTTTAATCACCCCAATTCGCAGCTTTCCTCTGGCTCTCAGGTCTGGTTTTAAGCTGGCGACGTAGTTGGGGATTTGCACTTTCAGGCTGGTAGAGTCTTTGGGATCGTAACCTGCGATCGCATTCAATACTAGAGCGGTATCTTCTACTGTGCGTCCCAATGGCCCAACTTGATCCAAAGAGGAAGCATAAGCGATCAAACCATAACGAGACACCAGCCCGTAAGTTGGTTTCATCCCCACCACACCACAAAAAGCCGCAGGTTGTCGAATCGAACCGCCAGTATCAGTACCCAGAGACACAACACATTCTTTAGCCGCCACAGCCGCCGCCGAACCCCCAGAAGAACCACCGGGAACCCGTGATATATCCCAAGGATTTGCTGTAACTTGGTAGGCAGAGTTTTCAGTGGAACTACCCATGCCAAATTCATCTAAATTGGTTTTACCAATGATCACAGCCCCGGCATCAATCAATTTTTGTGTCACCGTTGATTCATAAGGCGGCACAAAATTTTCTAAAATTCGAGAAGCGCAAGTAGTAGGAATTCCCTGAGTACACAAATTATCTTTAATGCCAATGGGAATGCCCGCCAGCAGTCCAATTTCTTCGCCAGCAGCGATTTTGGCATCCACAGCACGAGCCTGCGCTAACGCCTTCTCTGTCGTTACGTGTAAGAAACTGTGTAATTTGGGTTCTAATGCTTGAATACGGTCTAAAGCTTCTTGCGTAATTTCAACAGCAGAACATTCTTTTCTAATTAGTTGTTCGTGCAACTCGCGGATGGATGCCATGATTGCTCTCTTTATGACTCAAGTCATTGATTTTAATATATTTTCCAGGGTAATGGGTAATGGGTCTGAGGTCTGAGGAAATCTCTTGAGTTTGGGGGAAAAAAATTTGGATAGTTTTCCGGAAATGTTTTGGCTGTAGTGGTATTAGTTGTCAGTACGGCGATTTATACAGAACTTCTATAACTCTTCGGGGAACTTATCCCCACCTCCTTGATCAAAAGCCCGGTAATTATGACCGGGTTTTTTTGTGCGATGCCTGCGGCGGGCGCTTGTGCCATCGCTCTCTGTAGACAGAAGCATTACACTTAAAGGATTGGCTAGATTAACATAAACTATCTTAAAATCAGTTTATGACGAATGTAACAGCCTCAGTTGAAGACTTAGTGCTAATTGCTGGTGCTACTGGTGGCGTAGGTCAACTTGTCACGGCTAACTTGCTAGAAAAGGGGATGAGAGTTCGTATCCTCACACGCAACGCCGCCAAAGCTACAAAAATGTTTAATCAAAAAGTAGAAATTGCTGTGGGTGACATCCGCGATATCACTACACTGCCCCCAGCCATCCAGGATATTAACTATATTATTTGTTGTACTGGGACTACTGCCTTTCCTTCTGAAAGATGGGAATTTGACCCCAAACCCAACTTATTAGAATGGGGAAAAATTTTAATTGATTCAGAATATCGAAATGCCACAGCCAAGAATAACCCCCCAAAAGTAGATGCGGAAGGTGTCAGCAACTTAGTATCAGTCGCACCTCCCCATCTAAAACGCTTCGTTTTCGTCTCTTCTGTGGGAGTTCACCGTAAAGACCAACCACCTTTTAATATTCTCAACGCCTTTGGTGTACTGGATGCCAAAGAAAAAGGAGAGCAAGCCATCATCAATTCCGGATTACCCTATACAATTATCCGTCCAGGACGCTTAATTGATGGCCCTTATACTTCCTACGACCTCAACACCTTACTCAAGGCGAAGACAGGAGGAAAGCAGGGTGTAGTAGTGGAGACTGGCGACCAACTTGCAGGAGATGCAAGCCGCATTGACGTAGCTGCTGCGTGTGTAGAATCTATTTTTTACCCATCGACTGCAAATCAGGCTTTTAATTTAGTCAACAAAGGCACAAGACCACCTGTAATTCACTGGGAAACAATTTTTTCTGGGCTTAGTAAATAGTTCGTAGCGTCTCGAAGAGAGGACTCTAGTCCTCTCCTCCTGAAGACAGGGTGAAATATGAAATCTCACGCAGAGGCGCAGAGACACAGAGAGTTTTTATGAGTATTTTTCATAATTAAACTGACTTGATCTGATTTATGCAATATGAGTGCATTAAGTGAGTAGAGTTTGCACATCATTTTTGATATTTTCCAGTTGTTGACGCTTTTGATAAATTAAGGCTTTTTCAGTCTCTCGTTGTTCCAGAGTTATTTGATGAGCTTTTTCTTGCTGTTCTAGAAGGTTTTCATAAAGTGCGATCGCTTGCTCAATAACTTTACTTGCTGATTCAACGCGGCTCTTAAAAACTGTAATAATTATTTCTTCTAAATTCTCCGAAATTTTATCTGTTGATTCGTCCAATTTTTCAAAACCAAGCTCAAAAACTTTCAATTTTATTTGGTCTTTTAGTCCATCGAAGTCTAGCATTCCCAATCCAAAGGAACTAGCAATTGCAGCAGCAACACTAGCAACACCAATTGCTATGAATCCAACTCCTGTAAATACTATTAACCCAGCCGCTAAAGCGCCACCTATTCCCAACCCTCCGCCTATTCCCCCAAAACCCATAAAGTCACCATTGATACCCGATATCGAAAATTTTAGGCATTCACTAAAATTTGTTTCTACCTGTTGACCTAAGCGATAAAAAGATCCTTGAATTGCTTCTATTTCATAAGCAATATTTGTATCTAAAGATTCGAGACTTTCTTTGATGATTATATCTTTTAATATTTGATTTGCCCACACATCTATTTCTTCTGATAAATCTCTCATAAATTGATTAGTATAATTATTAATCAGTTTATTTTGGCTAAAAACTTGGTTATGGTCTGAAGACCAGAGGGTACTTTTTGCAGCCATTCTATCAACTAATTCTTCACGCCACTCATTCCAAGATTGAGCAGCTTCCTCATAAACTTCTTCTCCCAGATTAGATGCCAATATCTGTATTCTGACATCCCGTCCACTTGCTTCTCCTATCTTTTCTAAAATCTCCAGCTTTTCTGCATCAGAAATATTAATTTTTCCATCTAAAGTTTTTTCAGCTTGAGATAGACTATCTAAAGATTTTTGAATGATTCTATTTATTTGAGTAATAGAATGCTGAATTTTTACTTTGCCACTTTCATCTGTGAGGAATTGCTCAAGAGACTGAATAAAATTTTGGAAGCTTTTCAAATACTCATTTTCGGCTCCCTGTAAAATTGCATCCAGTGTGGCTTGAGCCGAAATTAAATGAACGCGGTTGTTACCTGTAACTAAAGGATTTTGACCCAGGACAAAGTTTTCAATTCTCTGTCTTACTTGTTCGCGTCCTTTCTCGCTACGCACTAAATCTATAAAATTGCCCACTATAAAAAGATTATTAGCAGGTTCATTTTCTTGACCATGATTTAGTTGAGTTTTTATATCTTGGAGTAAGTCACGCTCTCCTTGAGTTAAGGAACGTGCAGCATTAGTTAAGAAAATGACTGCATCAGTATCTTTGAGCAATCTTTGTGTAATGTTAGTGCGGTCGGGGTGTTCGTTTAAGCCTGGAGAATCTACGATTTCCACCCCACTACTACATAACTCTAAATCAGGATGCTCAAAAACAATTTCTGCAATTTCCGAAAGTGCCAGTTCATCACTCAGACAACCCATTGCTGCTGCTTCTGAAATTGTCGCCTTCAGTTGATACTGTTCAGCAGGTATCTCTTCTTCTTGTCCATCTTTATAACGGCAAATTACTTTTTTTTGAGTTCCATATTTTAAAACTGTTATTGCGCCACTACAAGGAATTTCTCTCACTGGTTGTATTTCTTCACCTAGCAAAGCATTTAACAACGTTGATTTACCTTGGCTAAATTCACCGATAACTGCTAACCTAAATCGTTGAGATTGCAATTTTTTAGATACCTTGCTGACTTCCTCTATCAAAGTGTGAGGTAGAAAATCTTGCTGTTGGCATTCTTGAATTATTTGAAAAATCTGATGACAATAACTATCTAGTTGCTGATAATAGTTATGAAATTTATTTAATTCTTTGTAATTGATATTCTTGTGCTGTTTAGTAGTTTTATGTTCTGGTTTAACAGGTAAAGCCTTGAAAACATCCCTAGCTGCTTTGATAAATGTAGTACCATTTTTTTGGAAACGAGTGGGATTAAGCAAAAAATGCACTTCATTGATAGCAGTAGCCTCTACATTTACAAGATTAGTAAATCGACTTTCTAAAACTGCTAAATGTTGTGGATTAATCCTTAGCTGCTTGGCAACCATTTGTAAATACTTTTTCTCACGGGAGTCCATTTCTCCATCGGCGGCTAATATTTGATAACCAAAGTTGATTAACAACAATTTTTCGGAATCAGAAAGAGGAGCCGCCAGGGTTAATAAGTCATTATTTTTTTGATAAACCTGATTTTCTTTGACTCCCTTAATCATCAAATGTGTTAATCGCCGTAAATCACTTTCAGGAAGGCTAAATTGATAAAGAATTGTCAGTAACCTTTGCTTTTCTGACTCTGCTACTTTGCCATCTACAAATATTACTCCCAGCAGCACTGCTGCTAAATTGGCTAAAAATATCACAAGGGGCGTGATATCTCGTTCACTCAGTTTTTTTCCTGTAATGCGTGACAATAATTCAACAGTCTGAGCGCCAACCCGTGAAGTATCCATGAAGATTGTGAGGAGAGTTTTCTGTTTTTATTATGCCCAGGTTTCACGAAAATTTACTGATTTATCGAATAAATACGGTTATTTTTCTGACTAGAAACCAGTTATACTCAGAAAAATTAGCTTTTAACAAAGCAGAAATATGCTGTTCCAATTTGCCCCTGCAATTCAAGCTGGTATTGAGACTGGTAAATATTTACAGGTCTTTAGTAATGGATTACCCCTCAGTATGGCTAGAGATGCTGTTACCGGACAGTTTGTAGCTAATGCTATTGGTGCGACAGTCAACAACAGCCCTTTATCACCACTGGTAGCTGCTTCTAATTTGATGACGAGTGGGGTACAAATGTATCAAACCAATCAAGGCTTTGCATCTGTACTGAATGGTTTGCAAACTTTACAAACTAGCATGGGAGTCTTGCAAGCTACAACAGCTTTGATAGGGGTGGGAACATTCGCAGGTGTAGCACTAACAGCAGTCAATCTACATCAGACACTCAAGCTGAGAAAAGAAGTAGAGCAAATGCGGCTGGAGGTTAAAAATGGCTTTATTGACTTGAAACAAGCCTTAAAAGACCAAGGAGCCGAAATTAGACAGTTAATTGAAGAAGTAGCCCAAGATATCAAATTTGAACAACATCGCACTATTTTAATTCGGGCGTATGGGTTGTTTATCCAGGCGATGAACCGCTTTCGTTCAGCGATGCAATTACAGGACATTGGCCGGAAAAATGCTGAACTTGATGGTGTAAGGGGAATGTTATTTGAAGCTTTAGCAGATTACACTAATCCCCATTTATTATCTGAAACTTGTGCTGCTGGACAACTCCGCAGACTCGAATGTGCTTGGGCGATTGAACAGGGAATTGTGGCTACATATCAAGCCCAAAACGAAATTTCAGCCGTTAGCGATAGACTTTACCATCTCCAAAATACCATCAGTGAGAACGTTTGCACAGTAATTGATAACTGCGATTCATGGGAAGAACTGGATTTCCTGTTCCCGGAAATCAGCCGGATTCGGTATCATGATTTAGCTGTTGTGGAAACATGGCATAATCAAGTTGACTGGATGCGATCGCTCTCTCCATCAGAACTTAAACTCTTAAATAGTGCTGATTTCAAAACTTCCGAATCTCAGGACACCGCAGACACCAACCAAACCACAGGCGTTTTAGCACCACCAGAACAACTGACATACGAAAATTTAAGCGAAAAATCTCACTTTTCCTCCTTGCGTGACCAACTCATATTTATGTTTAAGCCCGCACTACGTAAAGACTATGAAGCCTATGTAAATCAACAAGCTGCTGTAGTTGGTTACAAAATGTTAGTTCCAAAGAATTTACAGCAAGCTTCCGACTTAACGGTTGCAAACCTTTATTACTACTTCCAAATTCGGGATGAATCGGAAACCGAGGAAGCACCAGCAGTAGGGGCTATAACAGCAAAGTAGCATTCAGTTTCTCAATCAGAACGTCTCGAATTACCATAATTTTTACTTGATTAATTAATTAAACATGGGCGTATTTAACAAAATCAACGAAACGTTTCAAGAGTCTAGACAATTACTCAAAAAAAGTCTAGAAGAATACATTTCCTTTAGCTCAGAAGCTAAACAATTGACTTTGAAAAGAAAAATGGTTTTACGTTTGTGTAAACAAGCCGAAGCTAGAATTGAGCAATTAACGAGCTTAGAACCAGACGCTGAGGAAGGACTGATTGCGACAATAAAACATAATAATATTCTAGCAAAATTGCATTTTACGCCTGAAAAAATCACTCTTCATGAAGATTGTATAGAAGGGGAACTTCGCTTATTAAAGCCCCCTGAATTTGACACAGAATCGATAGTTTACCGTTACCTGATTGCAGGTTGGAAAATATTCTTGGGAGGTAAAATACCTCCTGGTACTTTACCAAAAGAAGTGAGGATAGAAAATAATAAAATTTACTATACTCTTCCTCGAAATCAATTGCAGCTTTTAGATGCTCTTTTCCATAATCTGGAAAATGGTTCTGCTTTGATGACTAACTTGAAACAAGGAGATTTAACTATTGAAACCTCTGTGGTTTTAAATTGGAAGAATTTTAAGGTTCAAAATATGCTGCAATTTCTGAAAATTAAATAGTAAAAATTATCCTCGTCTTTCGATTTTCGCCATATTACTAAACTTTACACTTCGTTATGTACAAGCTGTGATTAATTCCGGAGTGGTTATCGATATCTCCCAAGTTGACGGATGAGGTTGAGGTGCATTTGCAAAAAATGGGGTTAGTATGCTGATGGATGAACAGGAAGGAAACTATAAAATTTATCTTGATGTTTGTTGTCTAAATCGTCCTTTTGACGACTGGATGCAAGAGCGAATTCGTTTAGAAGGGGAAGCTATTCTTAGCATTATGGAGCGCATTCGTACTAAAGAATGGCGACTTGTTAGCAGCGAAGCTATCAGGGTAGAGTTAGAGAAAATGCGTAATCTTGACAAACTTGAAAATATATTAAAATTATTGGAATTTGCGGTAATTACTATCAATATAGATGAAGAGGTAGATTTTCGCTCGCAGCAATTGGAGAATTTAGGCTTTGGTCTTTATGATTCTTTTCATATTGCTTGTGCAGAAGTCGCTCAGGCAAATATCCTACTATCTACTGATGACCGTTTACTGAAAAACTCGCTACGGCATCAAGGTTTGTTAAAAGTATCTCTGGATAATCCTGTAACTTGGTTAATGAATACTTGTTTTAATTGAGAGGAAAACAAATGATGACACCAATTGAGTTGAGAAACAAAGGTTATCAGGTTTTAGTAGAAAATTTGGGTCAAGTAGATGCTATTCGCTTTTTACAGCAAGCTGGATGGGGAAGCGATGACTATACAAAGGAAAGAAATGAAACTTTAGCTAAAGTAACAAGAGAAGAGTTTTGGGAAGACTTGAAGCGGATTAGAAATAAAGGGTAAATTTAATCATTTGTGTGTACACCGTAGCTTAAACACAAGAGAAGTTACTGGCGCGATCGCTTATCGTCAAGACTAGCTGTAAGATATGTGGTCAGAGGCAAAATTTACTGCTGAATATAGGCAAAATTGAATAGATGTGTAAATCAGGTGATTTTGACCTTGGTTGTGTAGTATTTTTGGTGCAAGCCTGTCTAAAAGAGATCATCCGATGAAACAGATCCTTAACGAAATACTTAGCATTAAAAAATACTTACTTCGGCTAATTGTCCCCTTACTGATGGTAGTTCTGGGTGCGTCAGTGTTTGTCTCACCTGCATTAGCTACAGGTGTATATCAAATCCCAAATCTCACCGGAAGCGGAAGCAACTGGGTTTTAGATCAAAGTGACATTATTAGTCGCGTCAACGAAGGTAAAATCAGCAGTACCTTTGAGGATTTGGCAAAAAAAACAGGTAATGAAGTCAGATTTGTGACGATTCGTCGCCTGGATTACGGGGAAACAGCAGAAAGTTTTACTAAAGAACTGTTTGAAAAATGGTTTCCTACACCAGCAGCACAAGCTAATCAAACATTGGTGGTACTGGACACTGTTACCAACGGTACTGCTATTGTCACTGGTGAAGAAGTTAAGCCTTTATTGACTGATTCTATCGCCGAAAGTGTAGTTTCAGAAACGTTGGGTGTACCGATACGGGACGGTAACAAATACAATCAGGCATTTGTCGATGCAAGCGATCGCCTCGTCGCCGTCCTGTCTGGTGAACCAGATCCAGGTCCACCAATAGTTATTGATACTGTAAAGGTAGAAGGTACATTTACCAAAGCCGAAGATACAGATCAAGGTAACGCTACTGCTTGGGTAGTAGGACTTTTAATAGCCGCTACCGTGATCCCGATGGCTACTTACTTTGTTTACCAGATCAACCAACCATCATCTGATGGCTAACTTTAATCTTGAATATACTCTTGCTCTGACACTAAAGCCACCTCAGCCCGGACAAATTCGCGCCCTAAATAAGCCGCATGGTCTAACTGAGTCACTGGACAGGGCTGAGTTTGTTCAAAAATCTTGATCCCAAGTTCCTTAGCCGTCCTTCCACTAAAAACCGTTGTGTGAGTTCGTTCCACTTTACCCCTAGCAGGAATTACCTTGCCGGTTTCGGGATCGACGGCTAAACCTTTCTCATCAATAATATTGGTGAAATGCTTGGCGTAAATTAATCCTGCGCCTCGATCCAAATAGATAATAAAATATCCGCCGGGGTCAAGCTCAATATAACGTTGAGAAAGTTTATTATCAATTGCTGCCAAATCTTCAAGTATTAAATCCATAAACATTCAAAAAAGCAAACTTGTTTCTACTGGTTTTTTTACACCCATATTAAGTGTAATTCCTATCTTCCATTGATCTGATTCAAATCGGCAAGCGATTAATATCTTTGTTATGGCCAATAACCCCAATTTGAACTAACAGCACAATACACAACTGACCCCAAAAAGAAAAATAAGTCCCCGTATCAACTACAGCTAACCCTGTGACACAAACGGCGGAGGTGACTGTAAATAACGCCACAATTGGGTCATTCCAAGTACCACTGCTAGTAGAGAAAGGCATCATCAGCAGGATAGTCCCCACGGTGATCACAGCTAAAAATCCCAAGCAAACTGTACGAGAAACTGTCATATCAAGATAATTACTTACAAATTCTTCCAGGTGCGATACATCAGTTAACACCCCTGGAAACAAAAACACTCTTATTCAATTAAAAACACACATGGTAGCCTACGAGTATGTTTATTTAAATTCGGCATTGTTTTAACACTGCTTTTGTCATGAGTGAAACACTATACCAGCAAATACAGCAATTTTATGATGCTTCCTCTGGTCTGTGGGAACAGATTTGGGGTGAACATATGCACCACGGCTATTACGGCGCAGATGGTAGCCAAAAAAAGGAGCGCCGACTGGCTCAAATTGATTTAATCGAAGAATTACTCAAATGGGCTGAGGTAGAAACAGCAGAAAACATTCTGGATGTGGGTTGTGGTATCGGTGGTAGTTCTCTTTATTTAGCAGGTAAGTTTAAGGCTGAAGCCACGGGGATTACTTTGAGTCCAGTACAAGCGGCTAGAGCCAACGAACGCGCCCAATATGCTGGTTTGAAGGGTAGATGTCAGTTTCAAGTCGCAGATGCTCAAGCAATGCCTTTTGCTGACGATTCCTTTGATTTGGTGTGGTCACTGGAAAGTGGTGAACATATGCCGGATAAAACTAAGTTTTTGCAGGAGTGCTATCGAGTTTTGAAGCCTGGTGGAAAGCTGATTGTGGTGACTTGGTGTCATCGTCCGACTGATGTCTCTCCATTGACTGCGGATGAACACAAGCATTTGCAAGATATTTATCGGGTCTATTGTCTACCCTACGTGATTTCGTTACCAGAATATGAGGCGATCGCTCGTCAACTTCCTTTAAATAATCTTCGCACTGCTGACTGGTCAACGGCTGTGGCTCCATTCTGGAATTTTGTGATTGATTCGGCTTTTACCCCGCAGGCGTTTTTCGGGTTACTTACTTCTGGTTGGACAACTATTCAAGGTGCGTTGTCTCTGGGATTAATGAGTGACGGTTACAAACGTGGGTTAATTCGGTTTGCTTTGTTGTGCGGGACTAAATAAGGGTTGGGGATTTTCAAGGAATAGAATATCTGGATAAACGAACCGCAGAGACGCAGAGGACACAGAGAAATGAGGAACGGAGAGGTTTTTTGCGTCAGGTTCTTGGATGTTTTGTTTGTAAGTCCCTATTCCCTACTCCCTACTTAAGATTTGTCGATTAACCTCTCCCCCAGCCCCTCTCCTTCCAGGAGAGGGGAGATAGTTTCTCCCATTCCCTTGTAGGGAAGGGGGCTAGGGGGGTTAGGTCTGCTTGATCGGAAGAGTATTGATCCCCATTCCCCATTCATTCATCTACAATTTTTATGAGTCAAATTTCTGGTCAGTCTTCTAATTTTCAGGGTAATTGGCTTTATGCTTTTTGGAAGTTTTCCCGCCCTCATACGATTATTGGTACGAGTTTGAGTGTGTGGGGCTTGTATTTAATTGCTGTTGCTATCACCGCGACTAGTTTTTCTAATGAGCAATTAATTTCAGTTCTGGGTGCTTGGATTGCTTGTTTATGTGGCAATGTTTACATTGTGGGTTTGAATCAACTAGAGGATGTTGAGATTGACAAAATTAATAAACCTCATTTACCCCTTGCATCAGGGGAATTTTCTCAGAAGCAAGGGCAGTTAATTGTCATAACTATGGGCGTTTTGGCGCTGGTTGTGGCTTGGCTAACGGGTCCTTTTTTGTTGGGGATGGTGGGGTTGAGTTTGGCTATTGGTACGGCTTATTCTTTACCACCGATTCGCTTGAAGCAATTTCCCTTTTGGGCTGCACTTTGTATTTTTTCAGTGCGGGGAACTATTGTGAATTTGGGGCTATTTTTGCATTTTAATTGGGCGTTAGGAGAAACTCCCGCAATTCCACCTGTGGTTTGGGTTCTGACAATATTTATTTTGGTGTTTACTTTTGCGATCGCCATTTTTAAAGATATCCCCGATATGGAAGGCGATCGCCTCTACAATATCACTACTTTAACTATCCAACTCGGACCACAAGCCGTCTTTAATTTGGCGCTGTGGGTGCTAACTGTTTGTTATTTGGGAATCACTTTTGTAGGTGTGCTGCGTTTTGCGTCGATTAACCCAGTCTTTCTGGTGATTACTCATCTAGTCGTCCTGGCTGGAATGTGGATGCGAAGTTTAACAGTAGACTTGGAAGATAAGAGTGCGATCGCTGATTTCTATCAATTTATTTGGAAACTCTTTTACCTCGAATATATTATGTTCCCCATTGCCTGTCTTTTAGCCTAAATCTATGTTAGAAACTTTTAAAACCACAGATATTTTCGCCATAATTCCAGTGGCGATCGCTATGACAATTCTCGGTTATTTCTCCTGGAAAACTTTGGTAACTTTAAACTCTTTCAAAAAAGGAGTAAAACTTTATGAAGAAAAAAATTACTCTGCTGCTGAAGCCGCCTTTCGCAAGGTGATTTCTAACAACTCGACTAATGACGTAGTTCGCTTGTTATTGGGAGATATTTTAAAAGAGAAAGGCAATGTCAAAGAAGCAACAGAATTATACCAGGAAGTAATTCGTAGCAGTCCTAAAAATCCTGATGCTTACCTGCGGATAGCAAATGTTTTTATGGAAGAAAATCAGCCAGAAAAAGCCAAAGCTAATCTAGAACAAGCTCAAGCCTTATTGCAAAAACAGCGACAACCTCAAAGGGCGGAAAAAGTCAGTCATCTGTTAGAGAAAATTACCGCTAAAATTGGCAATCAAGCCTAGATTTATCTAGTATTTATCCAGCAAAGAAAAAAATTCCCCCTCCTGCTCCCTCTCCTTACTAAGGAGAGGGAGCAGGTGAGGTTTCATCTGTTACAAAAATATGTAATAATAATCCGATTGCGCGGAGCGCAGTACCGAAGCCAATCGCATACACTAGTTAGCTATCAATTGTGCAAGATACCGAATCCATCAACGACCTAGCTGCGGCTTTGCAACAACCAGCCGACCTCAGCTTTGAACTTCCCGATCCAGAAGATGAAGAAATTTTAGAGTCAGATTTTCAAGAACAACTGGATGTAGCATGGCAGGTATGCGATCGCTTTGACCTGCAAACTGAAATCTGGCGGGGGCGAATCTTAAGGGCTATCCGCGACCGCGAAAAAAGAGGTGGTGACGGAAGAGGTACGGGATTCCTCAGATGGCTCAAAGAACACGAAATCAGTAAAAGTCAAGCTTACGCCTGGATTCAACTAGCTAATAGTGCTGATACTCTTCTCGAAGAAGGCAAACTTGACCCAACTTCAGTGAATAACTTTAGCAAACGGGCATTTATTGAAACCTCCAAAGCCGTCCCAGAAGTCCAACAGATGGTGAGTGAAGCCGCCCAAAAAGGCGACCAAATTACCAGAAGAGAAGTGCGCCAACTCACCGACGAATGGACAGCCATGTCCTCGGAGTTACTACCGGAATCAGTCAAGGTAAAAGCAGCCGACAACTCCCTTCCCTCGCGCTACATTGCCCCTCTGGTGAAGGAAATGGAAAAACTGCCAGAAGCACATCAGAAGTTGATTCACAGCGAAATTTCTGCTAATCCCGACGTTGATACCCTCAAACAGGCAACTTCAGAGGCACGTCACTTAGCTAAATATCTCAAATCCGCCGCCCAAGTTCAAGCACTGACACAGGCGGATATTGACATTGAAACAGCGTTAGAAGAAGCGCAAAGAATCGGCTGTTTGAGTATAGCCGCCGATTTAGTCAATCAAGCATCACAGATAGAACAAACAATTGCCAAGTTATACATGACTTGGAAACGCATCGGTAACTTAGCTGATCGATTATATGTCGATACTGGTGCAAGTACACCCAACCTGCGATCGCTCCTGACTTGCATTGAACCCCTGGGTGGTGAAGTCATGGAATTACAACTCAGTGGCGGTACTGAACACACAATCCGCCTACAAATTCAGGAAACGAATTAGTTATTGGTCATTGGTCATTGGTCATTAGTCATTGGGGAGTTACCGTCTTCTCCCCCCTGCTCCCTGCTCCCTGCTCCCCTGCCTCTTCCCTGACAGGTGTAGGTTTTTTACAACTAGCAGGAGTTGGAGTAATAAAAGCTATCAACAGGAGTAGGAGGAAAAGAACTCCAACGATGAAGATGAATGGAAAAACCCTTGAGTAAATCAGCAATGAGGGTGATAAAACCCAGAAAAAAACAAGAAAGCCGACGTGGTGATTTGGGATGGATGGGTTTGGTATTGGCAACGTGTCGCTGGGGAAACTGGTCAACGTGGGAGGGAGGAAATTGGTTTTCCGCTTCTCCACCAAGCATGACCATCCAGAGAGTAGAGACAGCCATGGCTAACCACAAGCGTTCAGCACGTTGTGGGTCAACCAGACGAGTGTTGTGCCACTGCCAACCATCAGATTTAATATCACGATAAACACATTCAGTGGAGGGGCGTAAACCGTACCAAACAGGGTCAGCAGACATAGGATCTAGGTCAGTCAAAATCAACCAAGGGTCTTGATAACCACAGTCCCAACAAGCTAACAAAGTGCATTCGAGAGGGTTAGTTTTGAAGCAGACTACTTGACCCGACCAGCATAATCCAGGAGTGGGAACAATATCAGCCAGTGGCCGCCATTGATTCTGGTGTGGCAAACGATAAGTTCCTTGGTGGTTAATACGTAGAAAGGGATGCCAGCCAGCAGCAACTATCAGGGAATAGAGCCAATCGGCATACAATCCGCGGTCAGCAGTGACAATTACCTTCTGATTTGGTGGAATCGTATCTTGGAGGTGTGTGATTAATTTTTGCCAATGTGGTTTCCAATTTCCTGGTTCGGTGGCATTGACAACACACCATGCCAATGGAATTCCACATCCTGCCAGTAAGATATTAATAGATAGGACTGTAAATTTATCACCAATACTCGTAGCATCCATTGCCAGTGCTATTTGCTGAATATTTTGTGGCAGTAAACTAATCACCCATAACAACAATGATGCAAAGCATCGGCTCACATCAAGTGTTCTCCGTTTATCCCCTTTTTTGGCTTTTTCCTCCTGATACCATTCTTTTAGTCTTTGCCTGACTGTGTTTGGTTTTTCATTATTCACGGCTCCAATGAACTCAGATACCTGGGTTAGACTACTTGATTTTGTCATTACCATACCAAAGCTCCATGTTGCCAAACCTATCGCCTGTGGTATTGACAAGTTAGGCAACCGCTCGGAAACTAGGCATGACCACTGTTTGAGATGTTTGTTGTTCAGCATTTTGAGAATACATCCCTAGTTTCTAGTTTCATTCTCTCGCTTTCAGCAGTGAATACTCATACCCACGTAAAAAACCTACACCTGTCAGTGGGTGTCCCCACCCGTCCCTTAATCAGGGCTGCACCTTTGCCCTCCCCCACAATATCAACAATTTATTTCTTTGAAATCCCTTACGTAAAAATAGGCTTTTTTTACCTTTACTTAATCTAAAAATGAAGTTTGTGGCACAACAACACTTTTCTCTATTCAGTCCCAATCTGTTCCTGAGCCGGGAGCTATCTTTGGCTTACTGGCCATTGGTTCAATGGGTCTCTTGAAATTCAAACGTCAGCGCTAGAACGACTGATATCGCAACGTTTCATCTACCCCCTCCCCGCAGCGAAGGGAGGAGGGGATTTTATTAGACTAACCTTCGATTCTTTTTTCCAAATATTGACCAATCATTAATTGCTCACCAGCACGAGAGATAATTGTCTGCCTGGTGCGATATTTGCTACCAATAAGTTTTAACTCCTCCTCAAATACCGAGTCGTTGTACTCAGTTCGCAAACATAGTGTTTTAGGGTTGGGGAAATAATATTTGGCGGTTACAGGCTTGGATGTGGCAAAACCTCGATCGCGATATAAAGTATTTCCCAACACTCCAAATAATGTGGAACCTTGAGACTCTTTTCTAGCCTTTAACACATCGGTACTGTCCCAGGTGACTTCCGCACCACAGATTAAACTCACGGAATTCGGCAAATCGTGCATCTGACCCAGATTTTGCAATTGATCACACCCTGGTTCTAAAAACCGGATAGTGATCAAACTCTCCATTTCCTTAGTTTCACCCTCTGGCAAAGTATAGTAGCGTCTTTCAGAACGCCACTGACCAACTGATTCTTGGAAAAACTCTGCAATCTGGGTTTCATCAGCAGTTTGTGCAAGTTTTAGGGGTGATGTCACTCTGAATTGTCCTCGCCTAGTAGTTGAATAAAAATCAGTCATACCTTTATACTACATTCAGAAAAATAGCAATTACTCTTAAGAAATTTTAACATATTTGATCAATACCGAGAATTTCCAGTGACGTGATCAGACTTTTTGTTACTCTATGTTATATATTTAGTAAAGCTAACAATGGTCAATAAATCAATACTGACAAATTTCAAAATAAAAGCTAAACTAAAATATTAATTCTAGTTTGGGAATGACTTTATTCCCTAAATTTATGTTAAAAAAGGAAAAAAGTTTGCTAAAACCTATGAAGCAAATAAAATTTCAAAAATATTATTTTAGATAAATAGACTAAGAAAAATCACTTTAATAAAATAATTAAGTAAAGCAAATTAAGTTTAATATAATTATTTTAAAGATTTTATAGGTAATAGCTTTTATATATAAAACACTTGTTAATTAAAGGCTGTTATGGTCTCAGGAGGTTTTCAAAATCCAAAAATATCATAATTTTGAACAAACAGAAACCACCTAAATCGATGAAACAGCAAACTTACACAGCGAATAACTTAGTAACGAATAAGCATTCAAATTCTGCCACTATGCAGGTGAAAGGTAATATAAAAACCAACAGAAAAAGGTTTGGCTATTATCCGTCACGTTCTTCTATTCTGTTAATTATTTGTTCACTGGGGATAGGTCTACTAGCAGCAAGTTGTGGATCTTCCCCAAAGGAAACTGCTAAAGCCCAATCTCAGCAATCTAACAGGGGGCAAGGCGGTGACAGGGCAACACCTGTGGATATAGCGATCGCTCGTACAGGCGTATTGCGGGTACAACCAAGTTACACAGGGAATACCACACCATTTCGGACTGTTTCATTGCGATCGCAAGTAGAAGCACGACTATTAGCTTTGAAGTTAGACGTAGGCGATCAAGTTAAGCAGGGGCAGAATGTCGGACTGTTAGATGATACCCTGCTGTTAACGTCGTTAAAACAATCAGAAGCCGAACTAGCAGCCCTAGGATCAGAAGTCGCTAGGGCAAAAACTCAGGTCAGTAATGCCCGTGCAGAAGTAGAAAGAGCGCGATTAGAATTAGTGCAGGCACAGGCAGATTCTAAACGGCAACAGCAACTCTTTCAATCTGGTGCGATCGCTCAACAAACAGCCGAACAAGCACGCACCGCAGCCAAAAGAGCCGCCCAATCACTACGAGCATCTGAAGATAGCGTCCGCACAGAACAGCAAGCCGTCGCCGCCGCCCAAGGTAGAGTAATTGCTCAACAAGCCGTAGTGGCTCAATTTAAAGAACGCCGATCCTACGCGCGCTTAATTTCCCCCATCACTGGTGTAATTACCCAAAGAGTTACAGAACCAGGTAATATTCTCCAACCAGGCAATGAAGTTTTGCAGATTGCCGACTTTAGCCGTGTCAAAGTCGTAGTGCAAGTTTCCGAATTAGAACTGTCGCAAATTCAAGTGGGACAATCTGTGCAAGTCAGCTTAGATGCTTTCCCAAATGAGTCAGTAATGGGCAGACTCACGCGCATCTCTCCAGTTGCCGATGCTACAGCGCGTTTAATACCAGTAGAAGTAGTAATTCCTAATAGTGATAACAAAATTGGCAGTGGACTATTGGCAAGAGTCAAATTTGAATCCCAGACATCACAGCGAGTAGTTGTGTCCCAAGCCGCAATTCAAAAAGCAGCCGAAAATAATAATTCTGCTGACTCCACAGCACCTCAAAGCGAGTCAGAGGAACGTAACGGTAAAATTTTCGTAATTACAGACAGAGAAGGTAAAACCAAAGTGACAACCCGTGCTGTTACTTTAGGGAACAAAGCTGATGGCAACGTAGAAATTTTATCTGGCTTGCAAGCCGGGGAACGCTATGTCGCTCGTAGTGGTAGACCTTTAAAAGATGGTGACGCTGTAATTCTTTCAGTTTTGTCAGAAACCGCAGAATAAAAATTAAAAATGACTTTTTGAGCCTTTCATTGAGCAGCTTTAATTGGAGATTAGCAATAGATGCATGAAATACAAAAGGGTGGCGGATTTAGTCTCAGCGCTATTTCCATCCGTCAACACATCGGCACACTCATGCTGACTCTGGCAGTATTGGTAATGGGTGTATTTTTTATTATCAAATTACCAGTAGACTTACTACCATCAATTACCTATCCCCGAATTGGTGTGCGAATAGACGCACCAGGAATTTCGCCAGAGGTAGCAATTGATGAAGTCACAAGACCTTTGGAATCAGCCTTTTCAGCCACTGAAGGTGTGTTACAGATTTTTTCTCAAACTCGCGAAGGACAGATAAGTTTGGATCTGTATTTTCAACCAGGGGGCGATATTGATCAAGCCTTAAACGATGCTACAGCCTCCTTTAATCGAGCTAGAGGCAGCTTACCAGACACTATTGAAGCACCGCGCTTATTCAAAGTCGATCCTTCCCAGTTACCAGTTTACGAATTTGCCTTAACTTCGCCCTCCTTAGACAGCCGTGATTTGCGAATTTTTGCTGAAGAAGAACTAGTTCGCGAACTCGATGTTGTCCCCGGAGTCGCAGGAGTAAACGTATCGGGAGGAGTCAAAGAAGAAGTAAGAGTCAATTTAGATTTGGATCGTTTGCAAGCTTTGGGAGTAGGTTTAACCGATGTCCTGGATGAACTCAGAGACCGCAATCAAGATGTTTCTGGTGGTCGGCTGTTAGGACAAAATTCTGAGTTATTAACTCGGACTGTGGGACGTTTCCAAAGTGCTGATGAAATTAAAAATTTGACCTTTGAGGTAAATTCTTCCCCGGACTCCAATACCCAGCCCCCAATTTTAAATCGCCGCGTTTATTTGCGAGATTTTGCCGAAGTTATTGATGGCTCAGAAAAAGAGCGCATCTACGTTTTACTCAATGGGGAACCATCTGTTAAAATCAGCATTCAAAAGCAGCCAGATGCCAATACAATTAATGTTGTCGATGGTGTAAAAATTCGTTTAGCAGAACTCCAAGCATCAAGAGTAGTTCCTGAAGGGACAATACTTACACCTACATTGGATGAGTCAAAGTTTATCCGCGATTCCATTTCTAATGTTGCTACTTCCGGCTTAATTGGTACGGGACTAGCTGCGTTTGCGGTTTTATTATTCCTTGGTTCCCTGCGACAAACTTTTATTATTGTCATTTCCATCCCTTTAGCCAGCTTGGCCGCCATCATCTTAATGGGAATATTTCGCTTATCCCTCAACGTATTCAGTTTGGGTGGTTTAGCTTTAGGCGTAGGTATTGTGGTAGATAACTCCATCGTCATGTTGGAGAACATTGCTGAGGGTGCAGGTATGACTCCTGGTAAAGATACCAAAACTCGCCTCACTTCCCAACAACTCATTCAACAGGCTGAACAAAGTAGTCGGGAAGTAGAGTCAGCCTTAATTGCTTCTACCAGTACAAACTTAGCGGCGGTGATGCCGTTTTTGCTCATTGGCGGTTTTATCTCACTGCTGTTTAATGAACTCATTCTCACCATCAGCTTTTCTGTAGCAGCTTCAATTTTGATTGCGGTGACAATTATACCCATGCTGGCCTCCCGCACCTTGGCGTGGAAATTTTCTAGTGGGTTGAGTAAATTTTGGCTGCTAAAAGAATTTAACCGCCGCTTTGATACAGCGACAAATAGATATAGACGGTTTTTGACTGATATATTGCGCTGGCGATTTTTAACAGTGGCGATCGCTATTCTCCTCTTAGGTGGCGGTAGTTTGTGGATGGCTCCGCAAATTCCCCAAGAAATCCTGCCGCGAATTAGTACAGGACAAGCTACATTAAATGCTCAGTTTCCACCTGGTACGCCCCTAGAAACCAACCGCAAAGTTATGGCGATGGTAGATGACATCCTCCTCAAGCAACCAGAAACAGAATATGTCTTCACTACAGCCGGCGGCGCGCTTTTTGGCACAAATGTCAATGCTAATCCCCTCCGAGGTACTAGCACTATTACACTAAAACCAGGAACTAATACCGAAGCTTATGTAGAACGAGTCACCGCAGAGTTTAACAAACTTAATTTAGTAAAAATTCGCCTGCGCCTTTCTCCTGGTCAAGTGCGCGGTTTAATTCTCAGCAACTCTCCAGTCCGTGGTGCTGATGTTGATATCATCCTTCAGGGTAATGATACAGAGAACTTAGAACAAGCCGGTCGAGAAGTGCTAACCGCCTTGGAAGACCGCGCCACCTTAGCCAGATTCCGTCCTGATGCTGATGAGCGTCAACCGGAACTTCAGATTCGTCCTGACTGGGACAGAGTAGCCAATTTTGGCTTAAATACTACTAATATTGGCGACACCATTCAAACGGCCATACAAGGTAGTGTACCCACCCGACTACAACGCAGTAACCGTTTAGTTGATGTCAGAGTGCAGTTGAATCAATCCTCACTGCAAGAAGTTTCTCAATTAGAGAGATTACCTTTGTTCGTTAACAATAATCGCCAAGTGCGCCTGAGCGATGTCGCCACAATTATTGAAGGACAAGCGCCTGGGGAAATTCAAAGGATTAATCAGCGTCAGGTAGTCATACTTGCAGGTAACTTGATTGAAGGCGCTAACCTCAGTAATGCTTTTACAGAGGTAGATACAATCTTAGACAGTTTAAATTTACCTGAAGGTGTGAGTGTTTTACCCAGTTCGGCCGCTGCATCTAATCAGGAACTGCAAAACTCCCTGAAACTATTAGGTGGATTAGCCAGCTTTCTAGTTTTTGTAGTCATGGCAGTGCAGTACAATTCACTGATTGACCCCTTAGTAATTATGTTGACCATTCCTCTGGCTTTAGCCGGGGGAATCTTTGGGCTATATATTACTAACACCGCCATTGGTGCAACAGTCATCGTCGGGGCGGTATTGTTAGTGGGTATTGTCGTCAACAATGCCATCCTCATGGTAGAACTAGCAAATCAAATTCTTGAACGAGACAAAGTTGACAGAAAAACTGCCATTTTGCAAGCTGCTCCTCAACGCTTACGTCCAATATTGATTACCACCATTACTACAGTCTTGGGTATGTTTCCCCTCGCGTTGGGAATTGGTGAAGGTTCAGAATTTCTCCAACCATTAGGTGTGGTGGTATTTTCGGGTTTGTCCTTAGCCACATTGCTAACGCTGTTTATCATCCCCTGTTTTTATACCATGCTCCACGATTTATTAAATTGGCGTTGGGCGAAGCCAATTTTAATCCATTTGGGTGGATGGAAGAAAAAATTCTACTAAACAACTCTGGTTTAGTAGCCTATAGCCGTTTTCAATTAGACATATCCGCAAATGAGCATCAAAGCCTTGTACAACAAGGGTCAAAACCTAGTTTTCGGATAAGTCTATTGTATAGAACCCATTTGATATCTTTTTAGTGATTGAGTAGAATCAACAGAAATTAGGTGCATTGAAACAGATAAGAGTTGAAAATGGGTTATTCAAGCGATTTAACAGACAAAGAGTGGGAAATAATTGAGCCATTATTGCCA
>DASQZD010000124.1:0-36298 GCA_035638855.1 Nodularia sp. (in: cyanobacteria) | reverse complement strand
CAAACGTGATGAGCTTGCTGGTCGAGTTTTTGAGGATGAATATGAATTAGCGCTCGCTATTATTGAGGGTATAGAAAATAGAGCCGTCCAAGGTCAGTACCAAGTTAAACGTTTTATCTTTAATTAGGTTGACCTACTTATTAAGCCTAATATAATCTCCAGGACTACTATTTGTATTTGATCTTTGTTGGCGTAACCTGCGCTTTGCGCTTACACACCAGACAATACTTAATTTTTTTCATAAATCATTTCTGAACCTCTTTACTTCATCACTTGGCCACCTTCTCCCAAAGGGAGAGGCTAGCGCCAAGGCGACTAAAGCCCTGGAGGCATACGCTGCGCGAAGGCGGTTCGATAAATTCATAAATCAAATAGGATGGCTATATATAAAGATAAATACTGACCTCAGCCGACGAGGAAACTCTATCTAATTTTTATTAGACATCTAGTGAACACACTCTTCTACAGACATTTCATGGAATATCTATAGCATTTCCTAGTCTAATAAAGTACAAAAATATCTGCGTTTAATTATTACTGATTGTACCTGACTTGAATCGAAATTGCTATATATGTTTAAACAAAACTTGCTCAGAAATTTATTTATACTCTCGTAATATCCATCTGATTGTAATAGATATCTGATCAAATTTAGTTTTTGTAAAAAAAGAAAACCCTGGGGTTAATTCCAGGGTAGATATATGTTTTTCAGGCATTAATGAACTAAATAATAACACAGCAAACAAGTTATTTACCCTACCTATTGATATATAGTACATGAATCTTTCTTGTGATAATAGGATGGAAATTTTTTTTGTCAATTAACTCACGAGCTAAGTTAAAAACAAATAAAAGAGGCTTGACTATTAGCCAAGCCTATATATACCAAGAGTTTACCATATCTTGTGAGTTTAATTATCCTCATTCTAAATGTCATCTATCTATAGGTTATAGCTAAATTTCTATAAATCTGATAAAGACTTATATAGGGTGCTTTATTTAACCATAATAATGTATCTTGTGCAACATTAAAGATATATATTGCATTAGCTAGACAAACCTGATCTGAAATTTTTGATTTCAGATCAATATTTATTTATACACAAGTGTACTAACTGGTAGTAACAATTAAATCAGTTAATATGAGTCTGAAGGTTGTCCATCCCTCGCTGCTTTCAACTTGAATTATTCCTTGGAGTTGTTCAACTAACTTCTGCACAATAGATAATCCTAATCCTGTACCACCTTGATTCCAAATGTCAGCATGGGGGAGGCGATAGAATTTATCAAAAATTCGCGGTAATTCTGCTGTGGGAATTTCTAAGGAATTACGAATAGTGATGATAGTTTTTGGGGGTGTTTCCGAGGAATTGTGATCTACACTCAAAATAATTTCGCCACCAGCTGGAGTATATTTGCAAGCATTATTGAGTAATTCTGCTAAAATTCGATCTAATCTAGTAGCGTCTGAGAACAGTGACGGCAGATTTGAGGGAAGATTTAACTGTAAAGTTTGCTGATGTTGTTGAACACGAAGTTGAAACGGTTCAATTACCCAAGGTATCCATTGTTCTAAGAGCAACACATCTGGGGTAATCAACGGACAGGCTTCAGATTCTAAGCGTTGTAAGTCTAGTAAATCATTAATTAGTGCCATTTCGCGATCGCACTCAACTGACAACATTTCTAAATAGCGCTGATTTTCTTCCGAGGTGATAGGCATTTGTAACATTTGAATCATCACCTTCATATTGCTCAGAGGCGATCGCAACTCGTGAGACAATAAATTTAGAAACTCATTTTTGAGTTCATTGATTTCTGCTAGTTGCGCTACAAGCTGCTCTTGCTCAATTTGCTTTTGACGAGCCTCCATAGCCTGTTTGCGCTCAGTAATGTCTCGGAAAATTAATACAGCACCTGTAATCCGATCCTGATCATCTTTAATTGGTGCAGCACTCTCATCAATGGGAATCTCTGCACCATTTCGAGAAATCAGAATCGTTTCTGCTGTTAAATTAACTATAGTCCCTTCTTGCAGGACTTTTGTGATCAAACTTTCCATCGGCTCGTGAGTTTTTGCATGAGCAATATTGAATACTTCCGATGAATTTCTTCCACAAGCTTCTTCTTGTTTCCAGCCTGTGAGACTTTCAGCCACAGGATTCATAAAAGTTACCAATTCTTCAAAGTCGCTAGCAATTACTGCATCACTGATACTATTCAGGAGCGTAGATAACCATTTTTGATGTGTTTTTAATTGTTTTTCTAGTTTATGTTTAGTCAGAGCTATTTCAATATTTATTTGTAGCTCTCTTTCCTTAAAAGGTTTCAGTAAATAGCCAAAAGGCTCAGTTATTTTTGCCCTATCTAAAGTTTTATCATCAGCATAAGCTGTGAGAAAAATTATCGGAATATCCAAATGCTTGTGAATTTCGTCTGCGGCTTCTATACCGTCTATTTGCCCTTTCAATCTGATATCCATTAGCACTAAATCTGGACAAAACTCTAGAGTCTTATTAATTGCTTCCTGTCCAGAAGCAGCGATACCAGAAACTGTATAACCAAATTTTTGCAGCCGATTACGTAAATCTTTGGCAACAATAGCTTCATCTTCTACTATGACAATTTTTGTGATACTCATCATCTAATCAAAATTTATACTAGGGGAAAATCTATTTGAAATTCTACTCCAACATCGCTATTAATAGTGATATTTCCGGAGAGTTGGCTGCTTAAAGCCTCTATTAACTCCCATCCTAATGAAGCTGTATTGTTAAAATCAAAGTTTGATGGTAAACCAATCCCATTATCCCTAACTATCAATGCAATCTCATTTACAGAAGTATTTTTGATTTCAATGTTAATTTCACCTGATATACCTCCAATAAATGCGTGTTTCAAAGAATTAGAAACAAGTTCATGAATAATTAAACTACAAGGAATTGCTGTATCTAAACCCAGAAAAATACCATCATTAACATTAATATTTATGGAGATTAGATTTGTATTCAATTCATAGCAAGTGCATAAACTTGATACTAAATTTTGGACATATTCATTTAAATTAATCTTGGCTAAATCTGGTGATTGATACATCTTTTCATGAACTAAAGCCATTGATGCAATGCGCTGCTGACTTTGCTGAAATATTGCCATATCCTCTGGATCTTGGATATATGCAGATTGCAGATTTAGTAGGCTAGAAATAACCTGTAAATTGTTTTTAACTCGATGGTAAATCTCTTTTAACAGCACTTCTTTTTCTAAAAGTGATGCTTGGATTTGCTCATTTGAATGCTTGCGATCGCTAATATCTTCGATCACGGAAATAAAATACTTTGGTTCACCAGAAGGTTCGCGCATTAAAGACACTGTAAGATTAATCCAGACGATGGCACAGTTTTTACGGAAATAGCGTTTTTCCAGAGCATAATTTGCAATCTCACCCGCTAACATCTGGTTAACATAGTTGAGATCAGTATCAAGATCATCTGGATGTGTAATATCCTGGAAACTGAGAAACTGTAGTTCCTGGGATGTGTACCCAACAATATCGCAAAATTTTTGGTTAACCAATAGCCACTGTCCATTTATGCCTACATGAGCAATACCAACAGCCGCTTGATGAAATGCTGCCCGGAATTGCTGTTCGCTTTCTCTTAATGCCTTCTCTATTCGCTCGCGTTCGGTGATTTCTATTTGTAGTGAATCGTTGATTTGTGTTAACTCTAATGTCCGTTGTTCAACTATACTTTCTAGTCGCTCTAGTAGGTTGCTTAAAGCCTCTTCTGCTTGCTTGCGCTCAGTAATGTCAGTATGTGAACCTACCATACGTACTACATTACCATTTTCATCCCACAGCGCTTGACCCCGATCCAAAATCCATTTGTAAGTACCGTCTTTACATAAAAATCGATGTTCGTTAGTGTAAAAAGGTGTGATTCTGGAAAAATGATTTTCAACTGCTTTGATTACCGAGTTGCGGTCATCTGGATGCACCCGCATCACACTTTCATCTAAATGCTGGGAAATCTCGTGTTCTTCATAACCAAGCATCTCTATCCAGCGAGTTGAGAAGAAAACCGCATTGGTTTTCACATTCCAATCCCAAATACCATCATTATTACCACGTAAAGCTAACTGCCAGCGTTCTTCACTTTCTCTTAGCACTTCTTCTGTGTGTTTGCGTTCAGCAATTTCCTTTGCTAGTTGGCAGTTTGCCGCCTCTAGTTGAGCAGGACTAGGCAAAGCCAGTGCTTTAGGTATTAATGGAAACAGTTCTATAGCTGTCAAAACAGAAACAAAAGCCGTGATAGCTTTGATTAACCCCGATAGCCAATACGTAGGATACCAAAGCGTCCACACATCCATCAGATGGGTTGTACCGCAAGCAACAATAAATGTGCTAAACATCAAAAATATCCCACTAAAAGGGACATCTCTTCGTTTGCGGACAAAGTAGACCAGCATGACTGGAATAGAATAGTAGGCAAGCGCAGTTAAGCAATCAGAAATAACGTGCAACCAGACCAAGCCTGGTTTCCAGAGATAGCAATGTCCGTGAGGGATAAACTGGGTAGGAAAAAAAAATTATCTAGAAATTCCATGATAACAACCTAATTACGGTGAGATTCTCTGAAAAACGAAGTTTAAACACAGCCCATGATGGAATTCCCACAGAATGCCTATATTCGGTAAATTCTGGGTAGTTTTTAGTTTCTCAGTTGCTGATGTAAAATTTATTGTGATTAATCTAATTTATCACTGTAATTGTGTTTACACTAATCTGGCTTTATTAATTGTTTTAAAGTATATAAAATTTAACAAAAATAATTTTACTTACTTTATCAACTTAAGTGTATTTTCGTTCATAAAGATTTTTTTATATTTTTTTAAGTTTTAAAATGTCTGGCTAACATATTTAAGAGAACTTTTCGTGGTACTAATCGAGCCAATGCACTTCTGATTTGAGTTTTAATGTCACCCATAACCAATGTTGGTTGATTATTTTCTAAAGCCTTTAATGATTCACGCACAACTTGTTCCGAAGAATAAGTTTTATCTGTATTTCCTGCTAAAGTTGTAGGAAAGTTAGCTTCTATAAAAAAGTTGGTTTCTATTGGCCCTGGACAGGTAGCTAGAACACGCACACCATAGGGACGATTTTCTGCCCAAAGTGCTTCACTAAAACTGAGAATAAAAGCTTTTGTGGCAGCATATACAGAAAGATATGGTATTGGTTGAAATGCCGTGATTGAAGATACGTTAATAATCCCACCTGAATGACGTTGACGCATGAGAGGTAGAAATTTATGGGTTAAATCTACCAATGCCAAAACGTTAAGTTGGACAATTTTTATTTGCCGTTCTCTGTCACTTTCTGCAAAATCACCATAGTCACCAAAACCAGCATTATTGATTAATAAATCAATGGTTAAACCCTTGCTTTTAGTAGCATCAAATACAGCCGCAGGTGCATCGGGTTCTGTTAAATCTTTAACTATAATATCTACTTCAATTTTGTATTCTTCTTGTAATTGTTTTGCTAGTTGATTAAGTTTTTCTTCAGAACGAGAAACTAGAACAAGGTTTGTCTTCCGTGCAGCTAATTCCACTGCAAAGGCTTTACCTATCCCACTAGATGCGCCAGTTATTAAAGCAGTTAGCATTTTAAATATTTAGAATTTTATGATCAATATTATAAGTTTTTAAAAGAGTTTCTACAACTTTTAATTATTCAGTGTTATTGAATTACAAAGATAAAAAGACACACAAAATTAAGTTGGCACTGACAGACACTTAACAAAATAAGGCACGGTGAAGAAGAGAGCATATACAAGAAAATCAAAGTTTATCAAAGTTTTTGCGTCATTATTGCCAGTGTATTTTTTGGGCGAGGAATGGGAAATCTTCACCTGAGCAGAGATACAAATACTACTTTTAGCAGCAGAGAATAGTCTGCCGTAACTGCATGAAAATTTTTATTTGCTTTTATGTGAGATATATGTTATCTTATATATTCGTGTGGTTAAGGACGTATAGCTCAGTTGGTTAGAGCGCTACGTTGACATCGTAGAGGTTCCTCGGTTCGAGTCCGAGTACGTCCATCACAAAGCTAAATCCAGTCAGATTTTCAGATATAACTGGATTTGAACAATCTCAGCTTATGCCTGTTATTGACACCAATTTACCTACTTATATTGGCGGATTCCGTATGAGTATGGCTTTGAATATATTCATATATGAATATGCTTGACTGCTCTAATCTCAGCAATTAGATGCTGGGAAAGAGATTTAGTTTAATGTTTAAATGTATTAAAGAATTACAATTAAAAATGATGGAAAATACATTAGTTGATAAAACCTTCCGCGACAGCAATGGCGAAATTGTTTTAGCTCAGATGCCAAACCTACCGCTTATTGTGTGGATAGTAGCTAGTTTACTTGCTCTAGTTTTTACCAGTGGCAAAATCAATACAGTATTAGACGTACTGGCAAATGGCTCTTTATTTACTTGGGCGTGGATGGAATTATTTCAAGGCGTTAATTATTTTCGCAGAGCGCTAGGTCTGGCTGTATTTATTGGTATGATCGGTTCAAAAATTCTGTAGATTACATTGCTGAATATTTGGAAGCGGTGATATTCTCACAGGCGATTCCTGATGAGAAGTATGATATTTTTAATCGTGCGATCGCAGCGCTGAGTGCAAAGCATACGCGATCGCGATCGCCAAAGCAGGGGCGGAGCATCGTGGCTCTCAAATATCTTTATACTAATTTACACTTAACGTTTAAGTAAAAATCTATCCGTGCTGACCAGAACAATAATTAATACCAATAGCTGAAATTGCCAAGGGGCTAATACTAAACTCAAAATTAGACTGAGAATCGTAAATAAACTGATCAGATAAGCTATTTCGCCATCACACTTTTTAGATACATAGCCGATAGCTAAACCCGTACAGAGTGGAATCAAAAAAGATAAGTGCATTTTTACTATCCTCGTAACTAAAATGCAAAAATGGATAAAAGCAGACGCAAACTGTTTTTATAATTGTGGTTAATTTTACAACTAAGTGGATTTTAGGCAAAATCCTTCAGGTAAATCTACCGTCTAGATTAGGCAAAAATCCAGTCAGTTAACCCTTGGTGCTATTTCTGCGTAGCCGATCTAGCATATTACATTTAGAAGGAACTTTTTTAAATTAAACACCCGATGCTGAATATTCCTCAACTACTGGCGACTGAATTAGACCTCAAACCTGATCAAATACAAAACGCGTTGGAACTTTTAGCCGAAGGTGCGACGGTTCCCTTTATTGCACGTTACCGCAAAGAGCGCACTGGCGAAATGAATGAAGTCCAACTGCGTGACTTGTTTGAGCGCTATGCTTACTTAACAGAATTGGCTGAACGGAAATCTGTAATTTTAAATGCGATCGCCGAACAAGGTAAACTCACAGATGAACTCAAAGCCAAAATTACATCCTGTTTACAAAAAACCGAACTTGAAGATTTATATCTCCCCTATCGACCAAAACGCCGTACCCGCGCTACCATAGCCAGAGAAAAAGGTTTGGAACCCTTAGCAGAGTTGATCAAGTCGCTAAATGTCCCAAATGCTGCAACAGCCTCAGTAGAAGAAGCAGCAGCAAAGTATGTTTCTGAGACTCAGGGAGTTAAAACACCACAAGAAGCGCTCAAAGGTGCTGCTGATATTTTAGCGGAAGAGGTGGCAGAAAAAGCCGAATTACGTGCATATCTGCGTGATTACTTACTAGCCGAAGGAGTATTTGTCTCTCAGATCAAAAAGGATCATCCCGAAGGTACAACCAAATTTGAGATGTACCGCAACTATCAGATTCGGGTCAGAAATATTGCACCCCATAATCTGCTGGCGTTGTGTCGCGGTGAAGCTGAGGGAATGTTAAACTATGAAGTGACTTTTGATGAAGATTTGGTACTAGAGTATCTCGAATCAAAGGAAATTAAGACGAAAGTTCGCATAATTCGCGATTTTTACCTAGGGATGCTCAAAGACGCATTCAATCGGCTCATGAAAACTTCCATTATCGGTGAGGTGGTTTCTCAGAAGAAAACCTATGCTGATATGGAGTCGATTAAAACCTTTGAAGCAAATCTGCGAGAATTACTCTTATCTGCACCAGCAGGAATGAAACCCACACTGGCTATAGACCCAGGCTTTAGAACTGGGTGCAAAGTTGCGGTACTAGACCAAACCGGACAATTTTTAGAATATCAGGCGGTGTTTCCGCACCAAGCGGCTGAACAACGCGCCAAAGCTGCACAAACTATTAAAAATTTGATTGAAAAATATCAGATTTCCTTAATTGCAATTGGTAATGGTACAGCTTCCCGTGAGACAGATGAGTTTGTGACGCAGATATTACAAGAGATCGACCGCAAACCGATAAAAGTCATGGTAAATGAGTCTGGCGCATCGATATATTCTGCGAGTACAGTGGCGTTAGAAGAGTTTCCCCATTTAGATATTACGGTGCGTGGTGCGATTAGTATCGGTCGCCGTTTGCAAGATCCTCTGGCGGAACTGGTGAAAATTGACCCGAAATCTATCGGCGTCGGACAATATCAGCATGATGTTGACCAAAAGTTGCTGAAAAAGAAGCTAGATGAAACTGTAGAAAGTTGCGTTAATTACGTTGGTGTGGACTTAAACACGGCTTCTAAGGAACTTTTGACCTTTGTTTCTGGAATTACGGCTACGGTGGCTAATAACATTGTCGCTTATCGGAATGAGCATGGAGTTTTTAAGAACCGCCGACAATTGTTAAAGGTGGCTAAGTTGGGGCCAAAGGCCTTTGAACAAGCTGCGGGTTTTCTGCGAATTCGTGGCGGTGATCATCCTTTAGATAATACAGCAGTGCATCCAGAAAGTTATGCTCTTGTGCAGGCGATCGCATCCGATTTGGATGTATCCTTAAATCAAGTCACCGAAATAGCCGAAAAACTCAAAAAGACCAACCTGAAAAAATACGTCACTGATAGCATAGGCGAACCCACACTGCGCGACATCATCAGCGAACTAGACAAACCAGGAAGAGACCCCCGTGCAGAATTTAAGTATGCGACCTTTAGAGAGGGAATCAAAGAAATTAGAGATTTAGAAGTGGGAATGGAATTAGAAGGAATTGTCACAAATGTCGCTAACTTTGGTGCATTTGTCGATATTGGCGTGCATCAAGATGGTTTAGTACATATTTCCCAACTAGCCGACAAATTTGTAGATGATCCTCAGAAAATCGTCAAAGTAGGACAAGTTGTAAAAATTCGAGTGTTGGAAGTTAACGAAAAATTAAAGCGGATTAGTTTGTCGATGAAAGCCGTTAAACAATAACAGCACTTTTCTATCTTAGTAGTAAGTTGACACTCCTCAATCACAAATAAACAATTCTCTGTTTTCTCTTCCTCTGTGTTCTCTGCGCTTCTGCGGTATGGCTAACGCCACGCTTCGCGAACGTTATCCCGTCCTTCATCTCCCCTCCTCGCTTGCGGGGAGGGGTTGGGGGTGGGGTGCAATTATTTTAGTAATCGTAACTACGGACTGGAAACGATCAGTCCAATGGTAGAACCAAAGTCTATCTTAAAATAGATGCAAAAACCCAGAATTTAGTGAAAAATAGTAAAAGACTCGTAAAGAATCTATCTGTTATATTTAGTAGGTGAACACCATGTTAGGAACATTTTTAACTGCCATAGCTACAGCTTTGAGCTTGTTAATTGTCGATTTAGTTGTACCTGGTGTCAACATTGCTAATTTCCCAGCAGCCATGATTGCGGCTTTAGTAATTGGTTTGATTAACGGTTCAGTTAAACCAGTGCTATCTGCTCTTTCTTTACCGCTTAACTTCGTGACATTAGGGGCATTTTCGCTAATAGTTAACGGTTTTTGTTTCTGGTTAGCAGCAGTGCTGGTTCCTGGGTTCGCAGTTCGTGGACTTATAGGATTTATCCTGGGTCCAGTAATTCTATCTTTTGCTAGCACCTTCATTAACAATTATTTTGCCGAAAAGAATCCTGCTTTAAACAGCAGTGGTGGCGTAAATCCTCAAGGCGAATTACCCTCCAGATAAGTATGGGCGGGAGTAAACGCAAGTTAAATCACGGAAAGATAGCTGAATAATCGTAGTTCGGCTTGATCGTGAGTATGTAATTAAACAAAATCGGAAAATCATGAAAATAGTTCGTTTTCTTTTAGGTATAGTACTGCCTCCTTTAGGTATTTTTCTCACAGTGGGCGCTGGGCCAACTTTGTTGATTAACATTTTACTGACACTTCTAGGTTGGCTTCCCGGTAGCATCCACGCAGTTTGGGTAATTGCTAAACATGAAGAACAAATAAACGCAGAGAGACGTACTTACTAAAAGCGGCTAGATAAATAAAGTTTGTAGTGAGGACTTTAGTCCTCTAAAAAGGGATACAACCCTGACTACAAGCTTCTTTTATTTTTTAGCTTATACAGCCTACTTCTTAGTAAGTTGATCATGTTTATCAGTAGGTTCTTTCTCTTTAAACATATCAGCCGTTGATAGCAGCAACTCACGTAAAGTTTGTTTAATTTGACGCTCTTTTTTAGCTAGAGCCGAACCAGCTTCACCTAGTTTATCTTCTAATTGCGATCGCTTCTCGTCTACTTGTGTAGCTACAGCTTCAGCTTTTGGACGAGCTTGATCATACCAGTGTTTTGCCTCATCGATATAATCTTTAACTTCACCGTCCCGGCCGCCGTAGCGCGCAGCCAAATTTGCGCGGACAATCGATAATTGCGCTTGTAGTTGAGCGTAACGTTTCTTTAACAAAGAGACTTCTTCACTATCCCTAATGCCATTAATAGCAGCAGCAATGGCATTTTTAGTATCATCAGTTTTGTCATTTCCACTTTGTTCAATTTCTGCTAATATTCCATCAACTTCTTGTTGAATTTGTTCCTCTTCATTATCCAATTGAGCTTGTAGCCTTTTCAGTTCCACCTGCGTTTGCACAATAGAGTTGTGTCTTTTACTGTTAACACCTTCCAAAGCTCCTTCAATGGAAGCCGTCACTTCTTCTCTGATTTCCGCACCTTTATCTTGAAAATTTTCAACTACAGCAGAAACCGCATCTTTTACCAGAAAACGAATTTCACTAGAACCTGCTTTCAACTCCGAACTTAGCTGAGAAACAGCAGCCTTAACAATTTCGCGAATCCGCTCAGTTCTCAACTGTCCAGTTTCTTTAACTTGTTTCAAGTCAGTTTGAATTTGTTCTTTAATATTTTTAGGCATTTTTGAGCTTTCCTATTCAGCTAGTGGGATCAAATTTTCCAGACATTATCTTCCATATATATTATGGAAGAGGTTTTGAGAAATAAACACCTCCTATAGATAGAAAAACGCGATAATTCACTATTACAGCCGATGATGTCTAATACCATTTCCTTATTTCCTTCCTTCTTTATGTCCTCTGCATCCTTCTCCCTTGGGGAGAAAGGTAGAAGCTAAGGCGTTAGCTTCTCGTCAGAGAATGCGGTTCGTTCCCATATCCTCTGAGTGAAATACACAAGGGCGCGCATCTTTGCCCTCCCCACAAGATTTATAATCTTAAATATCTAAAAAAATGGTGTAACCGTGAGATGATAAGTATTAATAGCTAGTAAATGAGATGAATTATGTGGCGGGTTAATGTGACTTGTTCCGGTGATGCTTGGAAACAACACGGTGCTAACTTCAAATCAATGCCAGATAAGTATCAAGGCGAGTGTATTTCTTCCAAGAAAATGCCTGATGGAACGCGGATTATGGGATATAAAATCGAAGATGTCAGCGATGCTGAGGCTTTTCAAGAAGACTGTGCAAACTTGTCAGGATTTACAGCCGACTTTGAATCTTTGTAATATCAACCACAACCCCGACAGGAAATATTATTTTTAATCCACTCAATCTAGTGCCTAGCATCTACAATATGTAAGCAGACACGATTACAGTCCCGTAGGAGAATTTTCGGTGGATTCCCGATATAACCCAGCAGACATTGAGGAAAAATGGCAACAAACATGGGCAGAACTTGGCTTAGATAAGACACCTGCAAATAGTCACAAGCCCAAATTCTACGCTCTTTCCATGTTCCCTTACCCATCGGGCAGCCTCCACATGGGTCACGTCCGTAATTACACAATTACCGATGTGATTGCACGCCTCAAGCGAATGCAAGGGTATAAAGTACTCCACCCAATGGGTTGGGATGCCTTTGGTTTACCCGCAGAAAACGCCGCCATTGACCGAGGAGTTCCCCCTGCTAAGTGGACTTATCAAAACATTGCTCAAATGCGGCAGCAATTACAGCATCTGGGTTTGTCTATCGACTGGGAAAGCGAACTTGCTACTTGTTCACCAAATTATTACAAGTGGACACAATGGATTTTCTTGCAGTTTTGGCAAGCCGGGTTAGCTTATCAAAAAGAAGCCGCAGTCAATTGGGACCCCATCGACCAAACTGTAATCGCCAACGAGCAAGTTGATAACGAAGGACGTTCTTGGCGCAGTGGGGCAAAAGTTGAGCGCAAACTATTACGGCAGTGGTTTTTAAAGATTACCGACTATGCCGAAGAATTACTTAATGATTTAGAGAAATTAACAGGTTGGCCGGAACGGGTCAAGTTAATGCAGGCTAATTGGATTGGTAAATCCACAGGCGCTTATTTAGAATTTCCTGTGGTGGGGATGGATGAGAAAATTGCTGTGTACACCACACGCCCAGATACAGTTTATGGTGTCAGCTATCTGGTATTAGCACCAGAACATCCTTTAACCCAGGTTGTCACTACCAAAGCACAAAAAACCGCCGTAGCAGCCTTTATTCAAGAAGTTTCCCAACAAAGCGAGTTAGAACGTACCGCCGAAGATAAACCAAAGCGGGGTATCCCCACCGGTGGAAAAGTCATCAACCCCTTTACCGGGGAAGAAGTACCCATCTGGATTGCCGATTATGTACTGTATGAATATGGTACTGGTGCCGTTATGGGTGTACCTGCTCATGATGTGCGCGATTTTAAATTTGCCACTGTTTATGATTTACCTATTGAGTTTGTGATTGCTGCTGCTGATGATGTAGCAGATTTTGACTTAACGCCAACATCAGAAACAGATGAAATCACAAAACTGATTAAAATTGAATACAACCAGGCATATACTGAACCAGGAATTTTAATTAATTCTGGCTCTTTTACTGGCATGAATTCCACAGATGCCAAAGCCGCAATCATTAAATATGCTGAAGAACAAAATTTTGGTAAACTACGAATCCAATATCGTTTGCGCGATTGGTTAATTTCCCGACAACGGTATTGGGGCGCACCCATACCAGTGATTCACTGCCCAAATTGTGGCATAGTCCCAGTCCCAGACGAGGATTTACCGGTTAAATTACCAGAAGAGGTGGAATTAACTGGACGTGGTGGTTCACCTTTGACTCAGTTAGAAAGTTGGGTAAATGTTCCTTGTCCGACTTGCGGCACTCCAGCCAAGCGAGAAACTGATACGATGGATACCTTTATTGATTCCTCGTGGTATTTCTTGCGCTATCCTGACGCACAGAATGAACAACAGGTATTTGACCCCACCAAAACTAATGACTGGATGCCTGTAGACCAGTATGTGGGTGGCATTGAACACGCAATTTTACACTTATTATATTCCAGATTCTTTACTAAGGTACTCCGCGACAGAGGCTTATTAAACTTTGATGAACCCTTTCAACGCCTGTTAACTCAAGGTATGGTACAGGGTTTAACTTACATGAATCCCAATAAGGGCGGTAAAGATAAATGGGTTCCGTCTCATTTGGTGAATGCAGCCGACCCCCGCGACCCCCAGACAGGTGAACCATTGCAACGCCTTTATGCCACCATGTCTAAATCTAAGGGCAATGGTGTAGCACCAGAAGACGTAATTAGTAAGTATGGTGTAGACACAGCGCGGATGTTCATCTTGTTCAAAGCACCCCCAGAAAAAGACCTGGAATGGGATGAAGCCGATGTAGAAGGGCAATTTCGCTTTTTAAATCGGGTGTGGCGCTTGGTGACAGATTATGCTGCGGCTGGAGTATCACGCAAGCAAGCCCAACTCTCTGATTTAAGTAAGCCAGAAAAGGAATTACGGCGAGCAATTCACACGGCTATTCAAGCTGTGACAGAGGATTTGGAAGATGAATATCAATTCAATACAGCTGTTTCCGAATTGATGAAGTTAAGTAATGCCCTGACTGATGCTGACTGCAACAATTCACCAATTTATGCTGAAGGTATTCAGACTTTAGTGATCATGTTAGCGCCTTTTGCGCCACATATTGCTGATGAATTGTGGCAGTTATTGGGTAATACTAATTCCATCCACACTCAAACTTGGCCATCTTTTGACCCTGCGGCTTTGGTAGCTGATGAAATTACTTTGATAATTCAGATTAACGGCAAAAAACGTGCTGATATTGAAGTTCCCGCACAAGCTGATAAAGCTGAGTTGGAGAAGTACGCCCGTGAATCTGAATTAGTTCAGCGTTACATTGAAGGAAAGGAAATTAAAAAGGTGATTGTGGTTCCTGGAAGGTTGGTGAATTTTGTAGTTGTTTAATAGACATCGACAGAATTCAAATATGCGTCTGATATCACCGTTGTAGAGACTCACAGAATACGGATTTAATCAAAGAACCTCACCCCCAACCCCTCTCCTTGCTAAGGAGAGGGGAGACTTTGATGCAAGTCTAAGGCGGGGTGAGGTCAAAAACCTTTTTTTGTCTGTTATTTAATTCATATTCCTAATTTATCGGCGTTTATCGGCGGTTAATTATTGTTATCTGAACGATATTGTATTATTGGGTAGGAAGAAAATACAAGTTTTAGGTATGAAGGTTCCAGTCCCAGAGGATAAGGCACGAAAGATAGCAAGTAAAGAGCATAATACTTATCTTGCTGAAGGAATTGCGCCGCACAAAGCCACCCAGTCGGCTCCATCTTCATTACTACAAACTTTTTCTGAAGATTTAAAATATAATCTCTCTGTTAAACAAAAAATTTTAGAAACAGAATTATTTAAAGTTTTAGGTAATCCATTTTATGCTGACAATGGATTTATTCTTTATAACGGTGATTCAACAAATTTTTTACATAAACTTAGTTCAAGTAATATCAATATTGATTTAACTGTTACGTCTCCGCCGTATAACATTGGCAAAGAATATGAAGCCCTAGTGTCTGTAGATGAATATGTTGAAAGTTGTTCTCAATGGATGTCTCAAGTTTATAAAATTACCAAACCAGATGGGGCATTTTGGTTAAATGTGGGGCATTTTGAAGTTCCCGATAAAGGTTTATGTGTACCTATGCCTTATTTATTATGGGATAAGTCACCGTTCTATTTACTCCAAGAAGTGGTATGGCAATATGGCGCTGGTGTCTCCACAAAATATCGTCTCAGTCCACGTAACGAAAAATGGCTTTTTTATATCAAGGATTCCCAGAAGTATACTTTCAATTTAGATGACATCCGTGATCCAAATGTGAAATATCCTAATCAGAAAAAAAATGGTAAATTTAGATGTAATCCTCTGGGTAAAAATCCCTCGGATGTTTGGGAGTTTCCTAAAATCACTACGGGTGAAAAACGCAGTTCTAAGGAGCGGACTGGACATCCAGCACAGTTTCCTTTAAATATTGTAGAGAGAGTTGTGAAAGCTTCTTCAAATCAGTTAGAAGTAGTGCTTGACCCTTTTGCTGGTTCTGGTTCTACTGGTATTGCAGCCGCAGGTTTAGGACGTATATTTTTAGGCTTTGAAATGAAGTCTGATTACTGCCAAATGGCGGTGAATAGATTTAAAGAATTTCAGGTGGAAAGGGAGAGTTTTTCTGAATGAAAATAACTATAAAGATATGAATTTGTAGGGCTGCGCCCCGCTTCGCTAACACGCACCAGGCGCCGAGTCGCAGAGAGGAAGAATTAAAAAGTTGTAATTTTAATGCTTTTCTAGAAATACATAATTATGGCAACTTTTCACTTAATTTTACAATTTTTATTCATCTATTTCCTTTTCAATGGTTTCGGTTTCAAACTGCACTTGTCGGTACAAATGAGCGATCGCTATTTCTACATTCACTGATTCTAGTCGCAATCTATCGTTTAAATTATACTCTGACAGCACCCATTGCCCCTGTTGGTTGCGCCAAAATACTTCTACTAATGGTTGCGCTACTTGGACTAATACATATTCTTGTAAGGTAGGCGTTTGGCGATATTTGGCAAACTTTTTTCCCCTATCGGCTGCTTCTGTGGAAGGTGATAGCACTTCGATGATTAAGCAGGGAAATTGGATCAATTGTGGATCGCGATCGCGCTGATCGCAAGTCACTACCACATCGGGATAAAAATACTTCTGCCCTGGTTCTACCTGGACTTTCACATCTACAATGTATACTTCACAGGAGCGGTCTGCTAAGGCATCATCTAGAAGCTTTGAGAAATTGAGAGAAACCCGATTATGATTGCGTGTACCACCGCTCATCGCCACAACTTCGCCATCCCAATACTCGTAGCGTTGCTCTTGGGTGGGTTCCCACAGCAGATACTCCTCTGCACTCATCAAAATATAATCGGGTAAAGCAACCATCGGCGTGATCGGAGAATGATTTACTTTTTTAGGATAGCGAAAATAGGGCAGTACCTACGGTAAGCTACGCTCAGGCAAAATAAAAATTTCAAAAGACTTTCATCATTACCAGAAATGGTTGACCGAATAAATTATGTTTAAGGTTTTATTATTAAAAATACTCCCACAGCAATCATTAGACAGCCAGCCGCAATGTTTATTCCTGTTCTGATTTTAGTATTAAACAGCAATCTAGCTTTATCCGCCATGAATGCATAAATAAGTTTGACACCCCCTACAGCCACTGTTGCAGTTACAACGAGATTAAAAATTATTTAACTAGCAGTTACTAACTAACCTACGTTAAACTTGATACTGGTCAACATTAAGGTTATTACTTACTATGGGTCAAGCTTGGAACAAAGTACAGAAGCATCGACAGGCAAAAAGTAAGCTTGCTGATTTGATGAGTAAAGCTGATCAAGTTATTGTTATTCACTACTCCTGTGAAAGTTTTTATGATAGACCTGATGGCGCATCGCCAAGAATTACGTCTATTGCTGTTCGGAACCTAGAATCTCATCAAACCACCTCCTTTTCAATTTAGATGGCAGGACTGAAGCTGATGCTTTTAATAATAAAGAATATGTAAAACTTCACCAATCAACACTAAGAAAAGTTTATCTTCTCGCCAATATGCTTGAACGTGCTGCCGATGGTTCACTTAAGACAAACTCTAGATGGAACGATATTTATGGAAATTACTTTACAGCATTTGTTGAACTGATCCAAGAAAATCTTTTTATAAGTGGAGTAATAGGGGTAATCAGTTTTGTTAGTGCTGTACTTGGAATAGTTACTTTTTTAAAGTAACTATATATCTCGCTCACTGGCAACATCTAACCACCCTTGAACAGCATCTTGCAGCATTTCCAGCAGATGTTCGTAGCTGTCTCCCCAAGTGTGACAACCTGGTAAAGCAGGTACAGAACCACACCAAACACCATCTTCCTGCCAAATCAAAGCTTTGATTTTCATAACTGATGCTCAAAATATTGCCACAACCAAACACTAACGTCCTAACATTTTATCGCGCAGATGCTTGATGCGATCGCGCAATTTTCCCGCCTCTTCAAATTCCAATTTCTTGGCTGCATCTTTCATCTGTGCTTCTAACTTAGCAATCAACCCTGGAATTTCTTCTAAAGGCAGTTCATCTATATGTTCATCGACTACTTTTAAATCAGTGGCATTTAATCGCCGGGAAACATCTAAAAAAGATAAAATTGCATTACTCGATCTCTTGATAATCGGTTGCGGTGTAATCCCATGCGTCCGGTTATATGCCATCTGAATTCCCCGCCTTCGATCGGTTTCATCAATGGCTTTAATCATGCTGCCTGTCATATTATCAGCATACATAATTGCTTGTCCCCGGATGTGCCGTGCGGCTCTACCGATAGTTTGAATTAAAGAACGCTCGGCGCGTAAAAAGCCTTCTTTATCTGCATCCATAATTACGACTAAGGAAACCTCCGGTAAGTCTAAACCTTCCCGCAACAAGTTCACCCCTACCAAAACATCAAATTTACCCGCACGTAAATCTTGTAAAATCTCGATGCGCTCAATAGAATTAATCTCTGAATGCAAATAGCGCACTTTTATACTATGCTCTTGCAAATATTCAGTCAAATCCTCCGCCATCCGCTTCGTTAATGTGGTAATTAAAACTCGTTCTTGGCGGTCAACTCTGTCTTTAATTTCCCCTAATAAATCATCAATTTGTCCTTCTGTCGGACGCACGGAAATTTCTGGATCAATTACCCCAGTCGGTCGAATTATTTGGTCAGCAATATGACCTTCAGATATTTCTAATTCCCAATTTCCTGGTGTGGCGGAAACAAAAATACACTGATTCACTTTTTGCCAAAATTCCTCTGCTTGTAACGGTCGGTTATCAGCAGCACTGGGAAGGCGAAATCCATGTTCAATTAACACTCTTTTTCTGGCTTGGTCGCCGTTATACATTCCGCGAATTTGGGGTACGGTAACGTGAGATTCATCTATTACTAACAGCCAATCTTTGGGAAAATAATCAATTAAACACTCTGGTGGTGCGCCGGCTTGTCTTCCTGCTAAGTGGCGAGAATAGTTCTCTACGCCGTTACAAAAACCAACTTCGCGCAACATTTCCAAGTCATACCGTGTGCGTTGGTCTATGCGTTGTGCTTCTAATAATTTTCCGGCTTGTTCTAGTTCTGCTTGTTGCTGCTTTAATTCGGCTGCAATTTCGTCACAAGCTATCTCTAAGCGTTCCTGTGGGGTGACAAAGTGACGCGCTGGGTAAACGTTGACAGCTTCCAAGCTACGGATAATTTCACCTGTCACGGGGTCGATATAGCGAATCGCGTCAATTTCATCGCCAAAGAATTCTACACGGATGATGCGGTCTTCGTAGGCGGGTCCAATTTCTAAGACATCTCCCCGGACGCGAAAACGTCCCCGACCCATTTCTATGTCGTTGCGGCTATACTGTACTGATGCCAAATCTCGTAAAATTTGACGTTGGTTCACTTCCATCCCGATTTGGAAAGGAATGGCGGCTTTGAGATATTCTGAGGGAATCCCCAAACCGTAGATGCAGCTAATGGAAGCAACCACAATCACATCACGGCGTTCAAAGAGCGATCGCGTCGCTGAATGCCGTAACATATCTATTTCATCATTAATCGAAGATGTTTTTTCAATATAAGTATCACTAACCGGAATATAGGCTTCTGGCTGATAGTAATCGTAGTAGCTGACAAAATACTCAACTGCGTTATGAGGAAAGAATTCTCGCAATTCGTTACACAGTTGTGCCGCCAAGGTCTTATTATGGGCTAGTACCAAAGTCGGTCTACCAACTTTTTCAATGACTGCGGCTATGGAAAATGTTTTACCTGTTCCCGTAGCACCTAGTAAAGTTTGGTAACGATTCCCAGATTGGATACTGCTGGTTAGTTGTGCGATCGCCTGTGGTTGGTCGCCTGTGGGAATAAAAGGAGCTTGAAGACAAAATTCTGTCATACAGTTATGTTGAAAATACCCCATCTTATGGTAACGATACTGTTCAGCCATTGCCGAACTTAGGTAATCAAACTAATAAACAGCAATATTATTTTACAAAATTTTACAATTTAAATTTACTTATGTATCAGTTTTAAAGATACTTATATATTTACAAGCTTTTTTCAGGTTACACTCTTTATGCATGGAAAAAAAATTCATTTTTCCTTCATTATTGTAAAATTCAGTTAATAAACCAGAGGTATCGGTTTATGAGTATCACCAGCACTGGCGAAGAAATCGATCCTCAACAACAGGATACCAAGCTAAAGGGAGAAAATACAGTGGAAGTTGAAAATAAGCAGGATAATAGTTTGAATACAGATAAAACCGAAAACAACTCTGATCTCCCAGTCAAGAAAGACGAAGGGAAGCTAGCCGTTGCGGGAGTTCGTCCCATAGGTAGCAGTGATCTAGAAATTGCTGGGACAGTCCAAATTTCTGGAATCCGCCCTATTGGTGTCAGTTCGTTGGTAGTAGCGGATACAGTTAATCTTATGGGAATTCGCCCCATCGGCGGTCATACATTTGAAATTGTTGACACGATGAACGTATCTGGTATTCGTCCCATTGGTGCAAGTACACTAGCAATTTCTGATAGTTATTCCTCCTTCGGTAATCGTCCAACAGCACCGAATATTACTGACGACTCGGAAATTCTCCTGGGTTTTCTCGATTAGTCCTACAAATAGGATAACTACCATCACCCGGTTCAATCACACAACCGGGTTTTTTAATGCAATATAATATTCAACTTACTTTTGTAATCATCCTTTTTATATAGATAACTAATGTACCTTATGGCGGAAGAGGGTCATGCAAAATTTAACTATTGTAGAGAGGTAACAAGAATTGATTTCAAAGTTAAATCATAACTTTGAAATCAATTGTTTATCTAATTAGGAGTGCAAAATGAGCATAGAAGATCGCGCTAAAGCTACTGCTAAAAACATTGAAGGCAAAGCTCAAGAAGCACTAGGCAATATTACTGGAGATCCAGAAGATAAGGCTAAAGGCAAAGCAAAACAAGCTGAAAGCCAAGTGCGTCACGGAGTAGAAAACGTGAAAGATAGTGTCAAAGAAAAGCTAGATTAGAAATAGGCTTTTTTGGCCTATGTCGAACAATGTAACCGGGTTTAATCTGATTCTGCCAAGATAAAAACGTTTAAACATCTTGGCTAAATCATTTTTATTAGTGATCAGAAAGCAAATGCAGAGGTTATTAATGCTTGTTCTTATTGTGAGTAGGCAGCAAAAGGTAAGGGTAATGGGTTATTTTTAAGTCAGCTAAAAATTATTTTTTCTAGTTACACATACACCAACCTGGTTAATAATTTAAGACTTCATTTGATTCATTTAAATCAGATGACATAGTTGGTAAAACTTTTCCTATGAGAGGTAAAAAATGAATCTGCTTAAGCAGGGTCGTAAAATTGCGACGGCTTTCATATTAATTTTAGTGTTAACAATAACTACCGCTTGTGGTGGGGGTACTGTCACAGAAGTTGACCGCACTGCTACCCCAGCAATTGGCCGGGATGTGACTTACTCACAGCTAGAGCGAGGTAATACCACAACCGGACAAAGTTTTGGTGACTGGGTTGTACAAACATCTAGGGGATTAGTTAAGGATGCTTATGTTCGCGATAACAATAAGCTAGGGGTTGTCATTTCTCCTGAAGTTAGTCCTAAAGAGGTGCGACCTTTAGCAAAATCTTTAGTTCAAGGTTTTCAGAAAAACTCTCCCAATCAAAATTTAACTGTTTTGGTCTATAGTCCTGACAAAAAGTTAATTTTAACTACTCAGTATGACAGTGCGACGAATCAAATCCAGTATAGCTAATTTGATTCAGACTCAATCTTTCAGGTGATGGAAAAAAAGGAGTTAAGTAACGTGACCAGTAGCGAAGAGTATAGAAGACAAATCATGAAAGATTTGTCTGAGGGGAATGCAGAATCCGTTGATGATGCTTCCTATGAAAACTTCGATGATTTTGCTCAACGGACAACACCTGATCAACGTCGTCAGTTATTTGGTAAGTCTGTAAGTCCTGAACGGATACCTTCTAGCCAATTGGAGCCAGAATTACAAAAGGCGATCGCACAAATCAAACCCAATGAACGGGATGATGTCGCCAAGGGCTTTTTTAAAGAATTGAAATCTAGAGGTTTAGACGAAAAACACTTAGAACAACAATTAAATCTTTCCACTCACAACCCTAACCGCATGAGTGCTGATGATGTGAGTAAACTTGCATCTTTCGCTTATCACAACCACCCTGATATTTTCCGTGAGGTGTTAGCGGAACAACCGGCAATTATGAAGTTTCTCAGCAATCCCGTCGTCGCCGGTTTGATTGGAGTTGCAGCAGCGAAGTGGTTCGGTGGACGTAAGTAAGTTTTGCTTCTCTTCAGATATATAACTGTTTCCTTGTGTAGCGATCGCTTTTTTATGACAAAAGGCGATCGCTTTTATAGATCGCACGTTCTTTTGCTAATTGCTGATCACTGATTTAAACCTTTGCCAATTCTGGTGCAGGACGCTTACTGTTACGAATAGATGACACAGCTTCCGCGTAATCAGGAGCGTTAAATACAGCTGAACCAGCAACAATCGCATTAGCGCCAGCTTCCAAAACTTGCCAAGTATTATTAGCCTTAAGTCCCCCATCCACTTCAATCCAGGGGTCTAAACAACGTTCATCACACATTTGGCGTGACGACGGATTTTGGGCAATACGGATAAAGCTTTGACTGCCAAAGCCGGGGTTAACGCTCATAATCAGGACTAAATCGCACAGGTCTAGAACGTGTTCAATGAGGACTAAAAGCGTACCGGGGTTAAGACAATGCCCCAAGTCTCTCAACAAGTAGGGTTGGTAATACCAATCCTACTTGATTTGTTTTTGACCATGAAACCAAGCTCAAAAATAAGAATTTCTGTTGAATTTTGATTTTTGCTATGTATATGGCTCCTAAAGCCTAATTTCCTCTATTTTTAAGTAAAAACTTTAATTTTGCTTAATTCACCCCACCCTAACCCTCCGGTGCAAGTAGGGAGGGAATCGGATTTTTCCCCTCACCGCTTGCGGGGTAGGGGGTAGGGTCAAAATAATATGCAGCCTCATAAATAATTGATATAAGTAGGATGCAGATAAGTAGATATAGTTTCTATATACTCACTAGATAGTTATTAAATCTTAGATACCCCTACTGGAAACTCTTTGCCTATTGAGGGTAATCTTCAGTTTAATTGCGCCTACCTACTTAATAAAACTTTACTAGATATCAGAGGTGACAATGACTCAACTTTGGATTAAAAACAGCTTGTTCAAATTGGTATCAGCAACCGTCCTCGGTTTTGCTACTATTCAAGCTGCAACCCCAGCCCAAGCAACCACACTATCAGGTTTAATAACCTCTGGTGGTGACATAACTGGTATGGAAGTGACAGTCAACTTTTTCAATGGAGGCTCAGAGACACAAATCTGGTCAGCTATAGATAAAGAATCAGGTGGAGTTACTGGTAGTGACTGGACTCTGTTTCAATCAGGTGATAGCTTTGATCAACTCTGGACTTTCAACGCCGCCCAGTCCATTAGTTCCTTGACGATTAATGCTATTCCTGGTAACGCCGCTTTTGATACGAGTACTAGTCCTAGTAAACCAGGTTCAGAAGCAGGTCAATCTTTCTTCGTCCAATCAGGAACAGCCCCCACTTCATTCGACTACTTAGATCCCATTGACATTTCCACAGGAGACTTATTTGGGACATTAATATTAGACTGGTCTGGAGGGTTTGTAGGTGAACTATCATACTTAGCTGATCTTGATAGCGGCACTACTGACGACCCAGTTCAACCTCTATACCAAATTCAAACTCTCAACCCAGGTCAAACGATATCTGTTCCTGAAGTAAATTCCATCTTCGGTCTGTTAGCGGTTGGTGCTTTCGGTGCTGGTTCATTGCTAAAGCGTAAAGATGCACAACAGACTCACTTTTAATCGCAAGTAAATAATTCTTAAAAAAAAAGTAGGGTGGACATTGGCCAGCCTACCTTTTTTGAGCCAAAACAGCTTAAACCTTAGCCAATTCTTGTGCAGGACGCTTACTGTTACGAATAGATGACACAGCTTCAGCGTAATCTGGAGCGTTAAATACAGCTGAACCAGCAACAATCGCATTAGCGCCAGCTTCCAAAACCTGCCAAGTATTATTGGCTTTAAGTCCCCCATCCACTTCAATCCAGGGGTCTAAACCACGTTCATCACACATTTGGCGCAATTGACGAATTTTTGGCAATACACCGGGGATAAAGCTTTGACCACCAAAGCCGGGGTTAACGCTCATAATCAAGACTAAATCGCACAATTCTAGAACGTGTTCAATGAGGACTAAAGGAGTACCGGGGTTAAGGACAACGCCAGCTTTCTTCCCTAATTCTTTGATTTGTCCTAATGTCCGGTGCAGGTGGGGCGAAGCGTTATGCTCGCAATGTACAGAGATAATATCAGCACCCGCCTTGGCAAAATCTTCTACATACTTTTCTGGTTCGACTATCATCAAGTGGACATCCAGTGGTTTGGTTGTCACTGGGCGAATCGCCTCCACAACCAGAGGACCTATTGTAATGTTAGGTACGAAACGACCATCCATGACATCAACATGAATCCAATCAGCGCCGGCGGCATCTACAGCCCGAATTTCGTCGCCCAGACGACTAAAATCGGCTGATAAGATAGATGGAGAAATCACAATGGGCTTTTGAGATGGTTTTTGGGTCATGGTTAGTGGGTTTTAAAGCGTTTTCGTCTGTAGGCATTGTAACAAAATCTTGGACAAATGCTGATAACTTTGATCCCGCTCTGTTGAGGCTGCAAATTAATTAGTCCGAAACAGGAAAGCAGAAAAAATTATCTTGATAAACAATAAGTAATAACAACTAATTACAAACTAATTAACAATGGGCAAAAAACGAAGCTGGATGGTTTGGGGATTGAGTGCTTCTTGTTTAAGTGCGCCTGTATTGGCTTCAGCTTTACAAACTTCTCTGGGTACTGATGGTATTGATGCTCTGAGATTACACCAACCTCCTTATAATTTACTGGGTCGCAAGATTGCTATTGGTCAGGTGGAAATTGGTCGTCCGGGAATGTTTGGCTGGGATAAGGCTGTATCTCAAAATCCTGCCATATCATTAGCCGCAGTCTTTTTACGCGATGGACCCGCTAAATCCAACACTGGTGTTGACTCCCACGCCTATAATGTTGCTGGTGTGATGGTTAGTCGAGACAAAGCTCTACCAGGAGTTGCTCCAAAGGCGCAATTGTATTCGTCTGCGGTGGGTTCTACAAGAAATATGGGACAGCCAGAAGAGTGTTTAACGGCACAACACATAGCTTTACAAAATGGTAATGATGTCCGTGCTATTAACTTCAGCTTTGGTGAACCTCTGGGACGTGATCCGCGTCCGAATCCTGTTTTAGATGGTAATGCTTTACTAACTTTATGTCTTGACTGGTCTAGTCGCGTTCATGATGTTTTGTATGCGATCGCGGGGAATCAAGGCAAAGGAGGTATTCCTATTCCTACTGACAATTATAACGGAATCAACGTTGCTTTTTCATCCCGCCGAGGAGGTATTTTTAATAAACTTGACGTTTCCAATCTGGCGGCTAGTAAGCAGGGAGCTACGGCTCGGTTAGCTGGTAAGGAGTTTAATATTGATGGTCGTCGTTCTATTGGTCTGGTTGCACCAGGAAGTAATATTCCCATGCTCAATCCAGATGGTAAGTTGAATAAGGTGACAGGTACAAGTTTTGCTGCTCCTCAAGTTACCGCCACTGTAGCCTTGTTGCAAGAATTTGGTGACCGACAACTAGATAATAAACAACGCAATTGGAGCGTTGATGCTCGCCGTCATCAAGTCATGAAGGCTGTATTGTTGAATTCAGCAGACAAGCTCGAAGATAGTGGTGATGGCTTGCGCCTGGGAATGACTCGGACGCTGATTGATAAACAAAATCACAACTGGCTGGAATCTGATGCTTATCAAAATCCCAAAATTCCCCTGGATGCTCAAATGGGAACAGGTCATTTAAATGCTTTTCGGGCTTATCAGCAATTTAGCGCTGGTCAATGGCGACCATCAAGCACAGTCCCGGCTGTTGGTTGGGATTATGGCACAGTGGATGTAGGATCTACTGTGGATTATGCCTTGGATAAACCTTTAAAACAAAACAGTTTTGTGAATATTACTCTCAGTTGGAATCGCTTAGTCGAGCTAAATGATACTAGTAAAAACGCTAAATATGACGTGGGTGAAACTTTTAGCGATCGCGGCTTAAATAACCTCGACTTATACTTAATCAACGCAGATGCTAAAAATGCAGATGCTGGTGTTGCTTGTGCTTCAATCAGTGACATTGACAGTTTAGAGCATATATTCTGCCCTGTTCCCGCTACTGGCAATTATAAAATCCGTGTCCAGTTTCGCCAACAGGTTAACGAAGCCACTCAACCATACGGTTTAGCTTGGTGGAGTGTTGCCAAATCTGCCTCAGATTAAAACGAGAATCATGGCATTAATGCGTCCTTTTCCCAAGTCCCTGTATTTAGGCATGGGGTTCTCTCCCCTGCGCCCCGCCCCCTGCCCCTTGTCCTCTTGCTTGACCCCAGGAGAGTATAGTTTTAATGGCTACTAAGCACAGTGCATTATTTATAACTAAGGTTAGTTAATAAACTGTCACGAATAAAATGTTCGATTTGATCCTAGAAGAGCTACTATTGATATAGTGCAAGGAGTGCTACCACTTCACATAATGTTTGTTACAAGTAATTCTGGTAATGCTTCTGGTAAAGAAATCTTGCCGTTTTCAAATGTGGCATCAAACAAGTGAACTGGTATATGCTTTTACAAAAAAGTACTTGAGTAATCCAAATTCTCAAGTGCTTTTTTGTGTATAAAAAAATAAATAAAAACATTAGTTGTTGTTTCTGGATTGCTTTGGTGTCTAGTGTTTCAACTGAAACCCAGTATTGCTAAAAACTAACGCCTTGAAGGTCAAACATCATTTCAACGTCAGCGAACAAGTATATTTAAATTAATTTAAAAAGCATGGGTGGCAAATTAATTGTATTTGAAGGGGTGGAAGGCTGCGGCAAAACTAGCCAAATGCAGCTTTGTTGTCAATGGTTGCAAAATTTAGATATTTCCGTGGTGATGACGCGTGAACCAGGAGGAACAGAGTTAGGCTTACATCTACGCCGTCTCTTATTAGAGAAGGTCGAGAGTGAACCAATTGGTGAGGTGACAGAATTATTATTGTATGCTGCTGACCGGTCGCAACACGTTGAACAAGAACTCAAACCAAATTTAGCAGCCGGAAAATATATATTGTGCGATCGCTACACTGATTCTACCACTGCCTACCAAGGTTATGGACGGGGTTTGAACATGACCTTAATCAATCAACTCAACTATATTGCCACATCTGGGTTAGAAAGCGACTTAACCATTTGGCTAGATGTTGATGTCGAAGTAGGACTAGCCCGTAAAAAAGGCGATGGTGTAGGATTAGACCGCATTGAACAAGAGACAATCGCCTTTCATCGGCGTGTTCAGCAAGGATACGCAGAGTTAGCCGCATCTTATCCTTTTCGGATTGTCAGGGTAGATGGTAATCTTAGTCAAGAAGCAGTACAACAAATAATTCAGAGAATTTTGCGGGACAAGTTGGAATTATGAGTTGATCATCTCACGCAGAGGCGCACCAGGCGCAGAGAGGAAGAGGTGAGGAGATATGCTTGAATATTTTTGTATTAACAGCGCTGTAATTGTGTTAAAAGAACGACAATTTCATCCATTGATTGGCGGATAACTCTAGCGGGTTGTTCAGAATGATTGACAATCATACTAAAAGCTAAGGGCTGATAATTAGGCGCATTGACATATCCTGAGAGGGAAACAACACCTGTCATAGTCCCTGTTTTTGCTTGGACAATTCCGACAGCAGAGGTATCAAGCAAGCGATTTTTTAAAGTCCCACTCACACCCGCAACAGGTAGAGAAGCCCGAAAAACTTCTGCTTGTGGTGATTTTGCCATCGCCTGTAAAGTTTGCACCAAAGCTTGGGGACTAATTAAGTTTTTGCGAGATAATCCAGAACCATCTACTAAGATGTAACTTGTGGGATCTATTCCTAATTGAGTTAAACTAGTCTTGACAACTTCTAAACCTGCATCAGCTGTAGTTTGATTATTTTTTACTGGTTGTTTAATTGCTAATGCCCTCAGTAAAGCTTCAGCATACAAATTATTACTATTAATATTTGTCTCTTTTAACAACTCAGATAAAGGTGGTGATTCCACTGCTGCTATTTCTGTTTCATTTTTTCCACTCGTACCGTTAGACATCTGACTCACAGCAATTCCTTCCTTCACCAAAGTCTGGCGGAAGTGACGCAAGAAATTTTGAATGGGGTCAAAAACAGCTATAGCCGTAATATCAGGCGCTGAATTTACAGCCATCTGTCCTTGAATTCGTAAGACTGGCCCTTTTAAACCCCGGCGAACTTTAACAAATCCTGATTCATCTTTTTGAGTAGTTAGAGAATTATTTTCGACTCGCCACTGATAGGCTTCAACGGGTTGATTCCACTTCAGTTGTAATGGTTTTCCTAGAGTTTGGGGCGAAACTGTAAATAAAGAAGCATTTTCGTTGAGAATTAAACTGTTGACTGGTGCGCCATAATAAGCTGCTAAGTCTTCCCATTCCCAACTGGGATGAACAATTTCTCCTTGAAAATAACTATCATCGGCAATCAACTGATTAACTTGAGTAATTCCTTGTTGCTGTAATTGCTTGGCTAGTTCTTGCAGTTGTGGGACTTTTAAACTGGGGTCGCCCCTACCAACTACACGCAAAACACCATCGCCATCTTGATAAACAGAGGTGCGAATGCGAAAATCTGCACCCAATTGTTGTAAAGCTGCGGCTGTTGTCAGTAATTTGGTGTTAGAAGCTGGATTAAAGTATTTTTCAGCATCTCGATCATAAAGAGTTTGTTCATCAGCCAGATTTTTGACTAAAATCCCCCAACGGACTCGACTAAATTTAGGGGTATTTATGATGGTGTCTACTGCTGATTTAAGTTGGGCGGGACAAATTGTTTTTGTGGGGGTTGTGGGTGTGACTGGTGTTTGTATTTGTGCTGTGGCTGTTTGTTGGGTGATAGCAATTTGGGTACTCAGAAATAACAAGAACAAGCCAATAGTAATTTTTTTAGACATTAATTTAATTCGTAATTTTTAGTGTTTAATTTTTAATTTTTTTCCTATGACAAAACAGCAGAGGATTTGTTAGCAATAACCCAAAGAGATCCCCGACTTGTTGTAGAAATCGGGGATGTGAACCTCTGCTCAATTATTTTCTGGAAATCCCCTATAACTTAGTGCCACACTCTGAACAAAAGTTATGATTAGGAGGATTTGTTGTACCGCAATGGCTACAAGAAACTGGTTCGACTACGGCTTTTGGTGACTGTATGGGCAGACCGATCATTTGAGCGTTGCTTTTGCCTGGGGCTACCATTGGGTAACAGTTTTCGTCTCTGGTGACTCGGACATCAACGACAACTGGGCCATTATGTGCTAGCATTTGGGCGATCGCATCTTGTAATTGATCACGAGTCCGAACTACCATGCCCTTAATACCATAGGCTTTTGTCAAAAACTCAATGTCTGGCATCCCTACTTCCATGTTTGAGGATGAGTAACGCTGACCATAGAAGGCTTGTTGCCACTGGCGCACCATCCCCTGCCAGCCATTATTCATAATTACAGTCTTGACATTAATGCCATACTGTGCTAAGGTTCCCAACTCTTGCAAACACATCTGGAAACTAGCATCACCACTGATACAGATAACTTCTTCATCAGGGAAGGCTACTTTTGCACCCATGGCCGCCGGGAGACCAAAACCCATTGTGCCTAAACCAGCACTGGAAATCCAGCGTCTGGGGCCATTCTTCAGGAATTGTGCTGCCCACATTTGATGTTGACCCACGTCTGTAGTATAAAAAGCGTGGGGTGCTTGGCGACCAACTTCGACAATTACCTCTTGGGGTGAAATGCTGTCAGCATAGTGAGGCACTTGTAGGGGGTAGTCTTGTCGCCAACGGTTGATTAAATTTAACCACTCTTGATTTTTGTGGGGGATGTTCTTGATTCCTGTTTCCTGACAGCGACGCAACAAGTCCACTAAAACATTTCGCACATCACCCACGATGGGGACTTCAGGAACTCGATTTTTACCGACTTCTGCGGGATCGATGTCGATGTGAATGACTTTGGCATGGGAAGCAAACTCATCTAACTTACCAGTTACGCGATCGTCAAATCTAGCCCCAACGCAGATTAACAAGTCGCAATCTGTCACCGCAAAGTTAGCGTAAGCAGTACCGTGCATCCCCAACATTCCTACAGACAGGGGATGATGTTCGTCGAATGCACCGATACCCATTAAGGTTGTGGTGACGGGGATATTGAATAACTCAGCTAGTTCTTTAACTTCTGCGTGGGCGTTAGATGCGATCGCCCCACCACCGACATACAATAAGGGACGGTGACTGTTACGAATTAACTTCATTGCGGCGTTGATTTGCCGGGGATTGCCCTTAACAGTGGGACGATAACCCCTTAATTTCACCGTTCCCGGTTCTACAGGTACATAGTCACATTCTTCTACAGCCACATCTTTAGGCACATCAATCAAAACTGGACCTGGTCGTCCAGTGCTAGCGATGTGGAAAGCTTCAGCCACAATGCGCGCCATGTCTTTCGCGTCGCGCACCACATAAGAGTGTTTGACTATTGGTAAGGTAATTCCGTAAATATCGGTTTCTTGAAAGGCATCCGTACCAATAGATGCCCGTGGCACTTGTCCTGTCACCACAATCATGGGTATGGAGTCCATGTAGGCTGTAGCGATGCCTGTGACTAAATTTGTTGCCCCAGGGCCAGAAGTACCAAAGCATACTCCTACTTTGCCAGTAGCACGGGCATAGCCATCGGCGGCGTGAGCTGCACCTTGTTCGTGCCGGACTAAAATGTGTTTAATGGCACCAGTTGATTCTACTTTGTAGAGGTCATCGTAAATTGGCAGGATTGCTCCACCGGGATAACCAAAAATGTATTCAACTTCATGGCGGATGAGACTGTCAAGCAGGGCAAAACCACCAGTGGCACGCTTAGGCGCGACGACTGGCGATTTAGTGACACCAGACTGATTGTGATTTTCGGTATGTGGGAGACTAGTTATGGATGGCAAGCGCACGGTCACGGTCAAACCTCAGACGATAGCTAAGTTAACGCGTCAATTCTGTATTTAGTATTCCATTTTAATGGAAAAATTGAATTTAATTCCGCTATTAAAATATAAAATTTGACATAAACAAAGAATTACTGTGAACTTATCCCACTAATCCCCGAATGCCTATTTTTTTAACTTCCATGTGCTGTAAAACCTTGATTTTTCATTTTTTATTAGCAACAAAATGAAAATTTTTAGCGCAAATCATATTAGTGGGATAGATTCGTGATTTCGCAATGCGGTAAGCGAATCTATGCCGTCAGGCTTATCGCCTACGAAAAACCTACTTGATCACATAATAACTAATTATCATCCATGTCTTTCGACAATCTTTGCAAGCTGCTATCAGAAAAACATCCAGAAAAATTCGCTAGTTGGGTTTTAGGGACACCGCAAACAGGTGCTAAAGTTCTGAAAACCGAATTGAGTATTGAACCCATCCGCGCCGATTATGTCACATTTTTACAACTAAAAGGCAGGATTTTACACTTAGAATTTCAAACCAAATTGGAATCGACACCGCCCCTACCTCTGCGAATGTTAGATTATTGGGTGCGGTTGTATCGGTTATACCGCTTACCAATCACACAAGTGGTAGTATTATTGCTGCCACCCAAAGATGACAGTGAAATTCCTACAGCCTTTACAGTGGAAACTACTCGTCACGAATATCGGGTAATTAAGATGTGGGAAGAAAACCCCGAACCGTTTCTCCAGGACTGGGCATTATTACCATTAGCATCATTAACAGCCACAAATAAACCCCAAACCTTGCTAGAACAAATTGTAGTGCGAGTCAATGAACTAGAGACAACCCAACGACCGGAAATTTCCGCCTACACCCAAATCTTAGCGGGGTTAAAATTTAAGAAGGATTTGATTAGAAGATTATTTCGGGAGGGTATGATGCGCGAGTCAGTAATTTACCAAGAAATTCTCGAAGAAGGTGAACAGCGAGGGCGACAAGAAGGACGACAAGAAGGGCGACAAGAAGGGCGACAAGAAGGGGAAAGAAGTCTGGTTTTGCGTCAACTCACGCACAAGTTAGGAGAATTACCCCCAGGGATGCGTGAACAATTGGAAATTCTGTCATTGGAACAATTAGAAAATCTGGGTGAGGCTTTATTGGACTTTACCAGTTTGTTAGATTTGGAGGCATGGTTAACCAATAAGTAGAAACCCAACCCCAAGTAAACTAGGGATTCTTGGGGTTCACTCTGTGATTTCTCCGTTATCGTATAAAGGACGACAAGAAGGGTGCAAAACCAGAGCGTTGCTTCCTTGCCCATATATTCAAGATGTACCCAAAAAAGGTAAGATAAAGTAACTAAAATGCATCTGTATAAAAGTTCAAAAAAATTCAGCAACGGTAATAATCTTAGCTAAATCACGTCTTGTAGAACTCCGCGAGTGTTTTTCCAAGCCCAAATACCAACACTTGCTACCACTATACTCATTCCCACCAAAACAGTTCGTAAGCCGAGAACATCAGTTAAAGGTCCAGTAATTGCCAAGGGTGCAGATAAGGCAATATTGACGATATGATTTTGAAAGCCAAATACTTTCCCGTGCATGGTGGGTGGTGTGCGCTGTTGAATTAAAGTTTGCATGGGTACGCCAATTAAAGCCGCACCTATACCCAAAAAGGCACTTAGTCCTAAAGCGACAATGAGATGATTGGTGAAAGTGAACAGTCCTAAAACCAGGGACATAATCAAAAATCCAATTAGGGGTAAAGGCTTGTGATGGAATTTATCACCCCAATGTCCCAAAATTGCTGCACCAAATACCATACCCACCCCAGCTGCGGCTAAGAAAAGACCAAATTGTTTTTCTTTCAAACCAAAGTCGGCGGCTAATCTAATGCTCAATACCATTAAGGCGGCAAATACACAATATAAAGTTGTGAGTTGCAGCATGGCATTTAAGATCAAAGGATTTTTTGTGAGATAGCGCAAGCCTGCTTTCAAGTCAGCCCAAGGATTAATTTCCGGACAGGAATCATTGGCAGATAATTTGTGTTCAGATCCGAAGTTAATCTGCTGTAGGGCTAATGCCGATAATAAGTATAGTCCACCAACCACCATTTCTTGTCCATAGCCTGCTCCTAACCAAGATTTTGCTAAACTTAATATTGGCTCTCCAATGGCAAAACCGATAATTAAAGCTCCCATCATGGTGCTGCTATACAGTGCATTGGCTGCCATAAAATTCTCTTTTCGTACCAAAATAGGGATAGCCGCTTGCTCGGCTGGAGCAAAAAACTGTGCCAAGGTGGAAATTGCAAAGGTCAATATCAAGAGAATAAAAAACTCTCGTGGTAAAAACGCAATTAGCAGCATTAATAATGTCTGCAATACATTAGATCCCACTAAAATCAGCTTTTTAGAAAAGCGGTCTACAAAGATACCACCCGCAGAACCGAACAAAATCGCTGGTAATGTAAAGGCCAGCATCAAAATTGAGTACATGGAGTTTTGGGCTAACCCAGCAGGCGGTTGATAATTCTCTAGTAGAGCAACCATTAAGACGAAAAAGATTTTATCTCCCAACTGGGACAATAGCTGCCCAATCCACAGGAGCATAAAGCCACGATTTTTTAGCAGGGCGCTAAATCCGTTATTGACAGCAGCTGGTTCAGTGGGAAACATTTAGATTCTGGGGATTGGGGAGTGGGGAGTAGGGAGTGGGAAGTAGGGGGAATAAGCGAATTAATGTTTTCTCTGATCCTCCTCATCTGGTGATGTTGATCATTTTGACTTAGAAATTTGGAATTGTTTAATCTTCACTCCTGCTGACTGATGCTGTTTTCCGGATTAATTTGGTTGATAGCGTTTTAGTAGGAGATGCAAAAATTCGGTTGCAGTCAGGCGAACTGGAGGGTGAGAAAGTTCCACAGATGGATCTACACACCAACCTTTTACTGTTTGGGGCGATCGCCACATGGATAAATGCTCAACTGCTGGTTCTGCATAAAAGTTATCATCTCCACCTCCCAATAAGGAAGAACTCCAATGGGTAAAATAATCATGACTCATGCGATGAATAGGAAAGTTTCCCGCCAGTGGTACTCCCCAGCCATCGATCGCAATAAAGGCTTTGATATTACCTCCTAAAAGTTGCCACGAACAGGCTGCACCGATTGCGCCGACTACACCAGCACTAAAGCTAATGAATATCACTGGTGATTTTAAATCATTCTGCAAGCGATCGCTTAAAAACTGCAAAATATGAAGTGATGATAAGGCTAATAAACTCTCACCGGGGAAAATCAAAATTTCGCCCCAACTTTGCGCCTTTAAGCTCTTACACCCTGGAGATAAGCATTCTGATCTAAACTTTTCAGTTAACCCTGGCTCATGAATTCCAGGACAAATAATTATACTCATTAGTTTTAGGTACTAACAGTTTTCCGGTTATCAATCACAACATTTTGTATTTAATCAGACATCATTAACAGTAATTCAGAGTAAACACACTGCCAATATAAATTTACTTAATAACTCAAACCTGCCTTTAAGATAGCTGAAAATGTGACTCTCACACCAATTTAAGATGTCAAATCCAGATTCCTATAAATTAATTTTTTCATACTCAGTAATAAGTAATAACCCCAGTATGCCTTTTGATATATTATTGTTAATTTAGTAACTAACCTATCCCCCTGGATGGGATAATAAACTAAGAGTTAGCAGTCCAATAGAGTTATTCCCTAGCTTAATTGGTTCTCAACTCTGGTTTATATAGATTTATATTGAGGAAATCATTGTGGTTGCCACGCCAGAAAAACAGCAACACACCCACGAGCAATTATCAGCTAAAGACCGCGTAGCCGTCTTACTGATGGGCTACGGTGAAGTGGAAAGCTATGAAGATTTTGCAAACTATAACGAACAGGCTTTAAATCTACTGACTGCAAAATTCGCACCAGTACCAACCTGGATTTATCCCCCTTTAGCAAAGCTATTGGCGTTATTTGACCGCCATGAATGGGGACACACACACCATGATTTTATTTCCCCACATAATGCCATCTTTGAACAGCAACGCGCTGGGATTGAAAAGAATTTGCAAGCCAAGTGGGGCGATAGTATCCAAGTTTTCAAAGCCTTTAACTTCTGCGCGCCCTACCTACCTGACCAAGTTTTAGCAGAAATTAAAAACCAAGGTTTCGAGAAAATCCTTATTTACCCCTTATTGGTGGTTGATTCCATCTTTACCAGTGGAATTGCAGTTGAGCAAGTTAACAATGCTTTAGCTGCCATTCCTGATGGCGAGGAACATTGGGTAAAAGCACAGCGTTACATCCCCTCCTTCTATAACGAACCAGCCTACATTGATTTGATGGCTAATCTAGTTGAGGAGAAGATTAGCGCCGAAGTAGGTGCTGCATACCTATCTTCTCAAATCGGCATTGTCTTGATGAATCATGGCTGTCCCCACAAAGCCAAAGGATTCACCTCTGGAATTACCGAAAGTCAGGCACTATATGATTTAGTCCGGGATAAGTTAATTAACCGCTATCCTTTAATTTCGGTGGGTTGGCTGAACCACGATACACCTTTAATTGAATGGACATTACCAAATGCCGAACAAGCGGCTAGTAACTTGATTCAATTGGGTGCAAAAGCAATCATCTTTATGCCCATTGGCTTTGCTACAGAAAACCACGAAACTCTATTAGATGTACACCACATCATTCATGCTTTGGCGAAAAAGCATCCCGGCGTGAATTATGTCCAGATGGCTTGTGTCAACGACAATCCAGAGTTTTTGGAAATGGCTGCTGAATGGGCAAATGCTCATATTGCTGAGTTAATGAATCAGGAAGCTATGGCGGTTAATCCCCAGTTGGCGGGACATCACCATCACCATCATCATTAGGTATCGACCGAATTTAAATAGACATCTGACCTAACCCTTGTAGAGACGTTCCATGGAACGTCTCTATATTTTTTGTCCCCAGATGTCTATTAGCTAACAACTTACGCTTAGTTGTTATTCTGAAGGTAACTAGAAGATTTGGATAAGTAGGTCAACCTAATTAAAGATAAAACGTTTAACTTGGTACTGACCTTGGACGGCTCTATTTTCTATACCCTCAATAATAGCGAGCGCTAATTCATATTCATCCTCAAAAACTCGACCAGCAAGCTCATCACGTTTG
>DASQZD010000123.1:0-13399 GCA_035638855.1 Nodularia sp. (in: cyanobacteria) | reverse complement strand
CAACGTTGGCAACAGCAAGGGTTGTACATCTTTTTTCTACCTCCCTATAGCCCACAAATGAATCGCATTGAAGACGAATGGTTGCATCTCAAACGTGATGAGCTTGCTGGTCGAGTTTTTGAGGATGAATATGAATTAGCGATCGCTTAACTTACAAAACAATCGCTACAATTATCCTTAACTGAACTGTATCGACTTATAATCTGAGTGCGTCAGTTCTAGAGCAGATAAATTTAACGCCGTCCACCCTGGATTTTGTCAAAAATCGCACCATCATCAAAGAACTTCTTCTGGACAGCATCCCAACCACCAAGATTTTGAACAGTGTAGAGTTGAGTTATTTTGGGGAATTTATTCTGTACTTCTTTAGCTACAGTGGCGTTAACTGATCGAAAACCAACTTTAGTAAACTCGCGCTGTGCTTCTGGAGTAAAAAGAAACTTAACGAAAGCTTCTGAAACCTCACGGGTTCCATGCTTATCTACATTCTTATCTACAACTGCAATAGGAGCATCTATAGAAATATTAGTTGAGGGAACTACGTAAGAAATGTCCGTCTTTCCTTGTTGTGCAGCTAAAATGACTTCATTTTCATAATTGAGTAATACATCCCCCTGACCTTTCTTGTAAAAAGCATCACTAGATTCTCGCGCATCTTTGGGTAGTACAACGACATTCTTAAAAGCCTGGGTGACAAAATTAAGCGCCTGGGACTCATTCCCACCATTCTTAGTCACTGCACCCCACAAAGCTAAGAAATTCCATCTAGCACCACCAGAAGTTTTAGGATTAGCAGTGACAATTTTTACCCCTGGTTTAACTAAATCATTCCAAGTTTTAATTTTTTTCGGATTACCAGCACGAGTTTCTAGTGCAACTACTGAACGGGTAACAATTGAACCATTCGGAGCGTCTTTCTCCCAACCTGGGTTAATCAGTCCCGCTTGTTGAATTTTTTTTGTATCCAGTGCTAATGCTAGAGCTACCACATCTGCGGGTAAGCCATCAATCACAGCACGAGTTTGGGAGCCAGAACCACCATAACTCTGCTTAATGCTTACTTCTTGACCTTTTTCCTTCTTCCATTTTGCGACAAATTTAGGAATGATTTTTTCATAAGCAGCTTTGGTAACTGCGTAACTAACTAAGGTAATTTCAACTTTTTTACCGCCTTGACTAATCAGTTGGGTTTTTTGGGCTGTACCCGCAAAGACAGGAAGCATCGTGCTTAGACTCAACCCTGCTGCTAAAAATAACGCAGAAGAGGAATTAGAAAATGAAAAGAGTGGTTTTGTTGTTTGCAGGAATTTCACAGTTGTGGAGAAATTATATGACATGAGATGGCTTTGCATGAGGATGAATAAAATCAACGGTTTCTTGACCGAATTACCGTATTTGATTTCTAAAGGAAAAGCGTATCAGATGTGACATTAAAAAACAATAGTTTTTTAACTTAAAAACAACGATTTCCCAATCGAAGATTAGATGTATTTTTTGTTACTCAAATAAATTAGCTACTTTAGATGCGCGAATCATTATAAGATCTGGAATTTATATAAGGAAAAAAGTTGGATAATTGATGTTTGGAAGTTCCTGTATATAGAAATGTCAAATTTGAGTTGGGTGGTTTTCTCCTATTCCCTTCCTTCCAAGTCTTCTTCTAGCCCTCGTGTCACCTTGTGGCGAAGATTAAGACGGTTAGGAGCCATCTCACTGAAAGGCAGTATTCATGTGCTTCCTGCCCGTCAAGAATGTATAGAATCTTTTCAGTGGTTAGCGCAGGAAGTTCAACAAGCTAAGGGTGAAGGGTTAGTCATGCGGGTTGAGCAATTTGAAGGCTTGGCTGACCAAGAAATTGTGGAACTGTTTCGTAAAGCTCGCAGTGAAGAGTATCAGGAGATTGAAGCCCAAGCAATTGAACTAGAAAAAGTGGTGAATGCTACAGCCAATCTGGAAAACCGTAGCAATTGGCTGGAAAGGTTAGAAAAACTGCGTAAACAACACACCGAGATTGCCCGTGTAGATTTCTTTGATTGTCCTGATGGTACTCGTGTGATGACTCAGCTGAACCGAATTGCTCAGGTACTTTCCCGGAAACCATCATTGGCAATTCCAGTTCTCCATACAGTAGTTGATGAATATCGAGATAAAGGCTGGGTTACTAGACCCCGACCTTATATTGATCGCCTGGCTTGTATCTGGTTAATTCGGCGATTTATTAATCCTAATGCGGAAATTCGCTACTCCTATGAAGTTTTACCTAATGAAGTAGCTTTTGAAATGAAAGGTGCAACTTTTGAACACTGTGGAAATCTTTGCACCTTTGAAGTTATGGCGATCGCTTTTAATTTACATGACCCTGGATTACACGCTGTGGGCGAGATTGTTCACGAAATCGATCTCCGCGATGGGCAGTATGCTCGTCCCGAAATTGCTGGAGTAGAAGCCCTATTAAGAGGATGGTTACTCGCCAATCTGTCTGATGCTGAACTGGAATCCTGCGGTATCAAACTGTTTGAGGGTTTATACACAGTCTTCTGCCAAGAACGGGGTTAATCCATAAAATATTTTTATGTAATACTAGTTGCATTTTTTAGAAACAACTATTACAGTATAAATTAATCGACAGAGTAAAGGGCAAATGTAGGATGCTTTGTCCGTTCTCTGGTACTGCCCATGAAATATTCGGCCTTTTTATTGTTGTGTAGTTAGCGATCACTACGGACGGAAATGGCAAATCGTCGTGGGTTTAGTGCTTATATCCATGACAACATGGCTGTTTTGTCAAACCCAAACAGTTGACTAATGGCGACCTCAAAACTTTGGCGGAAATAGCCAAATTTAACCCCCGCTTCTTTGTGCGTCGGCGGATTTTCTCAACTGACTCCATGCACTTTAACATCTATTGTATCGAGCCTGGACAATCTAATCCTTTGCACAAACATTCAGGGAGTGATAAGATTTGTTACTTTGTTGAAGGTACAGGTGATGTGATTGTTGGTGATGAAATTGCTGCTGTGAGGGCTGGAACTACTGTACATATTCCCAAAAATGTAGGGCATGAAATTATCAACACAGGTACAGAAAGAATGATTGTTATCTTAGCTCAGTCTCCTCTTCCCTGCGCTCACGAAAAAGTACCCAATCCACCCTCTGAGTTTCGTCGGGTTGAACTCCGTTATTAATGCCCTGTACTGATATATAAAAAAGCGATCGCAGATATTGTTGAGCATCTGCGATCGTTCTAACTCATCTGGAAAATTGTAAAATTTATAAAAAAATAGCAGATGGGTGATTTCTACCCAGCTGCTAGTGAGAAGGGAGTAACGGAAAATCTGATTAACAAGCCAGCATGGGCAAATTCTTTAGCAGCATTCTGGGAATATTTCACCGCCTGAGCAAACTCTTTGAGGACATCTTGCAATCTTTGGTCTATTTCCTCATCAAGTTGCACGCTACCATTTGGCTGAATTTGAATTTGCTTATCCACTGCATATACAGTACTCAAGATGTGTCTTGCCCCTAGCTCCGATAGCACAGGTTTTAAGGCATACTCTACTGATAATAAATGCGCTATGGTTCCACCTGTAGCTACTGGTAAGACGACTTTGCCTAACAATGCTTTTTGAGGTAATAAATCTAGAAATGCTTTGAGTACACCTGTGTAGGCTGCTTTATATATGGGTGTAGCAATAATTACGCCGCTTGCTTTTTCGAGGAGGGCTTTTGGTTTTTCTAAGGCGGGACTATCGTAACGTCCATAGGCTAAGTCTTCAGCAGGTATATCTCGGACTGAGATGATATCTAGATTTAATCCTTGCTCTGCTAGGGTTTTAGCGGCGTGTTCTAAAATGGCGTAGGTTCTGGAGGGGTGAGAGGGGCTACCGGCGATCGCTAATATATTTGTCATGTTAGGTAAGGAGTTTTGAGGATTTTAAACGCACAGGTACGCTGAGTGTTTTTTAGTCTACGGTGGCGATTTGCTGTTTGGGGAATTCTCGGTTGGCGACAATTTCGCCAAAGGGACTTAGTAGTTGTGGTTCTATTATTGGCTGATTTTCCAGGGGTAGGCGAGGAAAGAGTAGTTCTGCTACCCGATAGGCTTCTTCTAGGTGGGGATAACCAGAGAAGATGAAGGTATCAATTCCTAATTCTTGATATTCCAGCATTCTTTGGGCTACGGTATCGGGATCGCCTACTAAGGCTGTACCAGCGCCACCCCGGACTAAGCCAATTCCTGCCCACAAATTGGGACTGATTTGTAAGGCTTCACGAGAGCCGTTGTGTAGTTCTTTCATCCGGCGTTGTCCTTCCGAGTCCATGCGAGCGTAGGCTTGTTGGGTTTTGGCGATCGCATCTTCATCTACGTAACGAATTAAATCGTTGGCTGCATCCCAGGCAAGGCTTTCTGTTTCCCGCACAATTACGTGGAGACGAATCCCGAAACGTAATGTTTTGCCTTGGGCTGCTGCTAGTCTGCGTACAGAGGCAATCTTTTGGGCTACTTGTTCCGGTGGTTCGCCCCAAGTTAAATATACATCTACGTGTTTGGCAGCAATTTCTTGAGCAATTGGGGAAGAACCTCCAAACCACAGGGGTGGATGTGGTTTCTGAACTGGGGGAAACAATAGCTTCCCACCTTTAATATTCAGATAATCTCCCTGTAAATCGGCCGTTTCTCCGGCTGCTATCTGTCTCCACGCTGCTAAAAATTCATCTGTTAATTTGTAGCGATCTTCATGGTTAAGATGTAAGCCGTCTCCTGCCAATTCTACGGGATCTCCACCTGTGACGACGTTTATTAGTAGTCTACCGCCAGAAATGCGATCAAAGGTTGCCGCCATCCTTGCTGCTACTCCCGGTGACATCAACCCCGGACGAATAGCTACTAAAAATTTCATCTGCTTGGTGTGTGTTACCAAAGCTGATGCCAAAACCCAGGCATCTTCACATGAACGCCCTGTAGGTAACAATGCCCCTGAAAAACCTAAATGATCTACGGCTTGGGCAATCTGCCGCCAATAATCAAAGTTGACTGCCCGCCCGCCTATGGCAGTGCCAAGATAGCGCCCTTCACCGTGAGTGGGAATAAACCAAAGTAGCTGCATGATATCTATGTCAGAGTAGCTGCAATATTGCTGGCTATTTAAATACGGCAACTCTATCGATTTACCGAATTATCTAACTTGCTTTTAGACTATCGCACAGCTAATCAAGCAATGCAATACCTTCATGAAACTAAATACGGTATCTTTATCAATTTACAGTAGTTTAATTCTTGCGGTTTTGTGCTGGGTGTGACATACTCTAGCTAGTAAGTCCATTATTCCGACAGACTTACCGTAGTTTAAAATTTTCTCGATCAATCTTGCTGCAAGGAATTAATCATGCTTAAAGATGCACAAGGACTGGTAGTTACGACAGATTCAGCCCCAGCGATCGCAGCTATTAACCGTTTCATCGATCAAGCGCTTTGTTATGGTAAAGATGCAGAAACAGCGATTTTAGAAGCAATTGAGTTTGATCCCACTTGTGCTTTAGCTCATGCTTATGCAGCCGCCTATTATCTCAGCCAAGAAAACACCAAGGCTTGGCAGCAAGCTCAACCCTATTTGCAAGTATTACAAGGGAATTTAACCAAGATTACCGCCAGAGAAAGATTATATCTGCGGGCAATTTTAGCTTGGGCAAATAAAGATATTGATATAGCGATCGCCTTACATGAAGAGATTGCCCATCAATTTCCCCGTGATTTAATATCTGTGCAGCAGGGACAATATCACTATTTTTATACAGGCAATAAAGAAAAATTACTAGAAATTGCTCAAAAAGTTTTACCTAGCAATCCCCAACAACATTATTTATATGGCATGGTAGCCTTTGGGTTAGAGCAATGTCACCAACTCAAAGCAGCAGAAAAAATGGCACGTCAGGCGATCGCCTTAAATAGAGATGATCCTTGGGCGCACCATGCGATCGCTCATGTGATGGAAACTCAGGGCAGAGCCGATGAGGGGATAGCTTGGATGGAGAGTTTTGCCGACACCTGGGAAAACTGTAACTCCATGCTTTATACCCACAATTGGTGGCACATTGCACTGTATTATTGGAAACTAGAAAATTACCAAAAAGCTCTGAAAATCTACGATAGGCACATTTGGGAACGTGCCAACAAACAATCTCCCAAAGACCAAGTAGGCGCAATTTCACTATTATTACGGCTAGAATTACGCGGGGTAGATGTAGGGAACCGTTGGCAAGGAATCAGTCCTTATCTTTACAGTCGGATTGATGAACACGCATTACCATTCCAGGACTTGCATTATGTCTATGCCCTGGCTAAAGCTGGACACAATCAGTGGGTAAACGAGATGCTTCAGAGTATGCAGTATCACGCCTTGACTATCAATTCCTTTCTGCGAAAAAGTTGGTTAGAGGTAGCAATTCCCGCAGCTAGAGCTATGGTAGCTCATGCTCAAGGTGATGTTAATACAACTGTAGCCGAACTCAAACCTGTGTTGTCGCGCTTGCATGAGGTTGGGGGAAGTCATGCACAGCGAGTCTTATTTGAGCAAGTTTATCAAGATGCAGTGTTGTCGACACAAAACCAGACTTGGGCTAACGACTGTAACCAAAAACCTCCTCAAATTTACCAAAAGTTACTTAAACTTGAGCAAAAAATAGCTTAAAATTTCTGGATTAATTTAGTCTTAATCGATAAATTCTTGTTTTGCTAACAGTTTCTAAAATTGACAAATGACCTTGACTTCCCTGAAAATTATGGCACTTTTAATATTTAGATAGGCTAAATATTAAAAGTGCGTAAGACTCGTGACCATATTTACGGAAAACACAGACCTTTCACAACCACTAGCCAATAGCTCTCAAGCGTTCATTTTAGAGACTCAGGGACTAACACGTTACTTTGACAAAGCAGTTGCAGTTGATGATTTGAGCATTACTGTAGAACAGGGTGAAATATTTGGCTTACTCGGCCCCAATGGGGCAGGCAAAAGTACAGTCATCAAAATGTTGACCACCCTATTGCCACTCAGCGCCGGTAGAGCAACTATTGCAGGCTATGACGTGAAAAATCAAGCTGCGGCTGTGAGGCGACTATTAGGCTATGTACCCCAGGCACTTTCTGCTGATGGAAGTCTGACAGGTTACGAAAACCTGTTAATCTTTGCCAAACTGTATGACATTCCCCGTAGCCACCGACAAAGGATTATTCAAGACGTTCTCGGTTTCATGGGTTTGCAAGACGCAGCTCATCGCTTGGTACGTAACTATTCGGGTGGCATGATCCGCAAGCTGGAAATTGCCCAATCAATCATGCATCAACCCCGAATTTTATTCCTCGATGAGCCGACAGTGGGACTAGATCCCATTGCCCGTAATCAAGTATGGGAACTTGTACAACAACTGCGCGCAGATTATGGCACAACCATCTTTTTAACTACTCACTTTTTAGAAGAAGCTGACAGTCTGTGTGGTCGAGTCGTGATTATGCAGCAGGGCAAAGTTGTGATTACAGGCGCGCCCAGTGACTTGAAAGCCGCTTTGGGTAAATCTAATGCAACTTTGGATGATGTCTTTATTTACCACACAGGCGACCAATTAAAATCAGGAGGAGTCAACTACCGTGACACAGCAACAACCAGACGCACATCTCAACGCTTGGGTTAAGGCAAAACCAGATCGCCGAATCAATAATTTAATCTCTGCACTGAATCAAATATTTACCAAAACTCTCGTAATTGCGGAAATGGAAGTGCGGAAACTCCGGCACGATCCTACGGATTTAATCATTCGCGCCGTACAACCAGCATTATGGCTACTAATTTTTGGGCAAGTCTTCTCTCGCCTGCGAGCTATTCCCACAGGGAATTTACCTTATTTAGATTTCATGTCGGCGGGTATTCTGGCTCAAAGCGTGTTGTTTGTTGCCATTTTTACAGGTGGGATGACACTGATTTGGGAGCGAGATTTAGGTGTTGTGCATAAATTCCTGGCTAGTCCGACACCCAGAATATCAATGGTATTAGGTAAGTCTCTAGCTTGTGGGGTAAGGTGTTTATCACAGGTATTTATTATTTATGGATTGTCATTTTTGTTAGGTGTGCAACTGAATCTGCATCCTCTAGCTTTTTTACAAGTCCTACTAGTTGTGATGCTGGGGGCTGGTTGTTTTTGTACTTTTTCGTTAATTATTGGCTGTCTGGTGAAAACTAGGGAACGGATGACAGGAATTGGGCAATTGTTAACAATGCCGCTATTTTTTGCCAGTAATGCCATTTATCCTATTTCATTAATGCCCAACTGGTTAAAGTTTTTATCCCTGGTTAATCCTTTGACTTATGAAGTGGACGCATTACGTGGGACGATGTTAGCTCATGGCAGTAGTGTCTATGGTATTGGTTGGGACTGTGCAATTCTCCTGTTAACATTAATAGGCTTGACCCTTATCTATGGAAAACTTTATCCACGGGTGGCAATTTAATCAGGAGAACAACAAGCATTATGAAACTCGATAAACCTACCCAGGGCGCAACTTCCTCTGAATGTGCTGCCAAAGTGATGGAGACAATTCCGTTAATGATGCGGTTTATCCGAGCAGATATGCGAGTTCACAGTGCTGCTTCTTTATCCATACCACAGTTGCGATCGCTAGCATTTCTCAACCGCAATCCCGGTGCTTCTTTGTCCGAGTTGGCAGAACATTTAGGTGTCACCTGTGCCACAGCATCAGCAACCACAGAACGGTTAGTACAACGCAACTTAGTCCAACGCATAGATGATCCCCAAGAACGGCGGCGAGTTCTTCTCAATCTGACTGACGAGGGAAGGCATCATTTAAAGCAATCCCAAGACCAAACTCGCGCTCATATTGCCGAACTTCTGGATCATCTTACACCAGAGCAAATTTCCCATATTGAAGAAGGGTTGGGTCTACTCAAAGATGTCTTCGAGCCAACAGAAATTAAACCTCCCCAATCATGAGTCTGGAAAAACTGATTCAACTTTGGCTTTGGGTGGTTTAGGGTTAGCCCAATTCTTGCCGATGATTGCCGTGAGCTAATTACTGGCGATCTCGCCGATACAGGTACTCAAAAAGTTTTATATTACAAACATCTACTTGTTTTTACAAAAATATTGTAGTGACTAATACAATTTCCCCGGTTCAGCATCCATGAATTTTATGAGAAGATCAGCGTTAATTCTAGCGATCGCTCCCCTACTATTTGCGATTACTGCTTGTAATAGCAACCCAGAACCAACAGCAAACACAGCCAATAATCCAAAAACACAAACAACTCGCAATCGCTGGGATGCCATCAAAAGTCGTGGTCAGCTAATATGCGGTGTCAGTGGTCAAATCCCAGGATTTAGCTTTGTAGAAACTGACGGTAAGTATAGTGGTATCGACGTGGATATCTGCCGAGCGATCGCAGCAGCTTTGTTTGATAACCCCGATGCAGTTGAATTTCGCAATCTGAGCGCCCAAGAGCGATTTACAGCCTTACAAACTGGGGAAGTAGACGTTCTCAGCCGTAACACTACCTGGACACTCAGTCGTGCCACTTCTATGGGTCTAGAATTTGCGCCCGTTGTCTTTCACGATGGTCAGGCGATTATGGTGGGTAAAAATAGTGGAATTAAGTCCTTGGCAGATATGAAAGATAAAGCCATCTGCGTTCAAAGTGGTACTACTACCGAGCAAAATTTAGCAGACCAAATGCGGAAACGAAACATCGCCTACAAGCCCATTGTCTTTGAAGATGTTAATGTCACCTTTGCCACTTATGCTGAAGGGCGTTGTGATGGCATTACAGCCGATCGTTCAGCATTAGTTTCTCGGCGAACTACTCTACCTAATCCTGCAAATAACATTATTCTGGATGAAGTAATTTCCTCAGAACCGCTAGCACCAGCAGTTGCCAAAGGTGACCCTGTATTAGCTAGTGCTGTGACTTGGGTGGTTTATTCCCTGATTAAAGCCGAAGAGTTGGGCATTAATTCCCAGAACGTGGCACAATTCGCTACTAGTAACGACCCAGATATTAAACGCTTTTTAGGCACAGAAGGTAATCTGGGCGAAGGAATCGGTTTCACAAACGACTTCGCCGCCAGGATAGTCAAGCACGTCGGTAATTATGCTGAAATTTACGATCGCAACCTGGGTCCAAAGACTAGCCTCAATCTCCCTCGCGGTGAAAATCAATTATGGACACAGGGTGGATTACTTTATTCTCCGCCGTTTCGGTAAAGGGGAAAATAACCGATGGCTAATTCCAAACCACCTCTATGGCGTGATTATCGATTTTGGAATATTGCAGCACAACTGATGGCTGTACTCTTAGCAGCAGTTCTAGCGATAGTGTTGTGGGGTAATCTCAACCGGAATTTGCAGCAATTAGGCATTCAGTTAGGATTTGATTTTCTCCAGCAGCAAGCATCTTTTGGGATTGGAGAAACCCTACTTGCTTACCAACCAACAGATACCTACAGTCGCGCCTTGTGGGTGGGATTAGTTAACTCATTGCGGGTAGCAATTTTAGGTATTTTCTTCACCACCATTGTGGGGATTAGTGCAGGAGTAGCCCGGTTGTCAGACAACTGGCTAGTGCGGAAAATTACGACTATTTACGTAGAAATTTTCCGGAATACACCCTTACTGCTGCAATTATTGTTTTGGTACTTTGCCGTATTTCTAAGTTTTCCCAAAAAAGAGAATAAAATTTCCCTCTGGGGATTCCTGGGACTCAGCCAAGATGGACTAGAACTGCCTTGGTTTACTTTATCTCCAGAGTTTTCAGCTTTGCTGTTGGGGTTGGTGTTTTTTACTGGCGCGTTTATTGCCGAAATTGTCCGGGGCGGGATTCAATCAGTACCAAAAGGTCAATGGGAAGCAGCGCGATCGCTAGGATTTCCGCCATTATTAATTATGCGTCTGGTCATATTTCCCCAAGCCTTGCGAGTGATTATTCCGCCACTGACAAGCCAGTATTTAAATTTAACGAAGAATTCCAGTTTAGCGATCGCCATTGGCTACCCCGATATTTATTTTGTCGCCTCTACCACATTTAACCAAACCGGGAGAGCCGTAGAAGTAATGTTGCTACTGATATTGACATATCTCACCCTGAGTTTGACTATTTCCGTAACAATGAACTTATTCAACCGCCAAGTGCAGATCAAAGAAAGATAACAGAAATCATTAATGAGTAGGGAGTAGGGAGTGGGAAGCAATGACCAATGACTAATGACTAAATTAACTTGGTTACGTAAAAACCTCTTTAGTAGCTGGTACAACAGCTTGTTGACTGTTGTTTGCTTATTACTGTTATTTTGGATGGGATGGGGATTACTGAATTGGGCAATTACTCAAGCACAGTGGACAGTAATTTGGGTTAATTTACGTTTATTTTTAGTTGGTAGGTTTCCCCAAACCTTATACTGGCGAGTTTGGATTGTCCTCGCGATCGCTTCCACCTTCAGTGCCATCACTGTGGCTGTATTCTTTGGTAAACAACAGTTGACAAAGCGCCGCTTTGCTGGATACACCTTCATCCTGGGAATCTTATTAGTAATTTTGCCCTGGGATTTGACATCCCGCCTGTGGTTGCTGTTAATAGCAGTTTTGCTAGTTACAGGTTTTGGGTTAGGAGGCAGATTTCATCAACTAATCGCGCCTTGGCTTTCTCTAGCATGGTTGTTATCCTTCCCCGTAATTCTGTGGCTAATTGGCGGTGGGTTTAGCTTACAACCCGTATCTACCAACCTTTGGAACGGTTTGTTACTCACCTTACTAATGGCAACCGTTAGTATAGTTCTTTCCTTTCCCATTGGCATTTTACTAGCTTTAGGACGCACCAGTGATTTGCCTATAGTTCGTTGGTTTTCCATCTTCTACATTGAAATTGTCAGGGGACTACCGCTAATTGGGATTTTGTTCCTGGCACAGGTCATGTTGCCATTATTTCTGCCCACAGAATTGCGTTTAGATAGGTTACTGCGAGGAATAGCCGGACTCGTATTATTTAGTGCCGCCTACATGGCAGAAAACGTGCGTGGCGGACTCCAAGCAATTCCACGCGGACAAATTGAAGCAGCAAAAGCATTAGGACTGAATACACCTTTAGTAGTAATTTTAATTATCCTTCCCCAAGCTTTACGTGCAGTGATTCCGGCGATAGTTGGTCAATTTATTGGCTTATTTAAAGACACTTCCCTTTTATCTCTGGTTGGATTAGTAGAACTCACAGGTATTGCCCGTTCTATTTTGGCGCAGCCCCAGTTTCTCGGACGCTATGCAGAAGTTTATCTATTTATTGGATTAATTTACTGGATATTTTGTTACTTGATGTCCTTAGCCTCTAGACAATTAGAGAGACAATTAAGCATTAGTCAATAGAGCCATCTTATCTAATTACAGCCAATGTCAGAGTTACAACCAATAATTATTGCTAAAGATGTTCATAAATGGTACGGTAAATTTCATGCTCTCCAGGGCGTGAGTTTAAATGTCAATCGTGGAGAAGTGGTAGTTTTAATGGGACCTTCTGGTTCCGGTAAATCAACCTTTATCCGCACATTTAACGCCTTAGAAGCATACCAACAGGGAAAAATCATCATTGACGGTATTACCCTCAGTCATGACTTACAAAATATTGAACTGATTCGGCGAGAAGTGGGGATGGTCTTTCAGCAGTTTAATTTATTTCCTCATTTAACAGTCCTGCAAAACATTTCTCTAGCTCCCATTTGGGTGCGGCGATTACCAAAGCCAAAAGCTGAAGAATTAGCAATGCAACTGCTAGAAAGAGTGGGTATTTTAGAACAAGCGCAGAAATATCCCGGACAATTATCAGGTGGACAGCAACAACGGGTAGCCATCGCCCGTGCTTTAGCGATGAAACCTAAAATTATGCTCTTTGACGAACCCACTTCCGCATTAGATCCGGAAATGGTCAGAGAAGTCTTAGATGTGATGCGAAGCCTAGCTAGCGATGGGATGACAATGGTAGTAGTTACCCACGAAGTCGGATTTGCCCGTGAAGTTGCCGACCGAGTAATTCTCATGGATAGTGGTTCCCTGATTGAGTCAGCTACACCTGATGCCTTTTTCACCAACCCCAAAGAAGCAAGGACTCAGAAGTTTTTAGCACAAATTCTCTAAAAGGTGTCCGAGTAGCAATGGATGCAAAATTTACGTTAACGACCGATTCCTGTGATCACAATAAAATTTCTACCCTATAGAACCCATTTGATATCTTTTTAGTGATTGAGTAGAATCAACAGAAATTAGGTGCATTGAAACAGATAAGAGTTGAAAATGGGTTATTCAAGCGATTTAACAGACAAAGAGTGGGAAATAATTGAGCCATTATTGCCA
>DASQZD010000122.1:0-122868 GCA_035638855.1 Nodularia sp. (in: cyanobacteria) | reverse complement strand
CTAGTCAGAAATCGACATCTAGCTAAATCAATTAGTGATGCTGGTTGGTACACTTTCCGCCAGTGGTTAGAATATTTTGGTCATAAGTATGGCAAAGTAACTATTGCTGTTCCTCCCCATAACACGAGCCAAAACTGTTCTAACTGTGGTGAGAAAGTTAATAAATCTCTGTCTACAAGAACTCATGTTTGCCCACATTGCGGATATGTAGAAGATAGAGATATCAATGCTGCAATCAATATTTTGAAACTAGGACTCCGTACGGTAGGGCATACCGGAACTTACGCTACAGGAGATTTGCCCTCTTGGGCGGTTGGCGCAAGCCTGTCGTCTAAAGGCGAGTCTGTGAATGTAGAATCTCCGTAGCTTTAGCCCGGAGAGTGTCAAAACAGTCAAGTTATGACTAATAACTTCTACCAATTTTCAGTCAACCGCTTCCCTACTCAAGAGACGACTGCATTAACTCCCCTCTCCTTAGTAAGGAGAGGGGTTGGGGGTGAGGTTCTATATTCGATTAAATCCGGATGATTAAAAAAAATAAGGAGAGCTACTGATGCGGCTCTCCAGATCATTAGGGTTCTACTACACACAGAATAGCTCTTTAGGTGTGAGGGGTATAACCTCTTTTTCGGCGTTCTTTGTAAAGATATGATGAAGAATTACTTAAAAAAGCGATAAACACCTAAGCATTCAGTTTTTTCTCGACTAATTCATTAGTGATCTGAGGATCAGCGCGTTTGTCAGTTTTCTTCAATACCTGTCCCACAAAGAAGCCTTTCAGCTTTGTATTACCGTTGCGATACTTTTCCAGTTCTTTGGGGTTAGCGGCGATCGCCTCATCAATGAGCAATTCTAGTACAGTAGGATCAGTGATTAACTCCTGACCTGCAAAAGCTGTCTCCGGGGAAATACCAGCAAGTAAATCTGGTAGCTTTTGTTTAGCTTGGGCGTTGCTAATTTTCCCAGATTCAATCAGTGTAATTACTTCAGCTAAATAGGCGGGAGTCAGAGCAATCTCAGTAATACTGAGCTTTTGCTTGTTCAGGTAGGCGGCGATATCTTGAGTAATCCAGTTAGCAGCAGCTTTGGCATTGGCTCCACAGGCGATCGCACTTTCAAAATAATCAGCCACAATCCGGTCTTCTGTCAACACTCGTGCATCATAAACCGAAAGCCCCAAATCACTTTCATAATGATCACGTTTGTGGGCGGGTAATTCTGGAAGTTCGCCGCGCCATTCCTCCAATTGCTCGTTAGATACCTCAATGGGTGTTAAATCTGGTTCGGGGAAATAGCGGTAATCACTAGAACCTTCCTTAACCCGCATACTACTTGTGCGTTGAGCGCCTTCTTCCCACAGGCGAGTTTCTTGGATAATGGTTTCGCCTGCTTCTATAGCTGCAATTTGACGTTCAATTTCGTAATCAATCGCCCGTTGGATGGCGTTGAACGAGTTCATATTTTTAATTTCTACCTTCACGCCAAACTCTTTTCGTCCCACTGGACGCACCGAGATATTGACATCACAGCGTAGAGAACCTTCTTGCATATTGCCATCACTGACACCCAGATAACGCACAATTCTGCGGATTTCTTGAGCATATTCCGCCGCTTCTTCACCAGAACGCAAGTCAGGTTCCGAGACAATTTCCACTAATGGCACACCTGCGCGATTGTAGTCTACCAGAGAATAGCTAGATCCCGACAGGCGATCGCTTCCCGCGTGTACCAATTTTCCCGCATCTTCCTCCATGTGCAGACGAGTCACACCAATGCGTTTACGAGTCGAGTTCCCCTCCGCATCTACCAATTGAATTTCTAACCAACCATGTTCGGCTATGGGGAGGTCATATTGAGAAATTTGGTAATTTTTGGGAAGGTCAGGATAGAAATACTGTTTACGGTCAAATTTGCTGTATTTAGCGATTTGGCAATTCAAAGCCAAGCCTGTTTTTACCGCATATTCCAGGACTTTTTCATTCAGTACAGGTAAAACCCCAGGTAAACCCATACACACAGGGTCAATGTTAGTATTAGGGTCAGCACCGAAAGCTGTAGAGCTATTCGAGAAAATCTTGGTATTGGTACTCAGTTGACAATGGGTTTCTAGACCAATAATCGCTTCGTACTCAGTTTTTACAGTCGTAGCAGCAGTCATAGTATTATTGCTATTTAGGCTAATTATTACTTTAGGGTACTATTTTAGCCCTTCTGTAACTTTCCCTGACGGTTGTAATCACCATGCTTTTTTTAGTAATTCACGAATACCGCGCCAGTGAATGAATAGCAACACTCGCTTACAGATGATTTTATCTGAAACACCTGTAGGTATTGTCTTACCTGCGATCGCTCAACTAAATCTACCTAACTGGTGGTTAGCAGGGGGTGCAGTGCGAAATACAGTGTGGCGGGCGATATTTGGTCAAAAATGTAATTTATTCATCAAAGATTTCGATATTGGCTTTTTTGACGAAACAGGAAACCGTTCCCAGGAACTAGCAGCAAAAGCACAATTAACCGCAGAATTTCCCAATTATCAGTTTGATGTCAAAAATCAAGCTAGTTTTGCCCATTGGCGTTCTGGGCGTACACCCTACACCAGTACAGAAAATGGGATTGAAAATTGGTTACACACCGCTACTGCTGTGGGAGTTCGACTAAATGCAAAAGGGGAATGGCAATTTTTCACTCCCTATGGCTTAGATGACCTATTTGCGGGAATTATTCGACCCACACCAGCACATCTCAACAACCCTGACGCTAAGAATAAAGCATCTGAATTTCTTTCCAAATGTCCTGATTTACGGTTAGCATAAACTCCGAATTTGCTCCCCTCTCCTTAGCAAGGAGAGGGGCTGGGGGTGAGGTTCCATATTCTATTTCGATATCAATTCCTTAAAACTTTTATCATCAGCAATTTCATCAAAATCAATATCAAATGCTGCATCTTCTTGATATCTAGAATTGAGTTCAATTGCTTGTTGAAGATTTGCCAAAGCTAATTTAAGTTGTCTTTGTAGCGCATAACAAGCGGCTTTATTGTAATAAGCACTTGCATAGTCAGGTTTAATTTCTAGTGCTTTATCAAAACTAGCGATCGCATCATCATCTTCTCCTAATCTTACCAAACCATAACCGCGTTTATCCCAGACTTTAGCAGAATTGGGATTAATTTCAATAGCTTGATCAAAACTAGCGATCGCATCTTCATATCGTTCCAATTCTATCAAAGCTAGACCACGATTTAACCAAGCAACTGGATCATCAGGTTTAACTTGGGTAGCTTTGTCAAAAGAATTGAAGGCTTGTTGCTGTTGTCCTAGTTTACCAAAAGCCACACCGCGATCGCACCAAGCCTGATGATAATCCGGCTGAATTTCAATAGCGCGTTCATAGGAAGTGATCGCATCTTTGTAGCGTTGCAATCTTCCCAGTGTTAAACCCTGTTTTAACCAAGCAAGCGGATGATCAGGATGAGCTGCTACGACTTCATTATAGACTGCGATCGCCTCATCATATTTTCTTTGAGCAAACAACTCATCTCCCACTTCGAGACCATCATTAACTAACTCAGACCCTTGTAGCTGAATTTCCTGAATTTCTGCCTTTTCAGGAACAGATAACGGCTGAGTATTCACCAACTCCTGCAAAATGATATTCTTGCGTTCTTGAGCATCCACCTGCAACTCAGAAAGTTGAGCTACAAAATCAGTCTCTAACTTTTCCAGCTTTTCCAGAATCAGCAGCTTTTGTTGTTGAGCATTCAATTGTAAATCTGAAAATTGAGCCGTAAACTCAGAACCTGATGCTTCTAAATGAGCAATAATTAGCTCTTTTTGGTTTTGAGCATCCACCTGTAATGCCGACAATTGAGATCCAAAATCCGACTGTAATTGTGTTATACTTTCCAGCATTGCATCTTTTTGTTCCTGAGTATCAGAATGCAATGCAGCTATTTGAGCCTTAAATAAATTCGCCAACTCACCTAAACTTTCCAGGATTCTATCTTTTTCTCGTTCAGCATCTACCTGCAAACTTCCTAAACTCTCAAAAATGCTATTTCTTTGTTCCTGACTCTCATACTGGAATGCAGCTATTTCTGATTTAAATAACTTTTCCAATTCTCTAACATTTACCAGGATTTCATCCTTTTCCTGTTCAGCATCCACCTGTAAACTTGTAAAACTTTCAACAGTCTTATCTTTCTCTTGTTGAATTTCAGACTCTAACCAAGAAACTTGGGAAATAAATTCATTCTGAGATTTTTCTAAATATTCCAGAGTTAAATTCTTTTGTTGTGCAGCCTCTAACTGCAATTCATATAATTTATTATTAAGCTCAGATTCTAACCTTTCTAAATTTTCTATTGTTCTATCTCTTGTCTGTTCTGCTGACCATTGCAACTTACTTAGTTCTGCAACAAATTCTGACTCTAAATTTTCTTGAATATTTTGAATTCTTGTTTCTAATCCTGCCAAAATATGATCTCGTGACTGCAATAATTCAGAAGTCAAATGAGCTAACTTATCTTGCTCTCTTTTAATATTTTCTTGCAGAGTCGCAACTTCTTTTTCTAATTGCCGATTTATCTTTTTCGATTCTTGAATTAGATTTTGGGAATCTTGCTTCACAATAATCAACTGATTTTGTAAATTTTCCACACCCTGTAGCTGCGCCATTGCTCTATGAACAATTTCACGAATTGCCACTTTTCGCAACAACCAGAATAAAGCAATCACCGCCACAGGAAACAGACTCAATATCACCAACCACACATTGAACAAAACAGTCGTGCTATTCAAAGGCTGCGTCACAACTGGTGGGACTTGCACTGGAGTCGGCTGTTGTACTTGCAACTGAGCCAATTTTTCTGGCTGCTGACGAGATATGACCTCAACAGTATTCAGTTCTCTGGAAACGGATGGACTGGGTTGTCCACTAGCCATACCAGCAGACAGCAGCAACGGCGAAAAGACAACAGCGCTTTTCAACACTAAAGTGAGGACAACTTGATTTTTGCGCTTCATAAGAACCATCCTGATTCTTGGGTAAGTTTTTGAAGTGGCTTGCCTATCTCCAATCTATACCAGAATTCAATTCTGACCGAATACTTCACCCCGTGCAAGCCCCCAAAATTCTTTAAGGAAGATTTCGACTCTCTCACCTGACTCAGGAGATGGTTGCGGTGAGGTTGTAGACAAAATCATTTATACAGATCAGCTTTTCGGCTTCAAAAGTTTCCGCCCAGTGGGTCAAACCCCTTGGTGAATTAATCAGTCTGGCGAAAATAAATGTCCTTCGGCCTTTCAGTCGCCAAAAACTTAATATTTCATACCAAATGATAGAAGAAGGACAGTAATGATTGTGTTACCTTAGTATAGTATTGCTGGCAAAGCAAACTATTGAATTAAGAGGCAACCATTATCGTAGTCAAAAAACAACTAATCAACTCGCAAATTAAGTCAAGTCAAGTCTACTTGATTGATCATGAGAATAATAACCGTGGTCTGGTTGACACTTCCGAAGCTCTACAGCTAGCAGAAAGTGTAGACCTTGACCTGGTTGTAGTCTCCGAAAACAAAGACACGCCAGTTGCGAAGATTATCAACTATGGTAAGCTTCAGTATCAAAAGAAAAAACGTCAGACCCAAAGCGCTAGACCAAGCGTCAAGGAAGTTCGATTCCGTCCAAACGTGGGCGCAGCTGACTACAATTTACGCATTGAGCAAGCAGCGCAATGGTTGAGCAAAGGCGATTCCGTTAAGTTCGCTATCCGTTTGCGAGGTCGAGAACATCAACATCGCGAGCAAGCCGGAGAAATGCTAGACCGCATTGTTGCTGCTTTGAGTGAAGTAGGCAAAGTCCAGTCACTGGATAAACGCTCACTGGTTGTTCAAGTCGTTCCTGCTTAAAATAATCTTTCAGGGATATCTTTTAAATCGCCTACTAGAAACAAAAGCTGTAAATAGGCAATGAGGTTGAATGACCACAAGCCTTATTCGTTACAGCTTGTATAAAGACAAAGTAGGAAATAGGAGAAGGCGCAAGTGAAATCAGATGCCGTTGCTTGGTTCAAGTAGACCAGCAAGCAGATGATTCACTTGCCATATTTTAGTTGGTATTTTAGGAATTTCCCCGAAGAAATAAACTCTCCAAGTTACACATCCCTCACAACTTCTTGCGGCTTGTCCCCTTTGTCTCAAGTAATTGGGGAATTTTTTTTCAGTCCCTGAGCCGCCGTTGGGCAGACAATAGAGACTAAATTTGCTGCCTTCCGCAAAATCTTACTCTTGAGGCTCATCAGAGATGGGTTCAGATTCGCTTTCAGGTTCAGTTTTGAGATTAACTGGCAGTTTAACGGGTTTTGGACCACGCGCCAAGGCAGGATTAACTTTTTGCCGAATATCATCTTTAAAAGATGATTTTTTTCCGCCGCCAGACGAGCGATTAACAACTGGTTTTAAGCTTTTCGACTGAGATTCCACAGAAGGCATAGAATCGGAATTTTCGGAACTGTTGTCTGTAATTGCTTGGGACTGACGTTCCGATTTTTTGATTGGGCGTTCTACCATTGTTAATTTTTATAAACTTATCTGTATATTACATCGGTTTGGTGAGAACTTGTAAAAAGTGCGCTGCTAAGTAACACAAGGCAGAAGCAACTTAAGAAGTTAATCATATTTTAATTATCTACTATATACAGATAGTTAGCTTGTGTGTAATCTTAAGAATATTAGGATTTATTCGGTGACAGTATTTGTTTTGAGTATTGACAGGTGTTCCCTTTTGGTATCTACAAATTTAATTCTCCGAAATTTAAATCTATACACAGTAATAATTTTGGAGACAATCTGATGTCGATTTACGTAGGCAACCTTTCTTACGAGGTTACAGAAGCAGATCTCAGTGGAGTATTTGCTGAATATGGCACTGTTAAGCGGGTTCAAGTACCTACTGACCGTGAAACAGGCCGGATGCGTGGTTTTGCTTTTGTTGAAATGGATACAGAAGCCGAAGAAACAGCCGCCATTGAAGCACTCGATGGTGCTGAATGGATGGGTCGCGGACTAAAAGTGAATAAGGCTAAACCCAAGGAAGACAGAGGTTCCTTTGGTGGTGGTGGTAACAGAGGAGGAGGATATGGTGGTGGTGGTGGTGGCGGTGGCCGTAACCGCTACTAAACTTCACAACTAAAAATTTCCTTTAGGGAATTACCAAAAATAAATTAACCAAGATTTGTAGGGAGCGTTACGGCATTGATTCTCAGGGTTTTGCCTGTGTAGTCGCGACTGACCGTCGCCCGGTGCAATATCTGAGCCGACAAATTAGTTATTTTGTGAATTGGAATTTTCTGAGAGTACAAAAAAGTCAGATTTAAAATCTGGCTTTTTTGCGTAACTATGGGTAAATTTGTGATCAACATTTGACAAATGCTACCGTCTACAAATCGAGATAGGAGTAAAAGGACTTTCTCTAACTATGACGCGTAGACACAAAGTAGCTTACAGCCTGACATCACTCATCACTGTCAGCTTAATATCTCACTTGATTGCACCTGATTCTGCCATTGTTGCTGCACCACCGAGAAAGCCAGACAAAACCGTAAATTGTGAGATTTTAGTGGTGGGTGGTGGACTCTCAGGCGTAGCTACAGCTTACGAGGGGTTACTAGCTGGGCGTAGAGTTTGCCTCACGGAAATTACCGATTGGTTGGGAGGGCAAATTTCTTCCCAAGGAACATCTGCATTAGACGAACGCCCAACCCAGAGCAGTCGCCAATTTTATTCTCGTGGCTACTTGCAATTGCGAAATCGCATTGAACGTAAATACGGTAAATTGAATCCTGGGGACTGCTGGGTAAGTGACTCTTGCTTTTTGCCTCGTGATGCTCATACCGTGATGACTCAGATGCTCAAAGATGCTGAGAAAAAGGGTAGAGGCAAGTTAGAATGGTTCCCCAATACGGTGGTTAAAGATTTAGAAATTAGCCCATCTACAGTTAAGGGTGGTGGAAAGTTAATTAATAGTGCTATCGCAATTCAACATCAACCAGCAAAAGGCGCACCACCTCATCATACCTTCACTTTATCTCAAACCATTGAAGATGCTTATCGCTACGAAAACTCATCTCGGTTTACCAAAAATATTATTCGCTTAGTTCCCCAAAAAAGCCAAGGGAATGCCCCAAAATGGTACGTTGTCGATGCCAGCGAAACCGGGGAAATTATCGCTCTTGCTGATGTTCCCTACCGCTTGGGTATTGATCCTCATTCCCACCTTGAACCTTCTTCTTCCAGCGCCCAAAACGAGCCTTATTGTACCCAAGGCTTTACTTACACCTTTGCAATGGAGGCCACCAAGGAACCACAACCGCAGAAAATGCCCCCATTTTATTTACAGTATTCCCCATATTTCAGTTACGAATTAGAGCGACTGGCAAATTTTGACTTAGTTTTCACCTATCGCCGCATTTGGAGTCCGCAACAGGGACAACCTGCAACCTTCAAAGGTGTGAAATTTTCTGCTCCCACACCAGGGGACATTTCCATGCAAAACTGGACTTGGGGTAACGACTATCGTCCCGGAACCGCCCAAGATAACTTAGTTTACACCCGCCAACAGTTGCAAGCTACTCAACAGTTGCAGCCTGGGGGATGGATGGGGGGACTGCGGACAGAAAGCCTCCGCAAAGGTGAGGAAATCTCACTTTCTTACTATTACTGGCTAGTAGCTGGGACTACAGATTCTCAACTAGGTAAAGGTGTAAAGCAGCAACAAACAAATAACCGCTTTCTATCCGGGTTAAATTCCCCAATGGGAACAGCCCATGGCTTATCGAAATATCCCTATATGCGCGAAGGACGGCGGGTAATTGGACGTCCCAGTTGGGGACAACCTGGAGGGTTTACGATTTGGGAAACAGATATTTCTCGCCGCGACTACAACGATGAGTATTATCGCAAAACACTGCCGAAGGATATGTACCGTAGGTTACAAGGGACACTTGCAGGCTTGGAAGCAGTATCTGTAATTACAGGGAAAAAGCCTCCCGAACAAGTCATGCGGCGGACTCGTTCTACTATTTTTCCCGATGCTGTAGGCATTGGTCACTATGCTATAGACTTCCATCCTTGCATGGAGAAAAGCCCCCCAGAAGCGGCTGGTAATAGAGAACGTCCAGGAGAACGGCGGGGTGCTGGTCAAGCTTATCCTTTCCAAATTGCACTCAGAGCTATGATTCCCCAGAAAATCGACAATTTGCTGGTAGGAGGTAAAAGTATTGCTACTAGTCACATCGCTGCTGCTGCCTATCGGGTACACTCATTTGAATGGTCGGCTGGTGCTGCTGCGGGAAGCACTGCGGCTTTCTCTTTAAAAAATCAAGTTGCACCTTATCAACTGGTAGACGATTTACCGAAACCAGAACCACAATTACAAGCTCTCAAACGTCTGTTGGAGCAAAATGGCAACCCGACAGCTTTCCCTGATACTTCAATTTTTAACGAAAATTGGGATAATTGGCGTTAGAGACTAAAAAACACCAGGCGACTAGTAGTCGCGGAACCATCCAGACAAAACCCGCCTACGCGGGTTGAAACACCTTGATTTGATCTTAGCTCTCTTTTATTTTTCTCATCCCCACTCGCCAGTTCCCTTGTCCGCAGACAATAGACTAGACTAGTTATTTGTAAGTGTAGTTTTGCAAATCCTGTTGGCTAACTGTTTTATGGTTACAAGACTTTCATCTGCTGTATCCGGAACAGGTACAGCACCAACTGTAGCTCCTGGAAAGACTACTCAAGTTATCCGCAAGACTTATCCGAATTACAAGGTGATTGTTTTAAACGATGACTTTAATACTTTTCAACACGTGTCTGAGTGTTTGATGAAGTATATTCCGGGAATGACAGGGGATCTGGCTTGGGATTTGACCAATCAGATACATTATGAAGGACAAGCTATTGTCTGGGTAGGTCCCCAAGAAACGGCGGAACTGTATCATCAACAACTACGTCGAGCTGGTTTAACAATGGCACCTTTAGAAGCGGCTTAATTATTATGGGTAAACCCGCAAAAGACGCTTCTGGCAAAGATGGCAGATTAGTCTGGAATCACTCAACTCATCTTTCTGGTCTCATTCCAATTTTAGAACGTCTGTGTCAGCAAGATGGGATTCAAACTGTCACGCCAGGTGTTATTGGGCGGGCGAAAGGCCATTGTCCAAAAATGCAACTACGTGTATCTGTACCTATTCGGGGTGGTTATAAAGTAATAGCGCGTCAGGGTAAGACCGTACAAGAGGTTTTTATCCTGACCACTTTAGACCAGGATAAATTTAAAGATACTATTGCGATCGCCATGAAAATTAAATCAGCCTAATAGTCCATTGTCTATTGTCTAAAGTTCATTGTTTGTTGACTATTGACTATTCTTCGACTTGGCGGACTGAGAATTTGTGTAATGGCAAACTGAGGACGCAAGAGAAAGTTAAAAAATATGACAAAGCGATAGTCATTTTCAAAGACATGAGTACAGTTTCCCAGTCAGGTAAAATCAACTTTTCCAGACCAAAAGCACAACAGTAAACCAGCCAGTAAGAGAAGCTCATTCTAAAGAGAATTTTCTCTGTTTCTTCGAGATTATCTTTTGGCTGCTTGCGATCCCACAGTAATAACAGACCAGCAATACAAGCAACAAAGGATACAGCAACTACAAATTCGTGGCACATTAAATTTATTGAATGCATTTGCATTGATCCAATACTTTACCGTTGAGATTCAGTCTAAAGGAATATTCTCCCGATACCCAAAATATATTTACAAACTGCAATAGAAGGCTGCAATTAAGTTTAAGTAATACAACGAAAGCTTTAGTTATATTAAGTTTAATGTTTCCAATAATTTTTAATTTAAATTAAAAAGTTTTGTAAACTTAGTCTAGGCAACTTATGCTAAGTTAATATGAAGCTGGATAGAAAAGAGCTTCTAAAATAATATAGGGACTGGATTGCGCGGAGCGCAGTGCTGGAGGCAATGGATTTATCTCCAATTTAATAATGGTATCGACAAGAAATAATAGTTAAATAAACATCATCAACCGCATAAACCAAACGATTGGTATCATCAATTCGCCGAGAGCAAAATCCGGCTAAATTTTCCCTGAGAGGCTCTGGCTTACCGATACCCTCACAAGGCATCCGCATCGTCTCCTCAATTAGTTTATTAATTCTTTTGAGAGTCTTTTTATCCTGCCCTTGCCAGTAAACATAATTAGCCCAAGCCTCATCAGTCCATGCCAACATTCTAGTCATCTACTAAATCTCGCTCCACCACTTTCCCCTGCTTAAATTGAGCAATAGAACGTTCTAAATGGGCTGCATTTGCCGGAGACTTCAATAAATGCACAGTCTCCATCAGACTATTGAAAAACTCCAGCGACATCACCACCGCATCATCCGCGTCTCGTCTGGTGATAATTGTATAGTCAGCATCTTCCGTCACCTGATCTAAAACTGTTTTTAGACTATTTCTTGCTTCGCTAAAAGAAATAATTTTCATCTGGGGAAAATTGTACTGTTTATTGTACAAGTTTAGCGTTTTTTCCAGATTGTACAATCCCCACCCGTCCAGGGCGTAAATCACATTGGTATTACTTGTTCATGAAGCGCAAAAATTCAGTTAAAAAATCAGAAATATGACTAATGCTCACAAGCACCAATACTCACCCAGATACTAGAACCATCATCCCAATGTTATTTAATATCTTCAAATAAATTTTCTAACAATTAGTTAAGTATATTTCTTGACAACATGATTTGTGCTTGCTATGATTTAAAGATGTTGCAATCATTACAAAACGCAAGGGTTAGCTAGAGTGTTTTCTACATGAAAAATAATACTATAAAACTAATTTTAATAATTTTTACAAAACTACAATATAAAGTCATTGCAAAACCGAAGCATTTATTTGTTGATATTAATTTAACACCCATTTGACTGCTACAAATAGAACTATTTGTTTCTATGGGCAAGATTTTTGGCTCAATTTTAGGGTATGTATTTATTTTCTCATTTATAAAATTAACTAACTTAGTTAATCGGCACAAATTCAAAACTTAAAATATTTTTATTAAGCTTAACTAAGATATTGATAGGAAATCTCTATGTCGTCTTTCAAAGAACAGTTAGCAATTTTATCTTATAGTTTACTAATTTTTCCTTTAATTATAATGTTCACAGTAAATTACTTCAATCCTAAGATTGGTTTTTCTAGACAAGAAGGAATTTTGGGTGCTTTAGAAAAGCCTGAAAATCAAATGTTACGTCAAGCAAATTACTGGTTCTTGCTAGCTATTATAGCTAGTCATGTAAGTATTCTTTTAAATTCTATAAACAAATGGGATTTAGTTTTCGTTGCTGTTTTTGCTTGGTTACTAGGCTTAATTCCTAGCTTTATAGCTTATAAAAAAGGTAGAAATTTTTATAACTGGTGGATGTATGGTCATTTACTATTTATAGTTGCTTTACCTCATGCTCTGTTATTAAGAGAGACAGAAGATTCATTAATTGATACAGGGGTTTTGAAAAAGTGTCCTTACTGTGCAGAAGTTGTGAAGAAAGAAGCTAAAGTTTGTAAGCATTGTGGTAATCATTTAGATTAGTTTTATAGATAAAATTAACCTCTGTACCAGACAAAAATATGCTACCCATTAAAAAAATAATTATTTCTTTATCAGCATTATCATTAATATTTACCTCTAGTAATGTGCTTGCTCAACAAAGAAATGTAAAAAGCTCCTGTAGTCTTCATACAACTGCTGGTATTACAAACGGAAAGTGTATTATTAGAACCTATATTGAAGGTGATTATATTATGGTTGAAGTTTATAAATCTTGGGAGAAAATACCTGATAGATTAAGATTAATTAATACAGCAAAATGTACTGAATGGAGCAGTTATCCTTGGGAAACAGAAGTTAATCAATGTCTTGCAGAAATTCAGTATGCGGGAGAAAATGATTGGAGTTTTGCATTGGCTGGAGAAAATGAAATAAATGGTAAAAAGGCATTTAATTATGGTTCTGGAGGTAGTGGTTATCACTTTCACTATGATGGACCTTTTCCTAGACCTTGATTTTGAACTTAACTTAGTAACAAATTAATCAAAGACTTTACTCTCACCCTAAGCAGTTTTGTGATTATGCTTTTGATTGTTACCTGCTTTCCTTGTGCTGTTAATTTATGCCTTTATTCAGTCACCTTGCATGATACCAAATAGTAACCATTACAAAGCGATGATCGCATCAAAGTGACCTAAATCACACCCCTGAGTTAGCTACTGCGTTAGTGTTGCTATGTACAACAATAACTAAGTGTGTGATTATGCAGGATAATACAGTAAACGCTCTTTATAGTTTAGTTGAATCTGCTTTGCTTTTGAGACAAGTATTAACCTCACTAGAAGCCTCTAACAGGAACAAACCCTCTAGAGAAAATGAGGATCTAATTAGAAATATCCAGAAGTCGCTGAGTGAGATTATAGGTTATATAAGTTCTATAGCTGTAGCTGAAGGCATTGATATTAAGGGAGATAATAAGGAAATAAATCTAACAAAATTAGCAAAGATTATTAATCTTAATACTCCCGATAGGATTATGATTGATACAAATAATTGGAGTGATATTTTTTAAATTCATTGTAATGTTTAAGAATTTTAAATATTAGTGTACTGGGTGCTTTAACTGATAAGGTTATTCCTAAGCAAGTTTCATCTCCGTCCTGTTTCAGTTCATTAGGATCAATCTCTATGGGAGGATTTATTAGCTTAATACTAGTTGTTATAAAAAGCTCATCCTCATTCTTCAGCACAGGTTTCCCAAAGATTTGTCCACTGAACCGCACAGGGAGGGATTTATTGCAAAACCTCCAGAATACATACTTCATAAGTTTTAGCCTTTATCAGTCACTCTGCGTAACAGCTTAATAACCATCACAAAGGGATCGCATCACAATGACCTAAATTACATACGTGAATTAGCTAGTGGTATACAGTTTATCTGTATTTGATATCTGGCAGCATAACATAGCTTTCTAGCTAAACTGTAAAATTCTATTTATATACCAGGTAAGTGGCAGTGCATAGTGAATAGTAATCACGTGCATTGGCAATACACAACAAATATGGCTAATGCTCACAAGCAGCAATACTCACCCAAGTGCTAGAACCATCAGCCCAATGTTCTTTTTTCCAAATAGGGGCATTATGTTTAAGAGTATCAATAGCATAACGACAAGCTTCAAAGGCTTCACTACGATGAGGACAACCAACTGCTACTAAGACGCTAATTTCTCCCACTTGCAAACGCCCGACGCGATGATAAATTACTACCCGCTTCACATCAGACCAAGTGGAACGAATATCAGCAGCAATTTGATAAAAAACTTGTAATGCCATTGGTTCATAAGCTTGATATTCTAAAGAAATAACAGGTTGTCCATCAGTTTGATTGCGAACCATCCCACTCATCACCACTACCGCACCATTAGCAGGGTCGTTGGCTTTGGTGTAGATTTCTTCTAGGGATAATGGCGCAAAGGTGATAGCAAAACTATCTTCGGTTTTTGGTTTAATTGCAGAGGTTAGTGTATTGGACATGGTAGTTTCACGCAGAGGCGCTGAGGAAGAGTAAGAGTTAAGGATATGAGATTAAGCAATGCTATTTCTTTTATTCAGAAACTTTAGTTGATCATACAGACAGCTAATTTGCGGTAAATTTACACCTGCTGCTTGCGCTTTTTTTAATGGGTTCCCGAAAATTGCTTCTACCTCTAAGGGTCGGTGTTCATCATAGTCAATTTTCATGCTGGTACGGTAAGGTTTCATTTTGAGGGTGTAATTGAGCATGGTTTGAATTAAGCTATCAGGAATGATACGGCCGGAAGTTTTCGCGCCAGCTACTACTTCATTCATCAATTGTTCAACTAATCTGCGAGTGTCAGCATCAGCCATTAATTCGTCTGTTGTCGCATTGAGTATTACAGACAGCCCATTGTAGGGTATATTCCACACCAATTTTTGCCAACGCGCCACCAGTAAGTCGGCGGCTAATTCTATTGGGATACCAGCATTTTGAAAATCATCAGCAATCTGCTGCATCCTCTCTGTAATGGGATGAGGTTCATATTTAGGGGTATATTCACCTAAAGTAATTTTTCCATAATCTAAGTGGCGAATATGTCCTGCTCCCACTTTGTTGGAACATAGAAAACATAACCCACCGATAATTTGAACATTGCTGACAATTTGGGCAATATCCTCTTCTATACCTAATCCATTCTGCAATACCAATATTACCCCACTATCTTTAACTACGGGTGGTAATAATTTTGGTAGTAAATGGTTTTGAGTTGTCTTCAGTGCCACTATGACTACATCACATTTTGGCATCTGGTTGACATCGTTATAGGCGTTAACTTGGGGAAGGGTAAAATCACCATCTTTTGATTCGACAAATAAACCAGATTGGCTGATGTGTTCGTAATCACTTTTGAGCAAAAAGTGGACATCTAAACCAGCTTGTTGCAATTTAGCGCCATAAAACCCACCTAATGCACCAGTTCCGAGGATGGCGTACTTGCAATTATACATTTCTTCTACACACAATTCTCTTTTGGATGATTCTAAAACGATGTCCCACAGCCTCATCTATAGTTAGCTCTTTGTTACAAAAATTTAATATATTTCATAATAGTTTAATGATTTGGACATAATAAATGCTCTTGTTTGATGTAATTTTAATCAGTAAATTTATGTCAGATCAGAATTACCTGGTTTAATTTAAAATTTTCTGATGATTCCTATAAATAAGGATTAAAATTTGTTGGAAGTGTTTAAATTATGTTACATAACTGGAGTAATCACTTTAGCTATGTGTTAAACTAAATTAAAATGTCTAAGAATATGTTGAAGACATTAATATTAATCCCAATCAATTAATTAATGCTTGATTTCAACGCCTTAACTGAGTTCTCCCGTACCAATTGCACAGGCATTTGTGCATTTCTTGTCCCAGCAAACATAATTGCCACATCGCTGACAATTATCCTCACAGTACTGGGTCGCCCAATACATCAAGTGTGGAAATCTGTGGGATTTGCCACTATCTTCGCTGTAGTGATGGTACTGCACGTATTTACTTGGTTTATGATAGGCGTGGTAATGTTGCCTACTTATATATTGTTGTCCTTAGCCATCACTTGCTTGCTGACTAATTTTGCAGCCATCCTTTGGCAAAAGCACCATGTTCGGAATCATAGTCAGACTCAAAGCGCTTAAAATCTCCGCATAAATATTTATTGTTGGCTTTGAGACAATAATTAGCCAAATTAGGCGTTGCTAAACTTGAATCAAGAAATGCCAAATTACATTTCTTTAACTCTTATTGTTTTCGCCTACCCTGCACCGAACCCCTCCGGAGAATGCGCCTCTTAGACAAGTGGGGCGTAGCCCGGCTAATTCATTTTGTCACTTAGGAACACCAAAATTTGCATATTGATTTTTAGGAAATTATACCAAGAATTGTATATGCTGCCCAGTAGTAAGGATGGTTATAAAGTTTTTTATCAGGAACCATCTTACTAGTTTTATATAAATATGTTGCTAAATAAGCTTTAATTTTTAATTCATCAGGATCTAGATGATTTAGTAAGTCTTGATACCATTTTATCAGGTCAGCCGCAGTTAATTCTTTCAGCCATGATGTGGCTTCAGCTAAGGCAATAACTGGTGATTTATTTGATTGTAGTTTTCTATAAAACTCAATCATGACTAAGGTGCTGGCGGATGATTCTACAGTCCATAGGTTAATTACCACATGGGGTACTCCCCCACAAATAAAAGCATTGGCTAAATCTACATATTCGGTAGTAATATTCTGGTTTTTAGTTCTGGCAGTTTCGCTGGCAAAAAGTGTGACTAATTTGTAACTATTGAGATTTAGTTGAGAAATTTCTTCTAAGGTTATTTGATGTTCATCTACTAATGCTAAGGCTGATTTTTTCGGATCTCTGTAATTGTTGATGACACCACCAGCAAAATGTAAAATACTATTTTGAGTATCAAGCAAGGCATTTGCTACTTCGGTTTTCGTAGCATTAGCTCCCCGGATGTGTTGGGGATTATTAAACATTTGGCTAATAATTTCAGATTCATATTGGGCAAATTTTAGTGGGGAATGATTTGTGCTGTTGGGGTACTCGATACTCAGCAACATTTGATGCGGGAATTGCCATAAACTTTCCGCTTTTACTGACAAACCTTTTTGGACACTTGGCAAATAGCTAATACTGAAATTAGTTGGTGGTTCTTTGTGGGAGGGCGAAGAAATATTAAAAAGAGTATGGAGAGGTAATCTATGTAGGTCGCGGTGGGGAATTAAAATTAGTTGGGTGATGTCTTCGAGTTCTTGTGTAATTGTGGAAATTTGGAGAATATGTTGCAGTTGCAAGAGCTTTTCTGCCATATCCACTCGCCAAGGATGATGGCTTTTGCTGTGTTGGTCTGGGGCTTGAGTCAGATATCCTTGGTATTGCTGATGCCAATCTTCTAGCCAATCTTCAAATTTTATTAAGCGTCTCACTGCTTCGGGTAGAGGCAATTCTTCAGCTGGTTGGGGGTTTTTTTCTAAGTCTATGGTGACTACATCTTGTATGGGTGTAAAGACTAAAATGGGTGATGGGGCTTGGTCTTTGATAATGAAGGTATGTAAGGCGACTGGGCTAATATGCCAGTAAATAATTGCTGTGTGAGGATTGAGGAGTTGTTGAACTGAACTGTAGTAGTGTGAGTAAATCTGTTCCTGCCAATCGGATAGTAACCAGGTTAAACAAGAATTTTTGCCCTGTTCTGCCATTTCCCAGGCTTCTACTAAGTCGCCGTACTCTATGGCTAAATCAACTTCTAATTGACCAATTCCCGCAAATTTGAGGGCGAGCTGTTTTTTACTTTGATCAGAACGAGTTGATTCTGTCAGTAGTTGTGCTAATAAATCTGTGGCTTGTTGTTGTAATTGTTGTGCTTGTGATATTTGACCTATGCCTAAAAGTGTTTTAATCAGAGATTGCAAAACTTCTAAATGCAATTCGGTAAAGTCTTCTGTGGTCAGGGTTAAGAGCGCTTGGTCGTATTCGGCTATGGCTTGATGCCAATAGTTACGAGGTGTGGGAGATGTTTTACCTCGGTCGTAGTAGGTATTGCCTTTTGCTATGTGCAGTCTACCCCAACCTTCTGGGTGGGTATCTGGGCGAATATGTTTCAAGCCTTCTTCATAGCTTGCGAGTGTACCTTCATAGCCGCCCTGCTGTAAGGCAGGATTTTGTGTGGCGATGCTAGTTAAATGACCAGCTGCGGTTCCTCGACCAATCCAAGCTTCCCAATAGTCAAGTTTGATTTGTAAGGCGTTGTCGTAGGAAACGATCGCTTCGGCAAATCTTTGTAAATGATACAGGGCTACTGCTTGGTTGTACCAAGCTGAGTCAAAGTCGGGTTTGATAGCTATGGCGTTGTGGTAGGAGGCGATCGCTTGTTCTCGGTGTCCTAAGTTTTCTAAGGCTATACCCCGGTTATACCAAGCTAAGTATAAATCTGGTTGTGTGGACAGGGCTTGATCCCAGGAGGCGATCGCTTCTGACCAATTTCCTAAATTAAATAACACTACACCCCGGTCAATCCAGCAGGCATGGAAATCTGGTTGAATTGCTATGGCTTGGTCGTAAGAGGCGATCGCCTCTGTATATTGCTCAATCACCGCCAAGCCTATACCTCGGTAATACCAGTTTTCTGGGTCTTGTGGTTCCAGATCCAGGGCTTGGTCATAGCTGAAAATTGCTTCGCTAATTTGTCCTAATTTCAACAGGGCTAAACCCTTACTAGACAAAACTTCTGGATTTTGTGGATCAATTGCTATGGCTTGCTCAAAAGAGGCGATCGCTTCTTCAAATTGTCCTAATTCCCCGAAAACACAACCCCGGTTATACCAAGATTTGTAGTGATGGGGTTTGAGTGCTATGGCTTCGTCATAGGAGGCGATCGCTTCTTCAAAATCTTCTAAATGAAATAAAGTTAAACCCCTGTTAAACCAATATTCCCAGGCATCAGGATTCATTTCGATAGCTTGATTATAAGAAGCGATCGCTCCTACCAAATCACCTGTTTTGGCTTGCTGAAGACCTTGATAAAACCAATCTAGTTCTTGAACATCAGGTTGATCAGCAGTAATAACTGGGATCTGATTTGTAAGTGACAGATTAGCAGCTAGCTGTGGGACTAAATTGGGACTTTGATCCAAACTTCCCAACGACTGATCCGAGGTGTACCCTAGATTTGGCTCCAAGATCAGTTCTGCTGTATTCTCAGTCAATATTTCTGAAGCAAAATCAATTTCGGGTTTTGCTGCTGTAATTTCAAATTCTGGGTCTATGGCTACGCCACGCCAACTATCAGACGTTGATAACGATGCGCCTAAATTTGGTATCAACTCCTGTTTTGGAGAGTCTAATTTTGAAGTTGTGGTTTCACTTTCTTCGTACTCTTGGGAATCCTCGCCCACTTCTCCTGTCAACAACCGGATACCAATGTCGTAAGCAAGCTCACCAACCTTGCCAATTCCCAGTTCGCCTAGTTGCATCATCTGTGTTGCTAACTGATGATTCGGCGCTGGTGATAAAAGCAATTTTTCGCCAAATATCAATAGCCAATCGATCCAGCGCTCAACACTGATGCGATTCTCCATTCGTTCTAGATACTGGATCGCCCATTGTTGTCCTCGTCCTTGCTGTACGCCTCCCAACAACTGGGTAAATAAAACTTCCAGATCCGCATTAGTTAGCTCTGGTGGTGGTGGTGCCACCTCCAATCCCCTTGCAGCCTTTAAAGAACTACTCTGATTACCAACGGGGTGGGTTGAAAATTTGTTAAACCACTGCAATAGCTGCGTGAGCATCTGCCATATTCTTGGATTTTGTCTCTCCTAGATTATTGTAGCGATCGTTGTGTTAAAAAAATCATTTATCACAGAAATTTTACTGAAATTAAATTGATTGGCGGCCATCTGGTGAGCAGACAATAGACAAAACTTTTTGATTTCCGGATTGGGAATTGCACTTTGGCGAGCTTCAGTGACTAGGGATTGGGCTTCACCGTTAGCGTCAGAGTTTGACTGTGCCAAGCCTGGGGATTGAGGACAAGGTGGAAAATGCTTCTTTATCTCCGTTATCTTGCTCATCTCCCCATTTCTCAATAATGCCTGCTTAAGTCTGATCTGTATTTGATTGACTGGGAGGATGATATTGATTGATTAGTTCCTGGATAATCAGTTCTGGATCATCTGTCTCAATATCCAGTTGCTGGGCAATTTGCTGGCGTAAATTCTGGTCTTGCTCCAACATGATCAACAGCTGATCTAGAGTCACAGTTTGGGTTGCTTCCTCAGTTGACAAATTTTCTGACTGACTTACTTCCTCTTGGACTGGGGAATTATTTTGGGAGGGTAAAGTGGTCTTGACTGCATCTGGCCCGTCATATTCCCATATCGGTTCACTGTCCAAGCGTGTCAACAACTGCATTCCAATTTCATAGGCAACATTTCCCACTTCACCAACGCCCAGATCACCGAGTTGCACTAAGCGAGCAGCTAATTCATTGTTAGGTGTAGGTGATGCTAGCAATCTTTGGCCAAAGCGCTGTAACCATTCTACCCAGCGTTCGGTAGATACCCGATTTTCAATATTATGTAGCCATTTTAGCGCCCAATCTTTGCCTCTGGCTTGATGCACCCCTTCTAGTAGTTCGGTGAAGAGAAATTCTAAGTCAGTGTCGGTTAGGGGTGGCGCTGGTTTTTCTGGCATATTATCCCGCACATTGGCGGGAGTGCGTTGGCCTCCAAACAAGCTCCGAAAAATACCTTTGAACCATTGAATTAGCCGCCTGAGCATTTGTTTTGCACCATTGAGTATTGTTGACTGAAATGTGTAGACTGGAAGTCTGGTGTTTTTTCTAGGGTATGACACATACACAACCAATCTACAAAAGTTCATAATAGTTGTATCCCAAACTTGACTGGGTGCTGCTAACCAAACTTAAAAGGCACTGAAGTCTTCCATCCATGTCTTACGAACCCCTCCACCATAAGTATCGCCCCAAGAGTTTTGCTGAACTGGTGGGACAAGAGGCGATCGCTACCACCCTCACCAACGCGATCAACACAGCTAAAATTGCCCCTGCCTATTTGTTCACAGGACCTAGAGGGACGGGAAAGACTTCGAGCGCCAGAATTTTGGCTAAATCTCTCAATTGTCTCAACAGTGACCAGCCCACGGCTCAACCCTGTGGAGTGTGTGATGTTTGTCAAGGCATCACCAAGGGCTACTCCCTCGATGTTATAGAAATTGATGCTGCCAGTAACACTGGTGTCGATAATATCCGCGAACTGATTGAAAAGGCGCAGTTTGCCCCTGTACAGTGTCGCTATAAGGTTTATGTGGTCGATGAATGCCATATGCTCAGTACCGCAGCATTCAATGCGTTATTAAAAACATTAGAGGAACCACCAAAACACGTAGTTTTTGTTTTAGCGACAACAGATCCGCAGCGAGTATTGCCAACGATTATTTCACGCTGCCAAAGATTTGATTTTAGACGTATTCAGTTGGAGGCGATGGTTAAGCATTTAAGTGCGATCGCCTCGAAAGAAAGTATTAATATATCTGCTGATGCTCTCACCTTGATTGGCCAAATTGCTCAGGGAGGATTGCGAGATGCGGAAAGTCTACTCGACCAATTAGCTTTAACTGTGGGTGAAGTTACACCTGACAAAGTTTGGGATTTGGTCGGTTCGGTGAGTGAACAAGACTTAATTGCGTTATTGAATGCGATCGCTCAAAATAACCCAGAAGGAGTTTTAGATTGTAGCCGTAAAATCCTCGATAGTGGACGAGAACCGCTAATTATTCTGCAAAATCTCGCCGCCTTATACCGCGATTTACTCATAGCACAAACAGCAGCTAATCGCCAGGATTTAGTTACTTGTACCCAGCAAACCTGGATAGCGTTAGTAGAATTATCCCAAAAACTCGACATGAGTACAATTTTGCGGGGACAGCAACACCTCCGCACATCTGAAGTGCAAATTAAAAATACCACCCAGCCGCGTTTATGGTTGGAGGTGACATTACTGGGATTATTGCCGAGTGCAAATATTCAACCCCAAGCTGTAAATACACCTCAGCGACTGAATGCGCCTGCTGTAGCTACAAATTATTACCCAGTCGTTTCTACACCACCTCAGCTACCAACTGAGAAAGCAACTCCTCGAACTTGTGTTGAGCAAACGGTGGCTTCAACTCCCATAGACCATCACAACTCTTCTCCTAACTCATTATCCTCACCACCTCCAGAAAATGTATCTATTCCCCAAGCAAGCAGTCAAGACAAGCCATTTACACATTCAGCGCCACCAGTATCACCAATATCAGCTTCAGAGGAAGTTGTTGAGGTAACACAATCTGACTTTGTGCAAGTTTGGCAGCAAGTGCTTGAATATCTGGAACATCCACTAAGTAAAGCCTTGTTTAAGCAACATGGACGGCTATTAAACTTCAACCACGGTATAGCTGAGGTGGGAATGCCTCCAGGTTTGGTAAAACCGTCCATGAAGAAACAAATAACTGATATTGAAGTTGCCTTTATGAAAGTTTGCCAACACAAGGTGACGGTGAGCTTGGTATCCAACAAATCCAAGATTGCTGCTGTAAATGGGAATAGCCCAGTTCCATCAAAAGATTCTACTCCCATTCAGCAACCACCAGCAGCCAACTACAATCAGCAAATTCAATCTTTCACACCGACGGCTCCAGCTACACCAACACCAGTAATAACACCAGTAAAAACCGAATCAATGACGGGTGCAGCTAGGGTACAAACCTTACCCCCGCAACAAATGCCAAGGCCTCTGGCTGATTGGGAAACTGATGAAGTCGAGAACGCCGCCAAGCGTCTAGCGAAATTTTTTGATGGGCAAATAATCCGCCTCACAGATGATGGAGTTGATTCGCCTGAATCCATGACTATATCTGAGGGCTTGGATGAACCCGAAATTGATGATGAATAGAAAAATCCAAAATTCAGAAATTATGCTAAATTTTGGATTTTAAGTGTTTAATTTGGTAAAAAAAAAACTAGTCTGCACTGCCTGAATGCACGGTTTTGACCCATTTCAGGCGCTTTTCTCTGATGGACATCCGAGCAGTGGTAGCACTCATGACTACCAACCAGTGCAACATATACAAAGAGCCACGCAGGGTTTGTAGTAGTAATGCGAAAGTTGTCGAAATATTGAATTCCTGATCTTGGCGTATGCGCTTAAGTCCGGCAAACATCCCTATAACAGACATACTGACTGATAGTGTAGTGACGGGGCCTAATATTGGTAGACGATGCCGAGCCACCGCCATTAATATATCTGGAACGGCTGCTGTGGGGAGGATATACATAGTCAGCATAAAGATCAGCATATCCCAGGTTTTCCGCACACCCAAGCGGTTTTTGAGAATTAGATCCCAGTAATCTAAATAGCGCTGATAGCCACCTTCTGCCCAACGACTGCGCTGATGCCAAAGAGCGATCGCATTTGTCACCCCTTCTTCCTGCACAGCCGGGTAAAATGTACACTCAATGTCCCATTTGTCCAGATGTAGGCGCAAAGTCATATCCAAATCATCGGTGATGGTGACTTCATTCCATCCGCCACAACTTTCTAAGGCTGTACGCCGGACAAATTGACCATTACCTCGCAGTTCCCCAATCCCACCAATGCCAACACGTTGCTGCTGAAACCAAGTATCCAAAGCCATTTCAGCCATCTGACCCTGAGTCCAAAAATTTTCTTTGGCGTTGGCTATGGCTTTTCGCACCTGCACCGCCCCCACCTTTTCACGTTGGAATAAAGGTGCCACCTGTAGCAGTAAGTCTGGTACTACCTGAGCATCAGCATCAAACACTGCGACAATATCGCCCTTAATCAATGGTAATACCTGATTCAATGCTCCTGATTTGCCGCCACTAGTTTGTGGAGAACGCCTGAGAACCTTGAGTTGGTCATATTCTTGGGCTAGTTCCGCTAATAACTGCGGTGTGTTATCGGTGCTATTATCGTCAATAATCCAGACTTCATACTGCCCATCTGGATATTCCAAATTACAAAGATTTCTGACTAATTTACCAATAACTGCTTCTTCATTTTTTGCTGCTACTAACACAGACACAGAGGGCAAATCTCCCTCCATTTCTTTGCTATTGCGCCGGGGTTTAGCAAATACCACCACTAAAGCGTGAAATCCTAAGAGAGTAGTCAGTCCTAGAATGAATATTGAACCCCAAGAAGCTAAATGCAGAGCGATTGTACCGCTCCAAACTACAGTCAAAACCAGAGCGGCTTTGCTTCTACGTCCTTGAAACCGGGATGGTAGAGACATGGGATTTACCTCTACCACTGATTCCTCCTCATCTGCCGATGGGTCGGATAATAGGGAGTTAAGTTGGTCAAGCTCGTCGTAATAATCGTCTTCGGGCCAGGAATTCGCTGGCATAGGTTACTTGATTTAAAAACCAGTATTGTTATACACCTTGAAAAAGCAGAAAATTCCACACTCAAACAGACAGCTTGCACAGAATTGGACAATCGCTAATTGTGAATTACCGATGGAGGCAAAGTCAGCGCTAGGTAGCAGCAGTTGGTTGTGGTTAAAAGCTGCAATAGCATTATTCCACACCACAAAAGCGCGGATTTTTGCTTTTATTGCTCTAGCTTCTGAGTTAAAAGCTAATGCAGCCTTATTATAACCGAAATTTTCATATTTCTTAGCACTAAGTTCCTATGATGACGATTATTTCTCAGTGACTATTGGGTGTGAAAGCCAAAGTGGGAGAAATAATGCGTCCTTTTCCCAAGCCCCTGTATTTAGGCATGGGGTTCTCCGCCCCCAGCCCCTTGTCATCTTGCTTGACTGTGAGCAATAGACCTTTTTGGGGAACAATATTTACTATCCATGATTGATTGTCAACTAAGTTGAGGAATATTGAACCATGTCTATTGAAACAGTCCAGCCTGCTACTCAACAACAAGCAAGCGTTTACTTGCCTTATGTTCAGAGTCCGAAGCGTAATTTTTTACCCTATGCCCTGGGTCTCTATCAAAAAGGCATTTTGGAGGGAAACCGCAAAATTGAAGGTGGTGATAGTATTCCCTTTGTCGCTTCTTGGAATGTTGCTACCCTGCCTTCTGATTTAACACGTTGCCGGATACAGTTTGAGGGGAATGCTGAACTTAGCTATGAAGTGATGATGGCAAGTTTTGAATTTATGAGTTTTTTAATTGAACTTATGGAAAATTATAAGCGCTATCGTTTGACTGATTTTTCACAGGCTTTTTACCGCAAAGTGTTGCGTATAGACGAATAAAAAAAATCTTCAAAATATACACAAAAAAAGTACATTTTGGGAAACTCGACTTGGGAGCATCCCAGCCTGTTGCCGGAACCAACTAAAATTAGGGAACACCTAGCTTGGTTCTACTTCCTTTTGCAATTAGGAGTGCATTTGTGCCAAAATCTGCTAAATGTTTGCTGATTGGCTCAACGGAAATTTATAGTGGTAAATCTGCAACCGTTTTGGGTTTGTCTCATCAGCTACAGCAAAAAGGACTAGATATTGCCTACGGTAAACCGCTAGGCACTTGTTTTAGTGCATCCGGCGGAAGCGTAGTTGAGGAAGATGTCCAGTTTATTGCTCATAGTCTGAACTTGCCGACAAACCGTGTTGCAGCCACTATCTTGGCTTTGGATGAGGTTAATGTCCAAAAACGCTGGCGCGGCGAAGACGAAATTGATTATCGGCAGTTATTAAAACAGCAATATTTGCAAATTTCCCAAGGAGATTTGGTGTTGCTAGAGGGGCCTGGTAATTTGACACAAGGGCATCTGTTTGATTTGTCTTTATTACAGGTGGCTCAAGCATTAAGTGCGTCTGTACTATTGGTAGCTCGTTATAATTCGCTGGTTTGTGCTGATGCGTTATTGTCTGCTAAACAGCTGATGGGCGATCGCTTGGTGGGTGTTGTGATTAATGATATCCCTACCGAACAATTAGAAATAGTTGACGCTCAATTATGTCCGTTTCTAGAACAGCAAGGCATTCCCGTATTAGCAAAATTGCCGAAAAATGACTTGCTACGCAGTGTCAGCGTTGCTCAACTGGTCAACCAGTTAAATGCTGAGGTTCTTTGTCGCCGCGATCGCCTGGATTTGATGGTGGAGAGTTTGGCAATTGGGGCGATGAATGTCAATTCGGCTGTGAAGTATTTCCGCAAACGCCGAAATATGGCAGTAGTCACAGGGGGCGATCGCGTGGAAATTCAACAAGCCGCCCTAGAAAGTTCTACACAATGCCTGATTTTGACTGGACAACTGCCACCACCTGCCTTTATTCTCAACCGTGCTGAAGAGCTAGAAATCCCTATCCTATCGGTTGATTTAGATACCCTAACCACTGTGGAAATTATTGATCGAACTTTTGGACAAGTCCGGGTACACGAACCAATTAAGGTTCAGTGTATTCGCCAGCTGATGACTGAGCATTTTGACATTGATCGCTTGTTATCTAAACTCGGCTTAACTCCCGCCGGGACATTACCTTAGAAGCAGGGGGCAGGGTGCAGGGGAGAAGAGGCAGAGGGCAGGGGAGAAGAGGCAGAGGGGCAGGGGGTAGGGGAGAAAAGGAAAAATTGTTAAGCACCAACCGGGAATGTAAAGTAATCTCTCACTCACCCCTGCTCCCTGCTCCCCTGCCTCTTCACTCACCCCCGCTCCCTGCTCCCCGCTCCCCTGCCTCTTTTGTAGCCTAGCTATTCAGTTAGTGAAGCCAACATCAGGAAAATGTAGCAATATGTAACTCAAGTTGGCTTCTCACTTACACTTCGTTTGGTAGAATAGCTTGGTTGTTTAATCTGATTACATCCCCTCTTTGAGCCAGTCAACAGACCTTACCAAACTTGATACATTAGCGCAGGAACTGGCGACCATCCAGCAAACGGGTTCTAAGCGAATCGCCTTGCTGGGTTCTCGCCATGTGCCAATTACGCATCAGAATCTCATTGAAATGATGACCTATGCCCTGGTTCTATCAGGTAACCGGGTCATCACCTCTGGGGCTACAGGTACAAATTCAGCTGCCATTAAGGGAGCAATGCGGGCAGATCCCAATTTATTGACGGTGATTTTACCCCAAAGTTTGTCACGCCAGCCCCATGAATCACAGCAACAACTAGAGAACGTGATGCATCTGGTTGAAAATGCCAGTAATGATAATCTGTCTTTAGCTGAAGCTAGTTATATTTGTAATAAGGAGATTGTCTCTCGCTGTCAGCAACTGATTTGTTTTGCATTTCACGACAGTCGCACTCTGCTCCAAACTTGTGGAGATGCAGAAGAACAAAGAAAAGTGGTAACGCTTTTCTACTTTGACTAAAGTGCAGTAAGTCCTCGCCCAGGTAATGATAGATATAGGAAACTGCGAATTGGTAATAGGTAGTTGGGTTAGCCAAATTACCTGTTACCTATTAATCACAGTTAACTAACAACTACTATTGATTGGTTTAATCATGCGATCGCAACTGCCTGTGTCTGTTATTTTGTTGTATTCTATTGCTGCTGCTGCCCTTCTGATTTATCTGCCGTTTTTACTGGTAGCTTATGCTCGTGTGCAGATTGGGTATGAGGCGCTTGCTACTCCTCGCGCCCAGTTTGATAAATTATCCCCTTATGCTCAACGAGCCACATGGGCGCATCAAAATTCCTTTGAAGCATTTATGTTGTTTGCCACCGCAGCATTGATGGCATACGTCACTGGTGTTAATTCTCCTACAGCCACAGTGGCAGCGATCGCCTTTGTTGTAGCGCGTTTGCTATACTCAATTTTTTATATCTTGAATATACCTTTATTGCGATCGCTGATGTTTGCCATTGGCTCTCTTGGCTCTGCGACTCTGATTACCTTGAGCATCATTCAAGCTACGAGTTAATAGGGGGCGTAGGGAGTAGGGAGTGGGGAGTAGGGGAAAGAAACTTCTCAGTCAACAGTCAACAGTCCCCAATCTAAAATCTAAAATTGTTTATGGCTTCTACATATTCCTTTGACATTGTAAGCGACTTTGACCGACAAGAATTAGTGAATACTATCGATCAAGTTGTGCGAGATATCAAAGGTCGTTATGACCTCAAAGATACTCAAACAACTCTGGAGTTAAAAGAGGAAACCATTAATGTCAGCACTGACAGCGAGTTTACCTTAGATTCTGTTCACACCATCCTCCGAGAAAAAGCCGCCAAGCGTAACCTTTCTCAGAAAATTTTTGAGTTTGGCAAAGTTGAATCAGCGAGCGGGAACCGTGTCCGTCAAGAAATCACCCTCAAAAAAGGCATCAGTCAGGAAATTGCGAAACAAATTTCCAAATTGATTCGTGACGAATTCAAAAAAGTACAACCCTCAATTCAAGGTGATGCTGTACGAGTTTCAGCTAAAGCTAAGGATGACTTACAAGATGTGATGCAGCGTCTGAAACAAGAAGATTTTCCTGTGGCTTTGCAATTTAACAATTATCGTTAAACAATCTATAGGGTAGATTTTTTGGCATTGCTCAAACAAAGTATGAATTTAAATGTAGAGACGTTCCATGGAACGTCTCTACAGAGGTTTTGACATCATCACAAATCCTGTTCATACTTCAAATCAGCAACGCCAATTTTTTCTACCCCATATTAATATTTCTGATTTTCGCTAACCGCCGCCAATACTCTTTTGAAAGGCTGGACGCTCAGACATCCGCTTGATATAGTCCAACACGGCTGGATAGGCGCTCAGGTCTAACTTCAGCATGATGGGGATGTAAGACAGGATAGACCCCACGGCTACATCAGCAACAGTGAATTCCTCACCCAGTAAAAAATCTTGTCGCTCAAAAATCTCATTCAACGGAGTTAACAAGCGGGGCGTTTCTTTCTCTCGACTGGCTTCTACAAAAATCCCAGTAGCAAGGCTAGCATTGGCAAACAATACCCACTGGGAGAATATACCCCTCTGTTCTGGTGAAAGTGGAGTTTTGCCGTATTTGTCGGCAAGATACAGTAAAATTGCCCCTGATTCCCAAAGCTGCAAGTCCCCATCTACAATTGCTGGAACTTTACCCATTGGGTTAATCTTCAGGTACTCAGGCTGCTTGTGTTCGCCCGCCTGCATATCCAACATCACAAATTCGTAGGGAACTGCTAGTTCTTCCAGATACCACTGGACAATTGAGGCTCGACTACGAGCGCCGCCGTAAAGTTTCAGCATAATTACTTCAAATTAAAGAACTTTGTGAGTGTGGGAATGCTGTTTTACGTTATCTTCTTTATTGACAACTCTAACAGCATTGAGTACCCGCTTACGCTCAGTTGAATATTGAAAATCAGTGTAGGTTGTACCCAGGGGAATTAAAGACTTAGCAATTTCACGACGCTTGTAGGTACGAGCCGTCGCAAACACCCGTAGAGCGAATTCTTCTCCAAACTGACTCGAATCGGGAAAGCCATCTGGTAATAGAGGTGTATCGCCGTCTAGGACAGCTCCTATGGTGGTTGCAAAAGCTAGCTTATAGGAGGTGGGAATTCCTTTTAACAAGGCTTCTAAAGCCGCAGAGGGAATTGGTTCTACAACTTCAACTTGATAAACTTCCCCGTCTTCTTTGATGAAGCAGGTTGATAGACCTATAACTATATAATCGTCAGCCGCTAAATCAGGCGCGTCTTGATAGGAAATGGCTGTGGTCATAAAAAATTTTCTCAATACTTAAAAATTAGGATGTGTGCTTCGTTGCTATTTTCTTGTGTCGCCAGGGGAGACACTTGCACTGAGGGAGGTTCATCCTCCGCTCAACTGAAGCAGCTATGAATTGGGGCTTCCCAATAATCAGCTAAATGAAAGGCTTGTTGGCATTTTACCAATTTCTGGCTCTCACTACTTGATTAGTCTTGAAGATTGATCTTTATTCTTTCTGGAATTCAACTTATGGGTGACGTATTAATTATTAGGTTCGAGCATTAATTGTTTAAGTAAGCTAAAGTCTGCCACTTTTTGTATGTAGGAGCTGAAATTCAGCCTAAATACTTACATGAAAGTAACTATAGACACCTGTAAAACTGACACAGGGGCAAAACTACTACTACGACGAAAACTGTAATTTGATTTGAAAGAGCAAGTCGCTCAGGTAATACAATATGAATAGCCATTCATTTTTAGCTTCTGGTAACCAGCAAAATAATCAATATAATTTTGTGTCAAATAGTAATTTTTATGCTAATGAGCATGAGAATAATGCTAGAGGTGGATCTGCTTTCGGAGACGACTACTTACGCTCTTGCGCTCTGAGTTCAGCTCGACAAGGAGATTATACTGAAGCGATCGCCTTACTAACCGAGTTAATTCATCGCCGTCCCCAAAATTCTGTTAATTACAACAACCGGGGATTGATTTATTTTCAGAGTGGCGAAATGCCAAAAGCTTTGGGTGATTACAATACAGCCTTGCAATTGAATCCCAATTTAGCTAGCGCTTATAACAATCGAGCCAATTACCATGCAGCTTGTGAGGAATTAACGGCCGCACTCGCTGACTACGATCAAGCGATTGATTTGAATCCTAGTTATGTCCGGGCGCGGATTAACAGAGGAATTACTTTACGTGATTTGGCACAATACGAAGAGGCGATTGAGAACTTTGAGGTAGCAATGCTTTTCGGTCAACTAGAACGTCATATTTGGGCAGAACGGGGCAGAACTTATCATCTGTGGGGTGATTGGAATTGTGCGATCGCTGATTATCGTCGCGCGCTGAGTCAACTACCCGCAGTAGATCCCAAAGAGGATATGTCTGGTTACCGATTGCGCTTACAACTGGAAAATTGGTTAAACGAGCTATTGTTTCCTGAAAATCTCCATTAGTCGATTGTGGTCAGCCAACCTACAGGCGTTTCAATATTTGACTGCAAAGCTGGCGAATTCACAATTAAAAATGCCAAAAAATATTGGGAATTTTTAATTGTGAATTGGACTATCCCTAATGACCATCAGCCGATGGTACTACATACAGAAATTTGGTATGCATAGGCAATCACGCCGATTTGGAAAATTTAATTTTTCCATATAAATTCTGAATATTGTTTTTAGGGTAATAAGTCTAATCCTTCAACTTCCTTACCATCCCGATTCACGAATACGACTGGAAGTTGATTAGGGTCAAATTTATAGGCTTGCTGTTGTCTAATACTATTAGCTTGAGCGGGATCGAAATTACGTTTAAATTCCGTCTGCAAACTCTCGACACGTTCGGACATCAGCTTGACTTCAGTATTGACTTCTCGCAATCTTTCTTGCTGAGTCCAGTGATGAGGCACAAGTTGCGCTAAAGCAGATACTGCTGCTGCGGAGATCGCCAGGTTAACCACTATCTTTGCTGTGGTTTCCAGGGCCATAACCTGGTAGGAACGTTGACGAAGATGCCGTTTTGGGCGAGGAACAGCCCGGCGTTTTTGTAGAGGTTGTAGCGGTGGTCTTAGCTCTGGTCTAGACGGTTGACTCGCGTTCATTATGCTATGTAGAACCTTACTGATTAAATGGCAACATCATAGAATGCACACTGGCACTGATTACAGCTTGATTTAGCTGTCATATTACTTCATTTTTCCGAAATTGCTACACGTATGTAAAAAGTTAAAAATTAACTTACTCTACGTAAGTAGCAGCTATCAAAAGCTGATGGCATACAGCTAGCAGCACCCTGTTTGCTAGATTATTAGTCTTTTAAGAGATTATGTCAATTCCGAGCTGTAATGATATTTATGAATAACTCTCCCAGGTTTTTCTCTGTCCGGGAAATTCAGATGTGTCCCATTGTACTCAAAAAATATTTTTAGTCGCCATGTTTTGGTTGAGAGTAATATCACTAACCGTTTGCATATTCCTATTTCTACGAAATTTTCACAAATAAATAGTTATTAATTATACTTTAGTTCATGAAAATCCGAATATAGCGGCGAATTCATTTGTTGATGCTTACCGCGCTGTATGTTTGGGATTCTAAATACAACAACCAGGACTAGCCTGATTGTTGTTTGAGCGTGGGGAGATTTTTAATCTGCCCCACTAACCATGTCAGAACGTGGCTTTACTTGTATAGTTCTGTTGCTAAACGCCAAGCCAAAATTCCTGGAATCAGGGCTACAGCTAGAGCAATGTACACTTGAGTATCTGAGATAGGCATGGTCGGAACCCTCCTGAGCTTGAAATCAATATTGAACCGTTCGTTTACTACTTTTCACTGTTTTGCCAAGAATGTGGAATATCTTGTTACAAGATGCAACAAAAGCAGTGGTTAACCGGTAGCCATGATTAAAAAAAAATTATAAAAATATGGATTTTTATTTGGGGATCGATTTCGGTACGAATGGCGTTAGGGGTGTGGTGATTAATCAGGAAGCTAGCACCCAGGCAGAAATCAAGTATCCCTGGCCAGATGAGGCTGTTTCTGATTTAGCAACTGCTTGGGAGACAGCTTTATTTACACTGCTGGCACAAATACCTGAGAAACTGCGCCGTGAAGTCAAGGCGATCGCTATTAATGGTACTTCATCTACAGTCTTGCTAACTGATGCGGCGGGTAAGCCTGTAGATGCACCTTTACTGTATAACGATGGGCGGGGATCAGTGGTGCTGGAGCAGTTGAGAACTATTGCACCGACCAATCATAATGTATTAAGCGCCACTTCCAGCTTGGCTAAATTGTTGTGGATGATGCAACAACCTAGTTTTAGTCAGGCGAGATATTTTCTGCATCAAGCCGATTGGTTAGGATTTCTGCTGCATGGTTATTTGGGAATTAGCGATTATCACAACGCTTTAAAGCTGGGCTATGACGTGGAACAGTTAAAATATCCAGAATGGCTGGAGAAACTGCAATTACCGATTCAGCTACCGAAAGTTTTAACTCCTGGTACTCCCATTGCTAAATTGCGCCCAGAAATAGCCACTCAGTTTAATTTTCCTGATGATTGCTTGGTGTGTGCTGGTACAACTGATAGTATTGCGGCTTTTCTGGCTAGTGGGGCTAAATCGCCAGGGGAAGCTGTGACTTCTTTGGGTTCGACGTTGGTAGTGAAATTATTGAGTCGGACTCGTGTGGAGGATTCACGATTTGGTATTTACAGTCATCGTTTGGGTAATTTGTGGCTGACTGGCGGTGCTTCTAATACTGGGGGGGCTGTGCTAAAGCATTTTTTTAGTGCGACTGAGTTGGAACGGTTGAGCGGCGAGATTGATCCGACAAGAGGTAGTGGGTTAGATTATTATCCATTGTTGCGGCCAGGCGATCGCTTTCCGATTAATGATCCCGATTTATTACCACGATTAGAACCACGTCCTGATGATCCTGTGGCGTTTTTGCATGGGTTATTGGAAGGTATGGCTAAGATTGAGGGGCTTGGGTATGGTTTATTGCAGGAAATGGGGGCGGATACTTTAAGTCGTGTTTATACTGCTGGTGGTGGGGCGGGGAATTCTACTTGGTGTGCTATTCGGGAGGGAGTTTTAGGGGTGTCTGTGGTTTCTTCGGTGCATACTGAGGCTGCTTATGGGACGGCGCTTTTGGCTATGCGGGGGGCGGGTTTTTTTTAACGAACCGCAGAGACGCAGAGGGCGCAGAGGGAGGAGTTATGAGGTGAGGAGTTGTTTTAGGAAGGTTTTACCTGTTGTGTTGAGGTTTTGATCTAGGGGGAAGGTGAGGCTGCGAACTCTGATGTTTCCAAAGGTTTCATCTAGAGAATTGGTTGGTTGGGTTGGATATATTAGAACTGTTTCTTGACAATTTTTTGATACGGCGTAGGTGACTACTTGGGCGATATCTTGAGGGGATGGTTTGTTTGGTGTTTTGTATTTGGTATCTAGGGTGTAACGGGGTATTAAACTTGATTTTTCATATAACACTAAGTCTATTTTAAAGTATAGGTTTTTTCTTTTTTTGATTATTTCTTGAGATTTCAGGGTTAAGTGGGGAGGTAAATTTACTTTAAGCCATTCTGCAAGGAATAATTCATAAAGACTATGCATATTCACTAGAAAGGGTAGAGTGACGTTTTTTCCCTCTTTATGGCTTGGTGCTGTATTTGCTAGAAATAAATAACAAATATGATGTAACATTTTATAATCTTCATTGAGGTGATTGTACATCCTCCCAATACAATCTTCTGGTTTATATGGTTGTAGGGATACTAAGCTTTGTAGAGCATGATAAGCTTTTCTTACTGTAGTTGATACTTGTTCTGAACACAAATTGCTGTGACTAATTATATAAAGTGTATATATGAGAATTTGATTTTCTGTAATATCAGCCGTATGTTCTTCGTAGTGACATTTAAGTTTAACAATCCACGGTTTTTCAATGGTATGTCGTATATCTAGTTTTCCGCGTACATTGGCAAGTTGATCTGTTTTAGGCAAGTAAGCACGATATAATCCTTTGTGACAACGTTCTAAAATTTTCTGCGCTAATCTATAAGCTAATTTATTATAAAATCCTTCTAAAGAGTCGCAATCCATTAAACCTTCAAGAATACGAAAACTCTTTAGTTCATATACATAATCCAGCATTTCAAATATGTTTTTTATCGGAACCTTGGAATTGATTCTGATATGAAGATTAGGAGTTAAAGGAATGTATCCTACCCATCCTTTAGCTAACAGTTTCCATTGGTTATTAGTTCTATAATTAGGAAACTCTATATCAATTTGCATTTTATAGTTTTCGTATAACTTGACTCCAGCATCATAGGTTATTTCATCTTCGTTAAATAACTGAGGTTCATATTCTGTCAGTTCAATTATGCTTAACTGTCCTGGTTTTATATCCATACAAGTTTTTCTATCTGATTCCAGTGAAACTCCGCTAATGTTTCTAACTGGTTAAAGAAGTATTCTTCTAAATAAGGCTCAATTTCCATTCGCCAGATATCTTCTATATCATCACGTAAGTTATCTGTTAAAAAGAATGAAATACCAATTTCGTAGTTTTTATCTGCTATTACTTGATTTAATTTCTCTAAGATTTTAATTAATCCCTCCACACCAAAGCCTGTTTTTTCATGATAACGTCGCAGCACGTCATAATTGGAGCGAATTTCAATAAATGCAAAGCGCCGACGTAGTGCATGATCTATGCGAGAAATAGACCTATCTGCTGTATTCATTGTACCAATAATGCGGACATTTTCTGGTATACGAAAACTGTTCCCACCTGCTAGTTGGATTTCTCTATTACGATACTCAAGTAAGTACATTAATTCGCCAAAGACTTGCGCTAAGTTAGCGCGGTTGATTTCATCAATTATGAAAACACAAGTTCCTGCATAATTCTCAGCTTTTTTGCAAAACTCTAAAAAGCGTCCTGGAACCAGTGGATATGTTAAGTGTCCGTCTTGACTTTGGGGACGAATACCTTGAATAAAATCTTCATAAGAATATGCGGGATGGAATTGTATTAGTTCGGAAAAACCATATTCACCATTAATTAAAAGTTTTGCAAGTTGTTCCGCAATAAAGGTTTTTCCTGTTCCTGGAGAACCGTAGAGAATTGCTTGTTGTTTACGTCGTATCGCGTGTATCCAGCGTTCTAGTTCTAATTCATCCAAACCAGTTTTTGCAGCACATTCGCCTAATGTGTATTCTGGATTAACTTGCATATCTTCAACCGGATAAATAAGCTTGATATGCTCATCGCTTAACATGGAAATTTTATCAAAAAAATCATATTTTTTCACGGCGACTAACCAGTATGAGAACATATGAAACAAGTCATTATCTCTCAAAGCTGGTACACCAGACTGGTGCATTATATGAGAAATTTCTGCGATCAATTTCTGTCCCGTAAAATTTAATTGAGGATAATTTGTTAGTTTCTGAGCATAGGTTGTTTGAGCAAAATAATTAATAACTTTTCTCGACTTATTCGTAATTAACAAAAAATTATCTGGTTGAAGTGCGTTGAGCATAGGCGTGAGCATTTCCGTTTGAAAATCTGGGAAATAGGGTAGCTGTGAAAACGTGTTACAAGCCTCTGATAATTTCTCTGGATGATCATTACAGCAAGCTATAAAATTAAAAACAGCATCAGCAACTTCTCGTAAATCTCCAGGTTGAGTCCACTTTTTTTCATCAAAGTATATTGTTATATCTTTATTAACATCTATCCAAGCTCCATTTTCGCGGTTGCTGGGGGTGTCTCCATAGGATAGTAGTTGCATCAGGATGCCTTGTGTTACAACTACTCTCAATTTTACCGAGGCAGCGATCACCTCAAAATTTCGTCGCCTCTCTTGACGCTGCTCATCGTAGGCTGCTGTGTGACGCAATCCTGATGCTGTATAGGGATATGAGTTTAAGAATTCCTGAAACAGACTAGAAAATTCACTTTTATTTTGCCCTATCATTATTAATGGTCGATTTAAATTTACTTAATTTTATTATTTTCAATAATTCATTTCTTGATCATTTGCAATTGATTATTTTTTGCGATCAGAGAGTTTATAATCTTCATTTCATTTTCATTGACATAACGATAACTCTGTGGAGGTTTTAATTGAGGAATTTTTTGTCTTAACTGATCTAAATGAATAGGAACTTCAAAAATTTTGACGTTTGTAAAAAAAATGCCGACAACTACCGTCGCACCTTGATAATAGGTTTGAAATTCTTTTGGGCTAATTCCAGCATAATTTTTTATTTGCTTCCAAAATTTATTTAGGTCTTTTGGTAGTTCTGTTATTTCTGTTTCTTGAATACTTTCTACTTCAAATGTACCAACCAAAGCTTTTTGAGGAGATGAAACATAGACTAATACTAAGTCACCTGTATTTAGCCGAGTCCGGACACGACGTAGCTCTACGGTTTTTTGACCAGTAAAAATTTTAGCTGCGTATTCAGGCTTGATTGATAATAATAATAATATATTACCAGGCATTTTCATCTTCTCTTTATGGTTGATTTGTTATACCTAAATTATACAATTGTTTAAAATGATTTTTATCAATTTGTAAAATTCCTTGAAATGTCCATTTATTATTTAAAGTTTCTTGAATTTTTTTTAAATCAATAGCATATTGAAACAATTCACTGTTACTGAAACGAATTGCCATAATATTACCATCTTTATTGGTCTTTATTTTGCAAATAGTAGCCAAGTCATAAACTCCTAGACGTTGGAAACGTTGATAAAGCTCTTGGGGTTTACCAATGTTAACTTCGTCAATTAAAGAACAGCCTCGAATCTTTCCTGTTCCACAAAAAGAATTATCCTGGCTGACATACCAAAGAATTCGACAAGGCGCTTGTAATACTTTTGAGTGTGTAACTGATTTATAGTAGACAGCTTCACGATTAAATGCAAGTTCATTTTTAGCTACAAATAAAGTTTGGTTTGCTAACTTTTTATCAAATAAATGCATCGCCCATTTTGGTTCAATGGGAATAATAAATATAGAAATGTCAGCATCAGTAACTTTTGCTGGCCATAATCTTCGTTCAATTTGTGCCATAGTTTGGGTATCACTAATGGAACCATCACTGCTGAGAATTTCTGCAAATTTCTGGCAAAAATTATAGTCTTGACCGAAATTAGTCGCCAAATTAGTGAGGCGCATTGATAGTTGAGATGCAGTTTCAGCAACGGCTAGATTTGCTCGCAAATACCCACCATCAACTCGAACGAAAGTATCCTCGTGAATTGCTGTAGTCACGGTTTCTTGTAAGTAGGGATCAGTAATTCTGGTAAATTGCCGATTTTCTCTAGCCGAAAGTGATATAGATTGAATAATCAGGTGACGTGTAAGTGTTGCTGATAGAGGATTATCCCCAACTCGCAGCATGGGAATTTCTAACTCATGTTTTTTGTGTCTATCATAGACAATTAAAGCTAGTAGTTTCTTTTCTCCCTCCATGACAATAGAACACTCAAATTTATCTGGTTCCGCAAGAAATCGAAGCATCCTTTGCTGAAATTTATCGTTATTTTCACGCTGCTGAGATGGCTGAAAAAAATCATTTAGTATAGCTTTTTGCCCAATATAAATACGGGTTTGCTTCAAGGAAGTCCCTGCCAACCGAACAGGCTGATATTCAGGTTTTCGGCAAATTTAATCTAGTTGAAGAATTAGATTATGAGGATGAATTATTGACAATCTGAAATTATCATATACTTCATTAGCTATATCTAATAAATGAATATCACGAGTAACGAAAATATGGATATCTGATGCAATAGTTTTAGCTAGATAACGGATGTCAGATTCATGTATATCAATCTGATTTTGTGAAAGAAAAGTTTTCACAGATTCATGAATAGTATTGAATATTTGATTTTGGCAAGGCAATAAAGTGAAAGTTTTAGCGAAATTATGCTGATGCTTTCTCTGAATTTTGTTACCAATGGTATTGATTTTATTAAAAATTTCATCTGTTACACATAAATCTAGTTCTGCCTGTAACCAATCAGCTAATAATAATTGTGATTCTTGATTATCTAAATTTTCATCAGCATACAAGTCGAAAAATATATTAGCATCTATTCCGACAGATAATTTATTTTCACGTTGTTGAATAGCAGCACTATAAAATAGATTTGGCTTACCGTAATCTAGCCACCAAAAAGTGGACTGTTTTCCAAGGGTTTTTGCGGGTTTATTATATTGAGCAACAAAACCTAATTTAGACCACATATCGTCTAATCCATAATCACGCCGACAGGTTAAACCAATTCCACTATACTGTTGAGTAATTTCAATGAGATAATCAACAAGTTTTTTTGTTAGTTTCTTACCCCGATGTGATGGATTAATACACAGATGAATGATGCTGATTCGATCATAGGAAGGCGACGCTCGATATAGTAGGTAGCCCATAAAGTTTGCTTGAGAATCGAGTGCTATAATTACTTGGCGACGATCTGCGCGATCGAGAAAACTACCTTTTGAGAAGAAGCCTAAAGTGGCTTTGTTCGCATCACCAAGTTCTATGACACTTTTTAAGTACGGCGATTTATCGTCAATTAGTTCTATTGTTATTTGGGTTTTTTGTGTCATTTTTTTGGACTGAGCAAGTGATTACTCTGAAGTTTTTAGATGAGTGTTGGTTGTGGAGGTGCGATCGCTTGGGGTGCGTTTTTTACGCTATGAATAAATATGGATTTGATTAACGAACCGCCAAGTCGCCAAGAACGCCAAGGGAGGAGTTAGGAGGTGAGGATAATACGTTTGATGCCGTCTTTGAGGAGAGGGACGTTAAAGTTGATCAGGAGGGCGAGGGGATGTTTGGTCATTTTTAGGTATGAGAGAACTTGGGCTTCGTGTATTGGGGCTAGGTTCTGGACAGCTTTCAATTCCACAATGAGACAATTGGCTACTAAAAAATCTAATCTCCCCGTACCTACTTCATGTCCTTTGTAATTCACTGTTACAGGTTTTTCAAATTCATGAGGTATCCCACGCCTGAACAATTCTATAATCAACGCCTCCTTATACACTTGCTCCAAAAATCCAGGCCCCAACAGTTGATGTACCTCAAGCGCTGCTCCAATCACAGCATAAGCCAACCTATCTACTTCCTGACTTGGCTCCCCTCTCTTGGCGTACTTGGCGACTTGGCGGTTCGTTTTTTCCATTAACCCCTCTCCCCTATGGCAAAATTTACTAAAGTCCCTCCAAACTTAATATTCCCAGCATGACCGCAAACATTACCAACCTCCCCAGCCTCTACGACCCATTCACCACCGAAGCCAAGTGGCAAAAATTTTGGGAAGAAAACCAAGTCTACAAAGCTGACCCCAATCACCCCGGTGAACCTTACTGCATCGTGATTCCTCCTCCCAACGTTACGGGGAGTTTACACATGGGTCACGCCTTTGAAAGTGCCTTAATTGATACCCTCGTGCGTTACCACCGCATGAAAGGGCGCAACGCCCTATGGGTTCCAGGAACCGACCACGCCAGCATCGCTGTTCACACGATGTTGGAAAAGCAACTCAAAAAAGAGGGTAAAACTCGTTACGAATTGGGACGCGAACAATTCTTACAACGGGCTTGGCAATGGAAAGCCGATTCTGAGGGTACGATTGTTAATCAGTTAAAACGCCTGGGTGTCTCGGTTGACTGGACACGGGAACGGTTTACTTTAGATGAAGGTTTATCAAAAGCTGTTCTGGAAGCTTTTGTGAGTCTCTACGAATCAGGATTAATTTATCGCGGCGAATATTTGGTGAATTGGTGTCCGGCTTCTCAATCGGCGGTGTCTGATGTGGAAGTAGATAATCAGGAAGTTGATGGGAATCTTTGGCATTTCCGCTATCCCCTCAGTGATAATTCGGGTTTTGTGGAAGTGGCGACGACTCGACCAGAAACTATGTTGGGTGATACGGCTGTGGCGGTTAATCCCAATGATGACAGATACAAACACTTGATTGGTAAAACGCTAACTCTGCCAATTATGAATCGGGAAATTCCGATTATTGGTGATGAGTTTGTTGACCCCAAATTTGGGACTGGTTGTGTGAAGGTGACTCCAGCCCATGACCCGAATGATTTTGAAATGGGTAAGCGTCACAATCTGCCGTCGATTAATATTATGAATAAGGACGGAACTCTCAATGATAAAGCTGGGGAGTTCCAAGGACAAGACCGCTTTGTGGCTCGCAAAAATGTGGTTTCTCGCTTAGAAGCCGATGATGTGCTGGTGAAGGTGGAAGATTATAAGCATACTGTTCCTTTTAGCGATCGCGGTAAAGTCCCCATTGAACCATTACTATCTACTCAGTGGTTTGTCAAAATTCGCCCGATGGCTGATAACGCCTTAGAATTTCTCGACAATCAAAATTCTCCAGAGTTTGTCCCCCAACGCTGGACGAAGGTTTATCGTGATTGGTTAGTCAAGTTGAAAGATTGGTGTATCTCTCGTCAACTATGGTGGGGTCATCAAATTCCGGCTTGGTATGCTGTCAGTGAAACCAATGGTCAAATTAGCGATAATACGCCCTTTGTCGTTGCTAAATCAGTTGATGAGGCTTGGGAAAAAGCTAAATCACTATTTGGTGAAAATGTCCAGTTAGAACAAGACCCAGATGTCTTGGATACTTGGTTCTCTTCTGGACTTTGGCCGTTTTCCACTTTGGGCTGGCCAGAACAAACGCAGGATTTAGCGACTTATTACCCAAACAGTACTTTGGTAACAGGCTTTGATATTATCTTTTTCTGGGTTGCCAGAATGACGATGATGGCCGGACACTTTACTGGGAAAATGCCATTTAATGATGTTTACATCCACGGGTTAGTTTTGGATGAAAATGGTCAGAAAATGTCGAAGACTAAAGGTAATGGTATTGATCCACTGTTATTAATTGACAAATATGGTACTGATGCGCTGCGCTATACCTTAATTAAAGAAGTGGCTGGGGCTGGTCAAAATATCCGTTTGGAATATGACCGTAAAAAGGATGAGTCTGCATCGGTGGAAGCTTCTCGCAACTTTGCTAACAAGTTGTGGAATGCAGCCCGATTTGTCATGATGAATTTGGATGAAATGGCGACTGGGACAGATTCTTGCCAATTCCCAATACCTGATCCCCAATCCCTAGAATTAAGCGATCGCTGGATTCTTTCCCGTTATCATCAAGTTATCAAGCAAACGAGTAGTTATATTGATAACTACGGTTTAGGAGAAGCTGCAAAAGGTCTGTATGAATTTATCTGGGGTGATTTCTGTGACTGGTATATTGAATTAGTTAAATCCCGGTTACAAAAAGATGCAGATCCCGCATCCCGGAAAATCGCACAACAAATTCTGGCTTATGTCCTAGAAGGGATTTTAAAATTATTGCATCCCTTAATGCCTCACATTACTGAGGAAATTTGGCAAACTCTCACCCAACAACCAGCCGATTCTTTAGCAACTTTATCTTTACAACCCTATCCTGAAGCGGATGATAACCTGATTAATCCAGAGTTGGAAGCACAGTTTGACTTACTAATTGGCACAATTCGCACAATTCGGAATTTACGCGCTGAGGCGGATATTAAGCCAGGGGCGAAAATTACGGCAAATTTGCAAACTGATAGTCCCCAGGAACAGCAAATTCTCATGGCTGGACAGGCTTATATTCAAGATTTGGTCAAGGTGGAGAATTTAACAATTGCTGGGGTTCAAGAAGCGTCTGTTCAAGAGGAAACCAGCGCTACAGTTGTGGAGAAAAAACCTCAGAGGGGTTTGAAGACAATTGGCTTAATTATCGCGGGGCTTGTCTTTGCGAGGATCGGTTTGGTTGCGGGAAATACGGTTTATCAAATTCCCTTTATCGGTACATTCTTGGAAATAGTTGGTTTGGGTTATACATCTTGGTTTGTTAGCCAAATTCTCCTGAAAGGCGAGGCTAGACAAAATTTCTGGGCGAAGTTTTTTCCCCCAACCCATCCCCAAGCCATATTACAGACGCAATTACAACAGCCCCAAGCACCAGAAAATGCGATCGCTGGAGTTGTGGGTACTGTACAAGTAATAATTCCTTTGAGTGGTGATGTGGTAGATATTGCTACTTTGCGTGCCAAACTGGAAAAAAGCCTCAACAAAGCCGAAGCAGAGGCTCAGTCTTTGAGTGCAAGGTTAAGCAATCCTAAGTTTGTGGACAAAGCGCCAGCAGATGTGGTAAAGGGAGCGAGAGAGTCTTTAGCCGAAGCTGAGAAACAAGCTGAAATTTTGCGCGATCGCTTGAATAGTTTACTATAGCTGCAATAGACATTGCCAAAAAAGAGAGACGTTCCATGGAACGTCTCTAGAAGGGTTCTAAGCTCGACTTTATCCATTTTTTTGGCAATTTAAATCTGAAACTAAAGCCATGCTATATCTAGCTCAAGTAAATAAAAATGAATGTTCAGACAAATATCAGTTACGGTTGTTAGCACGTCAGGAAACTGAAAAACTTTGGGTAGTTATCCCCGAAGAAAGTTTTATTTTGTTGAGCAAAGTCACTACAATCAGTGAGAACTTGCTAGTTTTAGTGCAACTTTCGCCGACAGGGGAAATTGAAAGTTTAGAAGATGCTAGCAATTGGGTACTACATTTAGTCCAAACTTACCTCAGCATTGGTATGACATCGGCTGACTTGCAACAAGAAGCAGAACGCGCCGAAAGTTGGAGACAATCGCTAACTTTACAAAATCAAGATTTAGCACGACGTTCTCTGGAATTGGAAGCCCGTAGAGAACAAATTCAAGCTTTAGAAGAAAGTCTCAAACGTGACAGAAATGATCCCCATAAAAATCCAAGTTAACTCTTCTCTCACCACTTCTAATTCAAGTAGGTTGGGCTTAGACTATGCTCAGTCCAACATCATCGCCAGCGTTGGGTTTCGCGTTGCTCAACCCAACCTACAAAAATACTACAAAAATACTGGGTTTTGACTTCACGCCGTCTAATAAGTTGCGTTAAATTCTCCCCTCTCCTTCTCCCTGCTACGGTGTACACACATCCTTATCCATAAAGGTTTTCCAGCCCTACAAACCGAATTTCATTGTAAATCCGGTTCCCCTCCTCGCTTGCGGGGAGGGGTTAGGGGTGGGGTTTCATGACACAAACGAGAATTTCCTGACTTGTGTGTACACGGTAGCCTTGCTAAGGAGAGGGGTTGGGGGTGAAGTTTTACACCCTTGCTGGTAAAGATGCTCTTGCAGGTTTGTCTAATGCACGACCTTGACTGGTGTTGACTTCTTCCGCAGCTAATAACTCCCGAATTAACCGGGCTATGGCTTTTTGCGTGAGGCGATTGGTAATTTGTTGACCCAAACGCTGGACACCTGGATTTACCAATAATTGAGCTAGTTGGGGTGCTAGTTGTATCGGGTCAAAACCACGGGTTTCTTGGAGAATATTTAAAATATTTTTAATATGCTCTAAGGTTTGTTGTTGTTCAACTGTCGCCCCTGGGGTTTCGTTAACTGCGGTCAAACCTACTCGTTCTCGCAGTACATAAGTGAAGTTGTGTAGAACATTTTTACCTACAGCACTGAGTCCATTCACAAATTCATCTACCAGTTTGTCACGAATAAATGAACCGCGTTCAGAAGACAGAAATTCAACTCCCTGGTCTAAAACGAGATTGAAGTCGTAATCTTGATTTTTTTTAGCATTACGTAACAAGTTTTCTAACCGATTCCACCGGAATTTGCTATCTTTAAACAGCAAGTTTTGCAGAGATATTCTTAATTGCGGTGCTTCGTCAGTTAACAAGCGTTTAGCAACATAAGGATAAGCTTCGCTGAGAACTTTGAAGTCTGGGTCTATATATATAGCAATACCTTCCAAAGTTACCAGGGAGCGAATAATTAAAGCGTAGTAGGGAGGAACGCGGAAAGGATACTCATACATCAAAGCTGAGAGTTCATCAGTGATGCTTTTGATGTTTAAGTCAGCAACACTTGCTCCTTGAGCATCAGCGAATACTCTCGCAAATGCGGGAATAATTGGGGTTAAGTCTGTCTCTGGGGATAAAAAATCTAATTTTACGTAGTCGTTGGCTAAACCTTCAAAGTCACGGTTAACAACGTGAACGATCGCTTCAATTAAACCATAACGCTGGGGTGGCTGTACCTCGCTCATCATCCCAAAGTCGAGATAAGCTAGTTTACCCTCTGGTGTGGCTAACAAATTACCAGGATGGGGATCAGCATGGAAAAAGCCGTGTTCTAGTAGCTGGCGCAGAGAACATTGCACACCGACTTCAATCAGATAACGAGCATCTATACCTTGGGCGTTAATTTCGGCTGTTTGGGTTAATTTTATGCCGGTTATCCACTCCATCGTCAACACGCGACGGTTGGTGTATTCCCAGTAAATTTTGGGTACGTAAATATCTTCTATATGACCATATAACTCAAAGAAGCGCTCGGCATTTTCTCCCTCATGAATATAATCCATCTCTTCAAAGATGCGATCGCCTAATTCATCGAGAATACCAACCAAGTCACTGCGGATTCTTTTAACTTTGTTTTGTATCCAAGCTGCGAGTTGGCGCAAAATAAACAAGTCAATGGCAATATTTTCTCTTAAATCAGGGCGTTGAACTTTAATAGCGACTTCTTCACCAGTTTTGAGTGTACCCTTATAAACTTGTCCCAAGGAAGCTGCGGCGATTGGGTGGGGAGAGATTTCGGCATAAATGTCCTGGGGTGTTGCGCCTAATTCTTCTTCAATAAATTGGTAAGCAATTTCGTTAGCAAATGGCGGTAATTGGTCTTGTAACCTCGTTAATTCTTCTAAATATGCGGGGGGAACCAAATCCGGTCTAGTGGATAAAGCCTGTCCAATTTTGATATAAGCCGGCCCCAGTTTTGTCAGCAATTCTCGCAACTGAACAGCTCGACGCTGGTCTTTTTTCACAGCTATTCCCCGGCGGCCGTCCCACCACAAACCCAAAACAAAGGAAATAGTCGGCCCCAAAACTGCGAAAATCCGCCGAAAAACTTTCAGGGGGCGGTTGCGATAATATACTCCTATTTCTTGGGGATCGTAAAGTATGGCCTCAGTCTCTAACTTTTGGTTTGTTATGCGTTTTGGTGAACTAACAACCAAGGTTGATTTGCCATTTTCTGTGAATACTTCAGTCACTTGTGGTTCGTCCTCGGTTTTTCGGGAAGTCGGGGGAAGTGTCTTAACAATCATGAACTCAGCCGTGGGTCGGATTAAGCTTGTGAATTATTGTAACAATAAGTTTACAAACAAGCATCTCTCCAACAGGGATAAAATTGTGGGGTAAGCTGTCTGGACTGCGGATAATAGGCAAGACTTGTACTGAGCTTGTCGTAAAGCCTACGGCATAGCTGCGCTTACCGCGTAGCGTGGCGTTAGCCATAGTATGCCTGTTCCCCAAGCAAATCATCATCAACTATTTTATACCAATTATTTGTGAGGGTTCATTTTATGCATCTTTATATTAAATTGGTATTAGAAGTTAAGAATTCAAATACTGGTTACAAGGATTTTGACATCGGGGCTGTAATCAGCATAAGTTAGGATTTTTTGATAGAATGCACCAAATTAGTTTTGCTACCTAAGAACACCAAATGGTCTCAAAGCTACTTTTAGCTTTTCTACAACTGTATGTTGAATGTAGGCATCTTGAGGCATAGGGTTGTGTTCTATTCTCTGTGCTTTTGTACCTTTACGACCTTTACGAAATCCTGGTACTGGTGCTACAAAGCCAGGACAAGTTACTTCATCCCATCTACATTCAACTCTGTTTTCAGAACCATCTACATTTCTAACGAGGTTCTGTGAGTCTTGGTCGCATCCCTTAGTAGCGAGACAGCGAATCTGACCACTAACCCTGCTATCAAAGGGAACTACGTTTTGATCAGTTAACCCATTCTCTTGCCATCTATTCATGAAGTAATCCACATTTGGTGGGACTACACGGCTAGTTGCAACTTTACGGAATCCACCTGTACCAACAGGATCAATAACTGCTACAAGTTGCACACGGCGGGTAATAAAAGGTAAAACCTTTAGAATTGAATCACCACCGTAGCTATGCCCAATTAGAACAACAGGTCTACTAGGAGGAATGCTATTAATGACCTGAGTAGCTTCGTTGATAAAAAGTGCATCAGCATTTACCGATAGATTCACCACAGGGACTCTTCTTGTGCTGCTCCCATTTCTAAAATTTGCGTAGGATGTGATCCAAATATCAGCATTTACACCTTTATTTAATCTTTCGAGGGCTTGTCCCATGCCTCCCGCACAACAATCTCCACTACCATTCACAAATACTATGAAAGCTTTGTTAGATTGTGCCTGTACTTGTCCTAGATTTGAAATAAATAACTCACTAACAGCCAAAGCGAATGTTATACCAAATATTGAAAGAAACTTGCCTAATTTCATATTCATGCTTCTGTTTTTCTAAAAATACTGTTAATTGCTAATACCAGTTTAATATAAAGAGGCATAAAAAGAACTCCACCCTAACCCTCCCCGCTTGCGGGGTAGGGGGTAGGCTGACAAGTGTAGGTTTTTAATTTAGGTCTGAGTTGACACACTCAAACACAATTTTAAACTGTGTGAAAACACCAAATTTCGTTCTTGAGTGGGAAAGCAGAGGGGAAAAATGAGTTTTCAATCAACGAAAAAACCCCATTTCAGATGCCTTCGTAAAAAACCTACACCTGTCAGGGGTAGGGGTGGGGTGGAAATTATATGCAGCCTCACAAATAATTGGTATTAGCTGTGTCAGTCCATCTGGTTTGATCGACTTCAGGGAATGGAAACTAAGTATAGATTTTCCATCACCAAGGGTTGTATCATAAAAATATGCACAAAATGCACCAAAGGCAGGTAACGAAAAGATAGTGTTTAGTATTGTGTAACTTAAAAGTCTCGGCATCTGCCCTCATGGAGAATTTGGCTTGATGTTACTTTACCTGCGAATCCAAAATTTTGCCCTAATTGACCAACTGGAACTGGAATTTGGCGCTGGACTCAATGTATTGACAGGTGAAACCGGCGCGGGAAAATCGATTATCTTGGATGCTATTGATGCGGCTTTGGGCGGTAAAGTCTCTAGTCGAGTCATTCGCACTGGTACAAATCGCTCAATGGTAGAAGCTACTTTTACATCCAATCCGGCTTTAACGGCTTGGTTGATGGAACAGGAAATTGATTTAATTGAAGATAACTGTGTAATAGTCAGCCGAGAAATTACTGCCAGTACTAGTAATATCCGCAGTCGGTCGCGGGTAAATGGGGTGTTGGTAAATCGGCAAATTATGGGAGGTTTGCGCGATCGCCTGGTGGAAATTACCGCCCAAGGTCAAACTGTACAGGTGGGACAATCTGCCCAAGTCCGAGAATGGTTAGATGTCTATGGTGGGGACTCGCTGCTACAACAACGTCAAATCATCGTCACGGCTTTTGGTGCTTACCAAAAAGCCCATCTGGCCTTAGAAAAACGCCGGACATCAGAACGGGAACATCTACAGCAACTCGATTTGCTGACCTATCAAATACAGGAATTGAAAGCTGCTAATCTCCATGATCCCCAGGAATGGGAACAACTGGTACAAGAACGAGAACGCCTCAATCACGTAGTGGAATTGCAACAAATGAGTTACAAGGTGTATCAGTCCTTGTATCAAAATGATAATGAAACCCCAGCCGCCGCAGATTTATTGGGGGACAGCGAAGCGACATTAACTGACATGGTAGAGTACGATGTCCAACTGCAACCTTTGTTGGATTTGGTTAGGGATGCTCAAACTGTGATGATTGAGGTGGGAAGACAAATTAATGCTTATGGAAGTAGTTTGGAAGCTGATCCCCAACGATTGGAAGAAGTAGAAGAACGTATTCAAGAGTTAAAACAAATTTGTCGCAAGTATGGCCCGACTCTCACAGAAGCGATCGCATATTACCAACGCATCCAAGGGGAATTGGCAGAACTCAATGATAGTGAACAATCTATTGAAAGTTTAGAACAACAGGAAACAGCCTGTTCTGCACATTTGACCCAAGCTTGTGCAAAGTTAACAAAATTGCGTCGTCAAACCGCAGCATATTTAGAATCTCAATTGCTGTGTGAATTGAAGCCTTTAGCGATGGAAAAGGTAAAGTTTCAGGTGGAGATAGCAGCTATTTCCCCCACAGCCACAGGTGCAGACAAAATTACCTTTATGTTTAGCCCGAATCCTGGGGAACCTCTGCAACCTTTGATTGCGATCGCCTCTGGTGGTGAAATGAGTCGGTTTTTATTAGCACTAAAAGCGTGCTTTTGTCAAGTGGATGCCGCCGAAACAATGGTATTTGATGAAATTGATGTGGGAGTTTCTGGAAGAGTTGCTCAGGCGATCGCCGAAAAATTACATCAGCTCAGTCAAAATAACCAAGTATTATGTGTCACCCATCAGCCTTTAATTGCAGCAATGGCTGATCGGCACTTTCGTGTAGATAAACAAACAATTACTCAAAGTAATAATACTGAGCAGCGTACAGTGGTGCGAGTCACTAAGTTAGAAAATCTCAGCCATCGCCGGGAAGAACTAGCGCAGTTAGCTGGGGGTAAGTCTGCCACAGATGCGATCGCTTTTGCAGAGTCTTTATTATTACAAGCCGCTAATCATCGTCGCCAAGAAATAAATTAGCTTAAACTCCCCCCTCTCCTTAGTCAGGAGAGGGGCTGGGGGTGAGGTTCCGTGGGTCGCGACTTCTAGTCGCCAGGGGTTGCTTTTTCTCCCCTCCTCGCGGCGGAGAGAAGTCACAAGGAGGGTTTCCCTCCGGGTGAACTTTTCCTTCGGAAACGCCAAGGGCGAACGGGGGAGGGGTTGGGGGTTCCGTTCAATTCCTAGTCATCAACCCCCTCGATTGTTCAACCAAGCGAATAAACTCACCCCGATAGCCCTCTTCATCTTCTCCCCTAGCTTGATTTGCCAAATTCATCACCAAATTCAAATCCGCATTCCCCTTATATTCAGAGTCACGCAACACCATTCCAAAAGTCGCCACCGCAGCAGCAAATTTCAGATTAGTGGAAGGTATTCGGTCAGCTTTGAAGTCACGCTCTGGGATAGTTTTGGTAACTGTCGCATTTTTAACTCGCGTCAAACTCTCCCCTCTCCTGACCAACTACGGTATACACAAAAGTTCGACTAGAGCGAGTTTCCCAGCATGGCAGACAGTATATACGTATTTCTGTAATTGGCGTAATAATCATTGGCGGGCATGATGGACATGAGCGGATCATCAGCATCTACCAAGTCCAATGGATTTTTGTCGTTGGATTGTGCAAGTTGTGCCGGGACCTCAACAGCGCCTGTTATGTTCCTGGACGAGAGCGAATATGATCGGGTATATGATGGCGATCGCCTAATATTTCTAACAAAGGGCCATTAACGTCAAATTTCACCATACTTACCGACGCGACCAAAATATTCACCCGATAGCGATAGCGTCCCAAATCAATTCCCAGTAAACTGCAAAGCATAATCCGGATTGTGGCTTTATGAGAAACCACTAAAACATTACCTTCGGGATGTTTTTCTTGAATTTCAGCAATTACAGGCATAGAACGGTTAGCAATATCTACCGCAGTTTCTCCACCTAGTGGTGCATTCCAAGCGGGTTCTGTCACCCATTTTAGATAATTTTCTGCGTAATTCTCTTGGGCAAACGATTTACTCTTAGTTTCCCATTCGCCGTAACTACCTTCTTTGAGTCCGTCACGCAACTGCATATCCATACCGATAGCATCACAAAATGGCTTGGCAGTTGCAATTGCCCGCTTCATTGGGCTAACATAAACCCCTGACCAGTTCAATTTTTGATAAACATCGGCAAAACAGGATGCCATCTGCATCCCTTCAGAAGTCAACTCCGCATCAGTTTGACCGCAGAAATTACCACTTTGACTAAAAGTAGTTTCTCCATGTCGCAGTAAATATAAATTGAGTGTCATAGCTTATGTCGCGATTGGGATAAAAGAGTTTGTTTAAAAATAAACTACCATTAATCTTGCAATCGAGTATGTTACACCACGACAGAGTAATCTACCAACAAAGTCAATCAACCACAAACTTTTGAAATCGAAGGCAAAACTAGCGGTTTCACCTATTACTAAGTATAGAGTCGGGATGCGGATACTGTTGGCAAATTTTCCAGCTATAGCATAAGTGACCTTAATTAAATTTTTATATTCTTCAACACAGGAGACGGCTAGAACATTTCCAGTTTCAGTCCCCTTGCGGGGATTTAGTTAGCGGAAAGCAGAGAGTTCAATGTCACGGATTGAGAAAGGCGATCGGTTTCAGTCCCCTTGCGGGGATTTAGTTAGCGGAAAGCTCCCAAAAAGCCACCCGCAAGAATCAATGAGCTTGGTTTCAGTCCCCTTGCGGGGATTTAGTTAGCGGAAAGAACCATAGGTATGTAGCCTAGCGGCGATCGCCTAAAGTTTCAGTCCCCTTGCGGGGATTTAGTTAGCGGAAAGAGACAACGAAAGCCCGAATATAGCTGTAATTTATTGTTTCAGTCCCCTTGCGGGGATTTAGTTAGCGGAAAGTTTAGTACCGTCTACTACGGCTTTGCAACAGCCTATGTTTCAGTCCCCTTGCGGGGATTTAGTTAGCGGAAAGTATATACATTTTTTCTGATAGTTGCTGAAGGTAATGTTTCAGTCCCCTTGCGGGGATTTAGTTAGCGGAAAGTTGTATATGAATTGGCAACAGGTTAAGGACAAGTTAAGTTTCAGTCCCCTTGCGGGGATTTAGTTAGCGGAAAGTGACTAAGGCATGGGTACAATATCCTGATGTGTAGTTTCAGTCCCCTTGCGGGGATTTAGTTAGCGGAAAGTTCTCAAACCGCGCTGAATCCTTTTGAAATTCAATAGTTTCAGTCCCCTTGCGGGGATTTAGTTAGCGGAAAGTGTCGCAACAGGTGCGAACATTGCACTGATTGAAGGTTTCAGTCCCCTTGCGGGGATTTAGTTAGCGGAAAGATGGAGTAAAAGAACTGTTTGAGGGTATCTCTTCAGGTTTCAGTCCCCTTGCGGGGATTTAGTTAGCGGAAAGCTTCAATTGATGTTTGCTTAGGGAGTAACTTAATTATTTATGTTTCAGTCCCCTTGCGGGGATTTAGTTAGCGGAAAGCTCGTTAGCAGCATCAACCGTAATCAAATCCTTGTGTTTCAGTCCCCTTGCGGGGATTTAGTTAGCGGAAAGCTTTGCTCCTTCGGCTTACTGAGCAATGCAAGCAACCATAAAAGTTTCAGTCCCCTTGCGGGGATTTAGTTAGCGGAAAGACACCCGCACCAATTGAAAATGAAACATCGGTTTTAACGTTTCAGTCCCCTTGCGGGGATTTAGTTAGCGGAAAGTCCGCCATCTGAAACATAGTCTACAAGGCGATTCTGGAGGCGATTTTGGCAAAGCTGATCTAGAAACCCTGTTTCAGGCTTCGCGAAATTCGCAACTGAAACTGATGAAACGCTGTAACTATTGATTTGTCAAGGTTCTGGCGATTTGGCGAACCCCCCAGGGTTTTTGACCTCACTATAGGTCTGCCAAAAATCTCGGTTATGAGTCAATCATATAATGATTGTTTGCTCTTGTCTAGGTACTTCAGAACCATAAGTGATAGTTCTTTTAACACTGCCAGCATCCAGCACATATACTCTAATCGAGTCTTCATCAGGTTTGATCAATTTCTCAATCTTTATTTGCAATTGAGTAAACTGCACAGCAGTCAAGAAACACTCAAAAACACTGTATTGAGTCCATTTACCATAACCAGTCAACATCTTGTGCAAACGAGTCCGCCGCTTATTTGCAGCTTTATTATCCGGTAGGTCGTAAATAAACAGATAAAATAGTGTACTCATCGCAATGTTAACGGTTTGTAAGGAATACCCTCCTGTAAATGACGACTCAACAAACGTGCTTGTAGTTCTATGGCTCGTCTGTAGGTACATCTGTACTCAAATACAGGATGTTTAAATTCATCGTTCATTTTTTGGTCAAAAGCCTGCAAGAAGGTTTTCTTAGCATTCTCCTTCAAACGATAAGCGCCCAAACTATCGGTAAAGTCTTCGGGCTGAATTTTGCGGTTATTTAACACCGACAACACCAAATTATCAGCGATTAAAGCCCGAAATTCCTCCATTAAATCTAATACCATCGCTGGTTGACCATGATGAACTTCATGCAAATAGCCAATGTAGGGGTCTAAACCAGCAATGTGAACAGCCGCCATAACCTGACCTTGCAGTAAAGCATAGGCAAAACTCATTAAAGAATTTACTGGGTCAGTGGGTGGACGGCGATTTCTACCATTAAAAGTCCATTGATTACCTACCATACGCTGCCAACAAGCAAAATATTCCCTAGCAGCTAAACCTTCAACTCCCCTTACTTGGTCTATGGTTTGTTGACTCTTGACTAGGCTTTTGCGTTCTTTGAGGGGATTATCTTTTTCATTGTGTCGGTACAAGACATTATATTGGTTATGAATTTTGGCGATGACGATCGCTTTGACTAATTCCAAGCGCCGCACAGGATCTTGATAAACTTGATACTGTGCTAATCTTAATTGACCGTTGCGAGAATGATGCGGAAGTGCTGAACCTAAGTATTTACCGAATCTGGAAAGGTAATGAACTGGCATTCCTAATTCCAAAGCGTAGACAAAAGCATCACCAGTGACTTGGGGATTACCCATGAGTATGACTTGTTCGACTGTTTGGGCAGCAACTTTTTGTTTTTTCCAAGAACCATCTTCTTGTTTTAAAGCAACTTGAAAGGCTTCGTAGTCTTTGCTTAAAACTGCATCCGGCTGGGTGAGGTAAAGAGTAGTCATGGTTATTTCTCTGAATTTTGTTGTTGTAATTTTTTAACTTCAAAGGGCAAGCAGATTCTTTGCAGACTGCAAGACTGGCATTTTTTGGTATGATCTATGGGTGCTGGCATAGGGTTTTGACTAGCAAAGTGAGCTAAAGCGATGGCTTGTTCGGTCATTTGTCGCAGTTGGGGTGTAAATGCTACAGTCTGCCTTCTGCGATTAGCGTGATAAAAAATTTCGCCATAGGTAATACTGCGTCCTGTGCGTTCTTCTAAACATAAAGCCGCCGCACAAAGTTGAAAATGGTCATTGAGGTGTTGTGCCATTTTCCCTTTCTTGTATTCCAAAGGCACGAGTTGACCATTACACTCTTCCACTGCATCGATGATACCAGCAATTTTAAGGCGATCGCACCATACCCATTGCTGCTGATGAATGAGCGTTTCTCCCTCCTGAATTGTTCCAGGTTCATCAATATTGCGGTGTAAATGGCGACCTAAAATAATATGTTCATTGTCCTGCATTTCACCAAGTACATATTCCAAATAAAACCTACGCGGGCAGTATTCCCAAGCATTCAGATACGCCAAGGGCAAATAGTCATTAATCATTGGTGATTACCTGTCCCATTCCCATCGCTGTTTTGCGTCCCACTCCCGCAAATTCAGCAAAATGAGCTAAGATTGTCGCAATCCTGGACTGTTCAGGGTCGAGAAACCGATACCTTACCCATCCCTCAGCCCCAATCTCTGTTTTATTTTCCATTTTTAAAGCCGAGGTTTTCAGTTCAAAAGCAGAGATAAAAGCGTTCCACTCAATTTGCGAAAAATGAAGTTCTGGGGGTGCAAAAATATTCCACCGCCGCAATAGACTTCCAAAAACTAATTCTGGTAAGGGAAAAGGCTGAATTACTTGATTTTGTTTAAAACTTGTCGGTGAGAAAAACTTCAGAGTGATATCATCAAAAACCTGAGCTTTTTTCGCCAAAAGAGCATAATTAGAAAACTCCGCCAGGGGATGAGTTCCTGGCAAAGTATAAATACTACGAATTACAAAGGGGCATTTTTCCAGCGATAAAGGTTTGCGTCCCCATTGTTCTATACCCTGTAAAAGCGGATCAATTAAATCACCATTTAATAAACAGATGCGAAATGTAAAATCATCCCCTGGTTGTGTGCCTCGCTGGCGACGATTTCCCATTAATCCTGATAGGCTGAAAGGAGATGCTTGACTACTACGAATAGCATCTACTATTTGGATATCTGCCAAACTCAACCACTCCATGACTTGGGTATGAAGTGCTTTATTGAGGGTATCTGGAATAACTTGCTGACTAGCTGCACCCAATTGAATCACTAAAGCATATAGGCTAGTGGATTTAGGAGGCGATGTCAAAAGTGCTGGCTCCATAGGATGCTCCCATTGGTAAACAGGTATGATTAGGTAGTTGCCAATAATCGCCAGATATTTGAGCTTGACTGACTAAACTCACAGGCGGCATGACAATTCGGTTGTAGAGTAATAATCTGGATGATGTGGGCAAATCCAAGGGATTTAAAGGATGTTTGGTGATATATTCTCCAGAACGCTCTTTGAAATCTGCTATTTCGGTTGTATCAACTCGTATCTTTGCAGACCATTTGCCCAATCTAATCCAATGGGGAATTTTAATTGGTTGGCGGGAGACAATATAAGTTTTATACTGACTACCTACGGCTAATTCTTTAGCCCGACCATAGTTAATGGGATAGTTGCGTTTTGCACCGTCGCCACCAAATTGCACAGATTTACCATAATAGGCAACTTGCGCGGCTTTAAAGGTATTCACCTGATAAGACCAAATTAGAGGTAAAGCGGGAAATACATAAATCCCTGCCTGATTTAGGTGTAAAAGGTTCTGCTCTTGAGAGGTATCTAGGTAACTGGGTTTTTGCGCGATCGCACCTTCGAGTCTATAGGGTCTGGGGATATAAGCGGTTTCAAATAAGGCAAAGCTTAATGCCCAGTTGTGGAGATATTTCTCGGTTTCGTAGAGGATACCCATTTCACGAGTTGCGAAGAATACGTTATCGTGCAGGGTGAGTTTACATTGGTAAAGTATCATAATTTGGGGTTGTAAGAGGAACGAACCGCCTTGGCGCTAGCCTCTCCCCTTGGGAGAAGGACGCAAAGTACGCAAAGCCAGAAGAAAAGAAAGGAATTTCGCGTTGGGTTTATAGCATTCCCTTCTCTAATAAAGTACAAAATTATCTGCGTTTATCTGCGTCCATCTGCGTTGCTATATACAGAATTGGTATCAGGTTTTAAGATTTGCCTTTGCTTTTTTTGCCTGCGATCGCGCCGTAGGTTTGAGCGTAGGTCTGAGTTTGCTGATACAATGTTGTCAGTGTATCCCGCAAACGTGTTTCGTCTTGATAAATTGCGGCGACTTCACCCAATAAATCAGTTAGTTGGGAACCGGTAATCACTTGAGTTTTACGAATAGGTTCCTGGTTGAGTAAATTAGTTGTCACTTCGCTGGCTTTGCTAAGAATGTCTACTATAGGGGCGTTGATATCTGGTTTTAAAGCATCATAAAGTGCTTGGGTAAAATGCAAATTACTAAAAACTTCGCCATCACATAGCACAATTCCAATAATATGATTTGTCATTGTACCAGTGCGTGATTCTTGTGCGCCATAGCGTCGGGTTCGCATCAGGTTTCCTAACACATAAAGAAAGCCTTCAAATGTGGAGTCGCGTAAAGTTTCTACTGTGGGGAAGCTGACTTCGGGAAGAACATGATCTAGTTCATTAATTGACGAACGTACTTTATTAGTATCATTTCGTTTAGGGTCATCATAATCTAACATCATTGTCCCTGATTCATTCAAAGAATTAAAAGTAAAACTCTTGTGAGATTCTTGGTATGGACTGAGAGAAAAAGCAGAATCAGAGTAAACTTTTGAGCGTTCTGAACCACTATCACCAACAGCAAAACCATATATTACACAGTCTGGACATTTGCCGCAAAACTGCTCTGCACCATATCTACAATGATGTTCAGCTTTCTTGTCTTCGGAGTTTATCAGGTTCAATGAGCGCAAAAGTTCTCTACCTACTAATCGTTCAGGACTTACTTGCTTGCGTTTAAACATGACTAAACGACTAATGGGGTCTGGGGTCTGTAAACCCGCTTGAGTCCTGGCTGTGTTCAAGACTCCATCTGTTTGAAATACGGGGAATGATTGGCTATGACGCACCATGAGAAAATGCACATACTTACCAGATGCTAACCGAGGAAATGCTGATTGAAATTCGGGCTTGATGGTGTCAATAATGCTCATTTTGTTGCTCCTGTTGATGATGTAATTTCAGTTTGTTTTTCTTGCAAAGCCAGCCAACGATAGGCAAATTCAGCCCCAGATTTAATGCGGTTGCGGTTTTCTTGGAGAAGGGCGCGATCGCCTTGATAAAGTCCCAAAAATAATTCCTCAACGCAGGTAGTCATAAAGGCATGAATTGCCATTAATTCTTGGGCTTGGCGCGTGGGATATTCCACAGATTTATCCATAATGAATGGACGTTTGTAGGGTTCTTGGCGTTCAATAGCATCTCTGAGTTGTCCCGCACCTTGTAAGATGATGTCTTCTCTGGCTATTTGCTCTGGAACTGTGAGAATAATTTCTAAAGCTTTAGAAATTGGTAATAAAACCGCATGGCTAGATTCATGTACTTTGACTTGATAAAACTGGCGATATTCTCTTACCAGTCGCTCAATTAGTTTCAACTTCTGTTGCATATTGATATCTCCTTTTATCCAGAGTTGGGCGTAATTCCAAATTCGTTTGACATCTTCTGAACTCGGTTCTCGTTTAGTTTTCCGAAATCCTTCATTGGCGATCGCAAACACATTTAATACATCAGTGACTAAATTCCTGGCTGTACCATTAAAAGCTTGCCAACGTGCATCCGGTGGTGAACTGCGAAAATCTAAATGCAGGCTATAAGCTACCAGTAGCCGCTCAAGTACTGGTGACAAATCTTGGATTCTCATGTTTTGACTTATACCTAATATTTGCCAAAATCCCGCCGCCCCATCCAGCTTGACTGACTCGTTAAATTCTTGGTCACTGGCATATAGTGGGTCGGGACTGCTGGTAGCAACTACTTTCACCCCCAGCAATATAGGTAAAGCCAAGGCTAAAAATGCGGGAGTTACCCAAGCATCTGTCGTGGTTTTCCCCTTAGTGGTTGTATAAGTAATTGCCACAAAAGGCAAGTCTCTATGAGAGTAACTATCACCGTATCTTCCCGCTTCTGCATCATCACGCCAAGATAAGTTTTGCAGTCCACTTAACTGCATTCCCGCTTTTAGCCACTGGTTGCGGACTTCCCAGAGATTGACTCTTTTGAGTTGTTTAACCAGTCTTCTCACTGCTACTGCTACCTGGGGTGAGTAGACATAAGCGGGAAAAATATAGAGAAAAACTGGCTGTTGATCTTCTAGTTTTCCAGAGGGGACAGCCCAAAAAGCTTGACGCAGCAGCATTTCTAAAGACCAAATTTTAGAAATACCCCGTTTGATACGTCCCCCTCCCAAGGCGTTTTTATTGCTGTATTGCTGCGGTTTAAACAGCACAACTGTCTCTACTTGGTCTTCAGCACGGGACTCTCCCCCACTCAAAGAACAAATGGGCTGATTGGTGACTTTGGCTTGTGAGTATGCAGCTAATTCCTGGGCAAATTCTGCGGGTTGATGGCGAAACTCAGAGATTTCTAGATATTGGGCTAAATATTCGACAAAAGCTGCATGGGTGGGGCTGCTTGTTTCGTGAAGTAAGTTGTTTTGTTCTGCCCAAGTTGCCAAGCGATCGCTTAAATTAATTAAGAAATCCCTTACTTGTTCTAAATCCAAAGTTAGATGATTGGCAATATAGTGGGCTGCAACTTGATACCAGCCATAATTTACCCCTCCCGATTGGAATTGGGTTTGTTCTGGAGATATCTGATTTTCTAATTCCAAGGCTGTTAATATCCAAGTTGTATACTCCTGACAACCTTTAAAAAACTCTCGTTGGGCTAGAATAATCAACTCTGCTAATCTGTCAGCCCGAATGTCTGCGCCCTGTAATAAAAATTGTCGTTCTGTATCCGTTAGGCTTAACCTCTCTAAACGTTTGGGTGTGGCTGGGGTTTTCTCATTGGCAACTTTTACTTGCAAAACTTCTGGAAGTAGGCGAATTAAATCAGCCGACGTGAAAATTTCTAAAGTTTGGGGAGCAACTTTGATTCCTTTCCCATCACGGACAAAACCAATATCTCCGCGTTGAAAGTATTCTGCTAATCCTTGTTGATTGTTTTCTGCATCTCCTTGAATTAAACTTTGCCAAACAGCTGCTTCAATGTCTGGGAAATCAGGAATTACTACATCAGGTGGAGCTAAATATACAGCACCTTGAGCGAAATACAGAATTGGTTGCCAATCAAGTTGACGGGCAAAACTAACTACAGCATTATGAATTTGGTTGGTAATTAACCCCCGGCAATCTCGGAGACGATGGTAAACTAATTTCTGCGGAATACTTAACCAATCGAGATGATCTCGCAAGCGATCGCCTTTGGTAGTGGTGACAATATCTGCCGGATCTCCCATATGTACTGCTACATCCCCAAAAGCCAGCAAGTGCCGCAATACATCATTTAAACGACGGTCATCTAGGGTAAATTCTCTCTCGGAGTTCTCCCAATTAGAAATAATCGGGTTACTATCAATGCTGAATTGGGTATTTTGAGCTAAAAAGGCAATTTCTAATAAATATTCTCGCCATTGTGGCCAAAATTGACTAAATGCTAACTTTTCCCCTAATTCGGCGCACAAGTTAATAATGGCATCGATTTCATGGGCTTTGGGCGGTGGTTGTTCTTCTCCTTGTCCCCGGACATATTTGTTGTAATCATGCAAAGTTATCCCTAAACACAGCAGTCGTTTTTCAATTTCCTGTAATTGCAGATGTGGGGGTAAATAAGCGCTGAGGTTCCAAGCTGTCAGCAGTCCATTGAGAACATGAACCAGTAAACTTTGGTCGGGTTTCGCCGCCCAGCGTTGAGCATTTTCTCTGGCGTAGCGATAGCTTCGCTCGCCGTAGGCATCGCCTTGCTTGATTAATGTTTGATAATGTGCGTCTTCTGAACCACCCAAGGCGGGAATTAAACCAAATTCCCGTTCCATTGCAGGAAGTATCGTGTTAATAAATGAGTGTAAAATTGGATCAGTATTTTCTGGGAGAGTTTCAATTAGTAGTGTTTGTAATAGTGTAGGCATGATTTAAAAGATATAAGGTTTAGTGCGAGCGCCACGGGGAATCCGCCATTTCATTGCTTCTAGGAGTAAGGCATCTTGGTTAAAAGCACAGGCGTAACATTGTTCATCAGCGTCTTGCAATCGGTACAAACCAAAGGTGGGGCTAAGATGAAGGGCGCGGCTAATATCCCAATGGCTATTGGGTTGACGGCGATTAACTTGGACGAGGAAAGTTAGCAGTTTCTGTTTACCCAGACAACGATTTACTTCTGTTTGCGGGTGTCCGGTAATGGTAATCTTGTCGATCAGGGAGAGGGTAAATTGCTTGAGTTCATCTGTACCGCGATCGCATTCCAAAGCAATGGGAAATCGTTCATCAGACCATCTATGAATTTTGAGGTAAACCTGAATATATTTCTCAGGAAACTCCGTCGCTGCATGATTTGCTTGTTGTGCAGATTGCAGATATGTTTCCCTGTCCATAATTTCAACTTCAGCGTAGGGTAACAATCTCAATAAATCGTAGGTATAAAAACGTTGTTCATCCCAAACCGCAGCTTGTAAATCCGAACCACCCCGAAATCGTAAAAGTTCCTCTTGTACAGCCTTACCAGTGGGATCTTTACCTAAAACATCCCAATGCCCCCGTTTTTTATCTAATTGCTCTCCATAAACACAGCGCAAATCCTGAGCCATACTTTCTTGCAACTGCTGCATGACTCCAGTTTTCTTAGAACTCATGCTAAATAACATTCCTTGAGCCTGGAGTGCGCCCCAATAGCTGCGATATTGCTCAAATTCTTTGGGAGGGTCAAAGGCTTCTGTAATTACCTCTGTAAAATCTAGCTCCTCATCTTTAGATTTAATCCGGCTAATATTCTGAACATCCGCTAGCCTTTCCTTGAGTCGAGACATAATCCAAGGAGTACGGCTAGGTAGCAAGACAAAAGCTTTGTAAACCGAAAAACCAGGATGACGACCTAAACGCCCCAATCGTTGAATAAAGGTAGCAGAATCGCTCGTTTCAAACATCAGCAGATGAATTTTAAAATCCACACCCACATCAACTGCACTTGTACCAATCACCAACACAGGTTGGGACGAATGTTGTAAATCCTGCTGTGCTAAAGCTCTTTCTTGGCGGTCAATTCTGCCGCTAATTTCTCGAACAGTTACATCAGGAAGTAACGCTTCTAATTGCCGCACCGCCCGACTGACAAGAGCTACAGAGTTGAGAATAATTAATCCTCTTCCCCTGGTTTCTGCTTGTAAAATGGCGCGAATGATGTTTGCTTGTTTGGTCAGCCAAGTTAAAGAATCAGTATCTTGGTCTAACTGCACAAACTCAACTTCCACAGATTGGCAGATTTGCCGAAATCCTGGAGTCGGTTCACTCAGATAATTCCCCGCCACTGTTGCTACTTGAAAACCAGAATCTTTGAGCATCTTGATAAATTCTGGCTTGGGAGTAGCGGAAGTAAACAAAAACCGCATCGGTCGCTTGCGGGGGCGATTATGGCGAATTAACAGCAGACTATTGAGGATTGCAGCTTCTTGATGTACTCCAAAAATATGAAACTCATCAGCAACATATAAATCTGGGTTTCTGGCGAGGATATTGGGCAACTCAGCCCGATGATTGTAAGCTAGGTTTTGATAGCGGGAGTGAGCCACTAAATGAAAGATGTCTGGGTTAGTCAGAATAACGTGTTTGTGCTTAAATGCTAGGAGTAATTCTTTAAATTTGTTACCTTTGATTGCCGCCTCAACTCGACGAGCTAATTCAGCCCCGTAGAGGGTATCTACTTGTACAAATTTATCTACGTGAAATTGTTGGCAGTAACCGGGAATGTTTTGCGCTGAATTACCTTGAATTTGTCTTTCTTGGTCATTGATTAACTCAATGGTGGGATATAGTCCCATCACCCGAAAACCAGGATTAAGTAAAGCTGCTAGGTAAGCTGCTAAAGATTTACCATCACCTGTAGCTGAGGTATTAAAGATAACTTCCGCTTGACCATTGATAATTTCTGCATAAGTCTGAGCTTGGTGAGAAGAGAGGGGACAGTGAGAAGTTAGCGCAAAGTTGGGAGCTTGCTGTTTTACTTGGCAATTTTGGGTACATCCTAGAGGACAAGCGCCGATTCCCGGATTAAGTTGGGAATAAAGCGGCAGTATAGAAAGTTTCACGATAGGCTAGTAACGTAAGTTAATACAAGTTTATTACTCAATAAAATAGAGATGCCATCAAAAAGTGATGTTAACTCTCATCAATTTGGGTTTGCGCTAGAAATATTAAAGCTACTGGCGGAAAAACCTCGAAAAAAAGCAGACTTAGAAAATTTGTTGAGCGATCGCGGTTTTGAATCTGGCGATTGGTCTCAAAAAATTACTCGTGTGATTAGTAAACTTAGGGACTGTGGTTTTGATATTAAGGCTGCACCCAACCGTCCTTATGAGTTAGTGGAGTCAGTATTTCCCGTTATCCTGGCACCAGAACAACGACAAGCTTTAGCAATGGCGGCTAACTTACTCGCAGATTTAGGATTTTCTGCCCCAGCGAGTCAAATTTACCGAATTGGTAATTTTAATCAACAACCCCAATCTCACAGTTTGACGGTAGACTTCCATCCCCCGGCTGATTACAGTGAAGACAGGCTAGATGAAATTGTGCGCCTGTTGCAACAACGCTTGAAACAGAAACGCCGCTTTGTCATTTGGTATCGCAACAGCAAGGGGGAAGATACAACTTGGGATTTAGACAAATCAGAATTGAGATTGCATAATGGCTCAATGTATTTATTTGCCTTAGCTCCAGATTTTCGCAGTTATCATATTCCCACTAGACCGAATGTGGAACAAAACTGTACTTTGAGAGTTGATCGGATTACCAGAGTTGGCGCAGCATCCCTTATACCTTGGACTTATAGCAAATTCCCCACCCTGGATATTACCTATCGACTTACAGGAGCTTTAGCCACTTATAAACCCCGTAGACCTCATGAAACAATCATTTCGCCAGAAGAGACAACAAACTACGTTGATATTTTGACTCAAGAAGATTGTATATTTTGGTTTCACCAAAGAATGTTGCAATACGGCGCTAGTGCTAAAGTTTTAGACCCGCCTTGGGTAGCTGAAGGAATAATTAACGTTCTCAAAAAAGCATATCAAAATTATGGTGTTGAATCAGAAGCCCTGGCGACTAGAAGTCACGGAACTATCCAGACATGACGGATAACTTTTGCCCTGAAAGTTTCTAGGATATTTGGGGGATGTGGGAGAGCTAATATATCAATACTTCGGAGAGTTTTCAAAACCAGCCAGACTACTAACCGTAAAATGCGGGTTGTAGACCTCTCAATCAACAGAGGAAATAACGGAAAATCAATGGTTTCCAGTTCTCACTTAAAAACTGTCCAGACTATTGCTTGTGGAATGTGAACTACTCAGACTTGCCTACGGCTGAAGTCTGAGCTTCTGCCTTCTGCCTTTCTGCTCCCAAATCAGCCGATAAACTCTTTTTCCCGATTTGAAGTCAGGGTAGAAGCCCAGCCAGGGCGATCGCTCTCTACCCTAACTGGGCTGAAACAGGACTAGGATTACCAGGGTCCCCAGATAGCAAAAGTTATTCCTGGACTCTGTATGTTGACAAACATCGTCTGACCATCGGAGGAAAAGCAGACCCCTGCGAACTCTGATGTGTTGAGGGCATTTTTGGCAAACTTGTAAAGACTGCCACTGGGAGTGATACCCAGAATGTGATCCGTTCCATCCCCATCTTCACAGAGGAAGATATCTCGATTGGGGAAAACCACAAGATTGTCTGGATTGTCTAGCACCCCAGAATTGTTGGGTTCAATATATAGCTCAACGGTATTATTAGCGGGCGAATAACGCCAGATCTGCCCATCTCCAGAACTACCCCCACTCTTGCAAGTGAAGTAGACATAACCACTGCCATAAAAAATGCCTTCCCCACCTGAAAACCTGGCGGCACCTTTGTTATATCCTTCTGTTCTGACGGTATCAGTGCTGGGATCGGGAGTGTTAATCTGTACCCATTCCACCGCCTTAGGCGTATTTTTTGGGAAACCTGTAGCTGTGTTGATTCCAGACGACCCTGTAATCTTTAAGGCGTATAGCAAACCGCCAGCACTCAGGTTGTTGTTTTGGTTAGGAACGAAGCGGTAGAACAGCCCATCCCCCCGGTCTTCCGTCATGTAGATAAACCCTGTGTTGGGGTCTACAGCGGCCGCTTCGTGATTAAAGCGCCCCATAGCTGTTAGTGGAACGGGGGTAACAAAAGTAGTTGCGCTACTGGGAACTTCAAAAACATAGCCATGCTTCTTGTTGTTATTGGTTTCAAAGGTTTCCTCACAACTTAACCATGACCCTGAAGGCGTAGGGCCACCGGCACAATTGCGAATGGTTCCCGCCAGGACTCCCCGATGGCTTACCAAGGTGCGAGAAGAACTAACAACCAATTTAGTGCAACCGCCCTTCGCACTTGAGTTGTACTTGCTGCCAGTGGGAGCGCCCACACCGTTGGTAGCAGAGGGAGCGAGTTCGTGGTTGCGAATTAGAATCGTACTGCCATTGGAACCTGAAAAAGCACCCATCCCATCGTGACCACCGGGTACCTTGTAACCATCATTCATTGTTTGACCTGTTTCGGACAGTCTACTGTAGGTGAATCCAAATGGTAAATCTAATACTCCGTTGGGGTCAGGCACTAAATTGCCGTAAGGACCCGCAGCGATCGCGGGTTTAGCATAAAATGCTTGCAAAGGAGATAGAAGCACAGCACCTGTAGCCGATGCCCCTGCCATTGTAAAAAACTGACGGCGCGATAGATTCAATGTATTCTCCTTGATGTTTTGGACGCGGCTTAATTTGTCGCAAATAGCCAGCCTCAATTATCTAGGAACAACAGGTTTTTCAAATTAATAAGAGGTTAAAAAAAGATTATTAAAGGCATTAAGTTAATCTAAATCTAGAGCTATTTGACTTTTTAAACATCCTCTTAGCTCGACTTTATCCATTTTTTTGGCAACGCCATCTCTATCGCTGAAAGCTATGTGGGACAGTGGTTTTATTTTTTAAGTTCATCGATACTCTGTGAGGTAGAAAAAGTATTTGCCAAAAAACCAGGATTTTTGCCAGGTAAAGAAACCGAGTTCTTAATTTTGGATAAAGTCGAGCTTAGTCCGCAGGGAACTGGAAAGAAGGATAATTTACTTCATTTCTGTATTTTTATTACAAACACACGTTTGGTTCTCATTTGGAGGCGCGGGGTATTATACTTTCTTTGGATGGGCATAACTCAATACCTCTGTCTTTAGATGAAGTATAAACCCTCTAAAGATAGAGCCACTTGTCTACTCACAGAGGTTATTCTCATAGTTACCAACAATTAGGTAGTAAATACAACTCAATATTTCTCAGCCACATACATCTTTTCATTGAAGCCTCTTGTTCTTAGAGGATTTTTTAAAAGTGTCTGACTGTGAATTTAAGCACTTCCTGATACCCCATAGCCCTCGGAAAAAGGGTGGGGACTGGAATCAAAGTACCCCTATTTCAGGGGAATTGAGAACGTTTTGCTACCGACAATAGGACTTTTTAAACATCCTCTTACAAAGTTTTAGTTTCTCAATATCGGCTCAAGGAGTGAAATCAACCGCTATGTCTCTTCCCAATGAAAACGAAAACAAAAACACTGAAATCAGGCAAGAATCTTACACTGATACTAATGGTAATAGACACACGCAGGTGAAACGAACCACTGAAACCAATTTAGCCGAGCGTGACAATAACAATGCTAGCCGTGGTTTGCTGTTAGGTATTCTCCTTACTTCCCTGCTGAGTGTGATTGCCGGTGCGGTCTGGTACTCCAACCAAAGCAATAATAATGCACCAGTTTTGGTTCCTGTACCGACTAATAGCACTCCAACTACTACTCCATCTCCTCAACCTGAAACGAAGATCATCGAAAAAATTAGGGAAGTCCCTGTATTAGTACCTACTCCAACCCAGCAGGTTACACCTTCACCTGCACCTCGCCAACCGGATATTAATATTACTGTTCCACCCCAGCAGCCTGCGGCTGCACCTCGCCAACCAAATATTAATATTAATGTTCCACCCCAGCAGCCTGCGGCCGGAAAAACGCCTGCTGTAACTCAGCCAACCCCTAAAGCGCCACAAAGCCCAACCAGTCCAACGAATAAGAGTTCTACTTCGGAAAACGAAGGCAGTACTTCTACTAAGACTGTCACGCCAAGTACGAAAAATGATACCTCTAAAACTACTCCACTTCCAGAAGCAGGCGAGCCAAACAGTACATCTGATAATGGTTCTTCTACCCCAGGTGATGCTACTACAGGCGGTTCTGGTCAATAACGGCTGATCTCACAGTCTCTTTGAGGGTAATATTTTACCCTGATTGAATGCAGATACAGTCCACTGGCTTATGCACTAAGAACAGTCAATGAGTATCTGTGAAGTTCTATACCACTGGTAAAGCCACATTCTTCAAGATAGTCATTGGCCCTTGTTCTTTGATAAACTGCATTTGTTGCTCATTCCGCACCAGCAACGCCCCCGCAAATCCCAAGGAATTGACAGATATAGCCTCAAAATTTTCGTGCGATCGCGGTACAATCAACATCCATTCTCGTGTAGCTAAAAGATTGTAAGCCCCAGATTGTCTATTATCGTCTATTGCTTCTAAACCCACAGCACTCAATAAGCTCTGATATAGCTCCAGTGTCGCTGCTGCGGCTGTTAACGGTGAATTAGTCCAACTTGGGTCTAATTTCACTAAAGCATGGACAAAAGGCAATTCTGGTATAGTTGTCACAGAATCGGCAAATTGTACTGATGTCAGTAGCGGTTCCATAGGTATTTGCAACCCTGACGGTGTTAGTGGTAAAGGTACTAATTGCAGATGTTTATGTGGCTGACTGGCTCCCGCATTTTTACCGCCGTTATAGAACGCCAAACCCTCAAACTCAGCGAAACAAGCCCACATAGCCGCAAAATCTGACAGGGTGAGTAATTCTTCCTGTTCTTGAAAGGCGCGGGTAACTATCAGCAGGTGATAGTCAACAACATTGAATTTGTTTAATAGACAAACATGAGTTTGGGAAATATCCGCAACGAATAAATCTTTCTCATAGGGAAGAAAGGGATTAGTTTTGTTCTTTTGCTGCTGCTTGGCTGTGTCTTTGCGGGTAAGATTGGATAAAATTCTGACTAAAAATTTGATCCCATTCTGCTCGACAAATTCAAAATCTGTCGCGATGGACAGCAGCGCTCCACATTGCAAGGCTTTTTCACTCTGCTCTTTAATACTTTTCCACAAACAGCCAGGTTTTAGTAATATTTTTTCCGGTGCGATTTCTTTTTCTTGGTGCATGGCGAAATATTATATTAGTTCTGAAACCAATTATTTATATATAGCGATTTCCACAGTTGTGAAGTATATCGATAGCTTGGATGGCGTAGCCATGAAATCAATTAACTACAGATAATTTTGGACATCAGCAGACGAGGAAACGCTATATATGTTTTACAAGATAGATGATGCGATGGTTCAAAACCAATTTAGTTTGGATTTTAGAAAAACATAACTTCACCCAACTCAACAAACATTTGCTCAAATATATCATCCACAGTATCTTGGTTCATATGGCGCAGATTTACAGGACCACAGAGAAATTCTTTAATAGTAATTTTTTGCTCTCGAAAGTCTTTCACAAAATCACGGATAGCGGCAATTGTTTTAATTTCATTTTCCACTTGGTCTGCCATGCTACCAATGGCATCTAGTCCTTCTTTTGCGGCTTTTCGACAATCAGAAACCATTGCGCCTTCTGGGGTATTTTTAAATGAGCGAAGTTGCTGTTTTAATGTTTCATATTGATGTTTGAGGATTTCATTTTGCTGTATTATCCTCGTACATTGGCGCGTTAAATCGTCTTCACTATTAATATCAACAATTCTGCCTACTTGATGTTGTTGTTCAATTTCTAACAGTCTAGCCAAGTCACCTTCTTGGTATGCTTTGTTAATTTCTTTCATGATTTCGGTATGACGCATTTGAGTTTCGCCATCCTGTGCCTTATCTGGATGAAATATTTCCGCTAAACTTAAGAATGTTTGCCGAATTTTTCTGGAAGCATCAGATTTTTTTCCAGGAGGAGAGTCTAGATCATGTTGCGTTTCTTGATATTGATGCTGTGCTTCTCTCTGGGTTCCTGAAAAATCATCTTCTTGCTCGTTAGTTTCAAATAATTCGTCTAATTCTGTGTCTTCATCTTTTGAATTATTTTTGGGTCTGGGAGTAATAATTCTCGCTATCTGGAGTTGATAATAAATTGCTTCAATATCTTTTCGGGTCTGCTTTCCCAATTTTCTCCCAGTTAAGATTTCATCAAAGAGAGTATGAATTTCTCGGTCGATATCTACCAGTTTTTGGAGTTGGGGATGACATCGTTGAAATATATCTGCGGCTACAGAACGCATCTGTCCGACAAAATTGTTCAGTTCAGTCCGTTTTCTCTTAATTTGTTTCAACAACCACTGGTGTTCTTTATCTAATGTCTCTAGACGGATATGGATAGATGAAAGCGCCAGTGATGCTGTAGTTGGGGACTGGGATGAAGATGTTGATTTTCTCGGCATAAAACAGGCCAGTCTGAATAAGTTGACATCTTATACAGATCCTACCGCCAAAACATTAAGTTAACTAAGTTAATTTAGGCGATCGCACGGGTCACAATTGCGGGAAACTGTAAGCAGATCATTAAGAAAGGAGAACCTCATGAGCTGGACTAAAGTTCTTGCGGCCGATGCGCTTGCGCCAAAGGGGCGACAAGTGGTAAAAGTTGGCACACGGAAAATTCTGCTGGTGAACCACGACAATCAGCTTTATGCAGTCGATAATACCTGCCCTCACTTAAAAATGCCGATGAAAAATGGTAAAATTACCGAAAGTGGGGCAATTGTTTGTCCTATACATCGGAGTGCTTTTGACTTAAGTACTGGTGAGGTACAAGTTTGGTGTCCTTGGCCACCTCTTGTCGGGCAAGTCCTTGGCAAGATTTCACAGCCAAAGACGCTACCAGTATTCCCTGTGCGTGTGGAAGAAGGTAGTATTTGGATTGATTTAGACGAATAGTGTAAATGGTGGGTTACGCTGCGCTAACCCACCCTACAATTTTGGGCTAATTTATTTTTTGGTGTTCTCTAATAGTGATCAAATCGAATTGCTATAGTGAAAATACAGAGTTATCAGTGGAGAAATAAATTATGCTCGAAAATCGTGACTATACACTAATTATCGACAAAAGCGGTAGCATGGCGACCCCCGATCAAAAAGGTGGTAGAACTAGATGGGTATCAGCACAAGAATCTACCTTAGCCTTGGCGAGTAAGTGCGATCAATTTGATCCAGATGGCATCACTCTCTACTTATTTTCCGGCAGATTCAAGCGCTATGATAATGTTACAGCCGCTAAGGTAACACAAATATTTCAAGAAAATGACCCCTCTGGTTCTACAGACTTAGCATCTGTGTTGAAACACGCCACGGATGATTATTTTCAACGCAAGACTGCGGGTAAAACTAAGCCCAATGGTGAAATCGTCTTGGTAGTTACTGATGGCGAACCTGATGACCGCAAAGCGGTAATGAAGGTAATTATTGAAGCTTCTCGCCGTATGGATAACGATGAAGAATTAGGTATTTCCTTTATTCAAGTTGGTGCAGATGCACAAGCTACCCGCTTTCTGAAAGTCTTAGATGATGACCTCCAAAGTGCTGGAGCAAAATTTGATATCTGCGACACGATGACAATGGATGATATGGAAGATTTAAGTTTGTCGGAAGTGCTACTAAATGCCATTATGGACTAGCAACCGCAGGGCGGAAGTTAAAAGTTTACCCTGAGCGTAGCCAAAGGGTCAAAAGGCTTTTATTTTGGGATTTGGAACTTTTTGAAATGTATCCCTATTTACGTCGTGAATTACTAGCTGAAAAGAATGGATGCTCTTGATAAGCTGCTAGCTGAACTCAAAAATCAATATGATCCAGCCAAACCTGCAAAACCACAGCCGCAGACAAATGCAGCCAAATCATTTACCCCACAACCATCAAAATCGTTATCTTTAGCTGATAGGCTTTTGGCAGAAGTTGGGGCTGATTTTGCAGCACAAGATGAAGCTGAGGTGTTAAAAAAACAGCAAGAACTAGAACAGGAAAAAATTCGACAAGCCGAAATTAAAGCGCAAGAAATAGCAGCTTTGCAACGTGAAGCCCAAGCATGGTTAAAAAAATTAGATCCCTTTTCCTCAGAAGGTCTTTGGTTTGAAAGTTTTGCTGAAAGTTACCCTTCAAAATTAGAGGCGGCGATTGAATATTTACAAAGCAACGTATAAACTCAAAATTAAGTTTATTTAAATCGTCTGTTGTGCTAATCGTTGGTTGGCGACAAGTTTTCAACAGCCCATTTATGCATTGCATAAAGAATTGGTATCAGACTTTCTCCCAAAGTTGTCAATGAGTATTCTACCTTTGGGGGGATTTGTGTATATACTTTTCGATGTACGATACCGTCTTCCTCCATTTCTCTGAGTTGCTGAGTCAGCATTTTTTGGGTAATTCCCGGTAAGCCTCGCTGCAATTCGCCAAAGCGCTTGACCCCTGAAATTAATTCTCTAATAATTAAAACTTTCCAGCGTCCGCCAATTAGCTTTAATGTGGTTTCAACTTCGCAAGCGAGCCTGGTATCTGTTTTTGCTTCAGCTTTCATGGTTACTTTTTAGTAAGTACCGTACTTTTAAGTGCCTACTTTTCATATTAACTATACTTGATTTAAAGTTTATTCAGTAAGTTTTTTGCAAATTGATCTTGAGACTGTTTCGTACCCATCAGCATAGTTTCTGGGGGAAAATTTTTTATGGCAAATATCCTTCACATTGATGCTAGTCCCCGTGGTGAACGTTCTATTTCGCGGGCGCTTTCCTATGAGTTCATTACATCTTGGAAAGATACTCATTCCGGGGTGACAGTTAGTTATCGGGATTTAGGTCGCAATCCTGTTCCCCATGTAGATGAATCATGGATTGCTGCTGCTTTTACACCACCTGATGCACGCACGCTGGAACTGAATGAAGCCATTAAGCTGTCTGACAGTCTAGTTGATGAGTTCCTCGCAGCTGACTGCTATGTTTTTGGTGTGCCAATGTATAACTTGAGTGTACCCTCTACTTTCAAAGCTTATATTGACCAAATTGTTCGGATTGGTCGGACTTTTGCTATGACTGAGAATGGTTACCAAGGTTTAGTAGATAGGAGCAAGAAGGTACTAATAATTACTTCTCGTGGTGGGAGTTTTGCGCCAGGAACCCCCTACGAAGCTTATGACCACCAAGCACCCTATCTTCGCGCCCTTTTGGGTTTTATCGGACTCACAGATATTACTTTTATCCATGCTGATAGTCTGAACATGGGTGATGACCTTCGTGAAAAGTCTATGGTCGCAGCTAAGGATGCGATCGCCCAACTCGTGACCAATTGGTAACTGATTAATATTTGCCTTTAAGTGCATAGCCTATACCTGTTACATGCAGTATTATTACTATAATCATCCAGTATCAATTCGCTGATTGTAGTAATTATTTCAAGTAATTTATGAAACTTTTGTTCACTGGTACGTTTCTAGGTGCGGCGATCGCACTGACACCCTTAGCTGCTGATGCAGCAGTTTTTTCTTTCATCAGTACCCTAAATGGTGATCAAGAGGTTCCCTCGATTAGTACACCCGGTGTAGGTACAGCCATCGGTACACTGAGTGGTAATCCTGGTAGCTGGGTTTTTGAATATGAAGTCAATTACTCTAATTTGCAGGGTGTGATAGCAGCACCCTATGCACACATCCATAATGCGCCAGCAGGTCAAAACGGCCCTGTTGTTCACAGTCTTGATAATGCCGAGATTCCTCCCATTGCAGGTAGCAGTTCCGGGACAATTATCGGGAATTGGCGGTTTGATGATGTTAGCAGACCCTTGACAGATGTATTAGCTCAACAACTATTGAACGGTAACGCCTACTTCAATATTCACACAACCACTTTCCCTAGTGGTGAGATTCGTGGGCAAATTCTAGCCGCGCCTGTGTCGGTTCCTGAACCGACATCAATGTTAGGGCTATTGGCTTTTGGTGCTTTGGGTGCAGGTTGGCAATTGAAAAATCAGAAAAACAAGCAGAAATTCATCGGCTAAGTTGTCAAATTTATCTTAAAAGGTAAGTTAATAATGGATCATACCTCTAGATAATTTCTAGGGGTTTTTTCAATAATTAGGATAATTTTGTTCCCCAAGAGAACTTCGTTGTGAATTATAGCTGGGGAGTAGGGAGTAGTCCGTAGGGAGTGGGTTAAAACCCTTGTGGTGTCTAAGTTTGATTATCCATTTATGTCTTAACCTCCTTGGCGGTTGCTATAACTAAATTTGCAATGCCTTAAACCACTTAGTCACAACTGTGTTAATGGTTTGTTTAATTTGATGTTTGCGATACCACTTTTGAAAAGCCATTTCGTATTCTTCACCTTGGGTTTGAAAGGTGTTCCAAATATCCAGCCCTAATGTCAAGCCGCAAAATAGTAAAAAATACAATGACCAAGCAAGACCGCCACCACCGACGATATCCAGCAGCATTAAAAAACTGTTAATAATTGCGTAATTACCAACACGTTTCTTAAATTTTGCTATCCGGTAGGAATTAAAAGCTTGCCTTTGTTGCATTTCGCTATGTTGCGATCGCCAGTCAACTTCTGCTAAATTTAGAGAATCTTGTGATATATCTAACTCTGTCGCAATTTCTAACAATTGCTCATAAGAAAATTCCTTATCTTGGTCATCAGCTTGATGAGCGATCGCTAACTGGAGAATTCGCTGCACATCCTCTTGGCTATAAGAACGAAGGCTCTGAGGTTCAAATGCCGTCATAACTATTATCTCTTAGTGTTACCTTTGCTAACAGTTTGCCACCCGGTAGCTATTACCCAGCTACACCACCATCAAAATTATTTCTACTATATCTACACTAACAAATCTCAATCGGCTATGGGCAGATATTGCTGAAATTACTAGCGGGGTTGTGGTAGCTGAAAAGCGTAAATATCTTCAATGGCTTGCACCCAACCATTAGAAACAGATTCGAGGATGCGATCGCCTTTTTCCTTCGTTGCGGTTGTCGCGTCGCCAATAACGCCACTTTTACTGACATCTCGCGTCGCCCAAGACACAGGTAATTTCCCTTCTAAACTGAGTAAAGTGCTTTGTGTTTGTTCGGGTGGATACTCAGCAACAGCTTGATTCATTTTTACCTGATCTGGCAAAATTGCCAGCATAATGCTCGTTTCGGCATCTCCCGCGTGCATTCCTTGGACTGCTTCCTTGGGTGTCAATAATTCTTTGGTGATATGAGGCACACGCCAAGTAAACAAGGGAAACACCAAAAAGTCATCATACTTAATGTGCAAATCCCGCGCCGCCATTTCCATAACTTGGGGTTGTCCACCGTGGGAATTCATTAACACCAATTTTCTAAACCCAGCCCGGTAGATACTTTCACCCATTTCCATAATAATTGCTGTCAGGGTTTGGCTACTTAAAGTTATCGTTCCGGGAAAATGCCAATGCTCATTAGATTTACCATAATAGAGGGTGGGTAAAGCGTAGGCGGGAATCCTCACATCCAACTTTTTCAGGGCTGATCCCAGAACTCCTACACCAATAGCAGCATCAACAATCAGTGGTAAATGAGGGCCATGTTGTTCAATCGCACCCACTGGTTGAATGATCACCACATTTTCCTTATCAGGCATAGCCTGGATATCAGTCCAAGTCAGGTAGGGAAAAAATCTTTCTGGGGGAATAAAGCTGTGCATTTTACTACTATCGCGTCATTTTTATGTTAACGAGATTCGAGGAAATAAAGCATTTTGTCCCCACTCCCCAGTCAATCCTCTTCGGGATTTTGGATTTGCGTTAGCGAAGGTACGCAGCGCAGCGAGTATTTGAGATTGCAGTTCAATCCAAAATCTAAAATCTAAAATCTAAAATTCCGCAGTCCCAGTACACCAAGCAGTAAGAAGGACAAAAGTCAATGGTTGAAGATAACGGATCTATTCTTACCCTATCAGTTGATATTGGCGGTAGTGGTGTCAAAGCACTGGTTTTAGATCTCACTGGAAATCCAGTCACCAAAAGGATGCGTTTAGAGACACCCCAACCGGCTAAACCAGAGATGATCATTGATGCTATAGCAGTGTTAGCAGCAGATCAAGGTGATTTTCAGCGCGTTTCTGTGGGTTTTCCTGGTGTAGTGCGTCACGGAGTCACAGAAACAGCAGTCAACTTATATCGAGATTGGATTGGATTTGATTTGGAAACAGCATTATCACAACGTCTCAACAAGCCTGTACGTGTGATTAATGATGCCGATATGCAAGGTTTTGGGGCAATAGCAGGTAAAGGTGTGGAATTCGTAATTACCTTGGGTACAGGTTTTGGTTCCGCTTTATTTACAGATGGGAAACTTGTGCCAAATATGGAAATGGGACATCATCAGTTTCGCAAGGGTAAAACCTATGAAGAACAACTCGGACGTGCAGAATTAGAAAAAATTGGTGATAAAAGATGGAACAGGCGTTTAGAGAAAGCGATCGCATCTTTACAAAGTCTGTTCAATTATGATTACCTTTACATTGGCGGCGGTGAAGCTGTCAGAGTAAATCTCCAACTCCCCTTAAACGTCAAACTGATCCCGAATATCACTGGCTTATTAGGTGGAATTGCTTTGTGGCGAGATTAGCTAGGGGTAGGGAGTGGGGAGTGGGGAGTGGAGACTGACAAAAAACCCCTCTTTCTTATCTCTCTGTGTCCTCTGTGCCTCTGTGGTTCGTTAAAAATCCCCTCCTGAAATCTACCTGCTGCGTAAGTCCCACGAAAGATGTCCAAACTAATTATCCAGCTTATCCATAAAAGAAAGGGTAGGAATAATTAACTATGCAATTGAAGCCAATTAATCAGCAGGTAGTAGCCGTCGTTGGGGCTTCTAGCGGTATCGGTAGAGAAACAGCGCTAAAGTTTGCCCAACGCGGTGCAAAAGTTGTAGTTTCAGCACGCAGCGAACCGGGACTGAAATCTTTAGTGGAAGAAATTCGCGGCTTAGGCGGTGAGGCAATATATACTATTGCCGATGTGAGTGATTTTCAGCAAGTTAAAGCGATCGCAGATAAAACTGTGGCAGAATATGGACGCTTGGATACTTGGGTTCATACTGCGGCTACAGGTGTCATCGCTCCTTTTGAGAAAATTACACCAGAGGAATTTGAGCGAGTTGTGGATGTCACTTTGATGGGACAGGTGTATGGTGCTATGGCTGCACTACCTTATCTCAAACAAGAGGGACGCGGATCATTAATTCATATTTCCTCAATGGAAGGTAGGCGCAGTCTCCCACTGCAAAGCCCATATTCGGCGGCTAAACATGGTTTAGAAGGTTTCTTAGAAGCCTTGCGCGTGGAATTGCAACATGAAAAATTGCCGATTAATGTCACATCAATATTACCTTCCACAATCAACACACCGTTTTATAATAAAATTCGCACCAAGTTAGGGGTAAAACCAACGGGGATACCGCCTTATTACGAACCCAAAATTGTCACTGATGCCATACTCTATGTGGCTGAACATCCGATGCGGGATTTTATCGTGGGAGATACAGGCAAAGTATTAGATTTACTGCAACGAATTTCACCGGAATTAGTCGATGCAATTTTACTAGCGATCGCCTTTCCCGGTCAACGTACCAATGAGCCAAAATCAGAGGATGCACCAGATAATGTTTTTACCGCCATTCCTGACTATGACAGAATTGAGGGCGATTTTAGAAACCTCTCAATTCCCAGTTTTTTAGATTGGTGGGATATGAATCCTACATTCAAATGGGGCGCTGTGGCGCTTGGGGTTGTTGGTGTTGCAGCTTTTCTGGGTGGGTGGCGTAAGAGTTCGGATTAGTCCTAGCTCGACTTGATCCAAAATTAAGAACTCGGCTTCTTTGTCTGGCAAAAACCCTGGCTTTTTGGCAAAGACTTAAACCTATTAGATAACACATACCCTTGGTATCACTCTTGATACTAAGGGTATTATAATTACTGACCTCAATAGGGGTAAAGTTGGATTGAGGGCGAGTCCCACGAAAGATGTCCAAATTAATTATCCAACTTATGTATTTCGATATAATGAATGTATTAATTGGGCTAAGTTGATATATGGCAATCGCAAGCGACCGACCAATTCAACAGAAAGCACTCAGCTTTGACGAGTTTCTCGTCCGTTATCGAGACGATAACCGTTATGAACTTATTGATGGAGATATATTTGACCTGGAACCAACAGGCTTGCATGAAGAAGTTGCAGCCTTTATTACCACAAAGGTATGCGTCCAGATCGACCAAATGCGATTGCCTTGGTTTGTGCTTCAGCGAGGACTTATTCGCCCTGCTAACATTGGAATGACTGCATTTCGACCTGATGTGGCAATTATCGATCAAAATGAGCTTACTAAAGAACCAATCTGGAGTGAGCAGTCAATTCTAACATTAGGCAGTTCAATTAAATTTGTAGCGGAAGTTGTGAGTAGCAACTGGCAAAATGATTATGCCCGTAAAGTTGAAGACTACGCGAATCTAGGCATTCCCGAATATTGGATTGCCGACTACGCTGGATTGGGAGGTGTTCGACATATTGGGAAGTCCAAACAACCTACCCTCTCTATCTGCACACTAGCAAATGGAGAATATGAAATTCAGCAATTACAAGGCAATCAGATAGTTGTTTCGACTACTTTCCCTAACCTAAAATTGACAGCCGCAGAAATTTTGAAGACTTTTTAAATAGCGATCTCTAGTTGCAAACTTGAGAAGATGATTGTTGAGGCGATCGCATATTTATTAATTTCTTAACAACGCCCGAAATCCTGCTTGATTGAAATGTTCATCCGCAGTGAGGGCTTCGGCAATTCCTCGATTTTGCATCACAACAAATGATAGACAGTCAACCAGTCCCCATTCTTTGTCTTGGCGATTTGTAAATAATTCAAAGGCAGCGCAATACAATTCATTTGTCAAAAGCACTATTTCAACATTTGGGTCTGATTCAAGAGATTCAAGAAGTTGAATTGCGGCAGTCCTATATCTTTGCTTTGAAAGTGCATTACCAATTTCCAGCAAAATTGCTTGAGTTGTGACGAGATAGAGATTTTGAAGTTCTATCTGTTCAGCAAGATTAACTGCTTTAGCATGGTTTTGATCAGTGGTTGCAGATAAGGCAATCGCAAAGGATGTATCTAAAAAAACTTCAGGCATTTTCTGACTTGCTTTCTCCATACAGATATTGGTCTATGTTTTCTGACCAGTCTGGATTGCCTTGTAATTTTAAAGATTTGGCAGTTTGCAAGAATGATTTTCTGGTTGCTTTAGCCTCAGGTAATAGGCTTTCAACAATAATCCTTACTCTTGTCCCTGGTTTGATATTTAAAGGTGTTGCAGGAATAAGGGTTTCGCCATCGAACAGCGCATCTAAGATTTGGATCATAGCATTTTATCAAATATTACTTCTCTATCATTCTACTATTTTCAAGCTTAATATCAAGAATTGATCGCCTATCACCATAGCTATAGACTGATTGCTCGCACCTCATAGTAACAAAACAGTGCGATCGCCTTTAGCAAACTTGAGAAGATGATTGTTGAGGCGATCGCGAAAGTTAAGAATTGAGAAGCGATCGTGGCATAACAAAACATTAGAGCGGACAAAGTTGTAATATTTTTGTTGAGAACGAAAGTAAATCTGCGGCTCAATTCAGCCGTTATGCCCCTCTAGCACATCTCTATGAAAATCGCACTAATCGCATACGACCTGAAAGACGTTAAATCTGACGACAACGCACACGTCAAAAACGCCTTGTTGTCCTACTCTAATACATACACGCAGATCAAAGGGTTCAATTTACTCAGCCCTTTTCTCAGCCGGATCGTGTTACGGATGCCCGATACGACGATTACAGCAGAGGTGGACACAGCAGCGGTTTCGCCCATGTCAATCGCCGACGAAGTCATCGCCGTTATCAAGAGCGTCGGAGCAACACCCGACAAGGTTTATGTTGCATTCATTGACTCGGAATTCCTCTGGAACAGCGACAAGGCCTAACCATGCGCCACACCCGGAAGATCGCTGATCTTGAGGTAGTTATGCAGAACCGCAAAGTCCTTTGAGAGAGATTGTTTCAGCAGAGGTTCGGCAGATCAAAATGGCTGGCTTCGTTGATAAGTTCCGGGAAATTATTGGTGATCGCCTCCTAAAACATATCAAATCATTCGAGAATGTTTATGGTTGGATGGAATAGCGATTGTCTAATCGCAAACTTGAGAAGATGATTGTTGAGGCGATCGCAAAGATTAAGAATTGGTCAGTGATCGAGGCATAACAAATCATTGGATCTGACAAAGTTGTGGTACTTTGGTTGATGCCTCTCAATTCAAGCGTTCGACTTCATCCGTTTCGTAGGAATACAACTTTATAATCCTTGAACTATATTTATGACTCTTTGTATTTCATACAAGTGCAAATCTCCTTATGATGATATTCCCAGAGCAGTCTGCTATGCAGATTCTCGTATCACTATTCTTGGACCTATTGACAAGCAAACTGCTGTAGGAGGATTTCTACCGTCAAATGCAGAAATCAGGCATCAAACTGATAGCGGCATTAAAATTCAAATAGTGTCTGCCATAAGAGATGACAATGAGAGTTCCCGTGATTTTGTGTTTTCTATTGCTGGATCTGTTTCTCTTGGGCTACAAAGCTTAATTCATTTAGACTCGGTTTTTAAAACATTCTATGAAAATTACAGTTTTGAAGAATACATAGACAGGATAAAAATTACACTTCATGAATTTTGGAAAGATGCATGGGATCAAGAAATTCAGTATTTGATGACAGCAACAGATGATAGTGGAAAGATAAGAATAATCTATATAAGGGGATCAGAATCAGAATCAGATTTGGTTTTAGAGGAGGTTCAGGAGGAAAAAGGGTTGCTGCTTTCTGTGATTGGGGATAATGCTGAAGAAGCCCGCGAAAAGATTTTTAGTGAGACGAATTCTCTTGTGAGTAGGGGGATGGAGATGAATTCAGCATTAGATGTAGCTTGTTTGCGTATGATGAGACGTGCAGTTGAAGATCAAAATCAAATCTTTATTGGAGGAAATATACAATCTTGTTATTTAAAAGATAAGAGTGCTAAATATATCACTCTAGACGACGGATGTAACTTGCTGTTTCGAGGTGTGAAGTATTCACGAGAGTACGGTGATTATCCAAGCAAATTGAATAGAGAAAAAGATCTACCTTCATTTTTAACGTCAAGTATTAACCAAGATATTTACGATCCTCGAAAAAGCATTCAAGAGATTATGGATCAAATTATAAATAGGTTGACTAGGTTTACCAAGTCTAACAATTCAAATGTAGAGGACAGTTGAAAGCTACTGGTTATGGCTTTCGGATTGCTCACTGCCGCTTATTTGAGGTGTTATGCGGAAACGATCGCTACATTGAGGTTGTATGATTTCATCCGAGATTGGGCAAGCAAAAATAGTTGGCTTCATTAGACATCTCCGCAAATGAGCATCAAAGCCTTGTAAAACAAGGGTCAAAACCTAGTTTTCGGAGATGTCTATTGTTGAGTTTGGAGAGATTATTGGCGATCTCAAGAACGGGCAGGACAATTCCAAGATGTAGCGCGTATTCTCCCAAGAATCCAGAAGCTAGAATTACATCAGCACCGCATTTTCATTTTTGTCACTCCCTTAGTTCTGTAATCTGGTCTTGAAGTGAACCCAAGCTTATGTAAAACTGATGATCTTTCGCTTCACAGCCTACATCAGAGGAACTAAAACATGGCGCGTCTAGCACTGCTGAGTGTATCTAACAAAACTGGTATAGTTGACCTAGCCCGGCGCTTGGTCGAAGAATTTGACTTTGATTTAATCAGCAGTGGGGGAACCGCCCAAACCCTCAAGGATGCGGGGCTACCTGTCACCAAGGTTTCTGATTACACTGGTTCACCGGAAATTTTAGGTGGTCGAGTTAAAACCTTACATCCCCGCATTCATGGCGGAATTTTGGCAAGGCGGGATATTCCCCAACATTTGGCAGATTTAGAAAATAACCAAATTCGCCCTATTGATTTGGTGGTAGTGAATCTTTATCCCTTTGAGGAAACTATTGCTAAACCTGGAGTGACATTATCTGAGGCTGTGGAACAAATTGATATCGGTGGACCGGCGATGTTACGGGCTGCATCGAAAAATTTCGCCCATCTCACGGTATTATGCGATCCAGCACAGTATGAGGAATATTTGCAGGAATTGCGGCAAAATAACAACACTGCTTCCCTGGAGTTTCGCCAAAAATGTGCTTTAAAAGGCTTTTCCCATACTGCTAGTTATGATCAAGCGATCGCAGCTTATCTCAGCCAACAATCTCAGGATTCTCTCCCTCAGGAATACAGCGTTTCTGGACAGCAATTGCAATCTCTGCGTTACGGCGAAAACCCCCATCAACCTGCTGCTTGGTATCAAACCGGTACTACTCCCACGGGATGGGCTGTGGCGACGAAATTGCAAGGTAAGGAACTGAGTTATAACAACTTGGTGGATTTAGAAGCCGCCCGCCGCATTATTGCGGAATTTACTGATACTCCAGCTGCAACTGTGATTAAACACACGAATCCCTGTGGTGTGGCTGTGGGAAGCACCCTTGTGGAAGCATATCAAAAAGCTTTTAACGCTGATGCTGTTTCGGCTTTTGGGGGAATTGTGGCACTTAACCGCCCCATTGATGTGGCGACAGCTAATGAGTTAACGAAGACATTTTTAGAATGTGTGGTTGCGCCGAGTTGTGAACCCCAAGCCCAAGAAATTTTGGCGGCGAAATCTAAACTGCGGATTTTGACATTAGCAGATTTGAGTACTGGTCCCCAGGATACTGTGAAAGCGATCGCTGGTGGTTTTTTAGTCCAAGCTCCTGATGATGCCATAGCTGATTCGAGTAAATGGCAAGTAGTCACCGAACGTCAACCCACCCCTGACGAATTAGCCGAATTACTGTTTGCTTGGAAGGTATGTAAACACGTTAAATCCAATGCCATTGTGATTACAAGCGATCGCACTACACTAGGTGTGGGTGCTGGTCAAATGAATCGCGTTGGTTCAGTTAAAATAGCCTTGGAACAAGCTGGCGCAAAAGCCCAAGGTGCAATCCTCGCCAGTGATGGATTTTTCCCCTTTGATGATTCAGTGAAAACAGCCGCAGCAGCCGGAATTACTGCCATTGTCCAACCAGGCGGAAGTTTGCGTGATCAAGATTCCATCAAAGCTGCTAATGAACTGGGTTTAGTCATGGTTTTAACTGGTATACGTCACTTCTTACACTAAATCTCTGTGGAGGTCAGCTTGTGCCAGTTTCTAAACTGTCACATATTACACTTGTATTTTTAGCAAACAGCAGTATTATCTAGTTGTGTGTGAGGAGCAAGTTAAAAATAAAAAGCGTTTGGGGTGGAAACACGGCAACACTCCCAGGCGCTTTTTAATTTGTATTCAGAAATTTTACCAAAAAATAGACGGGAGTCTAAAAGCCTTTTCACTAGGATTATGGTAGCTTATAGCTAGCAACCCGCAAAGTTAATTGCCCCTGATCCGGATTTTCGCTAAATATAAATGCTCCTTCTTCCTTTTCACCATCAGACAAAAAATCAATTTGTTGCTCTCCTGTTTCAACAACTTTATTAGCAATTTGCAACTCAGCAATAATTTGCACTGATTCAGCAGTTTCACCACCAGTATTAACTATTTCAAAGGGAACATAAAATTTTCCCTCAATTTCTCGAATCATTTGTTTTTTATACACCGACAAAACGGGAGGTTGATTGTTTTCATTCAGCCACATATACCCTACTAAGCTAATAACGACTGCGAAAATAGATAAAGCCATCCCGAATGTTATCAACTCAGCTAGAGAACTTTCTGGTTTTGGTTCTGTTTTCATCATATTGCTAACCTACCCGCCGCTCCGCCAATAGTTGCAGGTAATCCCAATACTAGAATATGTTCTAACCACATCATCCAGGGGTCTGCAAAAGTTACCTTTTGGAAAAAAAATAGCATTACTCCACTTGCTAGCAGAGATACTAAATAAGACATGGTAGTTTCACTTAATGGACGCTGGAAAATCCCCTTTTGCTTTCTGCGTTTTTGTTGGTCAGAAAAACCAGCTTGAAAGACAATAGCGTAGGAAATAACTAAAGATGCAGCCATTAGCGCCAATAACCAAGGTGGTGAAATGGCAGCGGCTAACATAGGAACTTCATCAGTTGGTGCAATATTAAACGCAATCACAATTGCACCAATGAGAGTTGCACCTAAATCAGCAAATGTGGTTTGCAAATCATTTTGCTGATGTTTGCTGATATTGTTATCTTTATCAGTGATTGATATTGAATTATCTTGATTATCTTCTTGGAACAACTGGTTGGCTAATGCCACACCTAGCGTAAATGATACACTTTCAAATACAATTTTACCCAGGGATTCTTTGAAGGAGGTTTCTGGCGTAATTTCTTGCAATAACCACAACATAAATGCAGAACAAACAAATCCAATTGCCATTGCCTCTATAGTATCTATGACTGCTTCATCAACTCGCCAGTTATTTCTGCGTTTACGAAAACCCTGTGTATAATTGAGTAAAAAAACTACAATAAACATTATGGCGATCGCCATGACAATGAATTTTGGTTTTACTAGCGATCCAATCCACCATACTTCCATAGTATATATTAGTGGAATACCAAATAAAAACCCTCCACAAGTACCACGCACAATATCATTTATTTCTTGTTTCCAACTATTCTTATAACGTTTTTTAGCCACTACTAATATCTACCTGATTATGGGAATTTAAATCTGGGCAAATGTCCACTCTAGAACCTTAATAGGGGCTTGCTGGAGGGCTTGAGTAAGTTGGTCGTTGTTATCAAATTTTACTTGGGACAGGTTGCAAGCTTCAACGTTGACAGTAAACTGCTCATCCTCAAAAGGCCAGGGTTGAACAGTGACTAAGCCATTCCCATACTGCATAATATCATAGCGTTGATCATCAGGCCCCAGACTAATTTCCAGAAAGCGCTCATCGGCAGGTAATTCATGTTGACACAGAATTAGTGACAAGCGATCGCACCATTGCATAAAAGCATAACCTGCATCAACTGTCGTCTTTTCAAGACCTAATTCCTCGCGCCAACGTTGCTGGTTTTGCCGTTGCTCATCTAAAAATGTGTCTAATTCTGGTAAACTACCCCGTTTTGGCTCATTCAGACGGCTGATGTGCATAGAAATCAATAGCGAAACCCATCTTCCCCGGTAGCGGGAATTTTTTGCCAAATCACTTAGTCGCTCAATGAAGATTTCTTGACTCAGAGTAAAGTCCATTGGCGCACCACCAACAGTGAGATTATTCTCTTCCCATTCTTTCTCTAAATCATCATGATGGGAAATCGCCGCCAGTGTTTCATATAACCGAGCAGGAGCGTTTTTTCTTCGCCATTGTCCTGCTAATTGAGCAGCTAGTAAAGCATGAGCGCGATGATAAATAACTTCCCAACCGTTTTGTGTAGGATTAACAATCACAAATCGAACTCCCGATTTTAAATCGTAATTTTTAAGAAGTTGTTTGAAACGTGTCTATCCGTGATTTTAGACACTTTAATTATCCCCCTAGCGCCCCTTAAAAACGGGGGAACTGTCGTCAAAATCAGGGGGATTTAGGGGGATATAAAATGTTTTGCTACCGATAATCAGACTTTTAAAATATCCTCTAAATAGACATCTCCGGGAATTAAATTTGTCTATTCCATAACGCTTATAGAGACGTTCCATGGAACGTCTCTATATTCTTTGTCAGCAGATGACTAATAGCTGGATTGATTTAAGATTTGCTTTCCAGTGGGTTAGCAATATATTTGAATGTTGGCTCAGAATTCCAAGGGCCACGCTCATCTTTACCCTTACCATTTGTAGATAGATTGTAATAAAGATCAACCGTTTCATCAGGCTGAATATTACCAAAGAATGGATCGGTTAATTTACCCAATGAATCGAGAGCTTTCATAAACATTTGAGTATGAGAAATTTCTCGTGTTAATAGATGAACCAAAGTATTTTTAGTGCCTTCATCTGTCGCTAGCTTAATCAGTGATTCGTAGGTCTGACGTGCGCCAGCTTCTGCGGCAATATTCGCTCTCAAATCCCGCACGACATCTCCACCTTCATTTAAGTAATTTGCTGTCCAAGCACTTCCTTGACTATCGAGAAAGTGAGGACCCACACCTCTAACTGCAAACAGAGTGCTTTTATATGCCTCTGTTTGATCCACATTTTTGGTATGACCTTCAATCAGTTTACCAACCATTTCTAAGTGGCCGAATTCCTCGATAGCAATGTCTTGGAGCATATCTCGAATTCCAGCATTTTCAACATGAAATGATTGTACCCAATATTGCAAAGCTGCTGATAGTTCTCCCGTTGCTCCCCCAAACTGCTCCAGCAGTAATTGAGCAAAACGAGGGTTAGGTTCAGCAATATTTACAGCGTGAATAGTCTCTTTTTTGTGGTAAAACATAATGTACCTCTTCAAGAATTTTTAATGAACAAGAATAGCTCAATGTGGTATGATAAGATAGCTGTAATATCTGATTTTGAACACCTAAAAAGCACTGCAAATACTACTAGACAGTATTATTTGTGCGTTTAATTAAATAAATTAACATTTAGGGTGAGAGAACGTCGCAATTCCCGTGAGCTATCAAGATATTGAACTTACAAGATGAGTGTGTAAGAAGGTTTAGCAGGCGCGTTCTTCATCTATTAATCAGCTATCTGCTCATTTAAATTAGACACTACGACGGCTGGTAAATAGTCCCCACAAATAAATCGCAATAATTGAGCCAATAACGGCGACAAAAAGACCAGGAATACTTAAACTAGTAGCCGTTAATTGCAGCGTTCCCGTGTTGATTAGCGTAAATACAGTACCTCCAACAAACGCACCGATAATACCCAAAATCATTGTTGAGAGAATACCACCACCTTGAGAACCAGGATAAATCGCTTTACCGATTGCACCAGCCAAAAGTCCTAAAATTACCCAAGCAATAAGATTCATAATCTTCCTCTAAAACCTCAACTGTGTTTATCTTAGCAATTCTGATTTACAATTGTTTCAGCCAGAAGAAATACTTGTGAAAACCAAAAGGTAGAGAAATATTTTTGTGAGTTAAACTTATAACAATGCTATCTGAATATCCCCGATTTCTACACAAATTCAGGGATTTTGATCTTATTAATTTATGCTGTATTGCTACACGTTAAAATAATGTTAATTTATCGAGGATAATTGGTAATACTTGAGCAGCTTAATTACCAATTACCAAGCTTTTGAGCCGCAATTCGATCAAAAAGAATACCTGGCAATCTTTAGCTCAAATTGCACGAGAAAATTTTCTATCTTTGGTTTGATGGTAATTATCAAAGATAACAGCGATATTTCTCACCAGTAACCTACCGATATCCGTAATCTGGATTTGCTTGGTTGAGATATTCACTAGTTGATCTGTTTGCAGTTGTGCTAATGCCTTTAACTCATGGGAAAAATATTCATCGAAATTGATCTGATATTTTTCGGCAATATCTTGCTTGTTCAGATGAAAGTGAGACATAATGCACATGATCACATCTCGTCTGATGATGTCATCTTGACTCAGTTTAATTCCTTTACTAATGGGTAAAATATCTGCTGCGATCGCTCGATAATAATCCTTTAATTGCTTGTGGTTTTGTACATAGGCATCATTGAGCATAGTGATGGATGTCGCACCAAAACCTAAGAGTTCTGTTCCGGCGTGGGTGGTGTATCCTTGAAAGTTGCGTTGGAGGGTGTGATTTTGTTGTGCGATCGCTAATTCATCGTTATGTTTGGCAAAATGATCCATGCCAATAAATAGATACTTACTACTCGTCAATTCCTCAATAGTCATCTTTAGAATTTCTAACTTTTCCTGTGGTTCTGGCAATGCTGCTTCAGGAATATTTTTTTGCGCTGGCTTCATCCAAGGGACATAGGCGAAGTTAAACACAACAATGCGGTTAGGATCTAATGCAATCGTCTTTTTGACGGTTTCTTGAAATGTTTGCAGAGTTTGATAAGGTAAACCATAAATGAGGTCTACATTCACACTGTCAAATTTGGCGGCTTTAATCCAAGCCATGACATTAAACAGCAGTTCTTCTGGCTGGACGCGATTCACAGCTAATTGTACTTGGGGATTAAAATCCTGAATCCCAAAACTAATGCGGTTAAACCCCACCTCGCGGAGGAAGAAAATATAGTCTTGATCTACGTAGGCGGGATTAATTTCAATGGAAATTTCCGCTTGTGGATCAATATTAAAGTTTTCTGTGATGTGTTTCCATAAGAATTTAACTTGATCGTGATTTAAATAGTTAGGTGTACCACCACCCCAGTGAATTTGTAGCACTTTTCTGTCTGGATCAATCAAGGTGGCTATATTCTTGATTTCTCGCACCAAATGCTCTAGGTAAGGTTTAGCAATATTCTTGTTTTGGGAAATTACTGTATTACAGCCGCAGAAATAGCAAGCAGTCTGACAAAAGGGGATATGGAAATATAAAGACAGAGGTGATTTTCGGTAGTTGGAGGCGGCGATCGCACTCTCAAAATCAGTTACAGTAAATTCGGCACTTAACTCTGTAGCAGGCGGGTAACTTGTGTATCTGGGTGTAGGATGATCGTACTTTTTGATCATATCCAGATCAAATTTGACACTAGGCAAGAGAAAAACCATCAAAACCTCCAAGAAACTGCGATCTTTCCGCCTCATGCAGCGCGGCGGAATTCAAACTGCTAATAAATCTGTATACTCTGTTGTCTAGTGTAGAGAGTCGCGGGAGTGCGTGATGTGTTGACTCCAACCAAACAACCTCAATAATCTCAAATGATCGGATTTGTTGGCTGTGGCGATCATTTTTTCTCCCACTAAATTATTTAACTATCAATATTTGTATTATTAGAAAGCTATTAAGATTTCTTTATGTTTTTCTGGTTTTGATGGGAATTTTGTGGAATTTATACGTACTGGGGTTAGGCAAAATTATGGATAAACAAACCGCAAAGTACGCAAAGTACACGAAGGAAGAAAGAAGAAGGAAGAATGAAGGAAGAAGGAATTACTCAGGACTAATGACTCCGCGCAACGGCTTGACTTTTCCATAATTTAACTGATGTGTTGTTTCTATAATTTATGCTTATATAACTATTAAAAGCTAAAACATGAAAGCAGTCTCATGGTTAAGTCTGTCGAAATTTCTGACCCTGAATTACTGAAGCCTGGGATTAAAGCCCCTGTTCAGGAAACGTTGTTAACTCCCCGGTTTTATACCACTGACTTTGATGCGGTGGCAAATTTAGATATTTCGGCGAATGAGGCTGAGTTACAGGCGGTTGTGGAAGAGTTGCGGGCTGACTATAATCGCCATCACTTTGTGCGCGATGAGGAGTTTAAGCAATCTTGGGATCACGTTGAGGGAGAAAAACGCCGCGCTTTTATTGACTTTTTGGAGCGTTCATGTACTTCTGAGTTTTCGGGGTTTCTGCTGTTTAAAGAATTATCCCGTCGTCTGAAAGCTAAAAATCCTCTGTTGGCTGATGCTTTTAATTATATGGCACGGGATGAAGCCCGCCATGCAGGATTTCTGAATAAATCAATGGCAGATTTTAATCTGTCTCTGGACTTAAGCTATTTAACTAAAACTCGCACATATACTTTTTTCCCGCCAGAGTGGGTAATTTACACAGTTTACCTATCGGAGAAAATTGGTTATTGGCGTTATATCTTAGTCCATCGTCATATCCAGGAAAATCCTGAATATCAATTTTATCCCCTGTTTCGTAAGTTTGAAAGTTGGTGTCAGGACGAAAACCGACATGGGGATTTCTTTAAGGCATTATTGCGATCGCAACCAAAATTGTGGAACAATTGGAGAGCGCGGTTGTGGGTACGTTTCTTTTTGCTGACTGTATTTGTCACCCACACCATTACAGTATTTGAACGGGCGACATTTTATGAAGCCATTGGTATACATCCCCGCAAATACAATAATAGAGTAATTCAGGAGACAAACAATACCTCCTCACGGGCATTTCCTCTGATTTTGGATACTAATCACCCAGAGTTTTTCTGGCGGTTAGAACAGTGTTTTCTCAGGACTCAGGAATTGACGGAGATTAAAGAAAGTAATCGTTCTCCATTTCTCAAGTTCTGGCAAAAAATACCGCCCATGTTCTCGCTTATTTCTAATATGTTGCGGCTTTACTTGATTAAACCCATTGATGCGGAATCAACACGCGCCACAGTTCGTTAAACATCAAATGCTGCAAACATCTAGAGGTTCTGATCCCCGACTTCTTGAAGAAGTTGGGGATCAGGATATTTTGTATGAAAATTATTGCTGCTAACCTCCCCTGAGATATAAAAACTTTGTATCCTAAATTCATAGGACTTAATATTTCTTTGAAAAATTTGTGCAGGAAGATTTTAGACTAATTGTTGATTTAGTTACAGTTCTCGCCGTCGCCGCCTGTGGTGGACTTTTGGCTTCACTTTTACGCCAACCTGTGCTGTTAGGCTATCTCATCGGTGGGATGATTGTGGGGCCAGCCGGGTTGGGAGTAATTAAGGAAGTTATTCAAGTAGAGACTCTAGCTCAGTTCGGTGTCGCCTTTTTATTATTTGCTTTGGGTGTGGAATTTTCCTTTTCTGAACTCAAAAAAGTAAAAGCGATCGCATTGGGAGGTGGTGGGCTACAAATTGTCTTAACGATTGTGTTCACGGTTGTAGTATGCGGAATCACCGGTGCTGGGGAAGAATTACCTGCTAAAGGTGTGTTTTTGGGGTCAATTTTATCTTTATCTTCCACCGCAGTTGTCCTCAAGTGTTTAATGGAGCGCAACGAAACAGAAACGCCCCACGGACAAGTCATGCTGGGGATTTTGGTAGTGCAGGATTTAGCACTGGGACTGATGATAGCCGTATTACCAGCCCTGAATCAACCAGCAGAAACCATTGGAATTGCAGTGGTGACAGCATTACTGCGGCTGTCTTTATTTGCTGGAGGTGCAGTAGTAGTGGGGATTTGGGTGATTCCGCGTTTGTTGCGAATCCTCGCCCGCACGGAAAGCCGAGAATTATTTTTATTGGGTGTAGTAACGCTGTGTTTAGGTATTGCGCTGCTGACAGAACATTTGGGACTATCTATTGAAATGGGGGCGTTTGTCGCTGGTTTGATGATTTCCGAGGTGGAATACGCCGACCAAACTTTAACTTATGTCGAACCACTGCGAGATATTTGTGCTAGTTTATTTTTTGTCGCCATTGGGATGTTAATTGACCCAGTGTTTTTATGGCAGAATCTAGAATTAATTTTGGTATTGGTAGCATTGGTATTTGTCGGTAAGTTTTTAATTATCACGCCTTTGGTAAAACTGTTTCGCTATCCGTTGAAAACAGCTTTAATTGCTGGGTTAGGACTGGCGCAAATTGGGGAATTTTCCTTTGTCTTAGCCAGTGAAGGACAGGCTTTGGGGTTAGTTTCTCGCCGAGTATATTTGCTGATTTTAGGAACGACAGCAGTTACTTTGATGCTGACTCCCTTTGTGTTGCGATTAGTGCCATTTTTATTTAATTTTGCCGAATCAATGCCTTGGTTGCAACCATATTTAGAAGAAATTTATCCGCGTGATGTCTCGGAAAATTTACCTTCAAAAAGTCATTTTGTCGTCTGCGGTTATGGGCGAGTGGGTAAGAATTTGGTGAAGTTGTTACAACAACACGATTTACCTGTGGTAGTGATCGACCAATCAGAAAGAAGGATACAGCAGTTACGGGAGGAGGGAGTCCCTTATGTTTATGGTAATTGTGTGAGTCTTCACGTTCTGGAAACTGCGGGGGTAAATCATGCGAAGGGAATGGCGATCGCACTTCCTGATCCGATGAGTACCCGGCTTTCTCTGAAACGGGCTTTGGAATTGTGTCCGGAATTAGATTTGGTTGTCCGCGCTACGCAAGATAAAGATATTGAAGTTTTGTATCAACTGGGAGCGAAGGAAGTAGTCCAACCAGAGTTTGAAGCTAGCTTAGAAATGGCTAGTCATTTATTAACAGGCTTAGGGTTTTCATCCTTGGTGGTGCAACAGGAAATGAAACAAATTCGCAACGATCATTATTTAACATTACGACCAGAGCGATCGCCTTCACAAGTTTCCCGTGATTTGCAGCAAGCCACTCGTGATTTAAATCGCCGTTGGTATACCTTACCAGCGACTTCACCTTTGATTAATATGAGTTTAGGCGAAGCCGATATCCGCTACTTAACAGGCGCAAGTTTAATGGCTATTCGCCGGGCTAACGAAGCGGAAATAGATTATCCCGATGCTCAAACTAGATTAGAAGCAGGCGATCGCTTGTTGGTAGTAGGCGCAGCTGAGGAATTAGCAGCTTTAGAAGAATTTGCTCAGGGAAAGGTGGCTATTCCTGGAGAAAATAAAGCTTGTCAGTGGATTACGATTAATGCTGATTGTCCCGTTTTAGGTATCACCCTTACAGATTTGGATCTGCACCCAGAATCAGGAGTCCAAGTGCAAGCAATACGGCGAGATGGTAAATTTATCCGCAGTCCTGAGCAAAAAACTGATCTCCGAGTGGGTGATCAACTGCTGTTATGCGGTAAATTGTCGAGTGTAAATCAACTACAACCATTTTTTGCTAGCAGCACCACACCTTTAACGACATCTTATTCTTGACTCATCCCAATTTTATGTGAGGTTACGCCAAAATTATGTAGAAACGTTATATATAACGTCTCTACATCCACAGAAAAGAAACGAATGATCATTACTTAGACTTGTAGTAAGCGATCGCCTGTTTCCAAATTGTTGTTTGCTGATTATGATGATCCACAATACAAACACAGTTTTGATCTTGCCAAAAAACCTTACCTGTCAGCAGATCACCAGTTATTAGTTTCAACTCGATCACTCCTTTTTGTTTAATTAGTTCTTGTAGTTGACGAATGCTAGGTAGTGACGTATCAAATTGATTTGTAGGCATTTTTAGTTATAAGGGAGTAGGGAGTAGGGAGTAGGGATTAGAACTGGGAAAATTATTTGCTCTTATATGAACTACCCCATCTCTAATCATTCATAATTCATCATAGGAAAAATGGCAATCGAATTTACTAAGTATCACGGTTTGGGAAATGATTTTATTTTAGTTGACAATCGCGCTTCATGCTTACCAGTATTGACTCCAGAGCAAGCCATTCAATTGTGCGATCGCCACTTTGGTATCGGTGCTGATGGTGTGATTTTTGCCCTACCAGGAGAAAACGGTGCTGATTATACGATGCGGATTTTTAATTCCGATGGTTCAGAACCGGAAATGTGTGGTAATGGGATTCGCTGTTTAGGCAGGTTTTTAGCCGATTTAGAAGGCGAATCTCGAAACAAAGACTCATATCGCATTCATACCCTAGCTGGCGTGATCACACCTCAACTCATGGCTGATGGTCAAGTCAAGGTAGATATGGGTTTACCGAGATTACTAGCTGGGGAAATTCCTACAACCCTGGGTACGGCTGAGACAAAAGTGATTAATCAACCCCTAGAAGTCGCGGGTCAAACTTGGGAAGTCACCTGTGTAAGTATGGGAAATCCCCACTGTATAACCTTTGTGGATGATGTCGCCGCCATTCCTCTCGAAACTATCGGACCCCAATTTGAACATCACCCAGCTTTTCCCCAACGCATAAATACTGAATTTATTCAAGTAGTCAGTCGCGACTATGTAAAAATGCGGGTGTGGGAACGAGGAGCAGGTATAACATTAGCTTGTGGTACAGGTGCTTGTGCTGCCTTAGTCGCGGGTGTATTGACCGGAAACTGCGATCGCATCGCCACTGTAGAATTACCTGGTGGCTGCTTGCAAATTGAATGGTCAGAAATCGACCAACGAGTTTACATGACAGGGCCAGCCCAACTAGTATTCACAGGTCAACTGTAACTGATTTCCTCTTGGCATTACTGAGATAGTAATGCCATAAAATTCTAGTAGCAACTGCGCGCCACGGTCGCCAGTCTTGAGCAATTACTTCTATTTGTGCAGGTGTTGGACGTGTCGGTAAATTTTTGATATTCTGGAGAGCGATCGCAATTCCTAAATCACCTTTAGGAAACACATCAGGACGTTTCAGCGCCATCAGCAAGTAAATATCAACCGTCCAATCTCCAATACCTTTAATAAGCTTTAACTCAGTTCTAACCGCCGTTTCATCCATTGTCTCTAGCTGGGCGAGATCAAGCTGACCAGTTAAAATTGCACCTGCTAATTCACGACAATAGCGCATCTTTTGGCGACTAAAACCAATCTCTTGTAATTGAACATCCCCAAGTTTAATAAAATTTTCTGGTGTTAGCGAAATAACAACTCCAGCTAATCGATTAAATACAGCATTCGCAGCCGCTAAAGAAACTTGCTGTTCCAGAATTATCCTCAGCAGCGTGGGAAAACCCGATTCTCTTTCCCATCTGGGTGGAGTTCCTAATGTCTCTAAAATTCGAGCTAAATCGCTATCAATATTAGCCAGAACTTGCAAAGCATAGGTAAAACTTTCTGTAGTCAAAGATAATATTTCAGGTATTGGTGTTGCTGATTCACTCAATGTCATCTCTTTCCACCGTTTGCTAACAAAAATATTTTGGAGATTAAATCACATTTGATATCATTAGGACTTACACACATTTTTGATAATGCCGAGAATTTTCAGATTAATCATCACTATAGTTGTTTTAACTGCATTTTTACTTATATCCCAACCAACTTTGGCGCGAGATTGGCGATTAATTCGGGGCGGTATTTTATTTGGTATTAGTGGTATTGCTTTAGTAGAACAGAAAAATGATACCCTTAAATTATTGATTGTCCATGACAACAAACAAAAAAACCAAGGTCGTCTCGCCATAATTAGTATTCAGGGTAAAAAACCACCTGAATATTTTCCCATAGACTGGCCAAGTGATACAGAATTACCCATCGACCTAGAAGCCATCACATCCGTTCCCGGAAAAAATCATACTGAATTTATCGCTTTAACCAGTTTTGGCAAAGCTTATTATATACAATTAAATCCTGCAAAAAAAGCTGTTAGAGTTATCAAAGAATTCAACTTACCAGCAGTTCCTAAAAGTAGTAACTTTGAAGGATTTAGTTTACAAGATATAGATAATAAAATAATTGCTATGTGGGCGCATCGAGGCGCAATAGAACAACCCGGAATCATTTATTGGGGAATATTTGATTTAGCTAAATATCAAATTACTCTTGCAGGTTCCAGCAATTTGCAAGTACCATTTCCCTCTGAGAATGTGCGGCATATTTCCGATATTAAAATAGACCCCACGGGAGTTGTATATATCACCTCAACCAGTGATCCTGGGGATGATGGCCCTTTCCAATCGGCTGTATATGTTGCAGGTTCTCTGGGATTTGATAGTAATAAAATCCTTTGGCGACAAAATACAGAATTTACACCTCTCCACCGTTCTAATTACCGCAAAATTGAAGGAATAGAACTCGTCCCCGGTGCAAACGGTGGTGTAGTTTTGGGTACAGATGATGAAAACTTTGGTTCCTCTGTGTACATTATGGGGGAAAAGTGAATTAAAAATTAATAGTTAAAAACATCTAATTCTTAATTATTAATTCTTAATTCTCCCCAAAATGCCTAGTTCATCTACACATTAAACCGGAATAACATTACGTCCCCTTCTTGCACAATATATTCTTTTCCTTCACTGCGAACTAAGCCTTTTTCTTTAGCAGCATTCATAGAACCATGTGTAACCAAAGCGTCATAAGCAACGGTTTCAGCGCGAATAAATCCCCGCTCGAAATCAGAGTGAATCACACCAGCAGCTTGGGGTGCAGACATTCCGGCGTTAATTGTCCAAGCGCGGGTTTCTTTGGGTCCAGAGGTGAAATATGTCCGCAATCCTAAAAGAGCGTAAGTAGCCCGAATCAAAGATTTTAAACCGCCTTCTTTGACACCTAAAGATTCCAGAAAATCAGCTTTATCCGCTTCTGGTAATTCAACTAATTCCGCTTCTACTTGCGCCGAAACAATCACAACTTGGGCATTTTCACTAGCTGCAACTTGCCGAACTTTTTCGACAAAATCATTACCCGTTGCTAATTCCTCTTCAGAAACATTTGCAGCGTAGATAATTGGTTTATTGGTAAGTAATTCAAACCCCTTAATAATCTCTACTTCTTCTTCAGACAAACTAACTTGACGTACAGATTGACCTTCATTTAAAGCAGCAACTAATTTTTCCAGAATTGTGATTTCAAACTGTGCATCTTTGCTGGTACGAGCTTGTTTACGAGTGCGGTCAATTCGACGCTCAATTTGCGCTAAATCTGATAAACCCAGTTCTAAATTAATGATTTCAATATCTCGCGCTGGGTCAATTGAACCTGCGACGTGGATAATATCTTCATTTTCAAAACAACGCACCACATGGATAATTGCATCAACTTCCCGGATATGGGACAAAAATTGATTACCTAGTCCCTCTCCTTGACTAGCACCTTTAACCAAGCCGGCGATATCGACAAACTCAACCCGCGCTGGTATAGTTTGTACAGAACTGGCAATGTTAGCCAGAACATTTAAACGCTCATCCGGTACTGAGACGATGCCCACATTCGGTTCAATCGTGCAGAAAGGAAAATTAGCTGCTTCGGCTTTGGCGTTAGCCACTACAGCATTAAATAAAGTAGATTTTCCGACGTTGGGAAGTCCGACAATTCCGGCTCTTAGCATTTTCGATGTGAGATTTTGTTAACTACAAAGTCAATTTAAACAGGTTCAGGGATAGTTTGGGGTATTGTTCCTGGAACCGTTTGCGGAATGGGTGCTGGAATTGGTTGAGGAATGGGGGTTGGGACAGGTTCTGGTACTGGTGCGGGTAATGGTTGGGGACTCGGTAACGGATTTGGTTCAGTGTTGGGTATTTGTGGTTCGGGTACAGAAATTGCTCTGGGATAAATCACGATAGGTCTAATTTTATTATTCAACCTTTCCAAGCTAGATGATAACTTAAACCGTTGACATCTTCCCAAATGGTTATACCCAAATTTTAAGGATTACGATTTTCCCACATGGGATGTTTTTTATGCAAATCACATCTGGTCATCCAACAGCAATTTTCCTTAGAGTAAGGCTTGCTTGGATCAATTAGCTTCAGACATAAACCTTCTTGATATCCTTCATTCATATCTTCAAAAAATTTACGAAAATTCTGCCAATCTTCACAAACAATATAACCTTTATATCTTTTAGAGTTAGGGTTAGCAGATTGGTAAACTAATCTGTCCCAATACTTATAAATTCGGGTCTTAGACATACCATGAGGTTTATTGACATCAACCCGACCTATATAAATTCTTTTCTCAGCAGCTTCTTGGTTAATTCCCTCTCGTTCGGCTAAAGCTTTAGCTGCTGCTTGAAGAGATGGATATAGTATAGGATCTCCAGGAAGTCTTGTCGGTTTACCTGGCGCACCACCAACTTCTCCACCTAAAGTTACATTGTAACCTTCAGGTGTAAGAGTATTGAGTTTCTTAATCCATTCACGCTCCTTAATTCTTAGTTCTTCAATATTAGAGGCTTGCTCGATGACTTCAAGCTTGAAATGCTTCTCTCCAAATTCAGCGATTGCTTTATGAATCAGAGAAGCCTCTTTTCTAGAAACAACCTCTAAGTGCCTCTTCCATCTTTCCTCTATAGATGTTGTTGTCAATCCTACATATTGCTTACCATTTATGCAGTTAGTAATTACATAAATTACTCCATTATCGTACCCAAATTTAGGAGGAGTAAATAAAGCTTGCTCTTTATCCATTCCTTCTGCAAGCCTTCTTCTAACAGTAGTATAACTAACAGGAGCATTGAGTTTACGAACAGCATCTTCTATACCGTTGTAGACAATTCCATCAAATTCAAAAGGATGTCGAGGATTATGAGGTTCGTCATCAAAAGCTTGTTCTAAAGTCCAACCAGCATCTAATCTTTTGATAACAATCCAGTAATCTTTACCCAAAATTTTGCAAGCAGATTTAATGCTAGAATAAGTAACATTCTTATATTTAAACCCATGTTTTTTTGCTGTGATAGTTTCTTGAGAACATTGAGGACATTGACTGCCTCGAAGATGATTACTTGGCAGTTGGTGAAAAAGTCCGTGCTGTGGGCAAATAATAGCTACTTTAGTAGAGTTATTGATATAGATAACTTGACTATAGTCATATTTAAATTCATGTTTAATTTGAGATTTTCTAATAAATTCTTCATTTTCTAATAAATTCTTCATTTGATAAGGCTTGTCCTTCAACGGCACATTTAGGGCAACCAGATCCAGCTATATGAGCTTTTGCTACTTGTTCAAAGTCACCATGAAGGGGACATTTAATCGTAACTTTGAGGTCAATTCGTTTATAAATTACCTGATCGTAATTATAGTATTCGCCGTGAGTTTGGCGAAATTTTGCAATGATAGTATTTTGATCATTCCGCATTCTCTCCTTAAAGCATTTACGACAACCTACACCTTGAAGGTGATGGCTGGGAGTGATTTTAAACTCCCCATGCTGAGGGCAAATTAGAATAACTTTGGTGTTGGAGCTTATGTAAAGTGCTTTACTATAGTTATAAAAATCTCCATGTTTAGCCTGAGCTTCTTTGATAAATTCCTCTTGGGTTTTGTGTTTTGGCATGGGAGTAGCAGAAGAAACCTCTAATTTATCTAGAGATTATTTTAGTATGTATTCCTGAATAATCAGTTTTACCCCAAAATGCTGAATCAAAACAAAACACCTTTATTAGATGGTTTAAAAGCTTGTACAACCCATGCTCACGCGCCTTTTTACACGCCAGGACATAAGCGAGGTGTGGGTATTTCTCAACCCTTGGCTGATTTATTCGGTACAAAAGTCTTTCGGGCTGATTTAACAGAATTGGCAGATTTAGATAATTTGTTTGCTCCCCAAGGGGTGATTTTAGCAGCGCAACAACTAGCCGCAGAGGCTTTTGGGGCGGAAAAAACTTGGTTTCTGGTAAATGGTTCTACCTGTGGAATTGAGGCGGCTATTTTGGCTACCTGTGGCACTGGTGATAAAATTATTATGCCTCGAAATGTGCATTCTTCTGTAGTTTCTGGCTTAATTCTCTCTGGTGCTATCCCGATTTTTGTCAATCCTGAATATGACCCAGTTTTAGATATTGCCCACAGTATAACACCTGAAGCTGTAGAAGCTGCACTAGAAAAGCATCCTGACGCTAAAGCAGTGCTGTTAGTTTATCCTATATATTACGGTGTTTGTGGAGATTTGCAAGCGATCGCCCAAATTACTCACCAATATCATATCCCCTTACTTGTAGACGAGGCACACGGCGCTCACTTTGCCTTTCATCCTGATTTACCCACCTCAGCTTTAGCCGCAGGTGCAGATTTAACAATACAGTCTACTCATAAGGTACTGGGTGCGATGACACAAGCATCAATGTTACACGTCCAAGGAGATAGGATAGACATTGACCGAGTAAATAAAGCTTTGCAACTTGTCCAGTCTACCAGTCCGAGTTATATACTTTTAGCTTCTTTAGATGCCGCACGTCAACAAATGGCATTACATGGAAAAGCGCTAATGTCTCGCACTTTGCAACTTGCAAATGAAGCGAGAAGGAGAATCAGCGAAATTCCGGGATTATCGGTTTTGCAAATGCCAAATTTAGATCAAACACGGTTAACTGTTACCGTTTCTGGCTTAGGTTTAACCGGATTTGCAGCCGAAGAAATTTTAGATGAAAAACTGGGTGTTACGGCTGAGTTTGCATCATTGCAACATCTGACTTTTATTATTAGTTTGGGTAACACTGCATCTGATATTGAGCAATTGGTACAAGGTTTTATGAAAGTAGGGAGTGGGGAGTGGGGAGTTACTTCGACTGCGCTCAGTAACCGGGGGAGTGGGGAGAGTAAGAGTAATCAGTCAACAAGAAAGGAGTGCGTTATTTGGGATAATTTAGGATGTATTTCTCCCCGTGAAGCTTTTTTTGCTGTTAGTGAAACTTTACCTTTGGCTCAAACAAGCGATCGCATCTGCACGGAAATTGTCTGTCCTTATCCGCCAGGAATCCCCATTTTAATGCCTGGAGAATTGATTACACAAGCGGCTTTAGAATATTTACAACAAATTCAATCAATGGGTGGATTTATCTCTGGTTGTGCAGATATCAGTCTCAAAACTTTAAAAGTTGTCAAAAATTAGGCGCTGCTGAAACAAAGTATTAATTTAAATGTAGAGACGTTCCATGTCACGTCTCTACAGGGGTTTTGACTTTCTCTACATTGGGGAATCTATATCATATATCGGAATTGAGTAGCTAAAGCTCCCGCGATCGCACTAGCGAAAAGGGAAGTCACAGCCGTACCAAATAGCCACCAAGCCGCATTGGCGACAATTTTTTTGGTTTCCTCAGCTTGTTTTTTCGCTTGTTCTTGAACTGCTTTGAGGCGGTTTTGAACTTCCTGCTGGATGCGTTCACCTCTTTGCAATACACTATCCCGCGCCCCTTCGATTTGGTCAATAATTCGGTTCGCGTCTTCTGGGGAAACATCTTCACGAGAACTGAGGATAGCTACCAAGGTATCACGATCAAATTGACTGAGGCGATCGCGCAAAGCCTCAAATCCCGCTTGAGGATCATCAAATAATTTCGCAAAGTCTTGCTGAATATTTTCATAATTCAGTTCTGGACGCTCCAAGGAGTTGAGGTAATCGCGGATTTTGCCAAAAACTCCATCAACTACCGATTGCAACCTTTCCTGAACCTCCTGCCATTGACTGACAATTGCATCACGCACCGACTCAATTTGCTCTACAATCCGGTTAGCTTCTTCCTCCGAAATATCTTCCCGTTGGGATAATAAAGCCACAATTGTGGAACGGTCAAATTTAGCGAGGCGTTCCCCTAAATTCCCCACACCCACTTGTGGATCTCGCAGCAACAATTGTAGATCACGTTTGATGTTTTCGGGGTTGAGTTCTTCTTTATCAGTATGACGCAGATAGTTTTCCAGATGAGCTTCAAAATCCGTAATTTTTTGAGCAGCACGACTAGCATAGCGTCTTGGCGCTTTGATAATACTGTTAATCGCCTTTTGTACCTGATCAATTCTCTGATTAACTTGCTCCTCGCTCAAATCTTGGCTTTGACTGAGAAGTTTTACCAGTGTATCACGGTCAATTTGGGATAGGCGATCGCGGAATGCTAAAGCACCCTCTCGCGGGTCAGCAAGTAATGTTTCCAAATCTCCCCTGATACCTTCTGGATTGAGTTCTTCCAAGTTTGTATTACGGAGATATTCAGCCAATTGTGCTGCTGTTGTTTGGGGTATTTGTAAAATGCGATCGCCTACTGATTGAATTTGATCAAAGATGTGGTTTACCTCTTCCTCACTCAAATCTTGACGTTGACTCAGCAATTTTACAACTGTATCACGGTTCAAATGAGATAGGCGGGTGCGGATTAAATGAATTCCCACTTCTGGCTGTTCTAGTAAAGCGCCAAAATCACGTTTAATCCCTTCAGGATTTAATTCTTCTTTGTTCGTATTCCGCAGATATTCTTCAATTTTTTGCCATAATTGATTAGCTTTTCCTTCGCGTTGTTGTTCTTGGTGTAAGATGCGTTTGCAGATACTTTCAAGTTTACGAACAATCTGATCAGCTTCTGCTTCACTCACATCTTGACGCTGCAAAAGTAACCGCACAAAAGCATCACGATCACAGCCTTGTAAGCGAAGCTCTAAATCCGTAAAGTCTTGCAATAAAGTGCTGAAATCTCGTTCAATAGCATTTGTATTCAGTTCCTCTTTACTCGTAGAACGCAAATAATTTTCCACACGTAAATGTAATTCTTCGCCTTTTTCGCGTACTTCCGCCTCTTGAACAATTTCTAAAACTTCCTCACGAACCCTTTCCATCTGGTGAGTAATTTCCGTTACTTTCCCCTCGCTCAGATCCCCTCGCTGATTCAGCCAATTTCTCAAATCCTCTTGATTAATTTCCGCCAATTCCCGGTGCGTCGTTGTAGGATCTGCCTGTGGGTCATAGATAACTTCTTCAAATTCATCTCTAATTGTGATGCGGTTAAAATGCCAAGGCAAAGAATTGAGAATGTAATCTTCTACATCCGCCTTAATAGTATTTTCGGGTTGCTGTGGTAATCTTGCAGATATTTGTGCAGTAGTTTTATCCCTAATATTTTCTAATTGGTGTGTAATTTGCTCAACATCTATATCTTTAACCTTTTCTCTCAGCTTTTGGACTTGAGTTGTAATTTTTTCTATATCGATATCAGAAAAATTTACCCGATTTAATACTGCTTTCCCAGCAGCACCCAAGCCATATTGTATTCCTTGTTCGATTAAACCATTTCGACCATTACCATTTGCTCTCACTCCCACCAATTCCTGAAGCCGTTCACCTAAATTTTCGGACTTCAACTCTTCAGGTGTAGCAGATTTGAGTAAATTAATTAGTTGCTCAGTTGGATTTTGACGAGCAACAACTTGTTTCCAAGCATCTTCTAGTTGGTCAGCAATTTGATTAATCTGTTGTTTGGGTAAATTTACCTGACTGCTAATTAAATCAATAAATGTTTGGCGGTTGATATTTGCTAGTAAATCACCATCACCAATAGATTCTAAATTCAGATCACTCAGGATTTTATCAAATTGTTGGCGAACATCTGGCAAATTAAGTTGGGGTATTTGCAGAGATTTCAAAGAACTTTGGAGAGTATTCTTGATCCCTTCAGCATCAAAACCCGAAGTTAATTCCCGCCGGACTGCATCTGTAATTTCTTCAGCAGTAGAAATTGCTTGTTTTTTTGCCGCATTTGCGCCAATTGTAGCAGATGCAGTCCCCAATATAGCTTGTAATCCCGCATTTGTAGTGTTAATAAAAGAGCCAACAAAGGAACTCAGAGTTGATGAACCTAGCCAAACCACTAATGTAAAATAGGTAGACCAGATAACTACACCCATAATTGCGCCTAAGAGCATACTTTCAATTAAGCTCAACTTCACGGCGAGAAAACAAGCAACAAATAATGCAATACTAACAGTTATTAATGCCCAAAAACCTATTTTACTTTCAACCCGGCGAATTGTCCCACCCCAGGTACTAGACTCAGACCGCGAGAAAGAATCAGTTCCTAAAGATAGAATTCCTACAGCCAGGGAAAAGTTTGTCAATAAAAATTGGAAAGCCAAAGCCATTAAAGTACCAGCTAATAGTCCGACTATCAACTTTGGTCCAGAAAAAACCAATGATACTTGTTCTGGAGTTAAAACTTCTGACATTCCATTTCCGGGTGCTATTTCCATAGATAGCCAAACTCCCGTCAAAATGTTTTCCACACCTTGAAACATAAATATATTTTCCTATTAGCGCTGAATTCAAGCCATTTCTTGCTAAAAAGGCTGATTGATATAGTTTAGATTGCCCATTCTCTAGACCTACACTTTCTGAGGTAAGAACTATCTTGTCCAAAAGTCATACTTTTATGAAGTTACCGCAGCTTTCATTTAGATGCAGTGTCGATTCATCCGTGTTGAGATGTAGTTAATTAATTCTTTCCATTTATAGAGACATAATTAATCTTCTTTCTACCAGAAGAGCAATGCTATATAAAATTCAAATACTAATCAAATAACTGATTATTTATATAAATGTACTTATGTCTAATGACATAGATGGGAATTATGTCAAGGGATTGATGTAAATTTTTTCCAAAAATGTGTAAATAGAAATGTTGATAGCATTTTTCTAAAGGAATGCACTTTGATATCTACTTGAAATGCCTGGATATTGATTGTTATTGCGGGTAAATTAAAGCGCAAAATTACAGAGAATTGAATTAGGAGAATTTCAAATGGTTGCTAGCGTGCGTAGACGAGCTGTAGGTACTTTTGCTCATCGTAAAGAAACTGAACAAGCACTGCATGAATTGAAAAATTCCGGCTTTTCAATGGATAGAGTTTCTGTAATCGCTAAAGATGCAGATCAGATAGGTAATATTGCTGGTGCCGAAACCAGAGAAAAGATAGGTAATAAAGCTGACGAGGGTGCAAAAACTGGGGCGATTACTGGCGGTACTTTGGGTGGTTTAACTGGTTTATTAGTAGGTCTAGGAACTCTAGCAATACCAGGAATTGGGCCAATCATGCTCGCTGGTGCAACAGCCACAACTTTGGCGACAACTCTAGCTGGTGCTGGTATTGGTGCAGCAGCTGGTGGCTTAATTGGTGGATTAATCGGCTTAGGAATTCCCGAAGAGCGCGCCAAAGTTTATCACGAGCGAGTTGAACGAGGACATTATTTAGTCATCGTAGATGGCACAGACGCAGAAATTGCGACAGCCGAAAGAATTTTCAATCGCTACGGTATTGAAGAGTTTGGTATTTATGATTATGCTAATGATCACAAAGAACATCTGCCAGAGCATGATTCAATCAGACATGAAACTACACCAGTTGTAGATACAGTTCATACCAATTACTCAAAAACAACTGATCGCGATGAGCCAACAGTAGTCATTATTGACCGTCGTGATGAAAAAGTTTAATCCGATTTGCTGATCATTGACCAGAGCTTCATTTTATTAGGAGTAGGAAGAGCATCAGAACTTGCTTCTAGCTACTCCTAGAAACGTCGATATATTTTCAAACTGTGAATTTGTGAGGAAGATTTACCAAAAATGAAAAAGCTAACTCCTTTCTTAATTAGTTGCGTTTTATTGTTTGGTGCGGCTGCTTGTCAGGACGCGGCTAAAACAGATTCCGGCGCTCCTGGTGCTGGTGAAGTTACAGAAGCACCAACCCCAGGAGAAACACAACCTGCTAAAGAAGATGCTCAGAGCGAAGTTCGCAGAGATCAACTAAATGCAGATATTCGCGCTCGTGAACAGAGAGATCAGGCCGTTGGTGGCGATACTACCGAGAGAAATAGGGAAGACTTAGCCAGTGAAGTTCGTTCTAAGTTGGAAGCTAATATCCCAAATGGTAAACTAACAGTTGAGGCGACAAAAGAAGGTACAGTCACTGTCTCAGGAACTGTGAATAATCAGGATCAGTTAGCTAAAATTCAACCATTAGCAAAAGAAATTAGAGGTGTTAATAATGTAATTGTTAACGCTGTTGTTGCTCCACCACAAGGCTAAATTGGTGAATTTTTCAGCCCCATTAGTAGGACGAGGTAGATAATTCCGGCGTAGTGAGGGATAGATTTCCTCACTACGAGTAAATTTAGTTGCTCATACATTTCTTTCCCAGTAAATCAAAGAGACATCTTAATATGATAAATCTTTTGGTGTGGGCATTCTGCCCTTGTGGAGATAAAAAACTTTAAGTTAGATCACAAACCCGATTGTGATCTGTATTCATATCCAGTAATTTAGAATAAATGCTGTAGCTACCAAATTTAAAAAACTATGGAAACTGAACAAAAGCAACTAGAACCAGTCGATGCGATCGCACCTGTCGGAATGCTACCACCAAGTGGGGGAGAAACTGCCAATTTATTGCAGCTACCTCCAGCTTATGAACCGGAACCTCAATGGCGACGAATTGCTAAAAGCATAACTCACTTTTTGGAACTACTTCCTGAATATGTGAGTAGCTTTTTTAATCAAAATCTGCGCTCTTTAATCAATGTTGTTTTAATTTTGACAGCAATTATTACAGTTAAGGTAGTAATTGCCATATTAGGAGCTATCAATAGTCTTCCTCTACTATCACCAACTTTTGAGTTGATTGGTATTGGTTATTTCACTTGGTTTAGTTTGCGTTATTTAACTAAGGCTGAAAGTCGCCAAGAATTAACTGATAAATTCCGATTATGGAAACAAGACATTGTGGGTGAGTAATTTTGTAAATCAAATATAGAACCTCACCCCCAGCCCCTCTCCTTGCTTTCGCATAGCGTCTCCCCTAGGGAGAAGGAGAGGGGAGAATTTAATGAAAGAAAACAAGCGGCTCGTCTACGATTAAATTAGAATGTAGCCTATGTCTAAAGGTGTAAAAAAATGTTTTTTTTATTAATTTAAATTATTTCTAAAGATAGTAGTATTGTGATTTTGATTAACTTAATCTAGTTGTTGCAGATATTTAAAGAAGGCATGATCATATATGGCTAATGAAAAAGTTAATCATCAGGCTACAGATTCATCTGAACGTGTAGAGTCAGATAGTTATGATCGAGGAATAATACCTGCGGAAACGGTGGCTCGTAAAGAGAGAGAAGGCGCAAACTATAAAACTCTTCCCACTGAACAAACACAGAAAGATGCCTCTACAAATGACCAAAGCAATACAGAAAGCATAATAACTACTGATGGCTACACAATAGACCAAGAAGGTTTACTGAATAACTACGCTGTGGAGCCAGAAATGTATTATGAAACACCGGGAGACGCTCGCGAAAAGTCAATACAAGATAGCGCCAAACGTGTTGAAGAACTCGAAGAAATAAATCAGGATCAAGAAGGTAAGTTGACAGAAAAAAGTGATACCAGAGGTAAAGGCCCAGGAATAATTTAGCGATCACTCAAATTTGAATAAAAAAAGTCCGTCCTCTGGTTGATAATAGAACGGCTAAAAGAATGCTCAAATGGTAAAAGATGGCATTTCGTAATTATGCCATTTCCTTTGATGCCATTCGGCCACTAAGGGACGGACAATAATTTTAGGTTGGGCATCGCCTGTGACATCAATGCGTAAACTAGAATAAGGTCGTTGCTTTTTAGAACCTTGACCATTACGACCGAGATACAAATGCGATCGCGCTACTAATTTACTGGTATCTCCCACTGTTTCCTTTAAATCTGCGCCTTCAATTCTTTGGCGACGCAGACTATAGCCACTACCGCCACAAATAACCCAGTTAATATGAGAATCGGCGTGTCCTGTATCCACAGTTTGCAGGTGTTCTAAGCAATGAGCGTGTCCATTTAAGACTAAATCTACTAGAGGCCGTCCCTGAGTCAAATCACCTAGTTCTGCGGCTACTGCATCCAGGACATCACGCAGGCGATCGCGAACCGCTAAAGTTTGCGCCTGTTGCCATTTGGTCGACTCAGTTACATAAGGCGGATGGTGAAAATAAATTATCCTTCCCCGTATATCTGCGGTGTTCCAAGATTTAATTAGTCTTTGTTTTAGCCACTCCAGTTGTTCAATATCTGTGATGCTGTTTTTATCTGTGTTTAATTGCTTCTCGATATCAATAATCAATTCCTCAATTAGTGAGATTTGACCCTGCAAATCATCGAGTTTCTCAGCGTCGCTGGGATTCTCAGGATTTAGCTGGGCGGAACTTTCCATGATTTGCAGCTTTTCTTGCTCATAATCCTGACGGCGTTTTTCTAAAAGTCGGCGCTGTTCTCTTCCGGCGCGGGTTTTAGGTATTGGTGCTGGTTCATTAAATGTATTGGAATCCAAGGCAAAAAAGTCAATACCTCGGTGACAAAACGTATAATAGCGATTTGGTAAGCGAGTAAAATGCCCTGGTTGGTAATTGAGACAGCGACCAGTATCTGTCTGAGCCGTATAGTAATTATCTAAGTGTTGCGCTAACTCACCTGGAAGCTCAAATGCTTTGAGATAGTCCAAAAATGCCTTTGCATAAGCCCTACCTGTCCTGGAACCATGTAAGCCCACATCCAGGTCTAATTTTGAGCGCAATAAATGCCGAATCGGTAAAGTGGTGAAAGAAAGCAAACTTAAGACCACTGGTAAGTCATAATAATCATGATTTCCCGGTACAGGTAAAATGGGCAAATTGAAAACCATTTCGTCGTAATCAATTGTTGCTGGATCATCTCCACCGACGAGAAACTCTCGGTAAGGTCGGATAAAGTTCTGCTGGTAATATTCACTCGACCCCACCAAATAAATCACATCACCTGTGTGCAGCATAAAACTACATTCAGCGTGATGGGGTAACATTTGTTTTGCAACCTCTCGCTGTGGATTATGTCCCCGGTGACTCCCAGTACCACTGTCACCCACAACTAAAAAAGAAAAATCACGATTATTAGCGTGATCATCCGCTAAAACCAGCCGAGTTTGGTCAATACCACGCTCTAGAATTAACGGGTCTTCCCATTTTACCCGTTGCTGCATCTTGATAATTTTTTTAGCGATCGCTGGATCAGAAACGAGTTTCAATACAACTTACTCCTCAACGTTAATTCTTTGTTCTAGACCTGACTCATTTCCCCATGCTTCGTTTGAGTCTTTCATCTCAATAGTCAAATTCGGCAGTCCCTGGAGTTTTTCCGCCGGATCTATTACTTGCTCAAAAGGGACAAAAATTTTCAAGCCTGATGGTACACAATAAACTTCAATGGGAGTTGTACCAATCATTTCACCATCTAAAACCACTTTTTGAGGAGGTTCTGCCTTTATTTTAAATCGATTTCCTCGCAGATAGCCAATATCATCTCGTTCTACTGCGCTATTGTTTGAAGCCGTTTGAAATAGATGAAATGTCGCGGCGATCGCTCCGGCTTTACTTTCAGGAGCCACTATTGTTAAATCTAAGAGACCATCATCATAAATAATCCCTGCTGGTCCCTGAGCCAAAACTGAACTAGGAGGAGCCGCATTGGCCACTGTGACTGCGGCTGCGGTCGTTGTAATGATTCTGTCTTCAGTTTCAATTTCTACTTCAAAACTCTGTAAATTCCGCAGTTGTTGCACCCCGGCTAAAACATAAGCAATAATCCCAAACCGTCTTTTCGCTTCCCGGTCTGCCAGTTCTACAGTTTCCGCTTCAAAACCGATACCTGCCAGTAGTACCATCGGCTTACCATTACAATAAGCTGCATCCACATATCGAGTTTGTCCCTCCAAAATTGCCTGACAAGCAGCGTCAATGGTGTCAGGTAGTCTCAATGCTGCGGCGAAAGCGTTGGCTGTTCCCCGTGAAATTATACCAAGTGGAATATCAGTATTTACTATAGCCATAGCCGCCGCAGACAAAGTACCATCTCCTCCGGAAGCAATAATTGCTTCTACACCCCGTTCTACAGCTGCTTGCGCCAGTTCATCAGCACCAACTTCTGGCGTTGTTTGATAAATATCTAAGTCAATTTCTGGCTCTAATAATGCTCGAATCATTGCCAGTTCTACTTCTGGATCACCTTGACCCGCAACTGGATTAAAGATCAGGCAAGCGGAACGGTTCATAGGGTTTAAACTTACGTTTTAATCAATAAGATACCAAATTATTGATAACATCACCGTAAAATTATCACTTCTATCCCTTGGAAGGTTCGTTCTTTTTTTATTTGTCAGTCCTGATAGTCCGCGTAGGTGGTGAGGGGGTTCCCGAACCCGAAGGGGTTTCGCCTGTGTAGTTCCGTGACTTCCAGTGTAGGAGTTCAAGATATAGCGATCGCCAAGGAAGTTAAGACATAAACAGATAATCAAACTTAGACACCAAAATGGTTTTAACCCACTCCCTACTCCCCAGCTATATGTGTTGAGGAATTCCCCACAATGTAAACAAATGTAAAAATAATAATAATAAAGTTTACCTGAATTAGACAATAACCATCCGAAGACTCACCCACTGCGGTAGTCTAGATGAGAGTCAATTTATTGCCTGGTTTAACATATTCTTTTATGACTTCAGTTGTTTCCAGTCCTGCGCGTACTATCCGCATTGGTTCTCGTAAAAGTCAACTCGCCCTAGTTCAGACCTACTGGGTACGAGACCAACTCCAAAAAAGCTTTCCTGATCTCACTTTTGAAGTCCATACCATGTCTACCCAAGGCGACAATATCCTGGATGTAGCATTAGCCAAAATTGGCGATAAAGGACTATTTACTAAAGAATTAGAAGTGGGAATGCTCAATCAGGAAATTGATTTTGCGGTTCATTCCCTCAAGGATCTACCAACTAATTTACCATCAGGGTTAACTCTGGCAGTGATTACAGAACGGGAAAACCCCGCAGATGCCTTAGTTGTGCATGATAAATATAAAGATAAACAGATTGAAACTATGCCCGCAGGTGCAGTCATTGGCACATCATCGTTAAGACGATTAGCACAGTTACGCAACAAATTTCCCCATTTTATTTTTAAAGATGTGCGGGGAAATTTAAATACACGTCTGAAAAAACTCGATGCTGGCGAATATGATGCCCTGATTTTAGCAGCCGCCGGTTTACATCGCTTGGATATGAGCGATCGCATTCATCAACTTCTCCCCAAGGAAATTTCGCTCCACGCAGTCGGACAAGGGGCTTTAGGCATCGAATGCCGGGCTGATGACAAGGAAATCATCGCCATGCTCAAAGCTATTGAACACACCGAAACACGCGATCGCTGTCTCGCCGAAAGATCATTCTTACGCATTCTCGAAGGCGGTTGTCAAGTCCCCATCGGTGTAAATACAGTCATAGATGGTGATACTTTAACCCTCACTGGCATAGTCGCCAGCGTCGATGGTCAAAAAATGGTCAAAGACACTGTAACTGGTGCAGCTATTGATGCCGAAAAGTTAGGCGCAGAACTAGCAGCGCTGTTGCGGAAACAAGGCGCACAGGAAATCTTAGAGGAAATATTTACCGAGATTCAACGCGGTTCCTAAGTTATTGGGCAAGTAGATGTGATTAGATAAGTAATCAGTCAGCAGTAAAAAACTGACAACTGAAAACTGATCAGCAGAACCAGGGAAATAAAAACTACCATGCGGATTCTATTCGTTGCAGCAGAAGCAGCTCCCGTTGCGAAAGTGGGAGGAATGGGGGATGTTGTCGGTGCATTGCCCAAAATCTTGAGAAAAATGGGTCATGATGTCCGCATCTTCTTACCTTATTACGGCTTCCTCCCAGACAAAATGGAGATTCCTGAAGCACCGATTTGGAAGGGATCTGCCATGTTCCAGGACTTTGACGTTTACGAAAGCGTTTTACCTGGTACTGATGTTCCATTGTACTTATTTGGACATCCTGCCTTTTTACCGCGCCGGATTTATGGTGGTGAAAATGAGGACTGGCGGTTCACTTTTTTTGCCAATGGGGCAGCTGAATTTTGTTGGAACTACTGGAAACCAGAAATTATCCACTGTCACGATTGGCACACAGGGATGATTCCGGTGTGGATGCACCAAGACCCTGATATCAGCACTGTTTTTACAATTCACAACTTGGCTTATCAAGGGCCGTGGAGTTGGTATTTACAAAAAATTACTTGGTGTCCTTGGTATATGCAGGGACATAACACGATGGCCGCGGCGGTACAGTTTGCTGATCGGGTAAATACAGTTTCTCCCACTTATGCCGAACAAATCAAAACCCCTGCTTACGGTGAAACACTAGAAGGTTTGCTGTCTTTCATTAGTGGTAAATTATCGGGAATTATTAACGGTATCGACCTTGAGGTTTACGATCCCAGTAACGATAAAGCCCTGGCTCAAAGCTTTACCATGGATACCCTAGATAAACGCAAGGCTAACAAAATTGCGCTGCAAGAAGAAGTCGGTTTAGAAGTCAACAGCAAAGCCTTTTTAATTGGGATGGTGACACGGTTAGTAGAGCAAAAAGGCATTGATTTGCTCATGCAAATGCTAGACCGCTTCATGGCTTATACAGATGCCCAATTCGTGTTATTGGGAACAGGCGATCGCAACTACGAAACCCAAATGTGGCAGTTAGCATCCCGCTATCCCGGACGCATGGCAACTTATCTGCTGTATAACGATGCCCTATCTCGCCGGATTTATGCTGGTGCTGATACCTTCTTAATGCCCAGCCGCTTTGAACCCTGCGGTATCAGTCAAATGATGGCTTTGCGTTATGGTTGTCCCCCCATTGTCCGCCGTACAGGTGGATTAGTTGACACCGTATCGCACCACGACCCCATGAACGCCGCCGGAACTGGTTATTGCTTTGATCGCTATGAAACGCTCGACCTATTCACCTGTATGATCCGCGCTTGGGAAGGCTTCCGTTTCCAACCTCAGTGGCAGCAATTACAACAACGTGGTATGAGCCAGAACTTCAGTTGGTATGAATCAGCCAAGCAGTATGTAAAGTTATATAGATCGATTTTCGGCTTACCAGAAGAAGAAGAACAGCCAGAACCGAAGTTACTGATCACCGAAGCAGTAAACAGCAGCAAATCCTGATTCGATAATTACATAATTTTCGTAACTCATGAAAGTATTGCTCAGATTAAACCTGAACTTGCTGGTCATGAGTTTTTTTTCATCTAGGTCTGATTTAAACGCAAAGGGGCGCTGAGGTAAGCGCAGAGGTACACAGAGGTTTAGCAAATTAAAAAGTTGCCAATTTGACAGATGTACTATCCTGATATGGCCAGTTTAGGGTTGAAAGAACACTTAATCAGAAAGTGTCTATTTGACACTCTCAGGTCTAAAGACGCTGAGATTTTCTAAGACTTGCATAGAAGGGATAGTCAAATATCCCTCTAAACGCTCAAGACAACTACCAGTACGAGAGGTATTGCAATTGCGCTTACTTTTATTGTTTTCAATGCTTTCAGAATCTATCACTAAGCCAAAACGCGGTACGCTCCGCAACCTGCCTTTATTTGCTCTTTCTTGTCATACTGTCGCTAGGAGTAAAACCTAACCGTTGTTTCATGGGAACCGGGATTTCTCCGTACTAGGATGCTTCAACACGTAGATAATAATTTTTACTTAGCACTTTATTTTAACACAAAACCACTGCGGTTAAAACCGCACGAGCCGTTTCCCTCTCAGGGCTAAAGCCTCTGAGTTTCCCACATCCCGCGAGGTTCTATGATTATGTTTATTACAAAAGCTCATATCATTACTTATGGCTTAATTACATTAATGAGTTTAATTAATGTCCTAAGCATAAATACTTTAGCCTTGACTCAGTTAGTACCAGATTCCCCAATTCAGCATATTCCCATTGCCGATTCTAACTTGATCTGGCCAACTCAGGGGTTGATTTCTCAAGGCTTCCGCAAATATCAACACGAAGGAATTGACATCGCCGGGGCTTCTGGGACTCCTATTTTTGCGGCTGCATCCGGTGTAGTTGTCAAAGCAGGTTGGGATAATTGGGGATTAGGCAATGCTATAGAAATTAAACATCTTGATCAAACTGTCACAGTTTACGGTCACAATCGCCGTTTATTCGTGAGTAAGGGTCAAAATGTTAATCAAGGTCAAATTATTGCCGAAATGGGTTCTACGGGTAATAGTTCCGCCCCTCATCTGCACTTTGAAGTTTATCCTAATGGTAAAGTGGCGGCTGACCCCATTGGCTTGTTAGCATCTGCAACCACAGACAAAAAACCACCCTCCCCACCAACTCCGATAAATCCTGCACCTGTAAGCTTTGAGAGCGAATGCAGTGGGGTGACCATTCTTCAAGGTGAAACCGCAAATAATTTGATCAAAATTTGTCAAGACAATGGTCAGTTATTTTATCTTGGGCAGTTAAAGCAAAACTCAAGTACACCGATTAAGATAGTAGCTTGGAATCTTGGCCAAGACAGATATCGAGCCGATAATGGTACTTTTTCTTACTTGGTTAACTCTGAAGGTGTGGAAATATGGCGCAATGGCTTACCAATTCGGACTGATATTTTTTATCGTGCCAATTAATCGCAGAATTGCACTTTTTTTAGTACCAGGAAGCGAATTATTGCTGTAATTTCAAATTCACTCAAATTTAATATAGAGTAAAATCAATTAATTCTTTGTAACTTCTCAATTTATTGGATAAAGGAGCGCATTATGGACTACATGGCTTATTCACATATGTTTATGGCCAATGAGGAAGCGAATGAAAACATTGAATACAATGTTCCTAATTTTCAGTTCGAGTGGAAAAAACTCTTTCGTCCGGCTGCGATAGTTATAGCCAAAGCAGATAACTTTTCTAAGTCTAAATTTCGCTGGATAAATTTTCTTAAATCTTCTGCTTGGTTAGCTTTAGCTGGTGTTAGTGTATTTTTTGCCACAGTCACCCACGCTCAGACATCTGCAATGTCAACAACCTACGTAACAACTAACGGTAGTTGTCTACGTGTCCGTGCAGATGCCAACCTCAACTCCCGCATTGTGGACTGTATCCCTAATCAAACTCAAATAACGACTACGGAAATTATCAATGGTTTCGCTCGCCTGTCTCCCAATCGATTCGTTTCTGCTCGATGGCTTGGCAGGACAACAAATAATCGCCCTGTCACAACTATTACTAGTGGTGGTGTTGGTGGGCCAGTTTATTTGAGTTTAGGTTCTCGCAGTTCGGCTGTGTCCGAAGTTCAAAGAGCTTTGGGTGTGGAACCTACCGGATATTATGGCTCGACTACTACTCGCGTAGTCCGAAAATTTCAGGCTCGGAATAACTTACGTGTTGATGGCATTGTTGGCCCCCAAACTCGGAATGCCATATTTAGAAATGGTAACCAAGGTGGTGTTGGTGGTCCAGTTACTCTGAGTTTGGGAGCGCGCGGTTCGGCTGTGTCGGAAGTTCAAAGAGCTTTGGGTGTGGAACCTACCGGATATTATGGTTCGACTACTACTCGCGTAGTCCGAAAATTTCAGGCTCGGAATAACTTACGTGTTGATGGTATTGTCGGCCTCCAAACTCGGAATGCCATATTTAGAAATTAACTAAAGATAATTTTGTACAATTTCTAAGATGCGTTCGGCTGCATGACCATCTCCATAGGGATTTATGGCGTTTGCCATTGCTTCATAGATTTTGGGGTTACTGAGCAACTCACTCGCAGCTTGAACAATGTTCTCTGTTGTCGTTCCTACAAGTTTAGCTGTACCGGCAGTGACAGCCTCTGGCCTTTCTGTGGTATCTCTGAGAACCAATACTGGTTTTCCCAGGCTGGGGGCTTCTTCTTGCAAACCACCAGAATCAGTTAATAAGAAATGCGATCGCTCAATGGCTCCCACCAGTTCGCCATAATCTAAAGGCTCAATCAAAAAGATCCGTGGATGATTTCCTAACAGCGCTTGTAATGGTTCTCTGACTGTGGGGTTACGGTGTAATGGTAACAGTAAGGCTGTATCAGGAAACTTATCTAATATCTGTAAAAATGCTTGAGCGATCGCTTGCAGTGGTTCTCCCCAATTTTCCCGCCGATGGACTGTTGCTAGCAAGGTGCGATATGAGTTCCAATCTAAACCAGGTACATTACAGGCGGGTTTCGTTGCAGCTACATTTAATAGTGCATCAATGACAGTATTACCTGTGATCTGAATTTCTCCCAAAACGCCAGAACGTTGTAAGTTCTCCGCCGCCCAAGGAGTAGGCGCAAAATGTAACTGCGTCAGTTGAGAAATTAGCCGCCGATTTGCTTCTTCGGGATATGGATTAAATAAATCATCAGTTCTTAACCCCGCTTCTACATGACCAACGGGAATTTTTTGATAAAAAGCTGCCAAAGCTGCTGCAAAAGCTGTAGTAGTGTCTCCCTGGACTATGACGAAATCCGGCTTACTTTTTTGGAATAATGCTTCTAAACCCTGTAAACTGCGACAAGTAATATCATTTAAACTTTGCTGAGGCTGCATAATTTCTAGATCATCATCAGCCTTCAGGTGGAACAACTGCATCACTTGCTCAACCATCTCCCGATGCTGTCCAGTTAAAATAACCTGCAACTCAAATTTGGGCGATTGTTGAAACACTTGAATTACCGGAGCCAGTTTAATCGCTTCCGGTCTTGTCCCCAAAATAATGCAAATTTTCTTTTTAATAGTCATTCTTTATAAACGAAAATATGTAGTAGGTGGCTATTGCCGTTCAAATCCTGATCCTGAACGCTAAAGCACTCATTACAAACTATAGCAATCCTATTTTATCTTGTAAAAATTTCCAGTTTAAAAATCCCGGTATCTTGAAGATAGCGGGATTCTAATTGGTCACCAAAAATCAAAATATGAAAAAACCCGGCTTAACCGGGCAGATGCTCTGTTTGTCGAATTGAGCAGGACGAACTATACCTCGATGTCACAAGTTAAAGGACAAGCAGCATATACAGAAGTCTGCATTTGTTCAGATTCTCCATTTAACCAGCTTAACCATTTGACTTCGTTAGGGTGTATGCCCTTCAAAGTCAACACGCCAGCAGTAATCATTACTGCTAGGACATTAAACATGATTAAACCGCCAGATACAAGCAAAACTGCACTAACAGGCATTACAGACTGCAACACAATTGACAACAAGCATCCGACAGTAGCCATTAAAAAGACTAATGGAAAACCGACAACCAACAAGCATACTGCCAACGTAAAAGTCCAAATCAAAAAACTTTTGATCATCATCAAGGAGTAGGTCTTTCCGAGATTAGAGCTTTGAGCCAAAACCATGACTTTTCCTCCCAAAAATATACAGCAAGGTTTTTATCTCAGTCATATGTCGTTTTTAACGAGTTAACTGAATCTTTCAATTGAAGTTTCAGTATATAGAAACCTTTGAATAAAATGAGCATTTATTTACTAAAGTTTATACTTGATTTTTTGTACCTGTGAATGTAACGTGAACTTCACATTTATTTTGTGGACTAGTTTGTGGCATCTATCTTTAGGAATAGAGAATCTTAGGGCTTTCCTATGCCCGTGCGTTTCCCACTCATTAACTCGCATTTACTTAATATTTCTTATAATAAATCACCCTAATTCTCATAATTTTCACAAAAGACTGATAAATTTGTCACCGTTGATTTGGCGCGACTATTTATGTCTATGCTTGACACCAAAAATTCTTATTTAGCAGACCCAGTATTTAAGTAAACTTTCATTTATAAGTATATTTACTATAGGACTTGAATGGATGTAGTGTGTTAAACAAGTCTGTATGAGCAAAAAAAAGAAAATATTCTTTTGAGACTAAAAAATATACAAGGATCAAGAATCTAATTTAACGGATTGTTGGAAATTCAAAAGTTTGCTTTCCATGGCATTCAGAGTAGCCACAACAGATTTTTCCCTGATTTGAGTAGAGCAATTTCACATTTTAAAGTTATATGACAGAATCACAGGTTCCATCAAATTCAAATCCTGCTACTCCCCGGAACGTGCCGCTGATACCGCCACCTCCGCCATCCTTCTTGACGCAACGCCAGGCTACACAAACCTTGGATATGTCAGCCAATAGGAGTTCGAGTCAAGCGGCTAGTCATCGTCCGGGTACTCCCCCACCGATGCCTACTTCTTCTGTAACGGCGAAAACTAGCCCTAGCACTCCGACGCTGAGTTTAGCGCAGCTGATTAGACAAGCTTATGATTTAGAATATTCTGATCTTCATTTGGGAGTAGGTGAAATCCCCCGTTTCCGCAACCGAGGAGAAATTCAGATCACGGATTATCCCGAAACCGATAAAGAGACATTTATGAGTTGGTTGCGGGAGATATTGACAGATGCAGAAATTCAGCATTTTCAAGAATATCTAGAATTTGATGGTGCAACTCAGTATGATTTTGCCCGTGTGCGGATTAATGTTTTTGGCTCCCTCAGAGGCTATGGAATGGTGCTGCGGTTAATTCCTCTGAAAATCTTGTCTATGGAACAGTTGAGATTACCAACTGTTTTGCGGGATATTTGCCACTACCACAAAGGATTGATTTTAGTTACAGGGCCAACTGGTTCTGGTAAATCGACGACAATGGCGGCGATGATTGACTATATCAATAGAGAGATGCCTAAACATATCATCACCATTGAAGATCCTATTGAATTTGTCCACCAAAGTCACAAATCTTTAGTCAGACAACGGGAAGTAGGAATGCACACCCGGAAATTTGACAACGCTTTAAAAGCAGCTTTACGCGAAGATCCAGATTTGATTCTGGTGGGGGAAATGCGCGACAAGGAAACGGTGAATACTGCCCTGAAAGCGGCTCAAACTGGTCACTTGGTCATGGGAACTCTGCACACCAATAGTGCGGTGAAAACGATTGAGCGGATTCTCAATCTTTACGCAGGTGAGGAACAAGACGCAATGCGGGTGGCAATTTCTGAGTCTTTAGTGTCAGTGGTTGCTCAAGGTTTATGCCGCACAACTGATGGTAAGCGGGCAGCATTCCACGATGTCCTGATTAATACTGAGGCTATCAAGGAATGGATCAAAGATGGTAAGTATGATGAAATTACTGAGTTGATGAAGCAAGCAAGTTTTGACGGTATGATTACCATGAATCAGTCTTTGCTCAATCTCTACCAAGAAGGTCGGATTACAGAAGAAACGGCTTTGGAAATGTCACCGACTCCTAATGAAATGGCACAGTTTCTCCGAGGACGAGTTTAGCGCCAAATCAGAGATTATGGCGTGAGCCTTCTGACGGAGTTAGGTAAAATAAGGGGTAAAACTTTGTTTTCCCTCAACCCTGTAACTGACTTGATCACTGATAAACTGTCTAAACCCCAGTTGTTTAAAGGTATTGCCCTTTTTACACCAGGCGGAGATTTAATTTACTGCATCGACCCTAACAAGCAGGGTCGATGGCATTTACATTTGTGTGGTGTTTTGCAGGAAATCTTGGACTTACCAGAACCGCCACATTTTTTAGTGCCTTGTTATACTGCAACTATTGACCACTGGTTAGATCCACAGACGCATCAAGTCCGCACTTTTGCGGAAGCTTATCCGGCTGTTATCCGGCATCAGGCTGTACTGAATGCGATTTTTGGCACCGAGTTAGTTTGGCAAACAGCACCTTGGCAAGAGGGTTTGTGCGATCGCATGGTATTAACAACTTATCGCTCCACCTTTCCCCAACTTTGGGAAGACCATGATTTAATTGTGGATTTGGATTGTTCACAATCAAAACCTAAGTATTATCCCCCAGTTATCGCTACGCAAAAGTTACACTCCAAAGAAGAGTGTTATGTTTTACGCCTGTTTGTGGCTGGACATAGTGCAAACACTGAGCGTATTCTCCAGAATCTGCACGGACTTTTAGAGCGATCGCTGGGGTATCCTTACACAATGAAGGTGATTGATGTTTTAACGAATCCCGAACAAGCAGAAATTGATCAAGTTTCAGCAACTCCCACTCTCGTCAAAGTTTGGCCGCAACCGATTCGGCGCATTGTGGGAGATATAGATAATGTCGATAAACTTTTACAGATGTTAGGCGCTACAGAGAAAATTTAATCTTTGATCAGAAAAACCTTTGGAATTATCTGGATCTACTAGATAACTGCATCACAAATGCTTGTCGTTTGCCTTCATCTCACTTCCTCGCCATAAATTCAAAATATGCCCACAGCACGCTATGTGTTAGCAACACTTTTGTCTCCCCATAGCGTTTTTGAAGGAAATAATAACACACGGCTGGGAAGTCATTTTGGAAACTATAGCAAGTCATTTAGGTATTCCCGCAGATAGAAATGCTATTTTCCTGTTCATTGCTACATTCCCTGTGATTCTAGATACTGTATTTAATTACTGGGTTTTCCGCTACTTGAACCAGATATCACCTTCAGCAGTGGCAACACTGAAAAATATGAATGAGTAAACGAAGTTCCGCGTTTAGATCAAGATGGTGCGTTGCGCTGGGCATCTGGACTGCCCTCATTCTGCACTAATTACGAAATTACGTCCAAAGTCCGCAGCAAAAAAGCCCACTTATCTGCTGCTTCTTCAATAATCTTCGCCGTAGGTTTACCCGCCCCATGTCCCGCCTTTGTCTCAATTCTAATTAACACTGGTGCATCACCAGCTTGAGCAGCTTGCAAAGTTGCCGCAAATTTGAAACTATGAGCAGGGACAACGCGATCATCATGGTCAGCCGTGGTAATTAAAGTTGCTGGGTAAGCTGTCCCTGGTTTGAGGTTATGCAGTGGCGAATAACTATAAAGTGCTTTAAATTCCTCTGGGTTATCCGGTGAACCATATTCGGGAACCCAAGCCCAGCCAATAGTAAATTTATGGAATCGCAACATATCCATCACGCCGACGGCAGGTATTGCTGCACTAAATAACTCCGGACGCTGAGTCATACAAGCACCCACCAGTAAACCGCCATTACTACCACCTGCGATCGCTAACTTTTCAGAGCGTGTATAATTATTAGCAATTAGCCACTCAGCCGCAGCAATAAAATCATCAAAGACATTCTGCTTTTTATCCTTCATCCCTGCTTGATGCCATTCTTCGCCATACTCCCCACCACCGCGTATATTCGGCATAGCATAGACACCCCCCATTTCCATCCATACCAACGTACTCACAGAAAAACTGGGAGTCATTGAAGCATTAAAACCACCATAAGCATAGAGATATGTAGGATTATTACCATCTAATTGCATTCCCTTTTTATGAGTAATAAACATTGGCACTTGAGTACCATCTTTACTGCTGTAAAAGATTTGTTTTGTTTCATAATCATCAGGATTAAAATCTACCTGTGACTGCCGGAAAAGTTCACTTTCCCCCGTCGCCATGTTGTAACGATAAATAGTTCCTGGTATCGTGAAACTGGTAAAACTATAAAAAGTTTCAGTATCATCACGCTTACCACCAAAACCACCTGCTGAACCAAGTCCGGGTAATTCTACCTCACGCACTAATACCCCGTTGAGGTCAAAAATTTTGATTTGGGTACGAGCATCTTGAAGATAGTCAACCACAAATTGATTATTCAGGATGTTGGCACTTTCCAGAGTCGCCACAGATTGAGGGATAATTTCTTGCCAATTTTCCTGAGCCGGATTTTTGGTATCAATGGCAATTACTCTGCCTCGTGGAGCATTTAAATCTGTACGAAAATAAAAGACATGATCATCATGTTCGATAAAACTATAATCAGCTTCAAACTGGTTAATTAGTTCGATAACTTCGCTATTGGGGTGAGTTAAATCTTTATAGAAAACTAAATTTTTCGCATCAGTTCCCAGCCAAATAGAAATAATCAAATAACTTCCATCTTCAGAGATATTACCACTAAAACCCCATTCTTTTTGGTCATCACGATGATAAATCAAGACATCTTCAGATTGGGAAGTACCCAGTTGATGATAATAAAGCTTTTGATAATAATTGACATCTTCTAATTTAGTTTTTTCATTTGGTTCATCATAACGACTGTAGAAAAAACCTTGATTATCCTTTGTCCAAGATGCACCAGAAAATTTAATCCACTTCAGATGGTCTTGGAGGTCTTCGCCTGTTTCTACATTGCGGACTTTCCACTCTTGCCAATCTGAACCAGAGCTAGATAAACCATAAGCTAAAAGTTTACCATTGTCACTAATGTCTAATCCTGAAAGGGCAATAGTCCCATCTGTGGAGAGTTGGTTGGGGTCGAGTAAAATTCTCGGTTCAGCATCGAGGGTTTTAAGGGTGTAGAGGACGCTTTGGTTTTGCAGTCCATTATTTTTGAAATAAAAGTAGTTATTTCCTTCTTTAAATGGGATGCTATATTTTTCATAATCCCAAAGTTTAGTCAGGCGTTGTTTAATTTTTGCCCTAGCAGGAATTTCGTTCAAGTAAGCAAAAGTAATTTGATTTTCAGCCGTAATCCAGCTTTGGCTTTCAGCTGAGTCTGGGTCTTCTAACCAACGGTAAGGATCTGCAACTAAAGTTCCGTGGTAGTTATCAATTTGATTACTTTTGTTGCTGATTGGGTAAGACATAAGCAATGAAAAATTAAAGATTAAAAATCTGTAAATTTATCCAAACTACGTTTATATGCGATTTTGCTCGCCCCTAGCTTGGTTTAAAATACCTTTTTACATCCTACAAAAATAAAATTATTTTGAGAGATGAGACTTGAAGATTAATCACTATTCTTTTCGTGCGAATCCTACCTGTCCTTGGTCAAACGTACCTTTGTTGATTGAGGGAGGGTAAAACCCCACCCACTACGGGATGGGGCGGTTGACTTGTTAGCTGCTTAAGATGTGACCAGTTTTTCACCTGACAGCATCCGCACGGCGGCTTCAAGTAAAGGTTCTTCCATATAGGGCTTGGTAAAGTAGCCACTAGCACCGAGTTCAAATGCCATTTGTCGGTGTTTGTCTGCACCGCGTGAGGTAAGCATGGCAATAGGAAGCTTACTAAGCTCAGAATCTTTTTTGATTCGGGAGAGCAATTCCAGTCCGTCGCAGCGAGGCATATCGATGTCACAAAATACGATATCGCAAGGTAGACCAGAACGAAGTTTGTCCCACGCTTCCTCTCCATCACGCGCCTGTTCAACGCGATAACCAGCTTTGATAAATGTCAGCGAGAGTAATTCCCTAACTGTAATTGAGTCATCGATAATCAGCACTGTGGGATCAATTTTTTCTACTGTGGTTTCTGGCAGAGTTGGCTCTTCTTGTTGCTGCCAAAGTTTACTACCATTGTGTTTAGAAATCCGTCCTTGGAAAATTTCAATTATCTCTAGTACATCAGCAATGGGCATAATGCGACCATCGCCTAAGATAGTAGCACCAGCAACACCTATGGGTTTGGGTGCTGGGCTTTCAAATTGCTTGATCACAATTTCTTGCTCACTCAGCACTAGGTCAATTTGTAGAGCAATCAAGGTATTTCCTGATCGCACTACCACGACTGAGACCATTTCATCATCTCGGTTGCCGCCATAAACATTACCGCGACTGAGCAGACGGTTAAAAGTTAACAGTTCTTTCAACGGTCGGAAAGGCAGTAATGTATCGCGCCAAGAAATATATGATTGTCCATCGGGGTGATGCTGAATACTTTTTACGGGTATATCTAGGGTATCTTCTACCCCGTCCATCGGGAAGGCAATCCGCGCTTTATCGGAGACACAGCAGAGAGCTTTGCAAATACTCAAGGTCAATGGTAAACGGATCGTAAAGGTAGTTCCCTCACCAATAGTCGAATTTGTGTTGACTATGCCGCGAATGTCGCTAATTGCTGAACGCACTACATCCATACCGACACCACGCCCCGAAAGCTCATCTGCTTTGTCTTTGATACTAAAACCAGACTGGAATAGCAGGTCATACACTTCCATGCGGGAAATGGATTTTGCTTGAGCTGGTGTAATCATGCCGAGCTGAACCGCTTTTACCTTGATTTGTTCTGGATCGATACCAGCACCGTCATCACCCACGGAAATCACGGTTTGGTTCCCTTGGTAGAAGGCACGAATCGTAATGTATCCTGCGGGTGATTTGCCAGCATTTTGCCTGATCTCTGGCGTTTCAATTCCGTGTGCGATCGCATTGTTGAGCATATGAGTCAACGGGGAGATCAGATGATCTAAAATCATCTTGTCAATTAAAGTATCTCCCCCTTCAATCACCAAATTGACTTGTTTACCATACTTAATGGCGTTGTCGCGGACTCCTCGGCGCAAGCGATCAATAGTTTGGGAGAAAGGCACCATTCGCGCTCGTGTGAGTCCCTCTTGTAGCTGGGTTGTCACTTGGCGGAACTGTCGCGCTACTCTTTCGCTTTTTTCAGTTACAAAGTCAATGTCACTGGCTGACTCACGCACCCGCACAATAAATTCAATCATTTCTTGGGATAGGGTGTGGAAAGGAGTGAAGCGATCCATTTCAAACTCATTAAAACCCATTTTTGTCTGGGAATCATCAGTGTTTGAGTTAGTTTCTTGAGGTTGTTTCGGTTGTTTCGTTTTGCGACTGGACAGAAGAGAAGCTTCCAATAGCGATCGCTCATATAATTCTTGCATCCTTGCTCCCACATTCGAGAGCTGTTGCACCTGAATGAGCAAATTATCTAAAGATTGCCGTAGCCGTTCATGATCCTGTTCTAAGGTATTGCGATTTACCACCAACTCCCCTACTAAATTGCTCATATCGTCCAGTTGCTTAATTGGCACCTTCATTGTTTCTTCAAATCTGACAGGACGACGATCTGAAGAACGGGAGATTTTGCTGGTGTGCGTTTTTGCTTTTGTCGATGATGAATGGGATATCGTTTGATCTGCTTCTGCGAGCAGTTTTTCCAAATCGCTAAAATCATCATCTATATCTGATGATGCAATAATGTAACTCGAACCTTGGTTAGTAGTTAGTTCAAATTGTGGTGCGTAGGATGGCTGGTCATTAGATAAAGTTACCTCTTGATCATCCAAATTGTTTGTATTCAGCAAAGCTTCCAGATCAGCAAAATCTTCTTCTGCCATCGTACTACCATCGGAACTTGGTGCTGCTGACTCTTCTAATTCTAATAATGCTTCTAACTCAGCAAATTCATCTTCGATATAAATCTGAGGATCATTTTCTGCCGTAGCTTCTACTGCGAAACTTTCTGTTATCACCTCCTCTTCAAGCACAACGAAATTACCATTTTCGCTCTGGGTGAATTCTTGGTGTAGTGATATTGGCTCTGTATTCAACTCATCTGATAAATCTGCTGTCTCTCCTAATATTTCTGCCTCATCTTCTAAACTCAACTCCTCTTCACTGTCATCCCAGAATAATACTGCACTTTCTTCAATATTATTGGCTAATAGTTCTGCTGAATTTACGACTGGCTGCTCATTTTCCGAGCCGAATAAATCATCACCTAAATCAGCGCTCTGGGCGAATTCTTGGTGTAGTGATATTGGCTCTGTGTTCAACTGATCTGATAAATCTGCTGTCTCTCCTAATATTTCC
>DASQZD010000121.1:0-8551 GCA_035638855.1 Nodularia sp. (in: cyanobacteria) | reverse complement strand
TAAGTCAGCCCAATTGCAACCATTCTTAAGTTGATAAAATACACCGTCAAGAATTTGCCGCTTTGTCCACAGAGGGGGTCTAGTTTTCTTCAAAGTCTGCAATAATGGCTCAATTATTTCCCACTCTTTGTCTGTCAAATCGCTTGAATACCCCATTTTCAACCCTGAACTGCTTCAATGCACCTAATTTCTGTTGATTCTACTTGATCGCCTAAAAGATATCAAATGGGTTCTATAGGGAAGGAATGATATCACAATTGATATCAATGCCCCACAAAGAGCGATGGCGTACCCGCCCACCGGAAGTGATCGCTTCACCACAGCGATCGGGACTCTCCTGATTTCGCTTAGGGCAAAACAACAATATCCAGACCAAAATCAGCATTATTACTTAGTCAAATCGTCAGCGCTTACACTTTCATCTAATTTAATTTCTCTTCATCACCCTCTCGAAATGTCAATAAACTGACAAGAACTCCCCCCTGACCCACCACCAGATGCTTCAAGCAATAGTGCGACAATAGCTCTTTTCGCACCACTGAGAGTAATAAATACTGCCTAACGGCTAAGATGGTCAGCAGGGGAGCAGAGGGCAGGACTTTAAGGGGCGTAGAGGAACAGGGAAATGGAAAGAGAAGCCATTAAGAATCACGATGAATATTTATTCTTCAATCCAAGATGACGAACAGCAAGACAAAATTAATTCAAATCAACCCTCATGCGGCTAAACCAGAAGAATATGCAGCGATTACTGCCAACGCCAGAATTAAAATTCAGGCAAGAAAGCGTATCGGTACACGAGACGACGATGGAACAGCAATCATTGAACAATGGTGGGTAGAAACTGATTTACTTGCTTATCTTCCAGTATGGGATCTAGAAGATATCCAGAAAGGACGCGATTATGCGGTGATTACTCCACAGGCAGATTTTTACCCTTCATGGTGGTATCAACCTTGGGAGTGGCAAGAAAATCAGCGTCAATTGCTCACCCGCGCTAGAAGCTCAATGGATATTCACCCTGATGACTATCAACAGTTAAAAGCTTCTTGCCACAAAATTCGAGAGCAAATCGGAAAAGAATTCTTGATTAGTAGGAATGGGCTTGCCTGGGGATGGAAAGATTTTAAGATTATTTAGAAATTTCTAGTTGCTCTCTAATCCTGGTTTGAAAATGCCGGGGAGTGCAGGTCGTTACAATTAACAACCCATAGCCCTGGCTGATGAATAAAAATTAAACATCTTCTCTCCTCTGCTTAAACCCATGAACCCCATTCACCCGGAAAATCTTAGTGTTCTAGAAAACTCGCTGGCGTTAGCGATCGGGGAGGACTTTTCTCTAGAGAATGACCCCGATGTTATCCAGCAGTTGATTGGTGATAAGCGATCGCCCAACACCAAGCGCGAATATCAGAAAGACTTGAAAGATTTCTTCTTGTTCATTGCCAAAAAAGAACCCAGCCGGGATTTGGTTCTAGAGTTTCTTCACCTGGAACAGCGTCATGCTGTCGCTGTGGTTTTTAAGTACAAGGCCCACCTGATTAAGAAAAAGCTGGCTGAAGCTACGGTGAATCGTCGCCTTAGTGCTATCAAGTCAATGGTTGAGATGGGGCGACGGCTGGGAGTCTGCAATTTCTCTTTAGATGATGTCAAAGGTGAAAGGGTCGAAACCTACCGTGACACTACCGGAATTCCAGCGACTGACTATGCTCAAGTTATAGCGTTGGTTGATCTGAACACCCTAAAGGGCAAGCGCGATTATGCCATTATGCGGTTACTTTGGGATAATGGCTTGCGTCGTAATGAGATAGTCAATTTGAATGTGCGTGACTTTAACGCCAAAGAGAAAACTCTCTTTATCCTGGGTAAAGGCAAGGGTAGCCAGAAGGAAGTTCTTGATTTATCGGAGAAAACTACCGACGCAATCGCCAGTTGGATAAAAGCCAGTAAGAAAAAACGTAGCAATGAACCGCTTTTCACCGTGCTGGCCTATCACAAGAATGGAGCAAGATTAACCGGGGAAGCAATCAGGCGACTAGTGGATGGGCTATGCAAGCAAGCGGGAATTACTAAGAAGATGTCACCGCATCGTGTCCGCCACAGTGCGATTACCACAGTATTGGATCTCAATAATGGTAACTACCGTGCTACTCAGCGATTCAGCAGACACGCCCAAGTGCAGACGGTTTTGAAATATGATGATAACCGCCAGCGCTTGCAAAAGCAGATGAGCGATTCAATATCAGAACTTATTTAGAATAAAACCTAAAAATCTTGACCAGCCGGATTTAGATATTATTAAGAAGCAAATTGTGGGGATTTTCGAGTAGAAAATGATTATCAACTTTTACTAAATCACCTGTGCAGCGAATTGGTAAACGTTCTTGATAGGCTTTAATGGCTAAGATATAATCATGGTCTGCTAGTTCAGTTTTGATTTCTCGTAATTTATCAAAAACTTCACCTAGTAAAGTAATTTCTCCACTCAGAGAATCAATTGATGGAGTGGCAATTTGCATGACTACACCTTGCATGGTGAAGTTGGGATAATTGGTAATAAATTCGCTTAATATATCAACTTGGTCACGATTTTCTACTGTCTCCAATGTTTTTAATATATCGCTGATTCTTTCGGCATAATCTCCTAAATTATGTTGGAGAGGTAGCAAGATTTCATATTCATCAGCAGCAGATTTTTTCAGTCGCCAAATTGCCCCGGCATCATTATATATACGCCCTGTTTCATGCCAACCAGTAGCTAGCAAGTGTGCCTGTAGCACATCAGGGTTAACAGTTTTGAGTATTTCACTATCTTTGATAGTAACTTTCATGGCAAATCTCCAAAACTAATGCGTTGAATGATGGATTGGAGTGATAGGGGTGTCAACTGATTACTACGGGGTATTTCAATAGTAACATTGGTTAGATTTTCGGTGTCTGGCATTTCGCGTAAGGATACCCAGTAAGCACAATGTCTAATACAAAGTTCATCTTCGGTTTGCTTTAACCAATCTGTTATCTTTTCTGGAACTAAAACGACTACTAAAATTCGAGGGACAAGGGCATTTATTTTTAAATCATTATAATTTTTGAGATTGAGGGGATATTTAATATAGTTTTCATCCAGAATATCTCTAGCTGTACACTTTAGTTGTAGTTCTAGTCTTGGGGAAAGGATTTTACCTGTACCACCTCTGCTGACTATGCCTAAATCTACGCTGTCGTTATCGACTTCTGGTCTATATAAAGAATAACCTGCAACGGCGGCAATGGCTCTGATATAGGTAATGCTAAATTGTTCTTTTTGTTGGTTAATATCCATTAAATTACTCAAAGCTTGATGGCAATTCATAAGAATGCGCTAAGAGAACTTTTGCATCATCGACTTCGCCCGTCGCATATTTGCCACTTGTTGCCTGTAATCATTCTTCGTTATCGCTTCAGATAACACTGCACTGATAAATTCTGGATTTGCCTCACAATACTCAAACATGGCTTCAATCAGAACCTCTCGACAAATGCCGTTCTCTCGACACACCTCTTGTAGGCGTGAGCTTACTCCCTGCTCCAACCGCAGCGTACTCTGCTTTGTTTGCAACGGCTGTTTGGATATAGTAGCCTGATTTTCGTCATTTTCAGGTATCTGATGTTCTTGGTTTCTAGATGTCGCGGTATCTGGACTTCCAGAATTTAGCGAGGTATCTCGACTTTTGACATTCGGACGATTCCTCTGCTTCAATCGCTCTAGTGCATCACTCATGAGTTAACGCCTTAATAATTTGCTCAAATGGATATTGCAGGTCGGATTGCCCCAGGTCTGACAACAGCTTGCCTTGTCGGATTGCACTTTTAAACTTCTCCGACTCGCGGATGCTCGGCAAAATTGGGATGTCGAGAGCAAATTCTCGCATCGCTTCAATATTTTGCCTACCTTCTAAGGTTTGGGTATTTCCTACCCAGCGATCTCGAAAAGGAACTATCCCTAATACTCTCCCTGTAAATGCCATTAAGTTGGCTTGTTCTGTTAAGAAGCTCAGGGTATCAATTAAGCTGTTGGTTCCCTTAACGTTAGCTTCGACGGGGATGATGACATAATCAGACGTTCCCACCGCTGTTAGGCATAGTTGGGAGCGCGATGGTTGCACGTCAATCAGGACATAATCAAAGATATTGGCTACAGATTTGAGGCGTAGTTTGAGGATAAATGCTCCTGTACCACTGCTACTCAGGAAATCTGAAACCTTAAACAGTCCCCTATCCGCTGGGATCAGAAATAGATTTTCATGGGTGGTAGGGTAAATACCATCTTCTGTTGTCACTTGCCCGGTTAGCACTTCAAATAAGCTGGGCTGGTTTGGGTCTACCTCATGATTTAAATAAAAAGTCAGATTTGCTTGTGGATCTGCGTCGATAGTCAACACTCGTAAGCCAAGCCGTGCTAGTAGCAGTGAGGTAAAGAAGATAGTGGTTGTTTTCCCCTGTCCACCGGAGAGGGAGATGCATGAGCAGGTTCGCATGGGTTAAACCCCCAATTCGATATAGCAGAGCATACAGATATTAACTCTAACTGTCTAGATATTTAGATATCCAATTAAAAAGATACCTGAGTATCAAGATACCTCGATTTATAGGCATCTTGATATACCTGAGTATCAAGGTGTCTTGGTGGGTGTCAGTTAGGTCGAGGGGGAGTATTATCTCCCGCCCCTCCCATTTAGAACCGGACGTACCCGTTTCCGTGTATCCGGCTCCCGACAATCTTAAGTATCCCTTTTGCTCATGTGGATATATTGGTGACAGGATTGATGTACTGCCATCATATTTTGGGATTTCCAGTTATTGTGGTTGCCATCAATGTGATGGAGGTGTATATCTTCACCGTCTATGAACCGAAGACCGCAATACCCACACTTATGGTCTTGCTTGATTAAAACTTTGGCTGTTATCCCATCGTAGTGTTTGGATTCTCTTTTACTCCAGTAAACAATGTCACCATTAAATGGGGAGACATTCCCCTTAACCATGATGTGTTTGTTTTCTGAATATGGTACTGCTGGGAATGCTTTATCTATTAAAGCATCCGTTTGATGGCGGTTAAGTTTGGGTTCTTTATTAAAGACATTCCATGTTCTCAAACGGGTAAACCACAATGAGAATCTTGAACCATCCATCTTACAGTAACGGTGGTAGTTTCTCCATCCCCTAATTATGGATGAAAGTTTTTCAGCTTTAACTAAAGCACCATAATTCGAGTTGTTGACTATGGCTTTAACTTTCTTACGGAATGTTAAATAGTTCTCCTCTGAGGGCGTACATCTAAACTTTCCGTTTTGCTGGACAATGAAATTCCAACCTAGAAAATTAAATCCGTGAGTCGCGGACACAAATCGGGTCTTTGCTGTCTTAATATTTAGACCCCTAATACGCAAAAATTCTATAATTTCATCAAAAACTTTTGCTTGGTTGTCACCTTTTTTAAAAATAGGCTCGTCAATATTTAGATGCGTTTGCCCTGCCAGTAAAGTAAGATGCTTCTAAAAATCGAGATTTAACGGCATTCGCTTTTTGGTCGTACCAGAGATAAGAAAAGGAATTATTTAGGTTTTCGTCCTCAAATGGGAAGTCAGAACGTAAGAAGTAACCACGGCTTTCTCTCCTAGATGAAGAAGCTTGCATTATAGCTTCGGCAACAATTAACCAGGCGAAAGCATCACTTAATCGTTCATTATTTTCTATTAAAATACTCCGATTTTTACGAAACCAGTGCATGCATTCTACAACATAAGTTTCATTTTCATTTTTATTTTCATATTCGTACAACCGCTCTCTAATTTCTTTTAACAATTCCCAATTGAAATGAGATTTTTTAAGGACAATATCAAAATCAAGTTGTGTTTCATCTTCTTGAAGTTGCTTAACGATATGGTCTCTGATAATACGCCCGCTAACTAAGTAAAGTGCCCAGGGTAATCCTCCAATTCGATTTGCACCAAAATCGTGCATACATTCACCCGTTACATAGACATTTTTCAAATTTGTACGGCAATTTATATGTGCAATTCCACCCATTGAAAAATAAGTAATCGGCTTAACCTGAAATAATCTAGATTTTTCAACTGGAAAGACTTTTTTAAATTCTTGAAATTTCTCGTAGTTTATTAATTGAAAGTAATTATTATAAACTATTTTATGTAAAACCTCAATGCGCGCAGGTTCTGGAAAAATTTTTAACAATTTTTCTAATGCATCTTTCTCTGATATAGTGGTTTTATGACAAACGTTTTGCTGGGAATATTTGTTCTGAATGACTGAATTAAACTCATAGCAAGCTAAATAAAGTTTCCTGTATGAAAGGTCGATAAAATAATCTGTACTACTTTTCCAGAGATTAACAGCTTGAAGATGTGTATTAGTTCCTTGACCATCAAACAGCATTTTTTCTAACCAGACAACTCTACTTTTATTTTTGTCATAAATTTCTGCTCCAGCAATCTCTTCTGTCGGTGTTAAGTCATTGGTATCAATATTACCGTAACCATGTTGAAAGAGGAACTCTAAATTTGTTGCAGTACCTCCGCATTCCATAAAGCGACCTAATATTGTTCCGAAACAACTAGTGTTTATCGAATTAGAATATAAACCTGTATACCCTCCAGATGCAAGAATAATTGCGCGGCAACGCAATTTTCCAAGATAACCATTTGTTTCATACTGCAATCCTTGGCAAGTATTTTTGTCAACTATTAATCGAGTGACCCAAGCATTTATTATGCGCCCTCCAAGAAAGTTAAATTGTTCATACATATATTGCAAAAGATATCTGCCACTTGTAGACTCTAATGCCAATCCAATCTTAATCGGTTTTAAGGCAACAAGAGATGAAAGCTCATCAATTTCATCCTTCAAGTATCGTTGCAAAGCTTGCGTTACAAAAGGATGAGTGCATTTTCTCCCCAAATCATCCATGTAAGAAGCAAAGTCATGATTTGTTAAGGGAGAAGTGTTGATAGCACCCACAGACCGATTCGTTGAACCTTGTATACCGCCTCTATCTTTATCCAAGTATGTAATTAAGGTTGTAGGTATTCCAACATTAATGAGTTTATAAGCAGCCCAGATTCCTGCTATTCCTCCTCCAACTACAACAACACAAGAATCTAAATCAGGGAGTATATGATTCATAAGAAACCTATGGTAAGCGCACTGAATTCTATAGCAGAAACTACAAATTGTTTGCGGCGAGTGTGATTTTGCAGAGAAATTTGGCTAATTAAAGCCAATATAGAAGGTTCGGGCATTCAGATAGGGGATAAATCTGCTCTCGCCAATGTCTCTACCCGAAGCCTTTCTTAATAACAAGATCGAGATTTACCCAAACATTGAGTAGTTGAAAGAATATCCGGCTGGTTTAATCAGTATCATCTCTTACAAGACGAACTCAAAACCCATGAATTGTCTAAGGTTGATAATTTGCTACACTCTTGTCAAAAAAGCTGTGTTCTATAACGAAAAGTCAACTCTTTTGAGAGCTTCTTGTAGTAAAGAATAAGCATATTGGCTTAATACCAGAATACATAGTGGAAGATAAACTCAATTGTTAATATCAAGTTCTAGTAGTTTCGATTCAATCTGTTCGGCTAAGTGCTTAACATGGGGATCAATTAGTATTGACAAATGGTCGCCAGGAGTAAAATTAACTTCAAGTCGCTTTGAGGATAAATGTTGCCAACCCCAAGATGGATCTTGACAGCGACTTTTAGAAAACCATAAATCAAAATCAATTGGATTAACTTCTTTAGCTCGGAAAAGAACTATTTTAGTCTGGCTCAGTTCGTGTAACACGTAATTAGATAAAGCTTGTAAACCAGCTTTAACAACGTTTACAAGCAAATTAATCTCAATCAGCCCAAGTGTACAAGCACGTTCAGTCATTAGAGTGGAAAAAGTTTTGTACTTATCTTCATTTGGATCGAGCATCAGATTAGAGTCATTGATTGAAGGAAAGGCATCTATCAATATCAGTAATGGAACATCCTGTCCCTGTTGCTGCAACTGATGTGCCATCTCAAACGCTACTATACCTCCAAAACAATGACCTCCCAAAAGATATGGTCCTTCTGGCTGAAATTGCCTTAATTCCTTGATGTAAGTACTAGCTAGAGTAGGAATTCGATTGAGAGGTAACGACTTCCCATTCCATCCAGGAGCCTGAAAAGAATAGAATGGTTGTTCTTCACTTAGATAAGATACTAACTTAGAAAGATAAGGAACAGTTCCATTCACTCCAGGTAAGCAGAAAAAGGGTAGCTTTGAACCTTTTTTTCGCAGTGCAACCAAGCAAGATATGGCTGATTTTTGCTGCTCATTCTGTCGATCTGAGCCTTGTGAGTTTTCAAGTATAAGTTCTATTTTCTTGTCTGCTAGTTGCTGGAGTAATAAATTGACTAATTGCTGAATATTGGAATTACCAAGCAAAATTTCTATGGGTATATCTACTCCTAATGCAGTATCAATACGATTTTTCAACTCGATATTCGTTAGAGAATCAAGC